>JBAZWF010000001.1:0-608499 GCA_041660485.1 Candidatus Pacearchaeota archaeon | reverse complement strand
ATGATAACAATAGAACATAAATTCGAAGTAAGTGAAAAAAGACCTGAAGAATTATTTAGAGAAGGATATGATTTAATGTCATACAATGGAGAATTATGTTTAAAAGAAAGTGATAGAACTAATGAAAATAATAATGACGGAGAATTATCATTAAGTGGAGCGAAAATATTTGCACAAGATGTTTTAAGGAATATGGAAGGTATTAAGGATGTAAAAATTATTCATGATGGAAATTATTATGATGTTTATGCTAGAATAACTCGGAGTAAAATATGATAACAATAGAACATAAATTCGAAGTAAGTGAAAAAAGACCTGAAGAATTATTTAGAGAAGGATATGATTTAATGTCATACAATGGAGAATTATGTTTAAAAGAAAGTGATAGAACTAATGAAAATAATAATGACGGAGAATTATCATTAAGTGGAGCGAAAATATTTGCACAAGATGTTTTAAGGAATATGGAAGGTATTAAGGATGTAAAAATTATTCATGATGGAAATTATTATGATGTTTATGCTAAAATAACTGGGAGTAAAAAATGATAACACTAATAAGAATAGCAGGACAAGTAAATCGAACTCAAGATATAGAAGAAACTTTGACTAGACTTAGACTTGGGAAAAAATATACTTGCACATTAGTTGATGAAACACCTGAAACACTGGGAATGATTAGAAAAGTTAGAAGTTTTATTTCTTATGGAAAAATTGAAAAAAATGATTTAGTTGAATTAATTACAAAGCGTGGAAAATTGATAGATAAGACAAAAAAAATAGATGCTGAAAAAGTTGCAGAAATGATATTAAAAAATAAAAGTTTTGAAGGAACAGGAATAAAACCATTTTTTGGTTTGCATCCTGCAAGAGGAGGAATTGAAACTAGACAACACTATCCGCAAGGAGTTCTAGGAGATAATAAAGAAGGTTTTGTTAAATTGCTAAGGAGAATGTTATAATGAAAGAAAAAATTGCAGATTTTGGAAAAGGAATGTTTTTAGTAAATACAATTGGAGTTGTATTTGACACTAAAACAAGAAAAATACTTATTGGAAGAAAGGAAAATGATCCGCATGTTCCAAAATTAAGTTGGTGTTTTCCGGGTGGAGGACCAAAACATAATGAAGATTTAGAAAATGCAGTTAAAAGAGAAGTAAAAGAAGAGACTGGGCTAGTTGTTGAAAGTTTAGGGCCGGTATTTGCAAGAATTTTACCAGAACACAAAAGTATTTTATTAATATATTATTTATGTGAAGTTGTTGGTGGAAAAGAAAAAATGAGTGATGAATTTAAAGAGTTAAAATGGATTAGTGTTGATGAAATTGAAAAATATTTCACAACTTCAATTGATAGTAAATTAAAAGAATATTTGGAGAATTTAAAATGAAAATTTTTAATTTTCATATACTTGATTTAGGAGGTAAATCTTCGTAAAATGACAGCAATAAATAAAAAACGAAAACGTTCAAGCAGAATGAGAGGAAGTCATACTCATGGACGTGGTTTTAAGAAAAAAGCAAGAGGCTCTGGGCATAGAGGAGGATTTGGAATGGCAGGAACTGGAAAAAGAGCAGATCAGAAGAAAACACTTTTGCTTAATATGGATGAAGATTATTTTGGGAAAAAAGGATTAAATGTAAAGAAAAAAAGATATACAATAATTAATGTTGGAGAATTAGATAAATTATCAAATGGCAAGAAAGAACTTGATTTGAAAAAGTTTAAAATCTTAGGAAACGGAGAAGTTAAAACAGCATTAACAATTCATGCTTATAGTGCATCAGAATCTGCAGTTGAAAAAATAAAAAAAGCTGGTGGTAAAATAATTATAATCTCTAAAGATGAAACTGGAAAATCTGCTTAAAAATCTTCCAGAGGTGCAATCGCCTCTTGAAAAGAAATTAAGCTTTAGTGTAAAAGCACGATGGACAATTATTATTCTAGTTGCATTTTTTATTCTTGCAAATGTTCCTTTATACGGACTTTCAAGTAATTCTTTGCAACGTTTTGAAAGCTTAGCAATTATTCTTGGAACTGATTTTGGAAGTATTATCTCTCTAGGTATTGGACCAATTGTTATGGCATCTATTATTCTTCAGTTGTTAGTTGGTGCGAAGATTTTAAGTATTGATACAACAACTCCAGAAGGAAAAAAATATTTTCAAGGTTTGCAAAAACTTTTGGTTTTCTTTTTTATAATTTTTGAAGCAAGTGTTTATGTTTTAATGAAAGGATTGGAAGCTATTCCCGGATATACTGGAATTGTAATTGCTCAATTATGTCTTGGAGGACTTGCAATATTATTTATGGATGAAATAAGCACTAAATGGGGCTTTGGTTCAGGAGTTTCATTATTTATTGCGGCAGGAGTAAGCTGGAGATTATTTACAGCATTATTTGGTTTCCTTGGAGCTCAGAGTTATTTACTTGACCCTACAACATGGTCTCCAAGTGGACGAATTTTAGTTTTATTCAGCTCGCTAATTGGAGGAAATACAACTGGGGCAATTTCTGCAATTGCAGCGATATTAGTAACTGCATTATTATTTATGGGAATTATTTGGATGCAATCTTTGAAAGTTGAAATTCCATTATCATTTGATAGAATTAGAGGTTATGGGGTTAAATGGCCTCTAGCATTTTTCTATACTTCTGTTCTTCCAGTAATTTTAGTTTCAGCATTAGAAGCGAATATTCAGTTAGCTGGAGGATTATTGCAACAATGGCTTGGACATGCAACTATATTAGGAAATTTTGTTAATGGACAGGCAGTTTGTGATGCAACTGGATGTGGTTTATCTTATTGGATTAGTAGTTTTGATTTAGCTAGTGCAATTCTTACAGGAAGTTTCACAAGCACTATGCCATTAAGATTATTAGGGCATGTTACATTTTATGTATTCTTTAGTATAATTTTTGCAATATTTTGGGTAAAGACTTCTGGAATGGATGCTCAAAGTCAGGCAAAAAATATTATGGCTTCTGGTTTAACAATACCTGGATTTAGAAAAGACCAAAGAATTTTAGAATCTGTTTTAGAAAGATATATTTTCCCATTGACAATTATGGGGGGTGCAACAATTGGATTTATAGCATCTATTACAAATGTTTTCGGTGCTTTAGTTTCAGGAACTTCTATTCTTTTAGTTGTTATGATTATGTATCAGTTCTACCAGAATATTGCTAAACAGCATTCTGTTGATATGCATCCTGCACTGAGAAAGATAATACAATAGCGCAGGGCACCTGCGGTTCCCTACCACTCTACCCTCCCTTTGATTCTTATTTACTCTAAACCTTGCGCAGGGCACCTGCGGTTTTCTTACTGCGCTATTTTTCCCTTAGCTACCTTTCTTAAACATTGCTCGCTTCGCTCGAATATATTTTATTAGGAAATGTGACATCTAAAATTAATAGGTGATTGAGATTAATATAAATTGAGACTAACAATATTAAACTGACTAATCATCACTATAACCTATAAAAAGTTTGGCAGAGATAGGGTATATTTATTAAAAGCGGAGCGAACAAAGTGAGCGGAGCGAAGGGAGCAAAAATATTAATTTTAATTTACCCTCTTAATCATTTTTATTTTTTCCCTGCCTTCTTGGGTTTCTGCGAGCTTAGCATAAGCTCGTCTTGCCATAATTATCTGAGCATCTAAAAAGGGCTTTAGCTGTTTCTTCCATTTATCTGGATTCTCACGCACATAATTTGCCCATCTTTCAATTTGTTCTTCGTGTTCTTCTCTCATCGTCTTTTATCCTGATGTTTTTAATATCCTGCTTTATTTTTTCTATTTCTTTTTCATTAATCTTGTCTTTATAAACAATTCTTAAATGTCTTGCATCTTCCATGTCTTTGTCTGACTTGAGATATTGTTCTTTAAATGCAATATTCATTTCAATTGAAGAAAAATAAACATTTAATCCAGTGAATGGCAGTTTAACTCGTGTTTTAATTTGATATTCATCAATTGCATCTTTAGCAATTTTAATTTCCATTTCTGGCAAGAATTCGCCTTTTCTAACATATCTTACACTTGTATGATTCATTAGGTAACTAGTGTAGATTAATTCAGGATTTTTTGACTGCATGCATTCAAACCTGCTAGAAATAAGCTCATTATGCAAAGCAATAAATTTTTCTTTAGATATTTTTTCAAGAATCATATCTATGTCTTCTGTGCCTCTGCTTCTTCCGTGAGCTATTGCAACAAACCCAGAAACAACAATATACTTACAATGTTTTTCAACTATCTTTACAAAGTCTTCAACAAATTCATCAAGTATTGTTCTATCAGAAACTTCCCTTTTCATAATAATAAATAATTCGAAAGATATATATATATATCCCTTAGATAGGTAATTCTCGCTTAGAGAATATTTAGTAAATAAATAAAGAAGTGAAAGGAGGTAATATGAAAAATAATAATAATTGGATGATGTGGGGATTTATTGTGCTTGTAATTCTGAATATAATTTTGATAGGATATATTTTTATGGGGTTGAATAAAGGTGTTAGTTTAAGTCCGAGTGGTTCTTCAAGTGGATGTACAGATACTAATCCTACAACTGCATGTTATATTGGAGACAAAGATGGACCAACTGCAGTTCAAGTATATAGATCTGCAATTATAGATGCAGGAGCAGATTATTTATCAATTCAGACTGCAGAACCTAAAGGTGTTAAAATTTCTGGGATAAATACCAAAAGAAATTTAACAGTTAATGGAAATTTATATGTTAATGGATCAATAAAAGCAGATAATTTACCTTTATTATTTAAAGTAAGGGTTAGTTATGATTCTACTTTAGGAAAACCTTATGTTGATGTATATCCTTCAAATAACGAATATGAAGAATATAGCAGCTGTTATGGACTTAGAGTTGAAGGATATAATACTTGTGAAATTACTAATTTAATTTCATTTGAGCGTATAGCTTCATTAAAACTTGAATCTGCATCATTTACTCCTTTTGGGGAGAGAACAGCAACTTTTAGCGTATTAAATGCCAATCATGATGCATATCTTCAACAAGTAGATAGAATGAATTTTAAATTTAATGCTACATCTGGAGCTCCAAGTTATCTTGCAATTAATGGATTATAAAAGATTTTTTTCTTTTTCTTTTTTTTTCTTTAATAACCTTTAAATATACTATTTGCCAAATAACCTCATGGACTTTATTTTAATTATGCAACAAAATCCTGAGGTTAGTATAATTGTAATTGCATGTTTAATCAGTATAATATCCTTGCTAATAACAAAGTATTTTACAAATCAAACAAGGATGAAAGAGCTTAAAGAGAGACAGAAAGAGCTTACTAAGCTTTCAAAAGAGGTTAAAAGTGATATGAAAAAGCTTGGTGAAATTAATACAGAAATAATGCAGATAACTATGGAAATGATGAAACATTCTTTTAAGCCTTTGCTAATAACTATGCTTCCGCTCTTATTATTATTCTGGTGGGTGCGAGAAGAGTTTTCAACTGTCTTGCCGGGATGGATTTGGTATTATATTATTGCAGGAATTGTATCAAGTATAATTTTCAGGAAGTTGTTTAAGGTGGTTTAAAAAATTGATGCTTGCCTCTCCTAACAGCTTGGCTTATAACTTCTCGATTTGCTCATAGTTCGCAAATCTCGCTGAATTATTCTGAAAATAAGTAGGAAAAAGTTATATGAATGATTTATGGTTAAAAGTAAATAGATTATGTGGGAGTTTTCTAAATTATATAATCGAGCAAGCTGAAGGCGAACGAGTAAATTAGCCGAGCCGAATGAAATGAGGCGAGGCATTATTTTATTTTCAAAATCGAAATATATATATATATATATATCATTTCTTTATCTTCATAAATCTCATTTAGAGATTAAATAAAAAGAAGTGAAAGGAGGTAAAATGAAAGGAAAAGATTGGTGGATTTTAATTGGGGCGATAATAATTGTTGCAATAGTTGCATCACTTGTTACAGTTCAAATGACTGGAAAGGTTATACAAGTTAATCCTGTTAATAATGGAACCGAGGTTTATACTAAAGCAGAAGTTAATTCAATAGCCAATTATTTGACTAATCAAATAAATACTTTAAATGAAGAAGTTGCAAGATTAAATCTTTGTTGTCCGGTAATTGTTAATCCAAACGAAACTATGGCAAGATTAGATTTAAAGTCTATTCCAACTAATGCTTCTATTTATTTAGATAGTATCTATATAGGATTAACTCCTAGCATTATCTTAAATATAAGTGTAGGAACCCATGAAATTCAAGTTAATAAATTAGGATATAACACTTATTTTAACACAAAATATCTTATTGCAGGAATCAACTTTTTAAATGCAACATTAACACCAGTTACAAATATTAATTCAACTGGAAGTTTATATATGGATTCTAATCCAAAGGGTGCATCTCTTTATGTAAATAATAATTACAAAGGAATCACTCCAATTACTGTTTCAAATTTGAGTGTAGGATATAATATAGTTCAGCTTTCTAAAGCAGGATATAAAAACTATAATATTACAGTATATATTACTAAAGGACAAACCCTTGGATTAAATGCAATTTTGACAAGAAATTAGCAGATAATTTAATTTCTTTTTTTCTCTTTCTTTATTTTTTTCTTTCTTTTTTATATATAGTATATTTTATAAACTAATTATACGGCTAATAAATAACTTAAAATGCAACAACAAGAATATTTTTTGAAACTGCAGATGCTTGAGCAAAAAGCAAATCAGTATGGTGAACAGCTCAACCTAATTAATCAGCAGATTGATGAGCTGATTAAAATGAGGGAAAATTTGATAAAATTAGAACAATCTAAAGATAGCGAAGGATATAGTGAGTTTGGAAAAGGCATTTATCTGAAGACTACAATTGATAAAAAACAAATTTTAGTCGATGTTGGGGCAAATGTTCTTGTGCCAAAGAGCTCTTCAGAAATTAGAGAAATTATTGAAGAACAAATTAAAAAGTTTGAAGATATAAAACCTGAAATTGCTGCTCAAATTGAACATATTAATAGAGAGTTGGATAAAATAGTTCAGAGTGCGCAAGCAGAAAGCAAAAAAGAAAATAATGAAGATAAAAAAACAGATAAGAAGAAAAAGTAAATTAAGAAAAGAAAAAGCTAAAAGAAGCAGTTATGAAATTAGCTATAAAAGAGATTAAAAGAGCATTAAAATATTTTAAATCTAAAAGGTACATTAATAATACTGATTCTGCAAGCACAACTATTGATTCAATTAAATAGAAATTAAAATCATAAGAATAAGCAAAATTAGCAAGAGGCCAGGTAAATAAATTAATCAGAAAAACATATAATAATATTTTAAGAGGATTTTTTCTTAAAAATAATAAAATAATAAAAAACTCTGTTAAAAAAGTTAAAATAAAGATAAATGCTAATTGGAGAAGATAATTCATTTTCTTCTTTTTTTAATAATAACTATAGTTATTGCAATGATTGTGATAATAGGGATTAAAATATAAATATATAACCAAAGATTATATGATTTTTTAACTATATCTGGTTTACTAAGAGTTTGATTTAAATTTTTAATTGTATAATAATTATTAATTCCTATTACTGGACTTGAAATTAAGGCAGACTCGTAAAATCTAATATCTTGAATTACTTTTTTAGCACCTATTGAAGATAGATAATCATATGGAGTAGTTATATTAGTTATATTCTCATTATACAAAGAAAGTATAATTTCTTGATTGAATTTTGAATTTTCAATTGCATATATAGAAGTTCCACAGAACTTATAAACTGGAGGAATTTTTCCATCACTTTCTATAATACTTAATGGGCACATACCAGGCATATAGCTTATTGATATAAAAGTATAATCTGGGAAATCATTTATATTTGTAATTATATTATTCACTTGAATAGGCTTTGTTCCGGGGTCTATAGTATCTGCATTTGCTAATGGGATAATTAACAAAGCAAGTACTAATAAACAAATAATTTGTTTCATGTTTTTATTAATTTAACATTATATTTAAATGCTACTTTAAGTTCAATTAAGCTTGAAGCTATAGTGTTTCTCTTGCCTTTCTCACAAACTCTTTAGGTGATAAAATACCTAAATCTGAGATTATTTTTGTAATATTTAAAGCAGGGATTTTTTCAAATGAAGGGTTTTTTACTTTTACATAAGCAGGAACATTATAATCCCAAACTTCTCGAGATTTTCTCTGCTCTAATTTAATATTGTTTTTTGAAAACTTCCAAGAATCTGCAATAATATAAACAGGTATTTTGTTTGATTTTGCAATTTCTGCTATCATACCACTCCCAACCTTATTAACTACATCGCCATTTGAAAGAATTGCATCTGCACCTAAAAATATTTTATCTACTTTTCTAACTCCTTGTTTGCCTTCAATTGCTATGCCTATTGCAGAATCAACAAAATTTGTAACACTAATCCCCGATTTTGAAAGCTCTTTTGCAGTTTTTCTTCCTTGATATAATGGACGAGTTTCAGTATTATAAACTTCAAATTTAATTCCTTGTTTTTTTGCATTAATCAAAGATTTAATAACATTTGTAGAATGGCAATGAGTAAAAATTATCTCCTTATTTTTTATAAAATGAAGAGAATATTTATTTATTTTATCCTGTGCTTGAGAAAAGTGATTTAAAATAAGTTTTTCTTTTGCAGAATTAAAATGTCCATCACTTAATCTATTTAAAACATTAACTAACATTGGTTCAGTAGATCTTAAAGAAATTAATTTTTGTTTTGTTTGTTTTGTAGGAGAAAGTGAATATGCATATAACGCTGATTTTGCAATGTTAGTTGCTCCTTGTATTTTAATTTCTTTTATCTCTCTATAGATCTTAGATAGTTTCTTTTCATCACTCTTTTTCATTATTTAACTAGGAAATAAATCTATAAAAAGCTGTTGTTTAATAAAAAGAACTTAAATAAAGTACAACTTTAAGTTGTAGGACACAGGTTCTCCTTATGACCTCTCTCTTTCTAAAATAATAAGATTATAAAAAGAACCAAATTTTTATAAAAACCCCTTTTAAAGTTTTAAACTCATTAAGATAAAACTTTAAAAACATCAAGGAACTTTAATTAAAATGTTAGAGATGATACTAAACCCTTTGAGGTCTGAGAGGAGACCGTGGGAATTGTTTTTTGTAGGGCTTTTTTATGCAAGTCTTTCAGTGCTGTTAGTTAGCTGGCTTTTTGCAAAAGACCCAGTTTTATCGAAATATTCTGGAGTTTTAATTGTAACATTTTCAGTTATGTTTTCTATACCTTTTGTTTATTCAACAATAAAAAATGAAGAAGCAAAAGATAGTGAAATAGACAACTCTTTTAGATTGCTAAAAGAACATGGTTTTGCAATAATGGGATTTTTATGGCTTTTTCTTGGGTTTATACTTGCATTTTCTTCATGGTATATAATTTTGGGTTCTACAGACAATTATAAAGCTCAAATTGAGACTTATTGCGCAATCAATAGTCCTGGAAATTTTGAATCATGTACAACTCAGTATGGAGTTGCTGCAACAAAAGCAACAGGACAGATTGCAGGATTAAATTCATTCATGTCAATTTTCACAAATAATCTTTATGTTTTAATTTTTGCAGTTATATTTTCAATAATATTTGGGGCAGGAGGAATATTTATTTTAGCATGGAATGGAAGTGTAATTGCAGCAGCAATGGTAATTTTTTCAAAGTCTGAACTGTTAAATTTACCTTTTAGTATGTTAAGATATATGATTCATGGACTTCCAGAAATCGGAGCATATTTTATAGGAACTTTAGCAGGAGGAATTATAGGAATTTCTATTGTTAAAAAAGAATTTAAAAGTGATAAATTTTGGAATATATTATATGATTCGTTGCTACTAATTATTACAGCAATTGTAATTTTATTAATTGCTGGCTTAGTAGAAGTATTTATTACCCCTTTAATATTTTAAAATAAGAACTAAAATGACAAAATTTAGATGTAAACGATGTAACTATCGGTTTGAAAGTGAAAGAGAACTTATGCCTAAATCCTGCCCAAATTGTGGGGAAAGGGATGTTGTTAGAAAAGAGCCTAGTGCCGATGAACTTTTAAATGGTAGTGAATGGAATTAGTTATGGATGAGTCAGAAAAAGAACAGAATAAACTAGATAGTGAGCTAATTGAGAAAAGAAAAGAAAAAATTGCACATTTCTTTAAGAAAGGAAATAATTGGATATTTATTATAATACTTGCAGTAATTACCTGGCTTGCAGTATTTATAAGAACAAGAAATCTTAATGGGCTAAAGGATATTACAACTGGAACCTGGACTCTTGGACCGGATTTAGATCCTTTTTTATTTTTAAGATGGGCTGAATATATTGTTCAGCACGGACAAATGATGACTATGGATATGATGAGATATGTTCCTTTAGGATATAATACTGCAGGAGAAATGAAATTATTATCTTATATGATTGCTTGGTTCTATGATTTCCTTTCAATTTTTATGAAAGATGTAACAGTTACTTATGCTGCAATAATTTTTCCGGTATTTATGTTTGCATTAACATGTATTGCATTTTTCTTTTTAACAAGAAAAGTTTTCTATGACCATTTTGAAAATAAAAACTATCCAAATTTAATTGCTTTAATATCTGTATTTTTCCTTTCAGTTGTTCCATCACTATTACCAAGAACAATAGCAGGAATCCCTGAAAAAGAATCTGCTGGTTTCTTATTTATCTTTTTATCATTATATTTCTTAATTTGCTCATTTAAATCAAAAACATATAAATCAAGCATTATTTATTCGATTTTAGCAGGAATAAGTACAGGAATATTAGGACTTGTATGGGGTGGAGCAACATTTGTATTTATGACTGCAGGAGTTGCATTTAATATATATTTTATTCTTGGACAGATAGATAAAAAACGATTTGTTTCAATGATTGCTTGGGTAGCAACATTTATGCCATTTTTAATGATATTTTCTTCAAGATTTAATCCAATGACTTTCTTTGTATCAACTTCAACACTTCCAATTGTTTCAGCTATTTGTTTTGCAGGATTTAATTTGTTTATATATAATAAAATAAAAGAAAAATCTGCAATAAAAAAATTAGTTGAAAAGTATCATCTTTCAGGAGAACTTGCTTCTTTATTGATAGTTTTATTAATTTTATTAGTGTTAAGTATGTTAATTTTAGGTGTTAATTTTATACCTAATCAAGTAATTGAAGTAATTGATAATCTTATTCATCCGTTTGGAACAGATAGGGTTGCATTAACTGTTGCAGAAAATAAACAGCCATATTTTGATGAATGGGCTGGAAATTTTGGGCCAGTTGTTTTGAATATTCCTTTATTTTTCTGGTTATTCATAATTGGCTCAGTTGTATTATTTTATGAACTTATTTCTAAATTTGAGAAAAAAGACAAAATAATACTAACAGGAGCTTATTTCTTATTTTTAATGGGATTGATATTTAGTAGATATAAAGAATCTGGAATATTAAATGGAGTAAGTACTGCAAGCCTTCTGGTTTATTTTGGAGGTACTGCTATACTTTTAGGAGCATGCATATATACTTACTTCAGATATATAAAAGAAAATAAACAAGAAAATTTCAAACTTGATTTTGGGTTCATAGTTATATTTTTATTATTCTTTATTTCTATTGTTGCAGCAAGAGGAGGAGTAAGACTTGTAATGATGCTTGTTCCTCCAACAAGTATTATGGTGGGTTATCTTGCAGTTAATAGTTTTAAACTAATAAATAAAGATCAAAAAGATGATATGAAAAAATTGTTTTCTTGGATTTTTATTTTCTTGATTTTTATTTCAGTAATTTATAGTGGATATTTCTTTTATAATATAAGTAAAAGTCAAGCTGAATCATTTGTACCAAATATCTATACATATCAATGGCAAAAAGCAATGTCTTGGGTTAGAAATAATACCTCTGAAAATGCAGTATTTGGACACTGGTGGGACTATGGATACTGGCTTCAAAGTATAGGTAATCGTGCAACAGTATTAGATGGGGGAAATGCGATAATTTATTGGGATCATTTAATGGGAAGACATGTTTTAACAACACCAAATGATAAAACTGCTTTAGATTTCTTATATACTCATAATGCAACTCATTTATTAATTGATTCATCAGATATTGGAAAATACACTGCATTTAGTAGTATTGGTGCTGATGAAAATTATGATAGATATAGTTATATCCCTACATTTACAAGAGATGATAAATTAATTGAAGAAACTGCTACAGGGTTTACTTATGTTTATGTAGGAGGTACAGGATTAGATGAAGATATTATTTGGGAACAAAATGGAAGTAAAATTTATTTAACTAAAGAAACAAGCGGACTTGCAGGAATATCTATTGAAGAAAAAGATGGACAACTTTTACAGCCAATTGGAGTATTTGTGCAGAATAATCAGCCAATAACAATTCCATTAAAATATATGTATTATAATAATACCTTAAAAGAATATGATTCGGGATTAGATGCAGGAATTTTTATGATTGAAACTATTAATTTAGTAAACCAAAACCAAATAAAAATCAGTAAAACTGGAGCAATGTTTTATTTAAGTAAGAGAACAGTACATTCCTTATTAGCAAGAAAATATTTATTTGGAGAAGAAGATAATTTTAAATTAGTTCATAATGAACCTAGTTTAGTTGTAGATCAATTAAGACTATCAAATCCTCAAATTGATGATTTTATAATATATCAAGGAAGTTTCCAAGGACCTATAAAAATCTGGGAAATAAACTATCCTGCAGGAATGCAAATAAATGAAAGTTATTTAGTTACTGATTATCCCAATATTGCCTTAAGAAGGAGCGGTTAATAAGCTTTTTAAAACCAGATTAAGTTGATTATTTATGGAAAAATTGCTGTTTATATGCGTATTAATATCATTTTTAACAACTTTATTTATAATGCCTAAATGGATTAAAAGGGCAAAAAATGCAGGACTTGCTGGAAAAGATATGCATAAAAATAATGATGAAAAAGTTGCTGAAGCAGGAGGAATAGGAGTTATACTTGGATTTTTGCTTGGAGTTTTAATTTATATTGCAATAAAAACATTTTATTTTCAAGATTCAAATAATCTTGTGGAAATATTTGCATTATTATGCACTATTTTGCTTATTTCATTTGTAGGAATGATTGATGATATTTTAGGCTGGAAAATAGGTTTAGGTAAAAGAACAAGAATATTATTTGTATTATTTGCATCAATTCCTTTAATGGTTATTAATGCAGGTTATCCTGAAATTTCATTGCCTTTTTTTGGAGTTATTAACTTTGGAATATTTTATGCATTAATTATTATCCCATTAGGGATGATTGGGGCATCAACTACATTTAATTTTTTAGCAGGCTATAACGGACTTGAAGCAAGTCAAGGAATATTAATATTATCTGCACTTGCAATTGTTTCAGAAATTACTGGAAGCAGTTGGTTAAGTTTAATTGCTCTTTGCATGGTTGCTTCACTTATTGCCTTTTGGATATATAATAAATATCCTTCTAAAGTCTTTCCAGGAGATGTATTAACCTATTCTGTTGGAGGAATGATTGCAATTATGGCTATTCTTGGAAATTATGAGATGTTTGCAGTATTCATATTTATCCCTTATATTATTGAAGTAGGATTAAAATTAAGAGGAAAGCTTGAAAAAGAGTCATTCGGCAAACCGGATAAAGATGGTTCAATTAAAAACCAGTATGATAAAGTTTATGGGCTTGAACACTTAGCAATTAAAATTCTTGAAAAAATAAAGTCTAGTAAAAAAGCATATGAATGGGAGGTTGTGCTTTTAATTAATTTATTCCAGCTTTTAATTATTATACTTGGATTTTTTATTTTTATAATTTAAAATGATTCGAAAAATAACCTCTGATGAGCTTGTAAGTGGAAGTATTATCTTATTTATTTTATTTAATGCTTATAATTTTATTAATTTTATATTCCATTTTTCAATGGCAAGAATGCTTACAATTACAGATTATGGTAAAGTTGCTGCTTTATTCTCTATAATTTATATTTTAGGAATATTTTCAGAATCAGTTCAGACAATAATGACTAAATACTCTTCTACTGAAGAAAATCCTGGAAAAATTAAAAATTTAATGAAGCGCGGGCTAAAAAGAGCATTTATAATAGCATTGCTGGTATTTTTTGCATATCTTGTTTTAATGATTTTCTTATCTAGCCAACTTAAGATTGAATATTTATTATTAGCAATAACTGGACTCATGATATTCAGCGCTTTACTTACTCCAATTAATAGGGGAATAATGCAAGGAAGAAAAATGTTCAATAAGCTGGGAATAAATCTTGTTGTAGAATCTACACTAAAACTTTCACTTGCAATAATTTTTGTTTTAATTGGCTGGAAAGTTTATGGGGTTATGATTGCAGTTGTTATTGCAGTGGTTATAACTTTCTTGTTTTCATTTTCTCAACTAAAGCAAATAATAAAGTCAAAAGAAGTTTATATGGAGACTCCTAAAATATATCAAAGTGGGTTATTTGTCTTCTTAATAATAATTGCTATAACTATATTTTATAGTCTTGATGTTATAGTTGCAAGAGTTTTATTTAGTGAAGAAGTGGCAGGATATTATGCAATTGCATCAACTTTGGGTAAAATAGTTTTCTGGGGAACTCAGCCAATAAGCAAAGCAATGTTTACAATTGCTGCATCAAACAGCAAAGATAAAGACAAAGCTTGGAAGACATTTAAAAAATCACTTAAACTTTTAACTCTTCTTTTAGCAATTATTTTACCTATATTTTATTTCTTCCCTGCATTTGTTGTTCATTTGTTTTCAGGCAAGGAAGTTATTGAATCTGCAAATATCTTATTTTATGTTGCTTCTGCAATGGGAATACTTGCGTTTTCAAATCTAATTTTATTATACGGACTTTCAATAAAGAAAACAGAAAATAAATTTAATAAATTCCTGGCTTCAATTATATTAAACACAATCTTATTTGTGAGTTTAATTGCTATGGAAGTAATTATTTTATTCTTTTCATCAAGCAGTCTTATACATTTCTCTCTTGGGCTTTTAGCTGCTTCAGTTATATTCTTGGTTGGGGCGTTGGTTAAGATGGTGAAGAAGTGATTATATAAAAAGGATAATATCGCCTCGTTGAAAATCCTCAATTCTTTAATTATTTCTTCTTGATATTTTTTGCATAAAACATGCCTAAAGTATAACCAAAACCTTTTGTAAAAGTTATTGGAAAAGCTATCAGAAATTTAGTATCAAAGAAATTGTGGAACTTAATACGATTTTCAAGTTTTCCTGAGAACATATCATTATACTCTTTTGGCAGTGCTGTCAATGATTCCTGTGCAGTTACTCCCCATCTAAAGTAATGGTGATAAAGCTCTCTTATTGAATTAGGTTCTTTATGGAAAACTGCATTTTTTATCATTAAAATTTTATTAGATATTTTCCAACACTCATAGTAGATAATTGCATGGTCTTGAACACTTACATAATCAAATAGTTTTGGGCTAATTTTTTTAAATGCTTTTTCTAAAAGTTCTTTTTTAAATGCCCTTGCTAAAATTACGCTTTTAGAAGGATTAAACTCTTTTATTTTATGCACATTTTCTCTATCAACATCAGTTAGTTTCTCAACCCAGTTTTTTGGTCGGTATGAACGCTCTTCAAGAGCCCACATATCATAATCTTCTTCTTTAAATGATTTAACAACTCTTTCAATAAGTGTAGGTTCAAGTATTTGGTCTGAATCAATAAAAAATATTATTTTACCTTTGCTTGCCTTAAACGCCAGATATCTTGAATGAAGTAGTTTTTTTGAGTCTAATATTATTTTATTTGTATATTTTTTAGCTATTTCAACTGTTTTATCTTTTGAATTATGGTCTGCAATTATTATTTCATAGTTTTTATAAGTCTGAGCTTTAATTGATTTTAAAGTTTCTTCTAATGTAGATTCAGAATTATATGTAGGGATGTTTATGCTAACTAAAATATTATCGGCTTTCATAATGTTAATTTATGCAGTTTTATTGGAAGTCTATTATATACACTGACAATTCCCTTAAATGGAGAATTTACTAATCTTAATCTTATAACTGATAAAGCCATTTTTGGACCTGCTTTCATAAAATTAATTTTTGAATATTTTTTATCACTCCAGGTGGTGGGAATTTCTTTAATTTTAAAACCTTGTTTTCTAAGACAATATAAAAGTTCAACATCAAATGCCCATTGAGACATACTTAATTTGTTAATTGTTTGTTTTATTGCATTTTTCTTAAAAACCTTTGCACCACATTGAGTATCTCTATAAGGCATAAAAAATAATATTCTAATTAAAGCATTAAATATTCTAGAAACAAAAATTCTTGCAAAACTTGGTTTCGGTTTAACTTTTGAACCTTTAATATATCTGCTAGCAATTATTCCATCATAACTATTAATATTTTTAATTAAATCATAAAAAGCTTCTGGAGAAGTTGCCATATCTGCATCAACAAAACCCAGAGTATCACTTTCATTTTTAAGAGCTTGTTTAAATCCTTCAATTACTGCAAAGCCTTTTCCACCTTGCTTAAAATCTAAATATTTAATTATCTTGTATTTTTTAGAATAAGTTTTAACAATTTCCAAAGTTTTGTCTTTACATGCATTTAAAACCACTATGATTTCATATTTTTCTCCACCTAATATCACTTTTTCAGAGAAAAATCTGCCATAAGCTTCAAGTGTAGGTCCAATTCTAAGCTCTTCATTATGCGCCGGGATAATTATACTTATCATAACTATGCTTAGAAAATAAGCTTTAAAATGTTTTATGTTTTTTAGACTTTGAGAACTTAAACTTTATAAACCACCTAAATCTCCCTTTAAAATGAAGATTTATCTGTTATATGAGTTTTTGTCAGAACCTGGCGGACTTGAGAGACTTATGATTAATAATGCTAATTTTCTTAGAGAACAAGGGCATGATGTTGAAATATTAACCTGCCATTTTGATAAAAAAATACTTGAACTTCTTCCATTTGGAGATATTAAAATTAACTCAGTTTCAAAGTTTAATACTAAATTCGAATTTCTAAATCTTGCTCTTTGTTTTTTAGGTTTTAATAATATGAAAAAGTACAATCCAGATTTGTTTATTAGCTATAGTTTCCCGTGCAATTATTTAATAAGAAATAAGCAAGCTAAAAAAATTAATTATATGAATCATTTCCCACATTTTCTTTATTTTACTCAAAAAGAAAAATCTAAGTGGGCTTCTTCAACTCAGGGTATTAAGCGCTGGGCATCTGTTATCTTGTCTTGGTTTTTAGGAAACTATCTTAAAAAGCTTGATTACAAACTTGTGCATAAAAATGATTTAATTTTTACAAATAGCATATTTACTAAAAAAATAATTGACCCAATTTATGGAATTGATTCAATTGTTAATTATCCTCCTTTAGACAAGGAATTTCATCCAGTAAAATCAGATATTAAAGAAAAATTTATATTTAGTTCAGGTAGAGTTATTCCTGTAAAGAAATTTGACTGGCTTATTGAATCTTTAAAATATTGTAAAAATAAAATTCCTCTTTATATTTCAGGAGCTATTGAAGAAAGCTATAAAAAAGAGCTTTTAGAATTTGCAGAAAAAAATAATGTTGAAGTAAAATTTTTAGGCAGACTTTCAACTGAAAAACTAATTGAATATTATTCTGCAGCACAGCTTTTTGCTTTTCCTATACCTAAATTTGATTTTGGGCTTGTTGTAGGAGAAAGTCTTGCTTGTGGTACTCCAGTAGTTGTTTGGGGAGATGAGGGAGGGCAAACCGAGATGGTTATTGATAAAGTAAACGGATATTTAGCAAAGCCACATGAACTTGAAGATTTTGCTAAAAAAATCGATATGATAATTGATTCTAAGATGAAGACTAAAAATCATGCTAAAATACTAAATTCTGCTAAGAAGTTCAGCGTTTCTACAGTAAAAAAAGAGTTTGTTAAAGAAGTTAATAAAGTGATAAAGAAATAAAAAGACGATTTATTTGTGCAGTTTTGCCTTGCAAAACTGATTATATAGTTAGGAAATGTGATGTCTAAAGTTAATGGGTGATTGAAGTTGTAATAACCTACTAATCTACAATATAATCTATTAATTAATATTTAAATGATGTTAAAATCAAGAAAGTTTTGCGCAGCATAAACCCTTATGGATTATTTATTAAATATATTATATAATTAAATTTAAGTATCGCTTTGCTCTTATTTAAACGCAGACATATTAAACTGGTAAATAACTGCAACTGGCTGGGTTTTCGCAGAATCTAAGAAATATACCTGAACTGGAATAAGCTTATTTGGGTTTGCAGGAGCCCATGTATATATCCATTCTGGATGATTCGGTTCAATAACTGAAATAAGAATATATTTTGGCTTTTTGTCTAAAACAAACTGATTAAATTGAGTTTCATTTAGCAGAGAATAACTAAGTGTTAAATGCTCAGAATAATAAGTTGTCTGAGTGTAAGATATGCTCATACTTGATTCATTTTTAGCAAGATGTTGTTTAATCCATAAGCTTGCATCTTTAATCTGAATATAAGAATCTTTTTTACCTTCTATGGAAGCATTTGCCTGAGTTAATTGAACATATCCTCCAATAAGCAATAAAATTAAAACAACTATAATTGCAATATTTTTGTTGTATTTCTTCAAACTTTTATGAATAAATAATAATGCATTACCAATAAAGAAAAATATAAATGGTAGCCATAAAAATACCCATCTGTCTTCTATTGCTCTTGTATAAAATATATAAAAAGAAGTTATAATAATAAGTGATAGAATTGAAAATATATTTGGGTCAAATGCTTTTTTTCTGTCTTTAATTATAACGTCGAAATATAAAAGAAACTGCAAAGCTAAAACTGTTCCAAATAAAAATAAGATAAACAAAATATTTTCAGTTAAAAGATAAAAGAAATTTATAGTATTCCAAGCAAAAGGAGTTGCGGTTCCAATTGCAACTGAATAACCTGAATGAAATATTGCAAGGGGGTCACCAAAAGTAAAATAAGACCAGATAAAGTCTGGAATAAGAGTTGCTATAAATGCTGCTGCAAAATAATAATAGTATTTATTTTTCAAAGCTGAAAATCTATCTTTAACAAAGATAAAGACAATAAAAAGAATAGGCACTAAAAGGCCAGAAATCTTGAATAAAAAGCCAAGAGCTGCAAAAATTCCTGCAAAAATAACTAATTTTGATTTGTTTTTGCTTTCATCTGAAGATTTCCAGAATTTCCACATAAATAATATTGAAAGAACTTGGAAAGACATTGAAAAAAAATCTGGCTGAACTCTTTGAGACCAGAATAGTAAAGTCCAGCTTACAGAGGTTAAAAACGCGGCAATATACCCTATATTTTTATTATACATCTCCTTGCCAAGAAGATATACTGCAAATATTAAAAATAAATATGGAAATAAGACTAAAAATATCTTTATGAATTGTTCACCAAATCCTACTATAAAAGATAAAGCTGACAAAAATTGGAATAATGGAGGTCTTTGAGGATTAAGATTATACGGAACACCAAATGCCCAGTGTTTTGCTGTTGAAAGATATTCTGCTTCATCCCACCAAAGTGGCTGGGTTTTTGTTATATTAAAATAATAAAATGCAACTATAAATGCAAAAATAAGTATAGAAATGATTATGTAATTTTCTTTGAAAAATTTAACAAGTTTATCATCATTTTTCACAGGTTTTTTAGCAGTTTCTTCAGTAGGTTTTGCTTCATGCCCTTTTTTATCATTTGCTTCTAATTCCATAGAAATAGAGATTTTGAGGGTTTTTATGTATTTTTGTTGTTATTTTGTGCTTTCAATTCGCTCCCAGGCATCACCGTAATGTTTATTTTTAAATTTTGTATCAAAAAATACCTTAAGCCACATATATAGACGGGCAAAAATAAGTTCAAATGTCCAGAAAAATTCTTTAAGATTATTTGGATAAATAATCACTGCTAACATACCTTTAAGTGCTTCATTTTTAAAAGTTTTAACACGGGGGGTTGTTGATGTATCCACATATTTTTCAAGAGTTTCATGGGCTTTACTTGTTCGGATTTTTTGTTTTATCCAGTCTTTCCAGGTTTCTGCATTTTTAACAAATACTAATGCATGTTCTGCATAACCAATTTTATAGCCTTTTTCCCAAAAATAATACGGAATAACCGAGTCTTCTGCAACATCTAAGGGAATTTTATCAATCTTGTTTTTTCTAAATGCAAATAAATAACCTGAACATTCAATAAATGAGTTTTTCTGAAATGCTTTTTTTCTTATTTGATGAGCTGCATCAAAAAGGAAATTTGCCCAGTAGCCATATTTTGTATTTCTTTTTTCTTCAGGATAAGGACGGCCAGTTAAACAACCAATTTCTGGATCTAAAAATAAATTAGAAATATCTTCTAGAGAATTATCTGAAATATGAACATCACCATCTGTTAAAATAAGGATATCTGTTTTAAGTGAAGAAAATATAAGATTAAGAGCATAACTTTTTCCTTTTCCAGGGTCTTTGAATATACTTATGTTTTTATGCTTTTTTTCATATTGCCTTGCAATTTTCAAGGTTTCTTCGTCTGGAGCTGAAATAATTATATCATATTTTTTATTTGTTTTTTGATTAATTGCTGCTTCAATTGCCTTTGCAATATTTGGCTCTTTAAATGCAGTTATTAAAAGAATTATTTTTTGTTCAATTAAATTTGTAACTGAATTTGTAACTTTTTTCAAATCAATCTTTTCCATGCTTTTACATTCAGATTTATAGCAACAAATACATGAAGAATCTGCAACTATTTTTTCCCCTAAACCGTACATATCTAATTCAGCTGGAGAAGTTGGACCAACTAAACAAATTGTTTTTCTTTTTAGGGCAAGAGCAATGTGCAATCCTAATGTATCTGTTGTGATAAAAATACTACAAACACTAATTAAAGCAGGGAATTCAAGTAAATCATTTCCACATCCGGTATCAATTATTGGAGAATGAGATAAACTAATAATTTTTTTATTTCTTTCAATTTCTTTTGGACCTCCAAAAAGAAGTATTTTTGCATTAAATTGTTTATATAAATTATCAATAAGTTTAACTGTTTTTTCAATTGACAATTGTTTTGGCCATCTATCTGCTGAACCGGTGTTTATCCCAATTATTAAATCTGCTCTTGAAAGATTATGTCTTTTAATGAAATTATCAGCTATTTTTCTTTGATTATCAGTTAGTCTTAAAAATGGCTCGTATTTCTGGCTGTCAACACCAACAATTTCAGAAATTATCTGCCGATGGGTTTTTTTATTTTTCTTTTTTAAAATATCATTTTGGGGCTTTTTACCTAAAGAAGACATATCAAACCATTCTTTAGCAGAAGGTGTTGAAGTAACTTTGCCGTCTCTTAAAATAAATCCAATTATATCTTTAGAATTAAGTGAAGAAGCAAATTGACATAATTCTTGGCTTTCTTCTAAATTAATAACTAAATCAAAACAGAATGTTTTAACTGAATCTTTTTCATCTTGGCTAATTATCTTGGTTACATAAGGATTATTTGAAAATAAAGGAAAAGCAGACTTGTCAGTAATCCAGAATACTTCAGGATTTTCAGCAGAATATTTTTCTTTAAGTGCTTGGGCAATAAAAGAGGTTCTAACCACATCTCCTAGTGCTCCGGTTTTAATTACTAGTATTTTCATTAAAATGATGGTTAGAAGAAATTTAAAAGACTTTCTATGCTTCTAAAATGGTCTTTTCAAGAACTTTTCCAAGCTCGTCCCAGGAATATTGCTGAACAGATTTTCTAGCTTGTTTTTTTATTTTTTCAATAATTGTTTTATTTGAAGGATCTAATGAGAAGTTTATAGCTTCAGAAAGCTGTTCTGAAGAGCCAATATTAAATAAAAGCCCGTTTTCTTTATTACTTATAATTTCTCTTCCACCTTGAGAAGAGCTAGATATGACAAGTTTTTTACGAGACATTGCTTCAATTAGTGATTGAGGCATTGCATCTCTTTTTGAGGGTAAAACAAATATTTTGGCAGAGTCAAGCTTTTTGATTTTGTCAGACATATTAAATATTGGCTCTGAAAATATAATCCGGTTTTCTAAATGCTTTGATTTAACAAGTTGTTTAAGCTTTGAAAGATATTCTGCTTCAGCAGGACCTACAATTTCTAAAGAAATTTTCTTGTCTTTAATTTTTGCAAATGCTTCAATTAAAGTTTCTATTCCTTTTATTGGAGAAATTCTTCCAAAGAACAATACTTTATTTTCTTCTTTAGCAAGTTTTTGAATAAAAAACTGTTGGGGAATTCCGTTTGGAATATATCTTATTTTTTTAGGATTAATGCTTAAAGCTAGAAGATGAGGTCTTTCCCATTTAGTTATTGCAATTACTTTATCAAACTGATTAAGTTTTCTGCTTGGGCCAAGAACACTATCATAATATTGAATGGCTATTTTAGAAAGTCTTGAACGAGTAAAATTACCTTCAATAAATGGGGCATGAGTAACCAGAAAACATTTTGCATTAATTTTTTTAGCAAGTTTCAGAGCTTTTGTTGTATGTGGGTGGCGATAAACATGAGCAATTATTATATCTGGTTTAAATTTTAAAGCTTCTTCTTCAAATTTCCAAGACATAAAACTTTCTCCGCCCATTTTTTTAAATGAAAACCTTTTGATTTCAATACCCTCAATTATATCTTCACTAGGTGCAACTTTGTCAGAGCCTTTTGTAGCCTGAGAAGAGAAAATCATAACATTATAACCTAGTTTTTTTAGCTCTCTACTTTCAGCAAGTACACGAGTCCAGACTCCGCATGCTCCTGCTGAAAAATTAGTGAGTTCAAGTATTTTTAGCTTTTTCATTTTGATATAGACATTATATAATCAAGACCCTCTAAAAACTTTGTGTGTGAGAAGTTTCTATCAATTCTGCTTTCTTTAATTTCGATAAAGTCCCATGAATGGGCATAAAAAACAGGTTTTTTAAATATTCTTTGAAGGATAAAAAAGTAAATTTTTAAAATTGGCTTTGGGAAAACCCTTACAATTAAAGAAACAGGAGGGATTAAAAGTGAAGAAACTGGTATTTCTTCAAGGTTTTTTCTTATAAAATACGGATTAGGCTTTGAAAAAAATTGTTTAAACCAAAGTTTAAATCTTTTTGGAAAGAAAAAAAGCTGAAGAAGGTTAAATGGAGTGTAACTTGAGTCATAATTAAAGTGATATTTTTCAAGCAAATCAAGTGTTTGATTATCAATACTATGCTGGGGTGCTCTGAAACCTTTTGGTTTAAAATGAAGATATTTTTCAAATACTTCTAATGAAGATTTTATTTCTTTTTCTTTTTCTGCAAAAGGCAAATCATCAAAACGCCTATGAGAATAACCATGGAGAGAGATTTCCCAGCCTTTTTTATGAAGTTTTCTAAATATTTCAGGATATTTAATAATACAATCTGCATTTACAAATAATATTGGTTTTATTTTATGTTTATCAGCTAGTTTTTCAAATTTTGCTAATCCTTCTGAAACTCCTAAATAATCCTCGCTATGAATGTCTTTTTCAACATCTATCGTAATAATAAGTTTATTTTTCATAAAGATCAATAGTTTGTCTTGCAATGTTATTCCAATCATAACTTTTAGAAAGATTTTTACCTTTCAAAGCATAGGTTTCTGCAAGTTTTTTGTTTTTTATTATTAGTAATATTTTATCAGCTAAGTCTTTAGAATCTTTTGATTTGAAAAAAACAGCTTCATCTTTTATAACTGATTTAAATGCAGGGATATCTGAGATAATTAAGGGTCTCGAAGAAGCAAGTGATTCAAATAAAGTCAGGGGTAAACCTTCCCATAAACTTGGGAGAGTTATGCAATAGGCTGATTTCAAACTCTTAACAATTTCTTTTCTATCAGATAAATAACCTCTCCAAAGGATATTTTTATTTTTAAATTTTAGCTGAAGTTCTTTTGCATAATCATTTACTTCTCCAATAATCTCAAGTTTAAACTGAGGAAATTTTTTACTTATTTCTTGAAAAGCTTCTAAAAGATATATAATTCCTTTTTGTTCATGAATTCTGCCTATAAATTCAATTTTATTTTCAATTTTACCAGTTTTAGAGTTATATAAACTTAAATCAACTCCGTTAGGCACATAACTTACATTATCAAAATATTTTAATAGAGTTTCTTTATCTTCAAGATTTACTGCAATAAGCTGGTGAGGGAATTTTAGGAATTGTCTAAAGAAAAACCAGAGGTATTTATTATCATGAAACTTAAAACCTTTAATTCCGTGAACGGTTACAATAACCTTATATCTTATTCTTAAAAAAGGAGCTAAGATATATAATAAATTTTCATGAATATGAATTATATTATATTTCTTTTTAAAAGTGAATAAAAGAATAAAAGAATAAAAGAATGAAGAAATAAGGAAAGTTATGTTTCGGATAAAAACTGATTTTTTGCTTACTCTAAGTTCAATTTTATTTTTGCATATTGAACCTTCTTGAGTTAAGACAACTGCTTCTGATATTCTTGAGCTTATCTCATAGATATGCCTTTCACTTCCACCTTCTAAAGGAGGTGTTAAACCAATCATTAATATGTTTTTCATTTTTCAATTACCCATAAAAAATCACTATAACCAAATTTTTTGCCAATTATTTTAGCAATTACTTCTTGAAATTTTCTGTTTCTGCTTTTTCTAAAATCTCCAATAAAATAGTCTAATTGTTTTATTTTAAAACCTGCTCTTTTAGAAAATGCTTCTAAGTGTCCTTTTTGAAACATAAAATAATGCTGGTCATTTTCATCATGATAAATATTGTAGCTGTCATGATATCCTACTTTTCTCGGAAAATGATAAATAAAATAAGAAGCATTGCTTGTTATTAGTTTAGCTGTTCCGCCTTTTTTTAAAACTCGCTTTATTTCAAGTAAAAAGTCAAGAGGATTAGGGATATGTTCAAAAACATTTTTTGAAAATATTTCATCAACAGAATTATTCTTAAATGGCAGTCCTTTTGTAAAGTCCTGATAAACATCTGCTTTGACATTTTTATCAATATCTATATTTATGTATCCTTCCCTATAATCAGTACCGCAAGCAAGATGTAGTTTAATTGGAGGTTTCATATTATTAGTTATGCTTGGTTTTGGGTTTAATAGCTTTTATCTTCTTTAGAATATTTCTTAAAAATAGGTATTTTTTATTTGTAGAAAAAATGGGTTGTTCACTTACATTGCCTCCAAAGCGCTCTTTGAATTTATTGATATTATATGTTTTATCTCCTTCTTTAGCTTCTTTGTCATAACCTCCTAAATCAAAGTAATTAAGATTTAAAGATTTTGAATATTTAATTAAATTCCAATAAAGAAAGGGCATTGCTTGTAATTCCAAGCCCTTATCAGAAGCTCCGGTTAAATCTAAAATAGAGTAATTATTTTTATAATCAATAAGAATTATTCCTCCTGCAATAACTTCATCATCTTTTTTAACTAAAAACAATTTTGATAAAGGACTATCTGCAAACTCTTTAACAAAATCTATATTTTCAGCTTTAAATCCTCCGGAAGTTGCAGTTCCTGAATAAAGTTCATAAAATTTCTGAATATCCTGATTTTTTGCAAGTTCGAAAACTAAATTATTTTTTTCAGCTGTTTTAACACCCCAACGAGCTGATTTTTTTTCCATTGCACCCCATAATTCTTCTTGTGTTTTGTTTAAATCTACTAAAATTGTCCAATTACTTATTTTATAAAGCCCAGCTTTTTCAAATTCTTCATTTTTAAGATTTACAGCTGTTGGAGCAATTGTGCCATAAAAATATTTTTTTGATTCTTTTTTAAATTCTTCTAAAATCTCATTAAGGTTATCCCCTATTGGGTTACCTTGTGAAAATAAGATTTTCTTTTTTCCTAATCCAGGAATAGATTTAGAGTGTTCAAATAAAACCATTGCCCCTTTAATTGGGCTACCATAAGTAATTATAATTGGCTTTTCATTTGACTTGTTTCTAAGTTCTGCCCATAGATAGCTTTGATAAAGCCCTTTATCTGTGATTTTTTTTAGAGATTCTATTTCTTCTGGTGCTAATTCATTAAATTGTTTAATCATTTTTTATAAGCCTTACATAATAAACATAGGCAAAATTGTTTTTTAAAAATGGGAGGATATTTAGAAAATCAATAAACCAGTATAAAAATTCTGGAACTGTTCTATAAGTTAAAATTGTAGTTCCAATTTTTTTATCTAATTTTAAATTAAATTTAGTGCAAATACCATTTATATCTTGTTTTGTAAAGAAATTATAATAGCGTATTTTGCCTTGTTTTATTCTTCTTTTTGTAAATAAATAAGAAAAAGAGTTTTTATTTGGCAAATCTAAGATTATTGCACCATCTTTCTTGGTTACTCTAACCATTTCACCAATTGATTCTAAATATTCAGGAGTATGCATTATAAATTTGCTTGTTATTGCAATGTCAAAAAAATTATCTTTAAAAGGAAGATGAGTTGCATCTGATTTCTTAAGAAGCTTAACATCCTTTAAATGTCTAGATTTAGCCATAGAAAGCATATCTTCTGATATATCCACTCCATAGATCTCTTTATTTTTATATTCTGAAAAAAAGAATCCGGTCCCACACGCAACATCGAGTATTTTTTTGCCTGCTAAATTATTAACAAGATTATTAATAATATTTTTTTGAATAGAAATTAGCTTTCTATCACTTGATGCAGTATTTCTCAGCGAATCATAGTCTTCTGCTTCTTTATCTTTATAAAAATTCGCTAGTTCTACTTTGATAGAGTGTTTATCTTTCATTTTATCTTAGAATAATTATTTTTTAAATTATAAACTAGACTTAATATATTAAATAAAAAGTAAAAGTATAGTGCTAAGGGGAATAGATCAAAAATTAAAAAGAAGAATAAAAGATTAAATGGCTGTTCAAGACTGATTAAGTCATAAATTATAACCTTTTTTCCTTTAACTAAAGGATTAACATTCATTTCTCTATCAGGGTTAAATTTAGATATTCTGCTGCTGAGTAAAAATATTGCTGAAAGTGAACCAATTGCTATGTCAAAAACATTACCATATCTATAATAAACTGCTAATCCTAAGAAAAATAAGGTTAAAGCAGAAATAATATAATGTGAAACTGCATCAATGTAAACCCACTTTGATTTATAGTTATTTTTATATCGAGCTATTGCTCCATCTATATAGTCAATCCAGAGCACGAACTGCAAAAGAATAATAATTATTAATGTTTGCCATCTTGAAGAAAAAATAAGCAAAGCAGGAAGTAAAATTGAAAGAAAAATTCTAATTGAAGTTAAATATTCTGCTTTAATTTTTGTGTCTTTAATTTTATCAAAAAAAAGCATAGCTATCTTTCTTAAAAATAGCTCTTTTGACCAGCTGTTTTTACCTTTATTAGTTTCACTTTTTATAGCTTTTGATTGCTTTTTTGCCATATTTAGACTAAAAAAGGTCTTTTTAAATAACTTTCTTATTAGGGAACTTTTTTAAATTTAGGCAAATTGGATAGCTTATGATAATTGAAGCAAGTGTTATAATTCCTGCATATAATGAAGAGAATTATATTTTAAGTTGCCTTAAATCCATTGAAAATCAGAGCTATAAAAAAGCAGAAATAATTGTAGTTGATGATGGTTCAACAGATAATACAAAAGAAATTATTAGAGATTTCTCTAAAAAAAGTAAAATTAAAATAAGTTTATTAGAACAGAATCATGGGGGCCCTGGCAAAGCAAGAAATTTAGGAGCAAAACAAGCAAAGGGCAAAATACTGCTTTTTGTTGATGCAGATATGACTTTTGATAAAGAGTATGTTAAATTGCTAGTAAAACCAATACTTGAAGGAAAAACTATTGGTACAGAGGAAAAAACCCAGAGAGCAAATAATCTTGATAATATCTGGAGCAAATGCTGGGGCATGTATGTTAAAGGTTATCCTGAAACAAGGAAAAAAGGGAATGTGTTTAGAGCAATTTCAAAAGAAAAATTTATTGAACTTGGAGGATTTGATTCAAAATATGGTTATGCAGATGATAGGACATTTTATTTTAAATATGGTTTAGTTTCTGACTTAGTTGAAGGAGCGATTTGCTATCATAGAAATTCAGAAACACTAAAAGAAGTATATAAACAAAGCAGATGGATAGGAGCTTCATATAAAATTGCTGAAATTCCTATAATAAACTATTTCATTCCTTTAATTATGATTTTGATTTCCCCCATAATGATTATATTAATGTCCATAAGAAAGTGTTATAAGCTTAAAAAATACAGTTTATTTATTCCATGGATGCTTATATTTATGACTGCCCGTTATTTTGGAGCTATTTCAGGCATAATAAGAAAGGTTTATTTAGGAAAAAATTTCAAATAAAATGGATAAAAGATATAAAAGTGATTTATTAAGATTTAAGTCAATAAATAAATTTTTGAAAGGTAAGGAAATACTAGATATTGGTTCAGATGAAGGGTATTTACATAAATTATTAGTTGAGAAAAATCCAGACAAGAAATTCTATACTTTAGATAAACTAAAAGGAGATTATAAAATTGACTTAGATAGTCCTAAAAAAATTGCAAAGAAATTTGATACCATAATTGCAGGAGAGGTTATTGAACATTTAGAATCTCCAATAAAATTTGTTAGCTATTGCAAGACTCTTTTAAATAAAAAAGGAAGATTAATAATTACCACCCCCAATGCAATAGGGCTTCAGTATATGCTTAAACCTGAATGGTGTGTTTATTATAAAGAGTATCGCGGGCATACTCAGACATTTACAATTGATATGTTAAAAAGAATTTGTGAAGATGAAGGACTAAAAATTGTTCATAATGAATATATAAATGCATTTTGGATAAATAATCCAATACAGTATGCTTCTAAAATTTTTAAAAGATTTCGCCCAGATTTAATAGTTGTAGCTGAAATTGATTAAACAAAAACCTTCTCATTATTTTTTAGTGCTTTAAGGATGAGCTCTGAGATTTCAGGGCGCATAAACCATTCTGGAGGGGAGTTTCCTGATTTAAATATTTCACGAGCTTGAGTGCCTGAGATATGCATAAAATCTTCTATTTTTTCCCCTTCAGGATTATTAATATGAACATATTTATGTTTTTCAGGAAAATAAAGTACATTATCAAATTTAATTGGAATTATGCCAAGCTCTTCTTGAGAAAACTCATTAAATATTTTATGTGAGGCATTTGGATGATAGAAATTTCCGACTCCTGTATGGTCTCTTCCCACAATAAAGTGTGAACAGCCAAAGTTTTTTCTAACTAGTGCTGTAAACAATGCTTCTCGCGGACCACAATAGCGTGAATAAGAAGCAAATGCTGATAAAAGAACTTTATTTTTTGGATAAAACTTATCTATCATTAACTCATAGGATTTTATTATCATATCTGCTTCAAAATCTCCTTGTTTCTTCTTACCAATTATTGGATGAACAAAAAGTCCATCACAAAGTCCTTGTTTAAGTCCTTCAAGTTGAATAAATTCATGAGATTTGTGAATAACATTTCGTGTATGAAAACCAACAACTTTAGACCAGCCTCTTTCAGAAAAAATCTTTCTTGTTTGTTTAGGTGTTAGTTCATAAATTTTATAGGGAGAATTTCTTCTTTTAACTAAAGTTATTTTTCCCCCTAATAGATAACCTCCTTTTTCAATAAAAGATTTAACTCCAGGATGTTCTAGTGAATCTGTTGCATAAATTTTCTTAGCACAATCATGTTTATCAATTTGATATATTTCATCTAAATGAAGAATTGCATAAATCTGATTGTCTGCATTATAAACTAAAGAAATGTTCTCTCCGGGATTAAACTCCTTAGCTTTTGACTCATCAACTTGAAGAATAATTGGAAGTGGCCATATAATTCCATTTGAGAGATGCATATTATCAACAACAGAATTAAAATCATCTTTACACATAAATCCTTCAAGCGGGCTAAATGCTCCCACTGCAATCTGTTCAACATCCATAAGAATTTCTTCATTAATAGTTAGTTTTTTATCAGGAAGATTTATTTTTTCATTAGAAACTCTCTCAATTAATTTCCCGCCATGAGGTTTAACAAGTAGTTCAGGGACATTATTTGAAGTAAGATAATCTGATTTTTCAATTTTATCTATTATATCTTTATGGGAGTTTTCTTGAACAAATTCAATTTGTTTAAGTAAAAGTGAAATCATATTAATTGTTTCAATTGGATATTTGCCTGCAGCAATTTCTTTTGTTAAAGCAATTCCAGTTGCTCCATCTAAAACTGTGTTAATAATATCATTAACTTCTGCCCGATTAGGTTTTAAAGAAAAAGACATTTGTTCAAGAGTATTTGTGGCAACAAATACTTCTTTGCCAAGTAAACGACATTTAGCAATTATATGCTTTTGGATAAATGGTATTTTTTCAAGATTAACCTGACTGCTTAAATCTCCTCTATCAATTAAAATTCCGTCTGATTCTTGAGCAATTTGCTCAAAATTTTCAAGCCCTTTTTTAGATTCAATTTTAGAATAAATAACTGCTTCAGGATATAAATTTCTAAAATAATTAACAGAATCTTTACATTCCATAAATGAAAGTGTAAAATGTTTTATACCATATTTCTTAGCAATTTCAATTGCTTTCAAATCTTTTTTACTAAATGCAGGAAGTTTAAATGTATCGCTACTTATATGGACTGCTTTCTTACCACCAATTTTTGCTCCGATAAGAACTTTACAGTCAATATATCCTTCTTTTTCTAAATTTTCAGTATTAAAAACTTTTATAAGAAGTGAATTAAAATCTATAGATATTAAATCTGTTTCTCTTAAACTAGATGCAACTTCAACTGGATTAAGCCAGATATTTTTTGAATCACAGGTTATTCTTTTATCATATAATCTGATTGTATCTCCTTCAATAAACTCAATTTCTTGGGTATTTCCAGAACGAACTTGAGAGCCTTCTGTATCTAAAATAATTGGAATCCCATAGCTCTTAATATCCAATATTCTCTTTTCAATTTCATCTTCTTCAGTATGTGATAAATTAATTCTAAAAAAGCTGGCTCCTCTGTCTTTAAGTTTAGACAACGTATCTGGATTATTTGATTCTGGACCAATTGTAGCAATTATTTTTATTTTGTTCATTTTATTAGTTTATATTGCAGTATTAAATCTTTGAAAATAGATATCTAACCTAAGCTTTCTTTTTAAGAAAAAGTACAGTTTCTTATTTTTTCTAGCAATTGGTTTAATTAAATTTATCAATTTTCTAGTTTTTGGATGAGTGCATGTCTGACAACCTACATTTAATTTTTCATAAGTTGAAGGACATTTAAATTTCTCAATACCTAAGAATTCAAAGAGCTTGTTAAGTTCACCTTCTTTATCAGGATTCTCCATATTAAATACTAATAAATTTTTTCCAAAATGCTCTTTGAATGGAGTGATATATTCTTCTTGATTAATTCTTTCAGCAGGTTCATTTGTTAATTCAACTTGCTTGTTAATTTTTTCTTGTGATAAAAATCGTTTATCTTCATCTCTTTGATAGATTATAATTTTTACCTCTGGAAAAAGCTCTTTTAAAATTTTTGCAGTATTTTTATGCATAATCGGAGTTGTGCTTAACTCCCCAACAACCTTATTGAAATCACAGTCTTTGAAGAATTTATAGTAATTTTTTATACCTGTTGAAAGATATTCTTCTGGAAAATAATTAATTTCAAGTTCTTTGCTAAGTTCAGGTATAGAAATCTTAGGATGTTCAGATATGCATGTATTAAGCCATCTTGAACCGCTTCTGCCAAAACCAACTCCTATAAAATCAATTCTCATAAATTAACCTGCCTGATTTAGTTTATAAATATTATTTCAATGCTTCATCAAATATATCCTTAAGTTCTTTAACACGACTATCAAGAGAAAACTTGGTTTTTGAAAGCTGAAGACTTTTTTGAGACATTTTTTTAAGAATTTTAGGATTATTAATTAAAAGTGAAATTTTATCTGCAAGAGTTTTAGCAACTTCTAAATCTGGATTTAAACTGTCTTTGAGAAATGCTCCTTCTCTAACAATTGATGAAGGATAAGCAGGAGAATTATAGGGGACTTTTGAAGAAGGTTTTATAGTAAATCCGTTTTTACCATTTAAAATAAAATCAGAAGTGCCGTAATTATTAAGAGCAACAATTGGAAGCCCGTGAGCTAAAGCTTCAAGAAAAGCCATTAAAAAATACAAATCTCCTGGCATAAATAAAATATCTGATTTCATATAAAGCTCTTCAACTTGTTCTTCCGAAAGATTTGATTCAATAAACTTTATTTTATCAGACTTATATTTATTTTTAGACTCAATTGGAGTTTTACATTTCATTATTAGTCTTGCTTGAGGGAATTTTTTACTTAAAATAGAAAATGTTTCAAGAACTAAATTTCCACCTTTAATGTAAAAATCTTCAGGATTATTAATTGAACCCATGAAAAGCATTGTAAATTCTTTATGATTATAATTTCGTTTATTTAATTTAATTGAATTAATTGCAGGACTTAAAACAGTGATTTTATCAATTACCTTTTTAGAAAAATATCTCTCAAAAAGCTTTTTGCAATCTTCTGTATGCACAATTATTTTTTTACAATAATTTGATTCTAATCCAATTTTTAATTTTGGAAGGTTTTTTACAAAAACATCATAATCATGCCCAGACATAGAAAAAGGAGAATCTAATATTTCCATTACTAAAGGTTTATTTTCAAATGTTAGTCTCCCAAATATTAAATCAATATTGTCTGGAGACTTTTTATTATAAAATCTGTTTAATAAAGAAAAAACATTAAATAATCTTTTAATAACATTATGATATGCAAAAATAAACAACTTATTTTTTTTTAAATTTGTTAATAGATTATTATCCTTTTCAGGATTTTGCACAATAAATTCATAGCCTGCAGGAGGATTAGCTAAAACAATTTTAACATAAGTATGATAAGGAAAACCACTGAAATAAACTTTTTTTGTCTGCATTTTAGAAATTAAGTACCATTTTGCGAGATTTAACATATTCTAAAGCTATTTTTCTTTCATATTTAAGTTCATTTTCTGAAAGAATATCATGTATAAAAGTAAATGGGCGGTCAATTTCTCCTTCTTTCATACCAAGAGTCATATTATATTTGCTAAAGTTCTCAGGTTTAATAACAATTCCGTATTTTTCAGGATGATGATAAATATCTGAACCAGGATAGGGAACAAGAGTTGAAACATCAATTCCATCTGGATTTGTTTCTTGTGTAAATTTAATTAATCTATCTGCAAAACCAGGAGCTTCTCCTGGAAGCCCAATAATAAAATAAAGACGAGTTTTAAGACCAGCTTCTTTCGATATATTCATTGCTTTGTAAAAATCAGAAACTTCTACTCTTTTACCTACTTTATCTAAAGCATCCTGACATAAAGATTCAACTCCAAATGCAATTTCTTCACATCCAGAATTTTTCATTGACTTAAGAACTTCTAGTGAAATTTTATCAACACGAGTTGCTGCACGCCATTTTATTTCCAGAGGAGCTAATTCTTCACATAAAGACTTTATTTTTTTATAATCAAAAGTCATTGTATCATCTTGAAATCTAAAATTTTTAATTCCATAATCCTTTTTTAGCCAATTAACTTCATTAATTACATTGCTAGTGCTTCTAAATCGAACTTTTCCTGGCCACATTTTTCTGCTTGCACAAAATGAACAGGAATATGGACAACCTCTTGAAGTAATTACTGCTGCAGCAGGTTCTCCTCCAACCTCAAATGCATTTTTACTAAATGCAGATTCAAAAGGAATTAAATGATATGCTGGAAAAGGAATTTCGTCTAAATTTTCAATTGGAGAGTCTTGATAAAAACGAGTTTTATCTCCTTTATTAATATCTTTTAGAATTTTTGAAATTATTTGCTCTCCTTCTCCTATTACTACTTTATCAAAAATTTTATCAATTTCATTTGGAACAGACGTTGCATGAATTCCTCCAATAATTATTTTTGATTTATAATTTTTTGATTTTATTTTAAATGCAATTTCTTTTGCAGTTAGATAATCTGGAGTTGAAGCAGTTATACCATAAACATCTGCATTTCCAATAATATTTTCAAGTTCTCCTAAATCTTTGCCTCTTAAATCAGAAACTCTAACTTTAGTTCCATCTCTTTCAACTTTTGATGCAATATATAATAAACCTAAAGGAGGATTACGTTTATCATCTCCAAGATAAGGATTTGGAGGTATTATTAATTCAAATTTCATCTAATTTAAACCTTGAAATGACTTTTAAATATTTATGTTATCTTACAAAGGTATAAGAATATATAGTATATTCTAAAAATTATATAGCAAAATAGTAGAGAAAAGCTTTTATATGGGAGGAAAATAATGGTGTTATGGGAGAGGAAAAAAAGAAGGCTCTTATAACCGGAATTACAGGACAAGATGGAAGTTATCTTGCAGAATTGCTTTTAGAAAAAGGATATGAAGTTTATGGTATTATAAGAAGAAGTAGCTCATTTAATACAGGCAGATTAGATCATCTTTTCAAAGAAATTCATGAAACAAACAATCATCTGCATATGATTTATGGAGATCTTACAGATTCAAGTTCAGTTAATGATATAATCAGAAAAATAATGCCTGATGAAGTTTATAACCTTGGTGCGCAAAGCCATGTTAGAGTTAGTTTTGATATTCCAGAATACACTGTTGATACAACAGGTTTAGGAACATTAAGAGTTCTTGAAGCAATAAAAAATTTTAGCCCAAAAACTAAGTTTTATCAAGCATCATCAAGTGAAATGTTTGGAGATGTAAAAACAATACCTCAGACAGAAAATACTCCTTTTCATCCAAGAAGCCCGTATGGATGCGCAAAGGTGTTTGGATATTGGATAACAAGAAATTATAGAGAAAGTTATGGAATCCATGCTTCTAATGGAATTTTATTTAATCATGAATCAGAACGAAGAGGGGGAACCTTTGTAACTAAGAAAATAACTAAGGGTTTAGCAAGAATAAAATTAGGATTAGATAAAAAATTATATCTTGGAAATTTAGAAGCAAGAAGAGACTGGGGACATGCAAGAGATTATGTTGAAGCAATGTGGAGAATGTTACAGCAAGAAAATCCTGGAGATTATGTAATTGCAACAAATGAAACCCATACTGTCAAAGAATTTGTGGAAGAAACTGCAAAAACATTGGATATGGAAATTATTTGGACTGGAATCGGAGTTGATGAAAAAGGAATTGATAAAAAAACCGGGGAAACAATTATTGAAATAGATCCAAGATATTTCAGGCCTGCAGAAGTTCAACTTTTAATAGGAGATTATTCTAAAGCAAAAAATATTCTTGGATGGGAGCCTAAAATTAAGTTCAGTCAACTGGTAGGATTAATGGCAGAACATGATTTGAATGAAGAAAAAAAAAATTTAAAATGACCAATAAAATAGAAAATCAGATAGGTGTTGGTTGTGCAGATATTAGTGATTTAGAGAAAAAATATGTAAATAAAGTATTAGATTCTGAGCGCCTTTCTTATGGGCCTTTTTTAAAAGAATTTGAAAAGAAATTTGCAGAAAAACATGATTCAAAATTTGCAATTGCAGTAAATAGTGGTACAGATGCTCTAAGAATTGCATTAAATTGTCTGAAGGAAGTTGAAAATTGGAAAGATAATGAAGAAGTTATTTGCCCGGCATTAACATTTGTAGCCACTGCAAATATTATTCTTCAAAACAATATGAAGCCGGTTTTTGTTGATATAGATGAAAAAACATATAATATGCATCCTGAAAAAATAGAAGAAAAGATAACTGAAAAAACCCGTGCAATAATGGTTGTGAATTTGTTTGGGCAACCTGCAGATATGGATCCAATTATTGAAATTGCAAAAAAACATAATCTAAAGATTATTGAAGATTCTTGTGAAACAATGCTTGTTAAATATAAAGGAAAAAGTGTTGGTTCATTTGGAGATATTGCTTGTTTTTCAACATATGTTGCACATTTAATTGTAACAGGTGTTGGAGGATTAATGGTAACAAATAATGCAAAATATGCAGAAATTATGAGAAGTATTGCAAATCATGGAAGAGATGGAATTTATATTTCAATGGATGATGATAAAGGCAAAAGTGAAAATGAATTAAAAGAAATTATTCAAAAAAGATTTAAATTTATAAGAACAGGATATAGTTCAAGAATTACGGAGATGGAAGGAGCTTTAGGGCTTGCACAGCTTGAAAGAGCAGACGAAATATTAGGAAAGAGAAAACAAAATGCAGAATATTTGATTTCAAAATTAAACAAATTTGAAGATAAAATACAACTTCCATTAAAGTCAGAAGATAGAGAACATGCTTATATGATGTTTCCTATTGTAATTAAAGAAAGTGCAGGAATAAGTAAAGAAGAATTGACATTTTTCCTTGAAAATAATAATATTGAAACAAGGGAGATGGTTCCTTTGATAAATCAGCCTGTTTATCAAGAGCTATATGGTAAAGACATTGAAGATAAATTCCCAGTAACAAAATGGATTAATAATTATGGTTTTTACATTGGGTGTCATCAAAAGCTAACAACTAAAGAACTAGATTATATTATATCTAAATTTGAAGAATTCTTTAACAATGGGAAATAGTTTAGAAAGAATATTAGTTACTGGAGGAGATGGATTTTTAGGGAAAAAAGTTGTTAAAAACCTTGTAGGAAAAGGATATAATGTTTATGCGCCAAAAATTGAAGAATATAATTTAGTGCATGAAGAACCTGTTAGAAAAATGTTTGAAGAAAATGGGCCTTTTAATAAAACTGTACATCTTGCTGCAAGAGTTGGAGGTATTGATTATAATAAAAATAATCCAGGAACTGCTTTTTATGAAAATATTATGATGAATGTGCTTATCCAAGAATATTCGCGACTCAATAATGTGGAAAAATTCTTGGGTATTGGAAGTGTATGTGCATATCCTAAAAACACTCCAGTCCCATTTAAAGAAGAAAATTTATGGAAAGATAAGCCAGAAGAAACAAATGCCCCATATGGACTTGCAAAAAAGATGATGATGGTTCAATCAGAAGCATATAGAAAACAATATGGATTTAATGCAATTCATTTATTAATGGTTAATTTATATGGGCCAGGAGATAATTTTAATCCTAAGAATTCGCATGTTATTCCTGCAACAATAAAAAAAATTATTGATGCAAAAGAAAGCCGAAAAGAAGAAATAGTAATGTGGGGAACTGGCAAAGCTTCACGGGAGTTCATATATGTTGAAGATGCTGCAGAAGCAATAGTTCTTGCAATGGAAAAATATGATAAACCAAATCCAATAAATATCGGCTCTGGAATGGAAATAACTATGAAAGAACTTTCTGAAAAAATAATTAGTTTTACAGATTACCCCGGACAGGTTAACTGGGACATTACAAAACCTGAAGGAGAATTAAGAAGATGTCTTGATATTTCAAAAGCAGAAGAAGAATTTGGATTTAGAGCTAAAATTGGTTTTGATGAAGGATTAAAAGAAACAATTGATTGGTACTTAAAAAATAAATAGAAATTCTGAATTTTTAGTCAGATAAAACTTCTGGCTGTATAAAGCCTTTAATCTTACTCTTCACTGAATCAAATATCATTAAATCATTTTTATCTAAGCATTTTGTAGCTAAAATAAGGAGTATATAAATGGCCATATAAATTATTCCTATAATTACTAGATTAAAAAGAGTAATTTCTATGTTTGATTTGATAAAAAATAAAAATGTTCCAGATAGGAATGCTGTTAATATTATATTTAACATCTTTCTCCTTAGCGGGAAAATCCCTATAAAATAATAAGACTGAATCATAAATAATAATGTAAATAAAATAAATGATACCATTGTCGCAAATGCTGCTCCAACAATGCCGTATTTTGGCACTAAGATGAAATTAAGTATTAAATTAAATATTGAAGTAATAAGAGTATTTATTAAAATATAATTTGATTTGCCAGCCATAGATACAAGATTGTTAGAAACTATTGCCAGTGAATAAATAAATGTACCTAAAGAAAGGAATCTTAAAGAATTTTCTGCTACAAGATATTGAGAACCAAAAAGGAAATTAATAATTGTTCCTGGGAAGAAGAACATAATAATAAATATTGGCACATTAATTATAAGTATCCATTTATTAATCTGTTTGCTTAATTCTTTAATTAATTTAAAATTTTTAAGTGAATATTCGCGAGTAATCATTGGAAATAAAAGCTGCATAAATAATTCGGGAGCAAAATAAAGCAACATTGCAATGGGTACAGCTGCATTATAAAATCCTACATCTTTAGCAGTCATGAAATAACCAATAGAAAAAGAATCAATCCAATAGAAAATAAGCAGAACAATTGCTGAAGACATTGCAGGTAAGGAATATTTAAAAAATTCCATTTTAACAGCTTGTTTTTCTTTAAGAGTAGATTTGCCAAATATCTCTGGAAGTTTAACTCTACAGAATAAGTAAGCTGCAATAAGAATAATTAATATTCCGATAATATGAGAAAAGATAACTGATTTTGAGGCAAATCCTAATAAGATAAGAAGAATAAGAGCAACGACTTTAACAACATTTTGTAATATATTAAATATAAAGGAATATGCAGATATTTTTTCATATGCTCGGATTGTTGGAAGATAAATATTAGTCAGCATGCTTATTGGAATTAAAAAGCTGAAAAACTGGAGAAATATTTCTAAATTAGAATTATGAAAGATAGTATTTGCAATAAACCCTGATGAAAAAAATAGTATAAATGTTGCAATAAAACCTAAAATTATTGAAATTTTTTCAGAGAACCTTAAAATGTATCTTATCTTCTCTGTTTCATTTTTTCCACGATAAAGAGAAACAAATCTTAAAATTCCGTCTGGCAGGCCAAGAGCAAAAATAGAAAGAAATAAGCCAAGAACCATTATTGCAAGTGAATAAAGCCCATATATTTCTGGGCCAAAATATTTTGCAATAATTATTCTATAAGTATAAGCTAAAACTTTTGATAAAATAATTCCTATTAAAACAACTAAAGATGTCTTAAAAAGCAGTCTAAGCCCTGCATTAACCTTTTCTTCTGATTTTGAATTTTTCATATATTAAAATAACTAGGGGCATATTTAAATTATATGAATTAAAAAAAGCAGACATAACTGTATTATAATTAACTTTAAATATATGCAAAAAATCAAGAAATTAGAGGCAACATGGGTGAAGATAAGTTTAAAATTGATGGTGAGAAGATTTTTTACCATAAAGATAGAATAGAAGAATGGCTTGAAGGAAGTAAAAAAGTTTATCCCATATATATGGAGGTAACTCCCTTTGGCGGGTGTAATCATAAATGCAAGTTTTGCGCAGTAGATTATCTGGGTTATAAAACTGAAAGTTTAGATGAACATATTCTTGGTGAAAGACTTAGTGAAATGGGGGAACTGGGAATTAGAAGTATTATGTATGCAGGAGAGGGTGAACCTTTGTTACATAAAGGACTTTCAAGGATTATAAGTAATACAAAAAATTCTGGAATTGATGTTTCTATTACAACTAATGCAACTCCTTTAACTGAAAAATTTGTAGAAGAGTCTATTGTTAATGTTACGTGGATAAAAGCAAGTATTGATGCAGGAAAAGCAGAAACTTATGCAAAAGTTCATGGAACAAGAGAAGAAGCATTTGAATTTGTTTGGAGAAATCTTGAAAATGCAATTAAAATAAGACAAAAATATAGTTTAAATCCTGTTGAACATACCTTTGGTGCTCAAATGCTTTTGCTTCCTGAAAATGCTGATGAAGCAATAATTTTCGCAAAAAGAGCAAAAGACATTGGGCTGGATTATGCAGTAATAAAACCTTATTCACAGCATAAAAAAAGTGAGACACATATATATGAAAATATTTCTTATGATAAATATATGGAAATAGATGACGAGCTTAAAGAACTTAATTCAAAAAATTTTGAAACAATATTTAGAAAGAAAACAATGAATGAATTAAAAAAAGATAAGCCAGAATATCCAAAATGTCTGTCTACTCCGCATTTTTGGGCATATATTATGGCAAATGGTGATGTTTATGGGTGCAGTGCTTATCTTGGAGATAAAAAATTCTGTTATAGAAATATAAATGAAAATTCATTTAAAGAAATATGGCTGGGAGAGAAGAGAATGGAAAATATGGATTATGTTAATAGAGTTTTAGATATTGGAGAATGTAGAAGAAATTGTAGAATGAATCATGTTAATAATAGTTTATGGAAAGTTGTAAATGGAGAAATTAAATTAGGAGATATTGATATAACAGAAGATTTGCCTCATAAAAATTTTATTTAAAATGACTGGAAAAATTAAATCACTTGGAGAATTAGAGCAGATAGTTGGTGGGTTAAAAGAACAGGGGAAAAGAATTGTTCATTGCCACGGAGTTTTTGATATGATGCATCCCGGACATATTAAATCTCTGCAAGCTGCGAAAAGAGAAGGAGATGTTTTAGTTGTTACAGTTACAGAAGATAAATATGTTGATAAAGGGCCAGATAGGCCGTATTATACTCATAATATAAGGGCAGAAACTCTGGCTTCGCTGGAATGTGTTGATTTAGTTGCTATAAATAATGTTTCAACAGCAGTTGGTTTAATAGAATCATTAAAACCAGATGTTTATGTTAAAGGAAGTGAATTTAAAGGAGGCAATGATGCTACTGGAAAAATTCAAAAAGAAATTGAAGCAATTGAAAAAGTTGGTGGAAGAATTTTCTATACAGATGAAATAACTTTTAGTTCAAGTAAAATTATTAATGCACATTCAGATTTATATCCTAAAGAAACCAGAGAATATCTTAAAAAACTAAGTTCTCAACATTCTTCAAAAGAGATTATAAAAAGTTTAAAAGACCTAGGGAAATTAAAAGTTTTAGTTATTGGGGATACAATAATTGATGAATATCATTATGTTCAACCATTAGAAAGACCTCCAAAAGAAACTATGCTTGCTGTAAAATACATAGGTGAAGAAACATTTGCAGGAGCAACTCTGGCATCTGCAAATCATGTGGCAGGTTTTTGCAAAAATATTGATTTAGTAACTTGTTTAGGAGAAAATGATTGGGAAAAGCAAGAGAGATTTATACGAGAACATTTAAAATCAAATATTTCTCCAACTTTTTTTTATAGAAAAGATGCTCCTACAACAATAAAAAGAAGGTATGTTGAAAAACCATTTTTAAGAAAATTATTTGAAGTTTGTGTAGTTGATGAAAATCAATTAAATAATGAATTAGAGGAAAATGTTGTAAATCATTTAAATCAAATGCTTCCAGAATATGATGCAGTAATTGTTTCTGATTTTGGGCACGGGTTTATTGGAAATAAAATGATTGATTGTTTAAGTGAAAAAAGTAAATTTTTAGCTGTTTCAACTCAAACAAATGAATCTAATAATGGATTTAATATGATAACTAAATATCCAAGAGCAGATTATATTTGCATTGATGAACCTGAAGTAAGATTAGCTATGCATGAAAAAAATGCGCCAATTAGAAGTTTAATTGAAAAATTAATTAGTGAAAGAGATTATAAAAATGTAATAATTACCCAAGGGCATAAGGGTTCACTTGCTTATTCTGCCAAAGAAGGTTTTAGTGAAATTCCGGTATTTTCAAGTGGAAGTGTTGTTGATACAATTGGGGCTGGAGATGCTTATTTTTCTGTAACTTCGCCTTATATTGCAAATGGCAATTCTATGGAGCTTGCAGGGTTTATTGGAAATGTTGCAGGAGCAATTGCTGTTAATTATATTGGTAATAAAGAGTCTGTTGAGCCAGACAAAGTTTACAAGTTTATTAATACGCTTATGAAGTAGAAGAATATATCTGGAAAGTAAAAGTTAATTAAATGTATCCTATGATTTTTATGATGATTACATATAGATTGATTAGATTAAAAGTTTAGACGTAACATTTCCTAATAATCTCAATATCAATTTTCGCTTTGCGAAAATTACTCTCTTTTTTAATAAATGCACCATATTGGTTTATACTTCGTAAAACCTTCCTAATTTTTTATAAGTTTAAACATAGATTAATTAGTTTATATCAATTTCAATCAAACAATAATTTTAGATGTGTAGATTTCCTAACATACTGAAAAATCGACTATAACAAATTATTTAAATGGCTTATTTTGTCTAAAGTTATGAGCATGGATTTTGAAATATTTGAAAGGAATCAAAAAGAAATTGAAAAAATTGTTAATGAACAGATAAAAGATGTTGAAGAAAAAGGATTAGTTGATTATCAGATTAATCCAAGGGCAAAATTCCATTTAGATACAACTAAATTAGCATATCATAAAGACAGAGTAGATGCATGGTTAAAAGGTGAAAAAATTGCTCCAATAACCATTGATATGGCCTTGACTCAAAAGTGCACATATAATTGCATATTTTGTTATGCAAAACTTCAGCAATATCCTTCTGCACCAGTAAAATGGGAAACTTATGAACAATTTCTTGATGATTGTGTTGAAATTGGACATAAAAAAGGAGAGGGAGTAAAAGCAATTAGTTTAGTAAGTGATGGAGAAAGCACTGAAAATCCTGACTTTTTGAAGTTTATCAGAAAGGCAAAAGAAAATAATATTGATATGGCATGTGGGACAAATGGATTAAAATTAAAAAAAGAAGAACTTCCTGAAATTGTAAACTCATTAACTTACTTAAGATTTAATTTTGATGCTGGTGAACCAGAAGCATATGCGCAAATAATGGGAACTGAAAAAATTAATTATTATAGAGTAATTGACCGTATTGAATATGCTGTAAAATTAAAAAAGGAATTAAATTCAGATATTACAATTGGATTGCAAATGGTTTTGCTTCCAGAATATGCTGACCAAGTAATACCTCTTGCTTTGCTTGGAAAAGAACTTGGAGTTGATTATACAGTAATAAAACATTGTAGTGATGATGAAAGTGGGCATTTGGGTGTTGATTATGAATGGTATAAAAGAGATGTAGCTCAAAAATTATTAAAAACTGCAGAGGCATTATCTACAAAAGATTATTCTGTTCAGGCAAAATGGTCAAAATTATCAACTGGAAGAGATAGAAAATATTCACAATGTTTTGGGCCAGGTTTTATTATGCAGATTTCTGGAAGTGGAATTGTTGCACCTTGTGGACCGTTTTTTCATAAAAGGTATGAACAATATCATATTGGAGATCTTAAAAAACAAAGATTCAAAGATATTTGGGAAAGTAAAAGATATAATGAAGTTATGAAAAGTTTATGTTCTCAGGATTTTGATGCAAGAAAACAGTGTGCAACTTTATGTTTACAAGATAAAGTAAATGAAGCTTTATATGATTTAGTTGAAGGAGGAATTGATTTAGCAAATGTTAGTGGAAAAAAACCTCCAATGCATATAAATTTTATTTAAAATGAATAAACAACAACTTATAGATTTTGAAAAAAGAATTGCAGATTTATGGGAAGATGCGAAAATAAAATATCCTGTTCATCTTTCTGGAGGCAATGAAGAACAATTAATTAAAATATTTAAAGAAATTAAACAAGGAGATTATGTATTTTCAACACATAGAAATCATTATCACTATCTTCTTGCAGGAGGAAATGAAAAAGATTTAGAAAGAAAAATAATAAGCGGACATAGTATGCATATTTTTGATAAAGAAAAGAATTTTTTAAGTTCTGCAATTGTTGCAGGAACTCCTGCTATTGCCGCAGGTGTTGCTTTGGCTTTAAAATATAAGCAAAGTAAAAATAAAGTTTGGTGTTTTGTTGGAGATGGTGCAGAAGATGAAGGACATTTTTACGAAGCTGTTAGATATGTTGATGGTTTTAGCCTCCCATGCACATTTATTATTGAAGATAATGATAGGTCAGTTGAAACAACTAAAAAAGAAAGATATGGAAGCTCGGAAATGAAATGGCCAAATTGTGTTCTAAGATATGAATACAATGCAACATATCCACATGTTGGAACTGGAAAAATAGTTGATTTTTCTAAGGATAAAAAAATTAAAAGTGATGGTGGAGTTGGAGGGAATTCGTTCTAATGAAATATAAAGAAGCAATATGTCAATGCATGAAAAAATTAGCACAAGATGAAAAAGTAAAATTTTTAGGTTATAATGTACTGCATGGTTCACGAGCTTATGGAACATTAAAAGATATTCCTAAGGAAAAATGCATTGAAACCCCGCTTGCTGAAAATTTAATGGTTGGGCTTGCAACTGGTTTATCGCTTGAAGGGTTTAAGCCAGTTGTTTATATTGAAAGACATGATTTTATTTTAAATGCATTAGATGGAATTGTAAATCATATTGATAAAATATACACATTATCGGAAAGAGAATATAAAACCCCGGTTCTAATAAGGGCAGTTGTTGGAGCGCAAAAACCATTATACCCAGGATTACAGCATATTCAGGATTTTAGTGAGCAATTAAAGACTATGGTAACTTTTCCAGTAGTTGATTTAAAGAATGTTGAAGATATATTAAATTTATATGGAGAAGCACGAAGATTTGAAATGCCTATGATATTAATTGAAAGAAGAGACTTATATGACTTAGAAGGTAAAGTTTAAAAGTAAATTAAAAGTTGCAATAATATTGAGGAATAAATGAACTATTTAAAAGAGAAAAAAGTAGAGGCAATTTTGCTACTAACAGTTTTTTTTGGATTTGTTTTGAGAGTTATCAATGCAAATAATAGAACAGTTTATGGGGACCCGCCTCACTTTGTCCTAAATGCGATAAATTTCCTTAATTCTGGATTGTTAGTTACTTGGGATCAGTCTACTTTTTTATGGTATGCAACAACAAATATTTTTTATAATATTTTTGGGATAAGTCAATTTTCTTCTAGATTTTCAGCTGTTTTATTTGGAACTCTTACTATAATTGCAATTTATTTATTTGTAAAAGAATTTTCAGGCAATAATAAAATAGCATTAATATCTTCGATTATCTATGCTTTTGCACCTACATTTATATTTAATGCAGCAGATGAACATGACATATCAGTTATTTTCTTTATTGTATGTGTTTTCTATTGCCTAATTAAAGGGCTTAAGACAAATTCAAAGATTTACATTTTATTGTCTGGAGTATTATTTGGTTTAGCTTGTATGTGGAAGGCTTATACTCCTCTTACATTCCTTGCATATGTAGGAATGATCTATTATTATCACCATAAAGGTAAATTTAATATAAAGAAAAACTGGAAATTACTTGCAGGAATTTTAGCTATAATTCTTATTATGGTAACTCCAGTATTAGTATATAATTATTCAAATTATCACCATAATCAGGTTCCTACATTCTTCTTTATTAAATTTTTTAAAGGTTTAGATAATAGTAAGATAAATGAGCTTTATGGATGGGTTGCTGGAGGAGAGTTAAATAAGCCAGGTTTTTCTCTAGAACGAATATTTATTGACAGTACGCCTGAGGAAAATGTTACAAATAATTCTGAGTTATATCTTGGATTGACATATTCTTTATGGTATAATGGGCCGATATTGTGTATTTTAGCAGTTATAGGACTTATATTTATGTTTTTAAAAAGAAAAAAAGATGAATTTGCTAAAGAATACTTAATATTTTTCCTTCTTTACTTGATAATACCTTTTTTTGTTTTAATTGATACAAATTACCTTACAAAACACTTTATTCAGTTTATTGCATTTTCAATTCCAGTAACTGCCTATCTTTTATATAGTTTATATGAAAATTTTAATAGCAAATATCGTTTTGATAGCTTTGTAAAAAAGAACTTATATATTCTGTTTGCACTATTAGTTATATTTGAATTTGTTGTTTTAATGGCTATGCCTTTTTTTGGTGAAACATTTTATTCAAAAAATCCAGAAGCACAAATTATGGATTATAAAGCTGCAAATATCCCTGAACAGTCATTGATTATTTATGATGATAGGGTTTTTAATCAAATTGCTGGCTGGATGTTTAATGACAGATATTACATTCCTTTATCTAATCTTCAACAATTTATGAATTTTAATCAGCAATCTACTAATAGGGTAAATGTTCCGGTTTATGTTGTTGAATGTGCTATAGATAGCTGTGGATGGGCAGTGAATAGTGAACTTAATCAGTCAGAAGAAGCATTCTTTAGTCATATTAATACAAGTGAAATGCCTTTGGTTTTTACTGCATATGACAAACCGGAAAATGTTTATTATTTCCCAATAATAAGCAAGCCAAAATTAAAAGAAAAGTTTAAAGTATATAGATTTGACATGGAAGTTGACTTAAGTATTGCTGAACAAATTAAAGAACAATATTCTTACTTTATGTATCCTCTTGAATATAAAAATAAAAGAGATACTACTTTTAGAAATTTTATATATAATCCAGATAGTTTATTTGAAAGAGCATTAAATAAATTTGCCTGGCTAATATTTTACTTAGAAATAGTCTTAAGTTTTGTTACAATTGGATTTATATTATTTGAATATTATAATCAAAGAAAATCAGATAATCGAGTTAAAGAAATTATTCAAGATGAAATTAAAGAACCATAGGAAAACATTAACAATAGTTATTCCTGCATATAATGAAGAAAAAAATATTAAAGATGCTGTAGAAACTGTAGTGTCAATTGTCCATGATAAATTCAGAGATTACGAGATATTAATATTTAATGACTGTAGTAAAGATAAAACCGGAGAAATAGTAGATAGACTCGCTTCTAAAAATAATAAAATTAAAGTTATACATAATCCTATAAATAAAGGATTAGGTTATAATTATCAAGCAGGTATGAAAATGGCTTCTAAAGAATATTTTACATTTTTTCCAGGAGATAATGAAAACTCAAAAGAGGGTTTTGAAAGAGCATTAAATAAAATAGGAGAAGCAGATATTATAATCCCTTATACAACTAATCTTGAGGTTAGGCAACTGCATAGAAATATAATTTCAAGTGCTTATGTTTGGTTTATGAATTTTTTATTTGGGTTAAAACTAAAATATTATAATGGAAACATGGTATACCGAACAAAAATATTAAAGGACATTAATGTTACAACCTATGGTTTTGCATATAGTGCAGAGATTTTAGTTAAACTGATAAAAAAGGGATATTCCTATGAGGAAGTTGGAGTTACTATAAAACCAACTAAAAAAACCTCCATATTTAGACTTAAAAACATAATAAGTGTATTTAAAACAATTATCCAATTGTTTTATGATGTCCGGATTAAGGGGTTGTTTAATGGGAATAAAAAAGTAAAATAAAACTTATTCCTTTAAATATCGCCTCGCTACGCTCGGCTCTAAATGCTTGCTTTACAATAAATTATATTCCTCTGGAAATGTTAAATCTAAAATTATTATGTAATTTAAATTATAATAATTAATTAATCTATAATCTAGCTGATAAAAAATCAGGGATGTTTTGCGAAGCATAAACCAATATAGGGTATTTACCAGATAATAAAAGATTCTCCTAAAAATCAATTAATCTCTTCAATGTATTTTTTTCCTTTTTTCTTATGTATTGAATATAAAAATGAAACTAACTTGTATGATTTCATTTTTTTAATATAAAGGTCAATTAAATCTAATAACTGGTGGAAAAGAAAGCCAATTAAGATATATATTAAAATAATATTCTGAAAAAAGTATATGAATATTAATAGGATCAATATTGCTTCAGCTCCATGAAGAAAGTAAAACCCAAAATAAACTTTTTCTCTTTGTTCAATACTTAATTTATTATATTTTTTAGATAAATCAATAAACCAGTTGAAAGAATTATTTAAATTCCAGTCTTTCTTTCTATACACATAATAAAGATAATGATCAATATCAATTAGAACAGATGATGCCCAAATTATTAAAAATCCGCTTAATTGAATTTGGGGAAAAATAAATAAGACAATTCCTGAAAAAATTAAACCAAATAAAATATGAAATTTAGGAAGCATTTTTTGAATCAATTATCTTAAGTATATCTGCGAAAGCAGGTCTTGAGATTAATACTCCAATAACTAAACCAATTAAAGTTGTAGCTGCAAATCCTTGGAATAATCCTGCACCTACCCAAAAAAGAGGCAATAGTGAAACAAAACTTACAAAAAATACAGAGACAATTATAAATAAAGCATTTTTTAATTTCTCTCTTAAGCTTTCAATTTTCTTTGATTTTGATTCATCAAGTATAATTATTTGCTGGTCAACACCAGTACCAATTGTAACAAGAATACCTACAATTGAAGGAAGGTCAAGATTCCATTTTATTAAAGCAGCTACTCCTAAGATAATAATAATTTCAGAGAAACTAGTAAATAATAAAGCAAGTGATGCTTTAAAATTTCTATATCTTACTAATACAATTATTGCAACTGCGCAAAGCCCTATAAGTCCGGTAAGAAGAATAAGGGAGTTAAATTTTTGTCCAAGAGAGGGAGAAATTGTATCTAATTTAACAATCTCTAATTTATATGGCAAACTTCCTGTGATAAGAATTGTCTGCATTTTTTTCATTGATTCTTCAGCATCTTTAATTGCTGCATTTCTATCAATGCCAGAACCACTTCCTTGTATTTGAATTTCCGTTGTTGTCTGTCCTTTCAAACTTTCATCAATTAATAAAGAAGTTGTTAGCTTATCATCAACATAAAAATCAATTTGCTTGTCAAGATATCTTCCTCCTGAAGTACTTGTGTTTATGTGTAATTTGCTTGTTATTTCTGCATGTCTTTTTGCTGCAGCTTCACTTAAATGAATTACAAATCTATAACTACAAGTTTCTCCAGCTGAAGATGCTCCGCAAGATTCTAAACCTGCACATTTTGCATCATTTCTACAAACATAAGTAACATCATTATTTCCACCAACAAAAACAGTTTCATTTCCAATTTTCGCTTCGAACTTTCCTTGTTGAGAAATTAAATCATCTAAATCTTTTGGAGTTGCTCCTGCAATTTCAACAAGCATAAAATTATTTCCAGCTAAATCGCTTACTTGTTTAATACTTACATCACTTATTCCATAAACATTAAATCTTTCATTACTAATAGCAATCAAATCCTGCATTTCCTTAGAACTTAAACTTTTTTCAGGTTTTACTAATGCTCTTGCCCCTCCTTGAAGGTCAAGTCCGGTTTTTAATTGAGTTTTAGGAATATTTGAAACAATTATTTGGGGAATAGAATCTGTGAAAAATGAAAAAGTATTTTTAGTAGTTATAACAACTAATTTTGTAGATTCATTTGTTTTATTAAATATTGAAGTAATTACATTTGAATAATCTTGAAAATTAGTTATTTGCTGATTATTTACTGAAGTAATTATATCTCCTTGCCTTAGCCCTGCATTAAAAGAACTTGAATTTGCTTCTACACTTTTAACTATAACTCCGTGTGAAAGAAATAAAGGAGGAAAACTAAAAATTGTTAAAAGAGATGCAATTAGCAAAAAGATTAATACCCAAATTCTCCAAGTTAATTTTATCATTTTACAATTGATGTTTTTCCGCATACCATTTAATTATTAAAACATTAGTTATCCAAGTGTTAAATATATCAAAACATAATCCAATAAATAAAATAGTGAAAATCTGTCTTAATGTATCTGAAAATGAAGCAGTGATTATAAGTCCAATAATAACAACTGAGATTGAAGTTAATGTCATAGTTATACCAGTTTTAAATGAACCAAAAATACGATGGTTAATTGAATCTCCTTTTCTTTTTAAAACACGAGTTGTAAGAAGGATATCTGTATCAACACTATAACCGATTAACATAAGGAATGCAACAATTCCCGCTGTAGAAACTTCTATTCCCAATAAATTAACAACAACAAGAGTCATAAATAAATCTGTGAAACCACAAAGAATAACTGCAAATCCTGGAATACTATAACGAATTGAACAATACATAATTATAGCAAGAACAATAAAAGTAATAATAAAAGCTTGATTTAAGGTAATAACTTTAACAAAAATAAACAAGAAAGGGGCAAGAAGTGAAATGCAAATTAAAAGTATTTTAAGTTTAGTTTTATCTGAAAAAATAAAGAAAACAACAGTACCCATAAAAGTAAATGCAAAAAATATTGCTAGAATTAATTGAATATAAACATCCTGCCCTATAGAAGAACCTGTGAACTCAATGCTACTATTACTTGAATCTATTTTAAATCCTAGATAGTTTTCTAAAAATGGAATCATCTCTTCTTGAGATGCACGAGTTTCAATAATAAATGCAACTTGTTTTCCTGTAGTAATATCAGAAACTTCTCTTATTGAAAAGTCTGTGAAATTTTTACTTAAAGCTTGTTTTAAATTATCTATATTTGTGTCTGAATTAACTTGAATAGAAGTTCCACCTGTTAGAGTAATATCTTTTTTAATTATGTCTCCATTTTGCTGAAAAAACATACCCATATAGACAAATGAAGCTATGAGCATAATTATTGGAATTAAAAGTAATATTTTATAATTTTTATTAAAAAAATCATTAAGATTGTGCTTAAATTTGGATTCCATAATGTTATAGTTATAAAATAAGGGTATTTAAAGATTCCTTGAATGCTTAACTTAGTTTTTCGGTATACATAATATCTGAATTATACTTGCCTTCAGGTGAGTGGAAGATTTGCACAAAGAACATTGTTTTACCATCTGATGTAAAGGTTGGTTCCCCGACAGCTACATTGCTTGAAATAACTATTTGTGGAGAACTCCAATCTTCACCAGACCTTGAAGATTTATAGATAATATTTGAACCGCTTCTATCAGAAGTAAAATACATTGTCTGGCAGTCATTTGTTAAAAACGGCTGCATATCTGATTGCCCACTATTAATTGGAGAAGGAAGTTTTTTTACTTCATTATTTGAATAAACATAAATATTTTTATCTCCTGTATCATCTTTCCAAAAGTAAAGTTCATCTTTTAGTGCACAATAATGAGGGTCATCTTGATTTTCATCAGGATTATTAAAAGACATTCGCTCATTGTTTTTATAAATTTGAGTTGTATGTTTTCCATTCCCTGTATCTTTATTTGACATATAATACATATCACTTCCAGAAATCATTACTCCTCCAACTGACCAGGGAGGGTCTGAAATACTTGAAAGAGTTTTTGTTGTAAATGGTTTATTGCTTTGATATTCATTAACATTTCCTTTAAATGATCCTGCCATTGCATCATTTAATAAATCTCCAGGATAATAAGCCCAGTATAATGTATTTCCATCACCGGTTATATATGCCCCATCTTCCCAATTATCAGTGTTAATACTTACTCTTATTGGTTGACTCCATCCACTTGGAACATTTGCAATATCATTCGCTCGAATTGAACTCCAATTATCATATTCTTCAGGTAAATTAGAATAATTATTTGAGGGAGTTGAATAATTTGAAGTATAATTATTTTGAGGAAGTGATTGATTAGAAGAAATATTTTGATTTGATTGTGATTGATCGGGTTTTGTTTGATTTGGAATTATTAAAGGAGGTTCTCCTGGATTTGTAGGTTGAGTTAAATTAGAAGGAATTTTTGGATTATTACTTGAAGACAATAAAACAATTAAAATCAAAAAAGCAACAAAAACTATTGCAATAATTAAAATTGTTTTAAGTTTCATATTTAATATAATTATAGAGATTATTTAAATATTAAGTGTGTGGGAAAGAGGCATTAAAAAATCAAAGATTTTTGACAACTTTAATTTTCACAAATTAAAGTGAATACTTCCCGGCTGAAAATTTTTAAAAGAATATAAAATGCACCAGCCGGGAATCGAACCCGGATCGTCTGGTTGGAAGCCAGACATACGAACCATTATACTACCGGTGCATATAATAAAATAGAAAAAACTTGTTTAATAAACTTTGTTATTCTTAATTAATTAAATGCTCCTGATAGGAGTTGAACCTACGACCTTCGGGTTAGGACCCCGCTGCTCTATCCAGGCTGAGCTACAGGAGCTTTATGATTAAATTTAAAAGCAGACTGTATTTAAAAAAGATATGATTGTTAAGGTACTTGGGGCTTTAGATATAATTATTGCAATTCTTTTACTTATACTTTGTTCACGTGTTCCAGTTCCTAATGAAATAATTTTTATTGCAATGGTGATTCTTTTTATAAAAGGAATTCCTGCATTAATTAATTTTGATATTGGAAGTTTCTTTGATATTTATGCAGGGCTTATTTTATTAATAAGTATTTTTTTAACAGTACCAGTAATATTTTTATTACTTGCTTGTTTTCTTTTACTTCAAAAAGGAATATTTAGTATGCTTTGATTCTCTTTTTTAGTTAATTTTTTGAGTCTGTGATATCTTTAAATATACTAAAATATACCTTTTTTTATGCGGGAATGCCGGAGTGGTCAAACGGGTTACGTTTAGGCCGTAATAGCTTAGTGCTTGCGAAGGTTCGAATCCTTCTTCCCGCATTATATAATCATAGATTATATTATTCTGAGAGATTCGAACCAGGTTTGAATACTTTAGTTTGAAAAACTAACAGTTGCCAAAACAACTTGATTGTTTTTAGCACCTTCTTCCCGCATAAATTTTACCAACATTAAAAGATTATTCCCAAAACAATTAAAAAGCCCTTCTTATTAATTTAATTATGAAGGCAAGAACAATTGCAGGAATTAGTTTAATTATTATAGGATTGATACTTTATATTATATGTTTGTATGCCCCATTAGGGGAGGGTGGAGGTTATATTGCAATTGGAGTTGCTTTTCCACTTATAATTATTGGGATTCTACTTTTATTAAGTATAGTTGGAGTAATTATATTTTCTATAGGAGTTTTAATTTCTTGGATTGTAGCAATAATAATGCCTTCCCTTAATAAGGATTCTGCTTCAGGGTTAATATGGTTAGGTTGGTTAGTTTATGGATTTTTAATCCTAGGCATCCTATACGGATTAATTGAAGGAATAATTAAACTAATAAAATTTCTCCAAAAAAAGAAATAATAATTATTTAAGTTAATACTTTATTTACTGATTCTTAGATTATATAATTCTTCCTACATTTCAAATCAAAACATTTAAAAACTGATAATAAAGAGTAATATTAGACAGCCATAATAACCAGGTCACACCTGTTCCCATTCCGAACACAGAAGTTAAGCTGGTTATGTTCTTGGTGCTAGTTTCGCAAGAAGCAAACCCAAGAAGCTGTCACCTTTATTTTCTAAAGATTAATTTAATGATAGAGCTTATTTATAAAAATCAAAAAAACAAATTAAATTAGAACTTCTTGAATTTTGTTGTTAATTCTAAAAGATCAACTTGTCCAAGGAAAGCTGCTCTGCAACAGTATCTTTCTAATCCTAAATCATCAAGAACTTTGCCAGGCTCTTCGCCGTTGCTAGTTCGTTTTTTAAATTCTTCCCATAGGTGAGCAATTGGTTTGCCACATGAGAAGCAACGTATCGGAATTATCATAAATAAATTCAGATGAAGATGGTTTAAAAAGCTTTGCCTAAGAAAGATTTAAAAGCGCGGGCTATATGTGGAATTATGACAGAATGTATAATGCAGTTGAAAGATGTTGCAAAGTATTATGAAATGGGAGATAACTTAGTGAAAGCTTTAGATGGTGCGAACATCTGCATTGAAAAAGGAGATTTTGTTGCAATTATGGGGCCAAGTGGAAGTGGGAAATCAACAAGTATGAATCTGACAGGAAGTTTAGATTTGGCAACTCACGGAGATATTTTTTTAGATGGTATAAATATTGAACATTTATCTGAATCAGAACTTGCGCAAATTAGAGGAAAGAAAATTGGTTTTATATTTCAGAGTTTTAATTTAATTCCTAATTTAACTGCTTTAGAAAATGTTATGTTGCCTATGTTATTTCAAGGAATTGATAAAGAAGAAAGAGAAAGAAAAGCAGAGGATTTATTGAAAATGGTTGATTTAGGAGACAGACTTGACCACTATCCGAACCAGCTTTCAGGAGGACAACAGCAAAGAGTTGCAATTGCGCGTTCGTTGGCAAATGATCCTGAAATAATTTTAGCAGATGAACCAACTGGAAATTTAGATAGTAAAACTGGTTTGAAAGTTATTGAATTTCTCGAAGAGCTTCATAAAAAAGGTAAAACAATTATTGTAGTTACTCATGATCCGGTTCTTGCAGAGCAACATGCAAAAACAATTTACTGGTTAAAAGATGGAAGAATTGAAAAGGTAACAAAGCGGGTTTCTGGTAAGTGGAAAGTAATAGGAAAACTTTAAATATACTTATGTATACAATAGTATATTGAAAATAAGAAATTCTTCTGAATTTCTAATTTCCATTTTTTGCAAAATGGAAACAACAATAAGAATAAATCCTGAAACAAAAACAAAACTTGATGAATTCAGGCAATATAAAAATGAAAGTTATGATGAACTAGTTAGAAAGATAATAATTATTGTAAAAACTTGTGAAAAAGAGCCTAAATTAAGCCAGAAAACTATACAAGAAATAAAACAAGCAAGAGAAAGAATAAAAAAAGGTGAATTCTACACAGAAGAAGAAGCAAAGAAGATTCTAGGTGTAAAGTAAAAGCTATAAATCTTCATAATTTACCTTATCTATGTATAAACTTATTTTTGAAAAAAGAGCTCTTCATGATTTAAATAAACTAGAATCAGACATAAAAGAAAGAATCTGGAATAAACTTCAATTATGTAAAGAAAATCCCTTTAGGTTTTTTGAAAAACTAACTGAAACAAATGGATTTAAACTTAGAGTTGGAGATTATAGAGTTATTGCCGATATCTTTAGAGAAAAAGAGGTAGTAATTATTTTAAAAATTGGACATAGAAAAAATGTTTATGAGAGATAATTTCCATATCACGAGGAAAAAGTTGGGGATTAATCCTTAGGACTTCAAAAATTTACCAATTCTTGATAGCACTCAAGAACTAAAAGTTCTTTCTGGGTCTTTTTATGGAAAGTTGTTAAATAAGCGTAGTAACAACTTCATAATAGTAACATATCGTAAGATTTATAAAGTAAGAAAATAGATAAAAAATATGACAACTGAAACAGAACAAAAATATGAAGTAGGAAAAGTGTATACATTTGGAAAAACAGGACTTCCAATTGTGTGTTTAGATATTAATAGTGACGGGGAAATGTTAAGATTCTTAGCACCTTCTAGTGGAATAAGAAGTGATTTAGCAACACGTAATTTAGAGTGTAAAGAGTTTCATGAATTTTCATTAACTTGGGACAAAAGAGGATATATTGCTTGCCAATATCCAAATTCTAATAGTCAATCTTATCCTAATTATTTTAAATATCACGAGTTTTGTGAGATGGTAAAGGGGTTAGCAAAATGAAAACTGAATATGAACTTAATGTTGATGTTAAACCAAGAGGAATTACTTCTGCTTATGTAGTTGCACCTTTTGATAAAGGTAAAGAAAGATTAAAAAGAGCAGGTTATCATATTATTTCTTTAGAAGAAAATGCAAGATTAAGAGTTCAGGAAGGAAAAGATAGTTATTGTTCTGAAAATGGAAATTGGGTTAGAGAAGATGTTATTTATGTTCCAAATAAAGGCAGATTTTTAACTAAAAACTCTCAAATAATGCTAAATGCTAAAGAAGCAACAAACTGCCATAGAAGTGGATTAGACTTTTACTTAACAAATGAGCAAGTTGAAAAATGTTTAGCTGATTCAGTGGAACTTTCAGGAGAATTAATACCTACAAATAGATTTAAAGATGATAAAGTAACTGTTTATGCTTTTGGAGATTATGCAGAAACTTATGGAGATTTTTTAAATGAAGTAGGAATTAATGAAATGCCTGTTCGGTTAGCTGATATTCAAGATAAACCTTTTGCAAGAAAACTATGGTTCTGCGGGCTTGACAGTAGGTCTATGCTTGATGGCAACTACAGGGGCTTGCACCTTGATCGTGGGGTGCGTGGAGCAAAATAAAAATGGAAACAAAATATCAGCCAAGAATTGAAAGAGAAACTAAATTATGGGTTCCGCATAATGACGGAGAAATAGAATTTGCTTATCCAGCAGTTGGACCAACTATTTATAAAAATGTTGGTAAACAAATTTTAAGTAATGGTTGCGAAGTTCCAATAGGAGATTATACTGCATCTTTAGTTCATTCTGCTTATTGTGTTCCTGAAATTAAAGATGAACCAGAATTTGCAAATGTAAGAGAGATAATGAAAAATAACTTGTTGTGGGTTTTTAATATTAATTTATGGACAGATAAAGGACTTTATGTTGTTGAAGATTTAAAAGCAGAAGGAAATGATATAACCTTTGATGTAAATCAATTAGAGGGAATGGTTGAACGTGGAGAAGAATTAAGTTGGGGCGGAATAAGATTTAGTAAAGGCAAAATAGTTAGATTTGCTCCAAAAGGAAGTTACAAATTCGGAGAACATACTTCTGAATCTTTTGCAAAAGATGGTATGATAGTTGCAAATTTTGGAATTGAAGGTGCAGAAAAATTAGCAGAAGTTGCTAGTAAATTTAGAAATAAACCTTATATTTATGGAATTGAAGATGCTAAAGAACAAAAAGAACAAAGAGTTTCTGCACTTGATGGCAGCTGGGGCTATGGCAGGCTTCGCTTTGTTGGCGGCCATTTAGATGATGACTGGAGCGACGGCTATGCTCTTGGGGTGGAAAAATGATATATGATTATAGAGTAAATAAAAGAACTGAATTTTGGAGTAATGGAGATGTTACTCATAAGTTGGATATTGAAGATCTTAATGGTTCAGGAAATGGTGCTAATTATCAAGATTCTTTAGAAGATCTTGCTCGCGCAATTGTTTCTGAAAAAATATTTGATTTTAAGAATTATGAAGAGCAAAGAATATTAGTTCCAACTAAAAGTGGAAGTAATGTAGGGCCAGTTACTTTATTTGAACCATTATCAAGCGAAGAATTAAAAACACTTGCAAGAACAATTGCAAAGGGAAAATAAAATGAATAAAACAAAATTAATCTTAACACTTGCATTTATGAGCATATTCTTAATTGGATTTGTGTCTGCAATAAGTATTGATAATGTTCAGCAGGGCAAATTATATCCAGGAGAACAGGCATCACTAGATATTAGATTAAAAAATACTCTTGATGATTCAATTGAAAATGTTAATTTTCATCTTGATTTAAGTAATAGTAAATTTATGTCTGTTGGAAGTGCTTCTGATAATGTTGATGAAATACAAGATGATGACACAGAAACATTTAGTTTTAATCTTAAAGCTTCATCTGATATAAAACCTGGAGATTATAATGTGCCTTACATTATAACTTATGATAATCCGGCAGTTAATGGGAGCGGAATAATTACTGAAAAAGGAAGTGTTGGAATAAGTGTTGGTGCAAAAACAGAATTAGATTACACTGGAATAACTGAAAATTCAATTGTTGGGCAGAAAGGAAAAGTTTCTCTTAAGATAATTAATTCAGGATTAGGAGATATTAAATTTGTTAATGTTAAAATAGCTCCGAGCGGATTTACTTTGCTTGGAAGTGATGAAAACTATATTGGAACAGTAAGTTCAAATGACTTTGAAACTGCAACATTTGATGTAATATTCAAAAGTGAAAGTGCAAAGCTTAATGCTATTGTTGAATACAAAGACTTTGACAATAATAAAATAACTCAAAATGTTAATTTGCCTTTAACTGTTTATTCTCAGGAAAAAGCTTTAGAGCTTGGAATAATTCAAAAGAATAATACTTTTATTTATGTTCTTGTTATTGCAATTTTAGTTGTTGCTTTCTTTATCTACAGAACAATTAGAAAAAGAAGAAAAAAGAAAAAGAATGGTATGGGAGTGTAAGATGGAACAAGAGACATTAGAAAGATTGAGAAAATACCATACATATTTAGATAAAAAATATGAAAATTTTTGTGCAGCAAGTTGTAATAGTTATCTCTATGGTTATTCGGCAGAAGGATTTAGATTAGCAAAAGATTATCTTGAAGAAACATTTCCAGAGTTAAAAGAAAATGGAATAGTTGAGAAAGTTGAGGGAGAATTAAAATGAGAGAGGAAAAATGGAGAGATATTACAAGAAAATTTGAAGATGATGATGAAATATATTTAGCATTTTTAAGAGGAATTATATGTAAAGGAGAGATAATTGATTATGGTAATAGTAAAGAGTTAATAATTGGTGTAGAGGTTCGAGGAGAATATAATGGAGAATTAATTAGTATTAAGCAACATTATTTTGATAAAGTATTTTTTGATTCAATTGATGTATTTCATTATACCATTGATGACTCAAAATATGATAAAAAATTAGAAGCAGAAAATAAACAAGATCATTCAACAAATTATTTAATTCATAGAGAAAAACTCAGAGAAAAAGGACTTTGGATAGAGCAAGGTGTGAAAGAGAATAAGGAGGGAGAAAAATGAATAGTGAAAGAAAAGATGCTCAGAATAAATATAAAAATTTAAAAAGAATTTGTCTTGGAATTGGAATCTGTGGATGGGCTACTGCCACAGGATGTATTGGCAGAATAATGATAAATGATTGGGCAGATAATAAATCTCAAATTAGTATGCAAGAATATTTTAATAGATCAAATACTGAAAAACCAATTTATGATTTAACTTTAATGGTTGGAGGGTTTGCAGGAGTTTTAGGATTAGGATATGCAGGTCTTTTAAGAAGAGAAGAAAATATAATAAAACCATATGATGATAATAAGGAGGCATAAGCCCCATGATTGGAGATTATTTTTCTCTTGCTTTTGGGAACTTAAAGCATAGAGGGTTGAGAAGCTGGTTAACTATGCTTGGAATTTTTATTGGAATTGCTGCAGTTGTTTCACTTATTTCTCTTGGTGCAGGATTACAAAATGCAGTTACTGGACAATTTTCCACATTATCAACTGATAAACTTGTTGTTCAAAGTGCAGGAACCGGTTTTGGGCCACCTGGAAGCACTGCAGTAAATAAATTAACAAGTCATGATATTAAGCTAATTGAAACAGTTCCTGGAGTTAGTGAAGTTATTGGAAGATTAGTTAGAATAGCAAAAGTTGAATATAATAATGTTTTAGATTTCTCTTATTTAGGAAGTATTCCTGAAGAGCAGAAACAAGCAGATATTGTTTATGAAGCGCTAAATGTTAAACCAAAAGAAGGAAAAATATTAAAGTCAAATGATTATGGAAAAGTTGTTCTTGGAAGTGATGTTGCTTCAAGTGATAATTTTGGAAAACTATTAAGAGTTGGAAGTAAAATAAAAATTCAGGGAAAAGAATTTACAGTTATAGGAATTTTAGAAAAATCAAGTTCGTTTCAGGCAAATTTGGTAATTTTAATGACTGATAAAGATATGAAAAGTATTCTTAATATTGGCGATGAAGTAGATATGATTGTTGTTCAAATAGCTGATAAAAATCAGGCAGAAGAAATTGCAGTAAAAATAACTGAAAAAATGAGAAAAGATAGAAATGAAAAAGTAGGTGAAGAAGATTTTTCGGTTCAGACTCCATTGCAGGCAATTAGTTCGGTTAATACAATATTAAATATAATTAATTTAATTGTAACAAGTATTGCAATGATTTCTCTTTTTGTTGGAGGTATTGGAATTACTAATACTATGTATACATCAGTATTAGAAAGAACAAAAGAAATTGGAGTAATGAAAGCAATTGGTGCGCAGAATAAAGATATATTATTAATATTTTTAATTGAAGCTGGTTTGTTAGGATTAGTTGGAGGAATTATTGGAGCTATAATTGGTTTAGGATTTGCATTTGCAGTTTCTAGTGTTGCAGCAGCTGCACTTGGAGAAAATATTTTGAATGTGCAAATTTCCTGGCCATTATTAATTGGGGCGGTTTCATTTTCACTTATTGTTGGAGTTATTGCAGGAGTTTTGCCTGCAATTCAAGCATCTAAGCTAAAACCTACGGAGGCGCTGAGAAGATGAAACTTCAAGATTATTTGCAAGCAATAAGAGAATGTCCTGATGAGCTTGTTAAACGTCACGAATTTACTGAGAAACAATATAAGTTAACTATGGAATTTGGAATATATGATAACTGGCCAATTTTATTAAAAACAGATTTTGAACAGCTTCTTGATTTTTTCAAAAATTCTAAAAAATATACTCATGATGAGACAAAGAGATATAAAAACCCTCCTGGAATATGTGAACTATTTTCTTTTATAGCTGGAACAGTAAATTTACAAGTGTGCAATTATACTTCTGGAGGAAAAATGTATGGTGAAGAAGTTTATGAAATAATAGAAAAATTAGGATATAATACACGCATATCCCTACATAATTATCAAGAACAAAAAATGCCGGTTAATGATATGAGGGCAATTGTAATTGTTATTGAAAATATTTGTAAAAATTATGTAATTCCTGAAAATATTCCTTTAATGTTTCCTTCATCAGAAGGTTGGAATCACCTAGGAGACATTTCTAGAAGAGTTTATTTTCCAGATGAAGATGAAACTGAAATGTTTGGGAGCAAAAGATGATAGAAAAAAAAGTATTTATTTTAGACAAAGATAAAGGAAAATTGGAAGAGGCTAGCCTAAAAGTAACCATGACAGTAATAAATGCAGAATATATTCACGAAAATGAAGAGAAAATTAAATTAAATGTAACTTTAGAAGAAATAAAAAGAAGAGATTTGCCTTTAGGTTATGATATTTATTTAATTCATACTTCAAATATTGCTGATGGAGGAATAGAAGAACTAAGAAGAAAGCAACCTTGGTGTAGAATTTATGCAATTACTGGACATTCTTCACTTCCAGCATTAAATGGAATAATTGATGGAATCTGGCATCAGATTGACAAATCAATTCTTAAAGAAGAGCTTGTGAAAGATAGAGAATATGATTCTGGAGATAGAAGATGATAAAAGATTATTTTATTCTCGCACTTAGAAACCTGAGAAAAAGAAAAGTAAGAAGCTGGTTAACTATGATTGGAATTTTTGTTTCAATTGCAACTATATTTGTTTTAATTAGTTTGTCTGTGGGGTTGCAGGGAGCAATACAAGAACAATTTAGATTATTAGGAACAGATAAATTCTTTGTAATGTCAAAAGCACAAATGGGAACAGGAGGAAGCGGGCCTGCTGATTTAACAACTGGAGATGTTGATGTTATTGAAAAAGTAAGTGGAGTAAAGCAAATAAGCTATGGAACAATTGGAAATGGTGAAGTAAAATATGCTGAACAGACAAAATATTTTATGATTGTAGGTATTCCTTTAGATAATATTGATTTGTATACTGAAATGGGAGCATTTAAAGCAGATGAAGGAAAACTTCTTGATAAAGGAGATATTGGAAAAGTAATGATTGGAAGCGATTATAAATATAATGGAATTTTTAAAAAACCAATATTAGCAGGAGATATAATAACAATTAATGGAAAAGAGTTTAAAGTAAAAGGAATAATTGCACCAATAGGAAATCCAAGCGATGATAGAAATATTTTAATGTCTATTGATGACTTTAAAGAATTATTTAACAGTGGAAACCGAGTTGATCAGATAATTATTCAAGTTGATTCTGGAGCAGATGTTAAAGAAGTTGCAGATAAAACTGCGAAGAAATTGAGAAATTATAGAGGACAAACTGAAAAAACTCAGGATTTTTTTATCAGCACTCCTGAAGAACTTTTGCAAAGTTTTGGAATAATTCTAAATATTTTAACTGCATTTTTAAGTGGAATTGCAGCAATTTCGTTATTAGTTGGTGCAATTGGAATTACAAACACAATGTATACGGCTACTTTAGAAAGAACAAAAGAAATTGGAGTAATGAAAGCAATTGGGGCGCAAAACAGAGACATATTATTAATATTTTTAATTGAAGCAGGTTTGTTAGGATTGGTTGGAGGAATTATTGGAGTTGCATTAGGATTTGGATTAAGTAAACTTGTCGAAGTAATTGCTGTAAGTTATCTTGGAACAAATTTACTAAAAGCTGCAGCGCCGATTTATCTTATTGTTGGATGTTTAGTATTTTCATTTTTAATCGGAGCAGTTTCAGGTGTTTGGCCTGCCTGGAGAGCAAGTAAGATAAATACTGTTGATGCGCTTAGATACGAATAAAATGGAAAAAGAAAAACTTGAAATAATGTTAAGTAAATTAGAAGAAATAAAACAAAGTTCTATAAAAGCTATAGCAGACATGCCAATTGAAGAAGCTAAAAAAGACTTAGCTCGAAAGGAAATTGATGTAAATGAATTAAGTGTAAGAAACTATTTAGGTAAAATGTATGAAGACAACTATAATATAAATGAAGATTTTTCTCATGATACATTATATGACTCAACTTTTCTAGCTAGCAAACGAAGAAGACTTTATCGAATAATGTATGATAGATTAGAAGAGCATTTACTTAAGGTAAAAAATATCCCTCAAGAATTAAGTGATGGAACATTTATTGCAGATAAGTCGTTGATTTATTAAATATTAATTAAATCTTTAAGATGAACAAAAAAATATTAAGAAGAAAATTATTAAAACAAATGTGCAGATGTGCTGAGGAGATTAGCACATGGTGTTCTGAACAAAGAAACCCAAATATTCAATTTATAGAGGATTATTGCCCAAGAGCATTTAAGCCAGGCACAAATGATATTTATCTGTTTAATAGAATTCTTGATAAAGTTATAGATAGTGTGCATGCAGAGATAGAAGAAATACGTGAAAGAGATTTTAAAAGAATGGAAAAAGGAACATTATTTTCAGCTAAGGAAATTATAGAATCAAGAAATAGGCAAAATAGTAATTATTATAGTGGAAGAAGCAAGCATTATTATCTTGTTGCAACACATATTATGGCAAAGCATTATTGGCCGTATTATGGTGAGTGGATGAAAGTAAGTGAGTTGAATGGGGAGAAGGGAGAATGATGAGCTATATTGATGAATTAGGAATAAAGTATCATCATAGTATTTGTATTGATGGAGATGGAAATATTACTCCTGAAGAAACATTTGAATTAGCAAGAAATATTATTGAAAATAAATTAGAATTAAAATTGCCATTAAGTGCATTAGTTTTGCTTAAGAATTATTCTCGCGAAACAACTGAAGAATGGAAGTCAATGAAGAATAAACATTCTTTTAATGCACCTTATCCTCCAACAGAAGCATATGCCAGATTATTTTATGATATTTTTGAACTAGATTATAAAACATTTCATGATGAAAGATGCATGAACACAGAAGAATTTAAAGAATTTTTGAAAATTAGACTTGATGAGATTTATTTATTATAAATTAACTTATCTCGCCTCGCTGCGCTCGGCTCTTTGATTGCTCGCTCCTTTTAGTCGCTCGAATATAATTATTTGGAAATCTATACATCTAAAGTTATTACATGATTGAAATTATAATAATTAATTAATCTATGTTTAAATAGCTTAAAATTAGGAAGGTTTTACAAAGTTAACAAATAAACTTGTTTATAGCGAGATAGCATAAATAAGTTTAAAAACTAGGATTTGGTATTTCAATTATTGTTTGTAAAAAATATTAAAAAAGAAGAAAAATGGCAAAGAAATGTATATACTGTAAATGCGAAATACCTCAAGAAAGTGTTATAGATTTCTGTGAAAGATGTGGGGTAGGGGTATGGGGACACAAAATGTTTAAGACAATTGTCAGCAATATGGAAAATGCCCGAGAAAAGGGAGATCTCCACCAGGGTTCGGTTTCTGAAGGAAGATACTAATTTTATCGAAAAAGTGACTTAAGAAAGGCTTTTAAAGGCACTATTTTTAGATAAATAATAGTTAAAAACATAAATTCCTAATTATAAAAATGCCAAATAGAAAACAAATAAGTGAACGGGGAAAAATAAGATTTAGTGAATACTTTAAGGAATTAAAAACAGGAGATAAAGTAGCATTAAATCGGGAAAAATCTGTAACAGAAGTTGGGTTTCATAAAAGAATACAAGGAAGAGTTGGAACTGTTGTAGGAAAACAAGGAAGAAGTTATATTGTAAAAGTTATGGAATTTAATAAAGAAAAAACATTTATTTTACCGCCAATACATTTAAAAAAAATTGAAACTATTGGAGTAAAGAAAAAATGACAATTAAAGAAATGAAACCATTAAGTTTAGCAGAAACAAAACACTTAGTTGATACTCATAAAGGAAGAGAAGATATTGAACCTTATTTTCAAAAATTTACAAAACTTAAACTAAAAGATGCAGAAGCTTTAAGAAAAGAATTAGAAGCACTTGACAACCATAAAATAAAAAGAGAACATATTGTAAATATAATTGACTTTCTACCAGAAGATGCTTCTGATGTCAATAAAATATTTTCAGATGTAGGACTTGATGATAATGAAATTAAACAAATCACAGAAATTGTGGCGAAATATAATTGAATATGACAACAAAAGAAGAATATGCAATAGTACTAGAATACCTACCTTATGGTTATCCTCTAGAAGGAAAAATGATGCCTGTAGCTCAAGCTATAGGGGAAAATAACTTTACTCTTCTTCAATTAATCCCTAGAAAGGGTATGGCTTTAGAATTAAAAGAAAGGGTTTATATAGGAGAAGGTAAGAGAGATAAGATATATTACATTCTCGGCAGGTTGCCAGCAGAGAAGCTAACTGAAAATGCAAAATTTCAATTAGAAGAATTTATTGCTAAAATAGTTGAAGAAAGGGAAAAACAATTTATTGAATTTTTCAACAAATCAAGTGCAATTAATACTAGAGTACATCAAATAGAATTGCTTCCAGGTTATGGAAAAAAGCATACAAAAGAACTTCTTCAAGAAAGAGAGAAGAAACTTTTTGAATCTTTTGATGAACTTAAGAAAAGAATACCAAGTCTTCCAGACCCAAAAACAGCAATTCAAAAAAGAATAATTGAAGAATTGCTTGGTAATGAAAGACATAGATTATTTGTTATATAAAATGGAAAAGGAACAAAAAACAGAACAAAAAGAAACATCTGTAAAAAAGCATGAAAGAGAAAAAGAAAAGAATGAAGTAATGCTAGTTAGAATTCTATCAACAGATATTAGAGGAGATAAAAATGTATATTCTGGACTTACAAGAATTAAAGGTGTTTCATTTGCAATTGCTCATGCTGTTTGCCATATATTAAAACTTGATAAAAGAAAAAAAATTGGTTCTCTTTCAAAAGATGAAATTGAAAAGATTAGCAATACAATAAAAAATTTAGAGATTCCAGAATTTATGAAAAATAGAAGATTTGATTTTGATACTGGAGAAACAAAACATCTAATAACAACAGATTTAGATTTAAAGAAAGAATTTGATATTAAAAGACTTAAAAAGATAAAATCTTACAAGGGAATAAGACACTCAAGAGGATTGCCAGTAAGAGGGCAAAGAACAAAGAGTCACTTTAGAAAAGTTGGAAAAAATAAATCAGTAGGAGTTCAGAAGAAAAGAGAACCTGAAGGGAAAAAATGATACGAAAACATAAAAAATTTATAAGACCAAAAAAAGCATTTGATGCTAAGAGAATTGAAGAAGAAAATGTAATTGTAGAAAAATATGGATTAAAAAGCAAGAGAGAAATATGGAAAGCAAAGGCTAAATTAAAGATTATCAGAAATACAGCAAAAGCTTTGATTAATGAAGATGCAGAAAAACAAGAAATATTCTTAACTAAACTTAGAGGATTAGGATTTAATGTAACTACACCAGTTGATGTTTTAGCATTAACAGAAGAAGATATTTTGAAAAGAAGATTACAAACAGTTTTACTTAATAAAAAGCTTGCAACAACTGCAAAAGGTGCAAGACAATTAATAACACACAAACATGTTTCTGTTGAAGGAAAAATAGTAAATATTCCTTCTTACATGGTTCCGATTAAACAGGAAAATTCAATAAAAGTTTTAATAACATTAAATAAAACTGGAAAGCCAAAAGAAACAATTAAAAAACCAGAAGAAATTGTGGAGGAAATAGAAAATGAGTAAAGAAGAAAATAAAGATCATACGGCTGTAATGTATATTTATGCTTCATTTAATAATACAATTGTTCATGTTACAGATATGTCTGGACATACAATTGCAAGATGTTCTGGAGGTATGGTAACTAAACAGGACAGACTAAAAGCAAACCCAACAACTGCAATGTTTATTGCTAAAAAAATTGAAGAAGAAATAAGAGAACTTGATATAAACAGTCTTTATGTAAGAATAAGGGGGCAGACAGGAAGCCCAACTCTTGGACCTGGAGCTCATACTATTGTAAAGACACTATCTAAAGATGGATTTAGAGTGATAAGTATATCTGATACTACTCGTGTACCTCGTGGCGGACCAAAAGCAAAAGGAGGAAGAAGAGGTAGAAGAGTTTAAAAATAAATATAGATAAATATAATAATTAAAATGAAAGAACAAAAATCAAAAGACAAATTAGACTTTATAATTGAAACAAATGAAACACTAGCTAATGCTATTAGAAGAAGTGCTAATGAAATACCTATAATTGCAGTTGAAGAAGTTGAAATACATAAAAATGATTCTGCATTATTCGATGAAATAATTGCACATAGAATTGGACTTATTCCTTTAAGAGAAAAAAGAAAATTAAATGAATTTGAAAAATGTTCATGTGAAGGCAAGGGTTGTAATAAATGCCAGATTCAAATTTCACTAAAAGCTAAAGGTCCACAAACAGTTTATTCAGGAGAATTTAAAGGAGATGTTGAAATAATTTATGAAAAAATGCCAATAACTCTTCTTGATAAAGATCAGGAAATTGAATTAATTGGATTTGTAAAACTTGGGAAGGCAGTTAATCATGCTAAATTTTCTCCAGGTTTAGTTTACTACAGAAATATTTCTGAAATTCATGTTAAAAATGTAGAAGAAGCTGAAAAAATAATTAGTAAATTAAAAGAGAGTATAATTAATCCTCCAAAAGGAAAAGTAAAATCAGGAGAAGTTTACAAATGCACAAAAGACTTAGATTATATTGAAACCTTGCTTGAAGAAGGAAGTAAAGCAGTGGAGTTAAAGGCTGGAGAGGACATTGTCTTTTTCATAGAGTCTTGGGGACAGATAGAACCTAAGGAAATATTTAATGAGTCTGTTAAGGCACTTGACAAGAACCTTAAGGAAGTTTTAAAAGTTATCAAAAAATAAATTCCTGCATTAGAAAAGATTAATAAACAAATAATCTGGTAAATATTAATGCGGGAATGCCGGAGTGGTCAAACGGGTTACGTTAAGGCCGTAATAGCTTAGTGCTTGCGAAGGTTCGAATCCTTCTTCCCGCATTTTGGGCTGAAAGCCCAAGAATATGGAGGGGATAAGAACCCTGAAGGTTTGAATACCTTAGTTTGAAAAACTAATGGTTGCCAAAACAACTTGATTGTTTTTAGCACCTTCTTCCCGCAACAGAAAGAAAAAAAATAAAAATGAACAAAACAAAGATAGAAAGAAAATTGAAGAAAAAATCAAACCCTGAAATAGTTGAAACTATAATAACTGGCAAGAAAAATGAAAAATGGCTCGAGGTTGCAAACTTGGTTTCTATGCCAAAAAGAAAAATGGGTTCTATTAATCTTAGTGATATAGAAAAACAATCAAAAGATAATGAAACAATTATAGTTCCTACAAAAGTTTTAGGAAATGGAGAAGTTAAAAAGAAAATAAAAATTGCTGCATTAGGTTTTTCAGCAGAAGCAAAAGAAAAATTAAAAAAAGAGAAAATTGAAATGGTTACAATATTAGAAGAAATAAAGAAAAACCCTGAAGCAAAAAATATTCATATAGTTAAATCACGAATTTACGAATAAAATGGAAAAAGAAATAGTAATTGATGGAACAAATGCAACATTAGGAAGATTAGCTAGCTATGCAGCAAAGCAATCACTATTAGGTTCAAGTGTTATAATTGTTAATGCAAACAGAGTAGTTATTGTTGGTTCAAAGGCAGATATAATTGATAAATACAAAAAATCAATAAGCAGAGGAGGAACAAGTATGAAGGGGCCGAATATAATTAGAACTCCTGAAAGAATTTTAAAAAGAACTGTAAGAGGAATGCTTTCTTATAAAGATGGAAGAGGAAGTGCAGCAATTGATAGAGTTATATGCTATAATGAAACACCTGCTAAATATGAAAATGTAAAAAAAATAATTGCAGGTAAAGAAAAATCAGGAAAATTTATTACATTAAAAGAATTAGTAGAGAGAATAAAATAAAATGGCAGAAAAAGTTTTAATGGTTTCAGGAAAAAGAAAAACAAGTGTAGCAAAAGCTGTAATTGTTCCTGGAAATGGAAAAGTTATAATTAATAAATTTCCCCATACTATTTTACCTGAGTTCCATAAACTATCAATTGAAGAACCTCTAAGAATAGCAAAAAAAACATTAAATGGATTAAATTATGATATAAAAGTAACAGTTACTGGCGGGGGAAGAGAAAGTCAGATAGAAGCTGCAAGATTAGCAATTGCTAAAGCATTATATCAGAAAACAAAATCAGAAGCGCTAAAAAAAGCTTTTATTAAATATGACAAATATATGCTTATTGCAGATGTAAGAAGAAAAGAAGCTTACAAACCAGGTGATTCTAAAGCAAGAGCAAGCAGACAGACAAGTTATAGATAAGAAGATAATTTTAGTTCAAGTTCTTTTCGTGGGGGCGTAGACCTTAAAGGTACATAGCCACAAAGTATATATACTATTAAGTATTATACTTTCTATGACATTTAGTATCAAATATAATAATGGAAAAGAGAAGCTACTTAATGATAAGGCTATATGCAAAGAGAATAGAGATTTATTTAAAAAATTCTTTGAGTGGGAAGAGAATAAATTAAAGAGGACAAACAATCTTCCTCAACTAGACGAAGCTTGTTATAACACTCTTTGCGGATATTTATTAAAATTGAGCAATGTAAATAAATGGTTTAATAACAAACCTTGGAAAAAATTAACTAAAGAGGATATTAAGAGGGTCTATAATGATTTGGAAGATGGGAAAATTAAGAATAATAAGGGTGCTAGATATGGAGACTTAAAGAGTTACTATGGTAAGGTCTTTAGAAGTAAGCCATTTGATATGGCTGGAAAGACCCATATAGTAAAAGAGGTTATGGAGTTCTATAGAAGGAGCGATAACCAAGAAGTAAGATTTATTGAAGAAGCAACTTTTAGGAAGATAGTGCAAGTAGTTATAAGGCCAGAACAAAAATTATTGTGCTGGTTAGCTTGGGATATTGGTGAGAATGTTAATTCTTTGCTTCAATTAAAGAAAAGTGACTTTCTTAGACAGCTGAATCCTAATACTCGAGAAGTTGAGTATAGAGTTAATTTACCAAAGGACAAATTAAAAAGAACAAGAATGACTAGAAGCGAGTTTACAAACTATAAAGAAACTGCAGAGCTGTTAGATTTTATTTTAAAGGATTTAAACGACGATGATGTAATTTATAATTTTAAATATGCTCAAGCGAAAAAGTTTCTTAATAGAGCAGTTCATATAACTAACGCTAAATGTATTCCTAAAGGCCAGAATGTAACATTCAAAGACCTAAGAAGTTCTATGGCTTGCCATTTATTAAAAAATCATTGGACACTCGACGAGGTTAATGCAAGATTAGGCCATAAACCAAGCAGTAAAGAGATTGACAAATATGTAAATTTCTTAGCGATGGACAGGCACGAAACAAAGAAAAAGATTTATAACAATTCTTTAGAAAAAGTTGAAAATGAATTAGAAGAAACAAAACAAAATTTAAAACTCACTGGCGAGAGAATGAAGAAACAAAGTGATGATATTATTGGAATTAAGTTAAACAATCTTGATTTAAAAAACCAACTTGTAGAGTTGGCAACGAATTATAAAAAATCGCTAATAGAAATGAAAGAGCTTATATTAAAACAAAAAGAGCTTAACGAGATTTAAATTTATTATTAATATTTATATTTTAAAGATTTTGAGAATGAGCTTCCCATTATCAGTTATCTTTAGTACAATCATTTTGTTCTTGCCAGTTGGGTTCTTTGTGATAAGGCCATAATCATTTAATCTAATTATGTGTCTTTTAATTCCTCTATGTCCTATACTTAATCTACGAGCGAGTTCCAAAATTCCAACATCATCTTTAGATTCATTGAGAACTTTTAAAATCATTAAGTCAAATTTGCTAAGGACGTTTTCACTCTTCTCTCCACTCTTTCTTTTTATTGTCATGGTCTATTGAGGGTATCTATCTTTATAAATATGTCGCTTAAAGGTATGTACTCTATATACCTACATATAGAAACATTTATATAGTACATACATTTAATGTATATATCTTTAAGGTATAGACCTTAAGAGGTTAAAAAAAGATGAAACCAAAAATATACACAAAAAAGGTGATTGTTTCGTTATCGGAAGAGCAAAAAAAAGAACTAGAAAGAGCTTCAATTGAAGAAATGCTTTCTATGGCAGAATTTATGAGAAATGCGATTATGGAAAAAATTGAAAGATTGACTAAAAGAAATGGGGGACAGAGAGATGGGAAATGAAAAAGAGGAGAACTATCAAAAGATGATTGGGATAATTGAAGAGCAAATTGCGATATGTGACCAGATTATAATTAGGTATCAAAACGAGGTGGAAAATGGCGGAACAAGATAATTCACAAGGTAAGACATTTTTTTTAAATAGAAAGGTATACAAACGTATCTATAAGACTAAAAATCCCACACTTAAGGATAGAATTAGGACACTAATAAAGTCTAAAGGAATGAGTGAAGCTGATTTCTACAATAGTTTGGGTTTGACTAAACAATATTGGTATTGTATTTCTTGGGGTATTTGGGATTGCACTTTAGAATTAAAGGTAAAAATTGCAACATCCTTGGGTGTTGATTCTTCGGTAATTTTTGGAGATATAAAATCACCTGATTTTGTAACAGCAGACAAATATCATATTGACGAAAGTCAAAATAAACTAAATGAGGGGGAGGTAAAATAAACCTACATAAAAATGGAAGAGCAACTTTCAAAACGAAAAGGAAGAACCTATTGCGATGAAATTAAACAACAATGTTGTGAATTAGGAAAACAAGGTAAGAATTTGAGCGAAATAAAGAACATTGTTAATGGTCCTGGAATTAGGGCAATTCGTCGCTATCTCTTGGAGAAAGATATTCAAGTACAAAAATGAATACTAAAGACTCTAAAGAGATAGGCTCAACTGAGGAAGTTATTCAACCATTACTTAACAAAATGACAAACAAAGAGAAAAAAATAAGAGTACCTTATTTTAGGCCAGAAATTGAAAAGAAGATAAAAGAATTTTTGGACGAAGTAGATGGTGCTGCTTTTAACTTTGGTGAAATGAAAAAACAACTTTTTGGAGCTACTTGGTATGGCGGTGGCAAGTTCAAAAGAAAATTGATTAAAGTTTTTAACTTGGAAGAAACCAAAGAAAAAGGAAAAGTACTGCTCATTGAAAAAAGGTAGAAACAATTTTTTTTTAAAATTTGTCATGAAGATAAATCGAGTTAGAACAATAACAAAATGGAAGAACAAATACAAAATAAACATAGAGAATGGCTTAAATCACATGAAGGCAAGAGGTATAAGGTTTGTGATAAGAAAGAGAATATTGACAAATCTAAATGGAAGAAGGATTATAGAGATGAAAAATATGACCCTCAAATTAATCTAATTGAGATTAATGAAAATGAATTGGTTGGAGAAATTGACGAGGAAAGCAAAATTAAAGAGAATAGGGGAAAAGTATGTACTAAAGAAGAGAGATATAAATGGATTGATGAAACGATTGCTAAATTGGAAAGCGAGAATGTAGGTTATGACTTATTTGACCATAAAGGAAAATGTCCCCACATACATTTATTTCTAAATAAAGAAGCTAACAAAAATAAGAAGGAATCAATATTAAAGTATTACTTCCCTAAAGATAGTTGGGAATTTGTTGATACTAGTTTATGTGGTTCTCATTTAATAGCAGTTCCTTATTCACCACATTATAAATATGGAACCATAAAGGATTTAATTAAAAATAAAGGTGGGCTTATTATAGATGTAGAAGATGAAAAATATGGGAAAGAGGAAGTAATTGAGAAAAAAATTGATTCTAAAAGGACCACAAGCATAACTGATAAGATTAAAGAAAAAATAAAGATAACTGATTTAGCAAATGAATATGGAGTTATAAAAGGAAAAGAAACAAATAATTATCATTGTCCTTTTCATAATGACAAACACCCAAGTTTAAGTTTGAACGATGCTTTAGGTTGGTTTAAATGTTTTGCAAGTTCATGTGGTAAGAGTGGAAACATTATTGATTTTGTAGCTGAATTAGAAAGTATCTCAAGAAAAGAAGCAATACACAAATTAATTGAGAAAGCTGGTTTAAGTGATGATGGTAGATACTCCTCTATTTTCAAATCAAGCCCGCAAGGGATAATACAAGTTGACTATCAACTTATGGCTAAAATATTCTTAATGGACCAACCCTACTTTTATGACAAGCATCACCTTTGGTGGTTTTGGAATCATGCTAATTTTAAATGGGAGATTGTTGATGACGTCGATGTAATGAATGAAATTGATAGGGGCTTAAAATGGAGTGGAACTATTGATTCAAAAATTAAGGGGAAAATCCTTGAGGCATTAAAGAGAGTAGGAAGGTTAAATACTCCAAAGGAACCAAAAAAAGTTTGGGTTCAATTTTACGACACTATTGTTGATATAGAAAATGGGAATTATTTTCCAGCAACTCCAGAATATTTTATAACTAATCCTCTTCCTTGGCAAATAGGAGAGAGTGAAGAAACACCAAATTTAGATAGAATATTTGAAGAATGGGTTGGAAAAGAGTATGTAACAACATTAAAGGAAATTATGGCCTATTGTACTCTAACCTATATTCCAATACATAGAATATTTTGTTTAATTGGAAGTGGTCTAAATGGCAAAGGTTCATATTTAAGATTAATAGAAAAATTTGTTGGTGAAGAAAACGCAACATCTACCACTATTGAAAGATTAACTAAAGGACAATTTGAAACCTCTAAACTTTATAAAAAATTAGTAGCTATTATTGGAGAAATAGATAAGAGTATTTTTAGCAGGACAGCTTTGTTAAAAGCATTGTCTGGCGATGATTTACTCCCTATTGAATTTAAAGGCAAAGATTCTTGGAATGCCCACTTATATGCTACACCAATCATTGCTACAAACGCACTGCCAGAGTCTACTGATAATTCTAAAGGATTCTATAGAAGATGGACTATAGTTGATTTTCCCAACCAATTTAATGAAAAGAAAGACATCATAAAGGATGTACCTGAGCAAGAATTTAGTAATTTTTGTAAACAAATACCAAAAATCTTAAGAGAACTTTTACAAAGAGGTGAATTTGTTAATGATGGAAGTATTGAACAAAGAGAAGAAAGATACAAAGAACGAAGTAACCCCATTAGTCATTTTATTAGGGCTAAATGTGACATTGGGAAGGAGTTTAGAGTACAATTTGGAGACTTTTATGAAGAGTATAAATTATTCTTAGAAACGAATGGTCACAAAGAAATGAGCGATAATATGGTGGGGAGAATACTCACAAATATGGGTTATGAATCAAAAGTAATTCCTATTGGGACTTCCTCTCAAAGATTTAGAATTGGTATAAAATTAAAGGAGGGTGTAAAAAATGATGAAAATTAATAGGTATTACAGATTATACCAATTATACACTTCTTCTTACTTAGGCTTCTTTATAGATAAGATACGTAAAGATAGGTGTATAAAGAGTATAAGGTGTATAAATGATTTTTCTTCATTACTAATTATACGTATAAGTTTAGGTGGATTTTCATCAAATATGATTGATTTTGACACTAAGTATAATCTGTATAAAACTAAGGAGGTCATATTAAGATGATTGAAGAAAGAGAGTTAGATGTTGTAGTTGGAAGAATTAAAGAAATTGTTTCCAAAAACAAATCAATTTACCAAGATAGTTGTGAGTTCATATTGGATAGTGGAGTTAGAATTTATTGTAGGTTCATACCTAATAGATTCAAAATTGGAGATAAGGTCGAGGTAGAGGGTCTTATAGATTTTGATGGTCACTTTAATGGTTATAAATTCACTTGGCTAAATCCTCAAACTAAATTAGAAAATTACTCTATTAAACAAAGGGAGGAATTAGAAAATGGATGTTGAGTCTGTAAAAAAATATATTGGTAAAAGATGTAAAATTGTTTTAAAAAATAATTACAATTACACTGCAACAATTCCAAAATTTAATGGAACATCTTTTGAGATTATTGATAAATATGGGGACATGGCAGATGTAGAATGTGACTTTATTGGAATGATTCAATCAACTAAAGGAGATGAAAATGAAAAAGAATAATCTTTGGAAGCATGAGGATAAAATAATATGCCATGTTGGGAGATGGACCGCTCTTGCTGAATATCTAAGTGCTTCCAAAGTAAATAATGATGGGGGTAAAAATGAATCAAACAATTAACAATACTATAAGTGGAATTGAGTGTTTACAAAAAACTTACTTAGGTGATGTTGTTTTGGTTTTAGCAGTTTGGGGAATGATTTCACTTATACTAATCATTATTTTATTAATAATAATTTTCAAGCTTCTTGAAAAAAATAAAGGAGATACAAAATCACAAAATGGAATACAATAAAGAGTTGATATTGGTTGTTGATATTGTTTTGGTAGTTGTAACTATAAACTCATTTAGAATTAAAGAGTATTGGTGGTTTGTAGCATTGTTATTAATATTAATTATTGTTAATTTAAAACTGATTGAAGGAGATTCGTAAATGGAAAATAAAAAAATATGTGCAATATATACAAGAGTTTCAACTAACGACCAAACTACTTTAAATCAAGAACTAGAACTTAAAGCTTATTGTGAAAGAGAAAGTTATGAAATCTTTAAAGTATACAAAGATGAGGGTGTTTCTGGCGTGAAGACATCTAGGCCACAATTAGATATTATGTTGCAAGATATGAGAAATAAATGTTTTGACACTATTATTGTTTGGAAATTTGATAGACTCGGGCGAAGCACACAACACCTTTTACAAGTCTTAGAAGAGTTAAAAAATAAGGAGGTTCGTTTAATAGCTACGAGTCAGAATATAGATACTTTCTCTCCTATGGGTAAATTCTTCTTCACTATACTCGCCAGTTTTGGAGAAATGGAAAGGGAAGTTTTAAAAGAACGAATCAAATTAGGATTAGAGAGAAGAAAGAAAGAAGGTAAGAAATTAGGTAGACCTATTGGGTCTAAAGATAAAAAATATAGGAACAAAGGAGGCTATTATTTACGTTATAATAAAGATTAAAAAATGGTGAAACATAACAATAATATGGCGAAAAAAGAGTTTAGAACTATTGACTTATTTGCAGGAGTAGGCGGTATAAGATTAGGATTTGAGAAAGCGGGTTTCGTTACGGTATTTTCAAATGATTTTGATAAAACGTGTAAAGAGACTTATGACTTAAATTTTTCAGAACCAAAGCTTAACACTGAAGATGTAAATAAATTAGACCTTAGCACACTTCCAATTTTTGATATTCTACTTGGAGGATTCCCATGCCAGCCCTTTTCTGTTGCAGGTTATATGGAAGGATTTAAAGATGAAAAAGGAAGAGGCAATTTGTTCTTTAGAATTGCAGAAATTATAGAAGCTAAAAAACCTAAAGCAATACTTCTTGAGAATGTAAAAAATCTAAAAGGACACGACAAAGGAAACACCTTTAAGGTTATAAAAGAAACATTGGAAAAATTGGGATACCACGTTAAAACAGAAGTTCTTAATAGTATGACTCATGGAAATGTCCCGCAGAATAGAGAGAGAATATTTATTGTGGGGTTCTTAGACAAATCTAAATCAGAAGCTTTTAATTTTCCAGATGAAATAAAATTAACAAAAAGTTTTAAAGAATATGTAGCAAATGAAGCTGGTGATAAATACTACTATAATGATAAACCTCTTTATGAAAGAATAAAGAATGACATTAACTCCGAAGAGACTGTTTATCAATGGAGAAGAAAGTATGTTAGAGCTAATAAGAAAGGAGTTTGTCCAACACTAACAGCAAATATGGGGCTTGGAGGACACAATGTTCCAATAATAAAAAATGGAAAAGGAATTAGGAAGCTCACGCCTAAAGAATGTTTTTCATTGCAGGGATTTCCAAAAGAGTTTAAACTTCCTCAATTAGCCGATAGTAAATTATATCATCAAGCTGGAAATAGTGTAGTTGTTCCAGTTATTGAAAGAATAGCTAATAATATGATGATGGTATTATGCGCAGAAAGCTAAACAATCTAATTACCTAACTCGTGTTCCCAAATTCTTTTAGTTTTCCATCCAGCGAATTTGTATGTTAAATCTACTTCTCTATCTCTAATAACATTTCTTTCTAATTTAGGAAGCCAATATTTTTTATTTGACTTGGGCTTGTTTCCATGAATAGGACACTTATGCCAAAAACATCCATCAATAAATACCACCAACTTCTTTTTATAATCAATAAAGTCGGGCTTTCCAAATTCTTTTGGTTGATAAACCCATGATTTAAATTGTTTCTTTAAGATTAATTCTGGCGAAGTATTTTTACTTCTAATCTTAGACATACAATAACTTCTTTGACTGCTAGTTAGATTATCAACCATAATAGAAGTAGAGTAAACTATCTTTTAGACTTTGCTTTCTTTACTAAATCGTCAAATTTGGAGATAAGTTCGTTTGTTTTATCTACGGCGATACAATCAAATAGATATTTATCTCCAATATATTCCTTCTTTTTAGAGCTTCTATCAAATTTTTTAAACATCACTTTATAGAACCCATCACTTGCTTCAATTCCATTTATCTTAATAGTTCCTTCAACATTAATAACCATATGACCTTTCAATCTCTTTACTAGACTAACCTTTGATTTCTTATCAACGAATTCTATACAAAAAGGAATGTACTCACCACCATAGGAATAACAACCTTCTTTTATTTCCTCTCCATCATTAGAATTGGGTTTTGTCTTCTCAATAGTATCAAAATAGTATGGTTTTTGTGTATTTCCCTCTCCATCAACTCCAACTAATAAACAATACTTCTTTATTTCCTCACCGCTAAAAATCCCAATAAGTCTAAATGAACCTAGATTCTTTTTAATTTGCAAGGGTTTAGGTGTGATTATTTGATTGTTAGCATCAGATTTTATAAAGTCTTTACTAACTTTTAAAGAATTAAATGTGTCTTGACTAAAAACAGAATCTTCAAAAAGGGTTATAAGATAATCTTCCCTAATGTGAGACTCCACAATAACATAATAATGGTCTTTATTCATTTGTGTATCTCCAATAGATATTAACTTTTGTTTCTCTCTATTAGTTTTTACTTCAATAAACGGCATTGAAGGAATTACTTCCCAATCTCCATTATTAAAAAGTGTAAATTGAACTAGAGTATTCTCTTTCCTATCTTTCAATCCAATGACATCAGGAGCATTCTTCTTTGTATCTTGGCCATATAAGAAGTTATCAATCACAACATCATAGTCTTTGTTCTTTAATAGTTCTCGAAAGATTATAAATTCTGAAGCCCTATTAAACCATCTATCGAAGAAACCACCAATTAAATCGCTCTTAGTAGATGCTGCTTGGTGATGGAATTCATCTTCTTTAAACTTTAGAGTAATCCAATAGATTAGTCGCTTGAAGTCTTCTTGCTTAAACTCACATTCCATAATAATTCAATAAATCATATATTTATAACTCTTTGTAAATAAACTACCCCCATCGTTTTTTGATACTTCACAATAGGAGAATTAGAAAACAAATAAACATTAGTTTATTTGAAAATACCTCTTCTCAAAAGATTTTCTCTAAACACTCCCAAAAGTTTAACTTCATTCATATTAAGGAACCAAAATAGACATCTCTATGTATGATACTCATAATGTTTTGTTATGGGATACTCATATATGAATCATACATACAAACTAACTAAAATAATAAATTAAGTTCTCTTGCAGGAAATTTTGTTAAACCCTCCCAAAAGTTTAACTTCATTCATATATGGGTTGGAAAAATGCTCTAAAAGATTTGCTAAGCTAACAATAACCAACGACTATTTATAATAAGCTTAGCTAACGAGCAAAAATTAAAAACAGAATTAGGGTCATATAGTTATGAAAACACATACTCCAAAATGTAAACGATGTAGAAGAACAATAAAAGTCATGGATAAACAGGCATATAAGAAGTTTGGTTATTGTTGGAGATGCACTTGTGAAATTATGAAAAAAGTTCAAGCTTATGTTATGTGGCACATACCCTTATGATAACTAAACGGAATTAATATAAAGAAGTTATAGTTTAATGTTGTATGAAAATTACTTTAACCATTAAAACTGAAAAAGGTTTTAAATCTTCTCAAAAAGAGATTGATGAAAGTGTTGATAAGGTTTTAAATATGGGAAGTTATCTTAATAAAAAATACAAAGACTTTGATTGTGGAAAATTAAAAATAAAAAAAGATGGAAGCACTTTAATTCTAACTAAAAGATAATCTTAAATTATTATTAATATTTTATAATTTGTCGTCGAGCAATCTTTATAATCCAGCTTCTTTTTATTTTATTATGAAAAATAATAAACAAACAATTAACAAAAAGAAGGTTGATAAGTTGTTCAATTCCTTTCTTAAAGAAGACCTATTAGAAGATAGGAGTGATTATGATGAGGAAGACTTACAACTAGCTTATCCTAAGTTAAATAAGAAAGAAGTAAAGTTACTATACCTCAAAATCCAAAAATGGAAGTATTCTAAAGAGAAGAAAAAGAAACCAAATAAGATTAAAATTGTGGATGATTGTGAATAATTCACCTTTTTCTCGTTTCATTAGTTGAAGTATCAATTAATGCGGTAGCAATAAACAAAATCAGTGTAATAGAAGTAATCAATAAATTAGAGTCGTTTGAAGCAACAACCCAAACAAAAAATGAACCAAAGATTATTGTTAACATTCTAATAACCGCTTTGATATAGTTGAATTTCATTTTAAGTTTCTCTTATTAAAATTAGAGTATACTTATCTTATAAACATTCTTATTTATTTCCATAAATGACTTATAGGAAAGAATAATAAGTTCACTAATGGTTTTCTATGGGGTGAAATCCAAAGACTTTTATAACCTCTCTATCTTAATTCTAGTGACTAAAATGGTATTCAAATTGTCACCATCATCACTCAATCTTATGGAGGAATGCCCTAGATGTTTTTGGTTACATCAAAATGAACATAAGAAGAGACCCGATTCTATATTTCCAAGCTTACCCTCTGGAATGGACAACATACTGAAAACACACTTTGATAAGTTTAGAGATAAGAATGAACTACCACCTGAATTAAAAGAGAATGGTGATTGTAAGGATTGTAAACTATTTGATAACAAAGAATTATTGAAAGTATGGAGAAATAACCTTAAAGGTATCACATGGGCGGACGAAGAAGGAAACATATTACATGGTGCTGTTGATAACATTTTAATGAAAGGAAAAAAACTAATAGTTTTGGATTATAAAACTCGTGGCTTCCCACTTAAAGAAGATACTCATGAACACTATAGATTGCAATTAGATACTTACAACTTCTTATTAAGGAAGAATGGTTATGAAACAGAAGACTATGGCTTTTTATTGTTCTATATTCCTAAGGAAGTTACCACTACTGGCGAAGTAATCTTTGATACAAAATTATTAAAACTTCAAATCAATGTTAAAAATGCAGAAAAGGTATGGAATAAAGCACTCAAATTATTATGTGGACCTTGTCCAAAAGATAGTGGGAAAGAAGAAGAGTGTGAATGGTGTCGCTTAATAGAAAGTGAAGATGGAGAATAAAATGGCTAAAGATAGAACAAAATTAGTAGACAAAAAAGTGTATGCTAAATGGTATAACTTAGCAAAAGAGACTATAAAGAATGAAGAGATTATTCCTTCTAGGACCAACGAAGAAATTTTTGATATTGTAAGTCAAGAGAATTGGCTTATGTTTTGTCAAAAAGATGAAACTCGTGATGTTGCAATAGCTAAAGATGAACCTAATGTTTTCTTTGATGTATTAAGTAGAGAAGGCAACTTAGAAGGCACAGGTAGATTAGGTTTGACATTTAACAATCTTAGGTCTTATGAAAGATTCAAAACAATAATGAGGGGATTGAATAAAGATGTTAAAAATAAAATCTCTAATAAACTTACAAACCTCAATAATGATTGGAAAATAAACATTCAAAGGAAAATTAAAGAATTTAATTATGCTCAAACACCCACTTACAAATTGGAGAAGGAATGGAGTTCTAATCAAATAAACGATACGATTGTTGATGAGATAATAAAATTGGGAAATAACATTAGAGAGCAAGGTTTAAATGAAAGAGATAAAAGAAAACCAAAATATTATTTTGAAGGTCCATCTATTAACCTAATGGAAGCAGAATTTCCACTAAAAGAAGAGGTGTTCAAAGATAGGGTCTTAGAAATATTTGAAGTATTGTCTTTATGTTTGAATGTTAAAACAGATATAGAGGTCAATAGAGCGCTTAGAACAATGGTAAAAAGAATAACTGAACTTGAAATTTTGAAGAAGAATAAAGAAGAACATCTAGCAAAATTGAAGTCGTTAAAAGATGTACCTTATTTTAGTAAGGAAGATATAGCAAAACAAGAGAAGGAACTTGAGGAATTGAAAAAGGAACTTGAAGATTTGAAGAAAAAAGTTGAAGAAAACAAATAACGAAAATTCTTTATAGCATCATTTTATTAGGGTAGATATGCAGAAGTTTAACTTTAGAAATGTTAAGGAAGAACTGAAAAGACAATTAAGCATCTCCTCCTTAAAGACACAAGTCTTAGAATTAATTAAAGGAATAAACAAGGTAGATATTGTGCTTATGTTAATACTTCCTGTTTTAACGACTCTAATTATGATTCTTCCTTTGAATATTAGGAATATACTACAACTTGATATTAAAAACCCTATTTGGTGGCAATATCTTACTCAATCATTTGTTCATAATAGTTGGAGTCATTTAAGTTCCAATCTATTTGGATATTTTTTGTATTTAATATTAATAATAATATTTGTTAATAAATTGAACTTGAAAAAGGAGTTCTACAGGTTATTTTTATTCTTAGTAATCTCATTACCAATACTAAGCTCATTTATCCAAGTGAAATTATATCCAATCATCTTAAGCTGGCTTCCTAATCTACAACATTCAGCAGGAGCGTCTGGCATAGTATCTGCATTAGCAGGATTTACAATAATCTTTTGGGCAATGTATTTTAATAAAATAGACAATAAGATTAGTTTTGATGTAAGAACAAGTTTATTTTGTATGATATATGTAGCTTTATTATTTGTCTTTTATTACAGCAAGGGCTTATCAAGTCTGCTTATTTTTGTGTCAATTTTATTTTTCATATTTCTATTAACCTTAATTTCTAATATTAAAAATATTATAATTGAAATATCAAAAGAATCAAAGAGGGGAGTTATATGGGCATTCTTTTTAATTACTACACCCATACTTTTCTTTATGACACCAAAAATTATTTTTCCATCTTTCAATCTTATGTTTAAGAGTGGAACATTTATTGATTTCTTTATGCACTATATAGGAATAGCTTATGGGATTATTGTTTGCGGTAGTTATTTCATTTTTATAAATAAGAAATGGAGAGATTAAATGGTTGACTGGGAAGAAATAGAAACATCATTGAATTTTCTTTTAGAAGTATTTATACATAATTGGTGGAGAATTTTAACACTATCATTTGGTCTACTGTTATCTTTACCAATAATTAAGTGGTTTATACTATCAATTTTGTATATAGTTTTTAAAACTCCTAGCTTATTAGAAAAATTTGGAGAGTCAACGGCATTTAATTTACTACCTTGGTGGGTTGACTTATTAACTGAACCTGCTAAAACATTTGGAGCATATATTCTATGTGTTGTCTTGGTGACTTGTATATTTGCATTGTTAAATGGTGGTGAAAGAGATGACAAATAAACTCTTTGAGGATAAGAATAAATTGATTGAGATAGAATTAGAAAACTTAAAAGTAAAGTTGAATGAAAATCTCGATAAATTACCAAACGAAGAACTTCCATTTATGGAAAGTCATTTAAGAGCCTTATATTTTCAGGCTTATTTTTTAACTGCTTATGGATTTTATAATGCTTCATTGGTTCTTTGTGGTATACTTTTAGAGGTTATTACAAAAGAAAAATTATTTATCGAAGGTGTAAAAGATGAAGAAATAGAAAAAATGAATTTTGGGAACGCTATTTCTAAATGTAAATCGTTAAATTGTTTAATTCCAGAAGAGTTAAACTTTTTGGAATCTAAAAGAGACGAGTTAAGAAATCCTTACGCTCACTATAACAAAATTAAACTAACTAAAGATAAATATGTTCCAACATGGGAAGTTCCAAATGCTGTTGAGAAATTGATAGAATTAGCTGGATTAGTTACAAGTGGAAAAATTACAGAAGAACAAGCGAGAAAAGAATTAATAAAAGGACAACCATTAATGTTTAAGAGTTCAAAAGAATTTAGACCTATAGCACAAGCAGTTAAGAGCGAAGAAGATAAAATTAAAGCAATCCCCATTTTCTTAGAAATAGACAAATTTGTAAGAGAATTTGCCATTAAGTACTTTAAAGGGGATGAATCCCCATAAATGATAGTTTTTTATAATAGGTTTTCATAAATAAATAGGGTGAATAATTGTATAATAACAATGCAAGAACATGGAAAAGAAAGGATTTCTTTATAATGATAGAGCTGTTAAAAACTTGCTAAGAATATTGACACTCATCTTTGTTATAGTGTTTGTATTAGCTTCTTTTACTTACATCATTATTCAAAAAGTCCCCTCAAATGAAGTTTTGCCATTAATCACTTTTATTATTGGTACTACCCTTGGTGGTATAGGGGTATATATTTGGAGGGAGAAAAAATGAATAAAAAAGCACAATTACAAGCTGTAACTTCACCCCCAGTATTATTTACTATAATTGGGTCTATACTTGGTTATTTTATTGCTGGAGCGATAGGTATAGATAGAACTCTAGGAGTAATTGGTGGAGGAGTAATTGGTTTCTTTATTTCTACTAGGTTATGAGGGATTTAAGGAGTAGTACCTTTTAGTCAAACTCCTCGTGGGGGCATGTTACCTAATTATTGAAACCCTTATAAATCTCAACTCCCTATATTTATATGGAGAAATTAGGCGAAAAGTTTGTTTCAAGAGTGAAATCCTGGGGAATAGAGTTATATGGGCATAAAAAACTAATTATATTATCTTTACTTTTTTTAGGTTTAGCAATTATATTAGAATATATTTCTGGAAATTATGTTGATAAAGCAGGAGGAGTAGAAGTTACAGATTTATTTTTAGATTTATTGCCTCCGACTGATTTAAGTTATTTATTTGTCTATGGTTTTATTTTAATTTTCTTATTTATGTTTTTATATCCTTTATTTTTTAAAGTTCATCAATTACATAAAGTAATTAGTCAATTTAGTTTATTAGTTATTATAAGAAGTATTTTTATATGTTTAACTCACCTAAAACTTCCTACTGATGCAATATTGCCTGTATTCCCTGGAGGGATTCAGAACTTTGCATTTGGAAATGATTTATTTTTCTCTGGGCATGTAGCTGTTCCTTTTTTAGGTTTTTTAATATTTGAAAATAAGAAAATAAAATATTTTTTCTTAGCAATGTCAGTTATAATGGCAATAACTGTATTATCCATGCACCTCCATTATAGCATTGATGTTTTTGCGGCGTTCTTTATAACTTATGGTTCATATAAAATGGGGCAGGTATTATTTAGAAATTTTGAAAAGAAGACTTGATAATATAAAAACTTAAATATCTTTATTTAATCTCTTTAATTATGGAAACATATCAGGAACTATTGGGAAAAATAGTTAGTGGACCAACACCAGCTGAAAGAGCTAAAGCAAAAGAAATAAAATCAATTGAAGATTTAAAGGGTATTCAACTTAATTCACTAATATTAGTTGGAGAATGTTATGGATATTATCAGGGGCAAATAAATATAAGAGATAAAATTGGTTTTAAAATAAAACAAAGGGGAATTTGCTTACATACAACTCCTTCAAATGAAAGTGAGAAAGGGAAAGTTAAAGACATATATTCAAATTATTTATTTGATAGTAATAGATTGGTAAAACTTTGCGTAGAGTTTAATTAATAGGAAAGCTTTAAATTAATTACTTTACTAAAGCTTACATGAAAAAAACATTAGTCTCTCAAAATTATGCCTTGATTAAAAAAAGATATATTGGTTCAAGTGTTTTTTTTGTACTATTTTATTTTATTGTAGGTTTATACTATAAAAATCCAAATTTATTAATATTTTCTGTAATTGCAGGAATTATATCCTTTTTATATTATCAAAAAATTAAAGATAATAATAGTTATTGGGATTTTTTTAATTCAATTGGTCCAGAGACTAAAAAACAATATTATTTAAGTTCCTTAGGAATTATTTTGGGACTTATAATACTTGTTGAACTATTTGGATTTTTAAGAAAATTAGTTTATGGTAAGCCATTTAACCCCTTCTTACTTATTCCTTTTTTTGTAATAGGAATAGTTCTCTTTATTTTTATTTGGATAAGAAAACCAGTTATAAAAAAGAACAAATCAATAACTAAAGATTATATTTCTTGGACAATTATCCTTGCAGTTATTATAATCTTTATTGGAATATTTTTTATTGAGACTAAAATAATTTATTTTTATATCTCTTTAATTCTTGCAGCAATTATTTTAATATTTAATCTTGTAAGAATATGGAAAGATAGATTTAATTTAATCTCGGCAATTCGTAATTAAGAAATTTACTTCCTTCCCCTCAACATCTGCTTAATGTTTTCAATATCATTTTTAATTTCACGAACTTCTTTTTCGGTTTTTCTATTAATTGCATAATCGTATTCTGCGCGGATTCGCTCGCGCTCTGCCTGCCTGTTCTGACTCATCATAATTATTGGTGCTTGAATTGAGGTTATTGCAGCTAAAATTAAATTAAGAAAAACAAATGGATATGGGTCAAAAGGATCTCCTATTTCAAATTCAACAACTAAATAAACATTAACAGAAATCCAGAGTAGCAAAAAGAAAAGGAAAATAAAAATAAATTTCCAACTTCCAATAAAACTGGTCAATGTATCAGATGCTTTTTGGCTGAATGTAAGTTCTTTCTTACTGAAAAGCTTATGAAAATGTTCTGGGGCAAGAATATTCTGATTAATTACTTTTGGATCAAACATCTTATGACGGTATTCTTTTTCCATTTATTTATATGGCTAAAGGCATATAAAAAACTTGTGGAATAGTTAAATTTAAAATATTTCTTAAATTAAATAAACTATGGAAAAAAGGGGGGCGAAAATTATTCTAGTTTTATTAATTGTAATAGTTCTTTTTATTAGTATGTATATTTCATTATATCTGATAATAGGTATGGGAATTAGTGGAAATATAATTGGTTTATCTGAATCTCAAAAAGAAGAAAAAATTGTTACCAAGATAATTGATGGAGATACAGTAATTGTTGAAGGAGGAGAAAGCGTAAGATTATTGGGAATTGATTGTGATGAAAAGGGAAAAGAATGTTTTACTCCTGCTAAAAAAAGAATTGATGAGTTGTTATTAGGAAAAACAGTTGAATTAGAAATGGAAAAAGAAGATAGAGATATGTATGATAGACAATTAAGATGGATTTTTCTTAATGGAAATAATATAAATTTGCAATTAGTAGAAGAGGGATATTGTGTTGCAAGATTTGTGGGAGAGTCTAAGTATAAAGAAGAAATTCAAAAAGCGGAGAAAAATGCAATAATTAATGGAATTGGATGTAAATGGAGTTAGAAAGATAAAAGAGGCTTTATACGACTATCCTGAGAAAGAGTTTCAAGAGTTGTTTTCTTCCTAAATAAATAATTAGCAATTTTGTCTGCTTTATTTACTAGAGATATTCTTTCATCATAATGCGGACCAAAATTAATTTTTATATACTTATGGGATAAATTTGAAACTTCAGACACTATACCTAGAAGCGAGTTTTTCTCAGGATTTGAAATATGTCCATCAATATAAAAATTAATTTCAGAGACATCTGGAGAAATTTCTTCATATAATAAACTTCCATAAATTCTTCCAATAAGGTCTTTGTTTGACTTTGAATTTCTTCTGTTTGAATTAATTAAAAACCTAAACCACCTATTTTTTCCAACTGTTAAATCCCATTTATAATCTCCATCACGAATTTTTGGAAAATCCCCAAAAGCTATATCTGATTGAATGTAAGAAAAAACTGCTGAATGAATCTCAGGAATATGTCCGTTATTAGATTCATCTCCTCCAATATATAATGCTGGCATAAATTAAATATTAAAGAGGGTTTATAAAAATAATTAAGGTATAACACTATTATTAATTTAATTTTGATTCTTTACCAATTGCTTCTGAAATATTATTATATCTATCTTTTTCAAGAAGTTCAACCAATCCTTGGTTGATTTCACTTATTAACTGGGGACCTTGATAAATCATACCTGTAATTAATTGAACAAGTGAAGCTCCAAGCTTAATTTTCTTATAAGCATCTTCTGCTGAAAAAATTCCGCCAGTGCCAATTATTATAAATTTGCCTTTAGTTTTATTATAAATATAGCTTATTTGTTCATTTGACAGATTTTCAACAAGTTTTCCGCTTAAGCCCCCTTTATATGAAACATCTTTTTCAACAGGTTTATTTTCTTTTGTTAAATTTGAACAAATAAATCCTTTAACATTATATTTCTTTGAAAGAATAATAATATCATCTAATTGTTTTTTATTTAAATCAGGAGAAAGTTTAAGTAGAAGGGGTTTGCTTGATTTGATTTTTGAAATTTCTTTTAAAAGTTTTTCTAATTTTTCTTTATCATGAAATGGTTGCCCACCAAAAGCATTTGGACAGCTAATATTAAGTACTGAAATACTTCCAATACCTGAAAGAGTTTTATATGCTTTAATATAATCTTCAATACCTTTATTAGTGTCTGCGGTTTCTGGAGAATTTGTTTTTGCAATACTTGTCCAGATAGGAATTATAAATTTCATATTTTTTAATTTTTCATATGCTTTTTCACAGCCTTCATTTTTCAAACCATAGTAAACTGCAAGAGATTTTGATTCTTTTAGGCGCCATAATCTAGGTTTGGGGTTTCCTTCGCATGGTTCGCCAGTTATAGAACCAATTTCTTCAAAACCAAATCCTACATCAGGTAATATATTAACTAAATTAGCCCCTTTATCAAAACCTGCTGCTAAACCTACTGGATTTTTAAATTCAATACCAAGAATTTTCTGAGTTAATCTAGGATTTGAATAGCTAAAAAATATTCTTGTAAAAAACTTTGTGATAAAATTAGAACCTAAAACTTTTCCAAGAAATGTAAATTGATCATGAATTACTTCAGCATCAACTAAGAAAAAAATTGGTCTTAATGTGTTTATATAAATCCAACTAAATACTTGATTTTTGATAAAAACGATTTTTTGGTTCATTTTAGTTGCTTTTTAGATACCATAAGGGTTTTTAAAATATCTGAAAGCTAGATAGGTTTAAAAATAAGTTATGACTATTTAAATAATGGTTAAAAAGAGGAAGATAAGGAAGGAAGGAAAACCTGTAAATAAAGGAAAAATTCCTGCAGGGGTACAAGTTTTATCTATTATATTATACATTATTTCTGGAATATGTTTAATTTTAGGATTATTAATTGTAATAGTTACAATTTTTGAGGGAAATATAATCAATTCCCAAATAAGTTCCTCAAACATTACCTCCCAATTACAAGAAAATGGATATACTCCGGAAGAAATTGTTGCTTTTCAAAATTTAATTGTTCCTTTAATTGGTTTAATCGGGATTATTTTTATATTAGGAGCAATACTTGACTTTTTTATTGCAAGAGGATTATGGAAAGGACAAAAATGGAGTAGGATTTTATTTACAATTATGATTGTATTTTTCTTTTTTAACTCACTTTCAAGTTTAATCCATGGGAAATTTTTTAATATAATCTCGATAATAGTTTATTGTTTTATTATCTGGTATCTTTTCTTTGTTGAAGAAGTAAAAAAATTCTTTTCTTAAAATGAACAAAAAGAAAGTTGTGCTAATTGTGACAATAATTATATTAATCTTACTCCTAGCTGGATTTTTTGTAATAAAATATATAGAAAAAACAACTGGAAAAAAATTAGTTATGTCTCCTAGTGGACCTACAAATGACGGGGGCAGGGAAATAACTTATATTTTTAATTCTAGTTATGGAAAGATTTATTTTGTCACTTAGTTAGCTATAATATTATGAAAAGATTAAATAAAATTAATTATCTATTAATAATTTTAGTGATAATCATTACATTTTTAGTTGTTTATAATCTAGTTAAACAGCAAACAGCTGTTCAAACAGGGCAAATAATTAAACAAACAGCTGTTCAAACAAATAAAGTATGCTTCAAACAGCGTTGTTTTTCGGTAGAGTTAGCACAAACAAGTGTTGAAAGAGAAAGAGGATTAATGTTTAGAGAAAAATTAAATGAAAATAGTGGCATGTTGTTTATTTTTGAGGATAAAGGGATTTATAATTTCTGGATGAAAAACACTTTAATTGCTTTAGATATAATCTGGATTGATGAAAATAAAAAGGTTGTTTATATTAAAGAAAATGCTCTGCCTTGTAAAGAAAGTAAATGTGAAATATATAAACCAAATGAAAATACAATATATGTTTTAGAATTAAATGCAGGGGAAGTTGAAAAAAATAATATTTCTATCGGAGACAAAATAAATTTTATTTAATATTTTATTTTTAAGGTAATATTCTAAAGTATATATTGCATCAGATATATTTAAAAAGGTTAAAAACCTAAATTAGATATGGTTAAAAAGAGGAAGGTAAAAAATAAAGTTATGAATATTAAAAATAACTTTAAAAAATCTGCTCCTAAAGAAGTTAAAGTTTTATCAATATTATTCTATATTTTTGCAGTATTAAGTGTAATTAGTGGACTTCTTATGATGCTTGGAGGAATTACAGGAACTGCATTAATTGGTATGCTTGGGGTAGATCAAGTTATGCAACTAGTTCCGGGTTTAGACCTTTCTCAAGTAATTGTAGGGGAAATTGCATTTATTACAATAATTTTTGCAGGAGTAATTGCAATATTGATTGGAGGTGTTGAGTGGTTTATTGGAAGAGATTTAATGAAAGGAAAGAAATGGGCTTATGTTGTGGCATTAATATTAGTTATATTTGGCATATTAAATGCTCTTATGACCTTTATACTTAATCCTTTTTCAGCAATAATATCCTTGATTATCTATGGAATATTGTTATACTATCTTTGGTTTAATAAAACAGTAAGAAATTTCTTTATATAAAGATTAGAATTAATTGATTTTTATTTAACTTTTATTTAGCTTTCCCTGAACTTTATTAAAAAGCTCTTCTGAAAGAAGAGGAGGATGAGTGCCTTGGGAAATTCCTCCGCTAAACTTTATTTTACCTAAATATGTCTGATTTGTAAGAACTTTTTTCAGCCCATTAACAGAAAGATTATACTTCTTGCTTAGTTGAGTTAGGCTTATATTGTTATTAATAAAACTATGATAAATTTCAGAGATGATAAAAGAATTTTCAGCAGGAACTAGCTTTTTATCAGATATTTTATAGCCTAAAGGTGCACGGGTTACAACGCTTCCATCACGGGCTTTTTTTGACATGGTAAACTTAGTCCTTTCACTTGTAACATTTCTTTCAAATTCTGCAAATGCAGAGATAATATGAAACATTAATTTACCTGATGCAGAAGTTGTTTCAAGTTTATCTTGTAGAGAAACAAAATCAACCCCTAAAGTTTTAAGTTTGTCAATTGTAGTTATTAAATCCATTAAACTTCTTGAAAATCTATCAAGCTTATAAATAAAAATTGCTTGAAATTTATGAGATTCTGCATCCCTTAACATTTCTTGCATTGCTGGGCGATGGGTGAGATCCTTGCCTGATTTTCCTTCATCTTTATAGAGCTTAAAAATATCATAGCTTAATGCTTTGCAATAGTTTTCAAGTGCTTCTTGTTGGGCATTTAGAGAAATTCCAAATTTTACCTGATCTTCTGTTGAAACTCTTATATAAATTGCTGCTAAGGGGTTAGTCATATTTTCACCCCCAAAACTTTAAGCTGATTAAACAACTGTCTAAAATTTTGAAAAAGAATAAACTTCATGCCAATTTTTTTTGCAGGTATTAAATTCCAGTCCCGGTTGTCAATAAACAGACAACTTTCAGCAGGAACTTTTAAGCGCTTAACAATAAGTTGATAAATTTCAATATTTGGTTTTCTAACCCCTTCTTTATGAGACCAAATAGCTAAATCAACTCTTTCATCAAATCTATATTTTTTAAAGGCATTATAAGACATTAGTAGCTGGTCTGAAAGTATAGCTATTTTATAGGTTTTCTTTAGCTTTTTTAAAAGTCTGAACATTCTATAGTCTTTTCTAAATATTTTTTTAAAACCTTTAGTAAACATAGCTTCTAATTTATACTTGGGAATATGATAATGTCTTGCTATTTGGGTTAACCCATAGTTAGTTGTTGATTCATCTTTTATCATTTCATCCCAGTATTGTTCAATTGAGTCAAACCAATCTTCTAAGCTAACTTTTAATTTTTTAGACATATATTCATGTATAGACTTGTTTCTACTTTTTAGCAAAACTCCTCCAACATCAAAAATAATTACTTTAATTTCTTTAGTATTTGTTTGACTTTTAAACAGGTGTTTAGATGGGTGTTTATCCACTACTTTTTTAAATTTTTTTATCATTTTAGGTATTACTTATTCATGCTGAAACTTTTAGTTTTTGACTAAATGTTTTAGCTTGTAATTTTTCTCTTTTTTTATATTTTTATTAGTCAATTGACTTAATCTTTAACTAATATTCGTGCACTAAGGGCATAAAATGCCTTGTTCACGTGCATTATAGGTGCCCTTAGTATATAAATATTGCGATTTATGAGGGGTTTTCCGTCGGGAATAGAGAAAAATTAGTCTGGCTGATTTTTTCTTAGGTTAGGCCCGTATTGGGGGCGGATTATCTCGTGCATAAGTTGCTGTTTCCAAGCAGGCCAACTTTGAACAATCTTTGATGCTTGTTCTAAGGACTTTGTAAAAGACTCGTGTCTGGCTTGGACCTCTTGGTATCTTTGTTCTGCTTCTTGCTCTGAAATTAGATGTCTTGGGCTATTAAAATGGCACTCAAACCTTGAGTCTGTGTAAGCTGGAAAGACAAAATTTGCATCATCTACTCTTTGACAGAATCCCTTTTCTCTTGAGGAATAGTGTGGAGAGTAATCTATACATAACCTGCATGAGGAATAAGTTTGTTGATTTTTATCTTCCATTTTTTTAAGATTTTCTTAGGTTTTCCTTATGCTGAAATATTTAAGCAAAAGCAAAAGGTTTTAGCTCTTTTTTATCCAGGGCAATTCTTGTTCTGGCACTTCTCTGTAAAAGTTGGTGTTTGCTAGGTTTATCAGATGTTTGCCTAGGTTTTCTCCTTGGTTAGAATACATTTGAATATCAATATATTGTTTATCCCTCTCTTGAGAAGGAGAAAAATCGACAATATTACAAAAAAGTATACTTTTATTTCTTGTATCTTGAAAGTATTTCCCCACTATTGATTCTTTTATTAGCTCGGTTAGTGTAGGGTTTTTGTTTGTCATTTTACTTAAATCCTCCTTCAAGCCTAATTAAATCTTTGTCTGCTTCTTGAGCTTCTTTGTCTAAGGCTTTTTGTTTGCGGGTATCTGGGTAATATCTTTTGATAAGTTTGTCTAGGCAGTCTACATCTTCTCTTAAGTTTTTTAAATATTCTTGAGGGTTTTCAATTCTTTGAAAGTTTTTTGTTGCAGAAGAGGAAAAATGGTGATTAGTCCCAGATGAGCTATGACAAACTGCAAATTTTCCAGAAAAGATTTGTCCGGTAAAATAATAGTGAGAAAATGAAGAACTATCAACATAAAATCCTGGAGTCAAGTCATTTCCAATATAATCTACAAGATAAGTTTTACGAAGTACTTCTCTTCTTAGTTCTTCTTGGTCCTTTGAATAATCCATAAAGATATTTAAGAATGTGGTTTTTTAAATATTTAGATAATTTTAAGATTTTTGAAAATTTTGTGCACTAAGGGTATTAAATCCTCTTGGTGCATAGAATTAGACTACATATTTGCTTTGCTAAAACTTTCTATCATTGATTAAAATATTTAACTAAAGCTTATCTAATTAAAAATGAAAATTAAATTAGTTCAGAGAATTATTTTCTCTTTTTGTTATAGTTTCTCATTAGCTTAGTGATACCAATTACCAGTACACAAAGCGCTATAAGCCATGCACTTAAATTAGCGATTCCGAAACTGTTTATATCAACGCCAATTAAAGCTAGCACTAAAAGTACTCCAATAACTGTCACCAGCCATGCTGTTAATTTTGCCATTTTTTTACCTCTTTTTATTTTTTTAGTGAACTTAATTTATAGGTAGCTGACTATTTTGCCCATAACAAACATAGACTCAACTAACCTCAACTAAGGGAGTTCTTACCCTAGTTTAGTCTGTTTCTTGATCTCTTTTTTAGCCTAAAAGTACTAAGATTTTGAGATATTTAAAGGTTTTGACAGGCCTAAAAAGGGGCAAAAATAGGATTTTTAATTTAAGAAAAATTAGAAAAAGGTTGTGAAAAAATAGGAAATTGTAAAAAATGGACAAAAATAGGTTAAAAAATGAGGAGAAAATGATGAAAATGAGGGTGTTTATGGTTTTTTTTGATATTTTTTAATTTATCGACGATAAAATGGGTGTTTATGGGTGTTTAAACAGCTGTTTTTTTCAAATTGGCGGGTGTTTAAGTTAATAAAATGGTGTTTATGAGTGTTTAAACAGCTGTTTAAAACGAAACATTTATATAGTATCTCCGTCAATAAATAATATGTTTAACTGGTTTTCAAAAAAAAGAGAACTTAATTCTATGCATGAAGAGACAAAAAGGTCTTTTGAACTCGTAAAAAATGATATTGACAAAGTTGGTGCTTGGGTAACTCACTTAAACAACCAAGATATTACTTTAAACACCCGTTTAGATGAGCTTAAGGGAGATATTACGTCGATGAAAGATGAGATTGAACAGCTTAAAGATGTTATGGCAATGTATGGGGAAAATGTTTCTAAGCAGCTGTTTAAAACAGCTAAGCCTGTTTATCATAAACAAACAGCTGTTGAAGGTGTTCAAACAGCTGTTCAAACAGCTGTTCAAACAGGTAATTTTAATGGATTTTCAAATTTATCTGTAACTGAAAGAGCAATAATATGGGTATTGGCAAACAATGATCTTAAGCTAAGTTATGATGATTTAGCTGCGATGTTAGGAAAAACTCGGTCAACTATTCGAGGCCAAATAAATAGCATAAAACAGAAAAGTGAGGGCCTAATAGAGGAGTCTGTGGAGCTAAGCGGAAAGAAAAGAGTATATATCCCGGGAGAAATGAGGGAAAAAATACTCAAAACAGTGAAAGTGAGAGTAAAACCTGAGAAAAAGAGTAAAAAATAGGGGAAAAAGTGCTCAAAACAGTGAAAGTGAGAGTTAAAGAAGCTATTTTTGGGGAAAAATGGGCTTAAAACGTAAAAGTGAGAGTTAAATAGGCAAAAGATCACTGAAAAAAGGATAAAATATGTAAGCAAAATATAGGGGAAAACGTAAAAGTGAGAGTTTGTTAGTGGTTAAAAAGTGATAAAAAACAAGAAAAATGTAGTGAACAAGTAAAAGTGAGGCAAAATATCAAAAATGAAGAAAAAAATAAATGATAATGAGGTTAGTTACTTCTTTGGGGAAAGAAGAAAATTAATTACTCAGGGGAAAAAGAGAGAAGATGTAGTGGGTAAAGGAGGTGATTGTAGGGGCTAAAGTTATTTAAATCTATTAATAGTTAAATTTAAAACCAAGTTTTCAAAGAAAAATTTTGGAAAAATAAAAGAGAAAAGTATAAAAAAAGTAGTGGGAATAATTATTCGGTAGAGCGATTTAGGAAGAGATATCAAAGGTCTCTTAGGCTAATTAACGTATCAAGGGTTGCAAGTTTTCTTAATTCCTGCGAGATATGAAGAACTATTTTTTTGTTATTAATTTTCTCTTTATCGAGGGGAATTCCTTTAATTATGAGTCTTTGAATATAATCTCGAATTGAGCTTTCAGAGATGTTTAAATGAGTTGAAAGTAGGGTATAATCCACGAGATGACCTTGATCCTCAAATTGATATATGGAAGAAAAAACAAGCATTTCTTGAGGAGTTAGACGTTTAAATTTAAGACGTATCTCTTTTTTGAGATTATCAAGCTGATTAAGAACAGCTAAAGGATTTGGAGAGGTAATTTGTGTAGATTCCTTGATTGTCGAGGATAAATTATGTGTCGAAGGATGTGTCGAAACCCCCCTATTTCCTGTCGAAGTGTCTGTCTGATTGTCTGTCTGTCTGTCTGTCGAAACCCCCCTATTTCCTGTGGAAATATGGATATTTAACCCTTTTAAGTCCTGAAAGCCATAATTATGTGTCGAAGGATGTGTTGAAGAGGCTTTTTCTGTCTTATTTATGTGTCGAAGTGTTGAATTTTTAGGGTTTTCTGTCGAATTATGTGTCTGATTATGTGTCGAAGTGTCTGATTGTCTGTCTGTCTGATTGTCTGTCTGTTGAATTTGTTGAATAAATGTTTTTTGCTGATATTTAACTGAATCTAATGATGACAAAAGTAATAAAATAGAACGCTGTATTTCATCAAGCTCAGATTTTATACTTGAGAGTTCAAATTTGAGATTTGATACATCTTCTTTAACTTTTTGAAATGCCTCTTTAATGGGGATTGATTGATCCATAGAAATTGATAATAAAAAGAGATTATAAAGATTCTTATAGAGAAACTAAATTGGTTAATTTTTTGAATATACCTCATGGGCCTTGTTTGAAAGCCTCCAGCGGGTTCTCTTGAGATAATTTAAGCCAGCTTGGTTCTTAGTTATAGGTGTAACAAGCTCTTTAGATTTAAGGTCTTGAAGAAGGGATTTTGTAAACTCTTCATCACGGACAATTTCTTCTGCAATTTGAGAAGTAAATAAAGATTGAGGATAATTATCAAATAATACTGAAAGAATATGTTCTGATATCTTTTGTCTCTTTTTATCTGAAATCCTCATAATTAAGAGTAGAAAAGATGTTTTTTATAGGTTTTGATTCTATTTCTTTGACTTTTGAGATTTCTTAGAATCTAATGAATTATCTGACTCTTCAGGTTTAGCTGAAAAAAATGGAGGAGCAATATGTGGAGGAATATCAATATCTTGTTCAAGTTGAAGTGCTTTAAGATGACATCTTGAAAAGATATAATTAAATAAATATAATTTAATATCATTTGGAATATTCTTAGATTTCCAAAGTTCTTCTATATTAGCAGAAAGTTCTGAACTTTCAGTCATAAGTATTACATATCCATTAATAAGTACGTCTGCATAATCCTCATAATTTAATACAAAATCATATTCAAAAATATATATATCCTGACCTTCTAAAACAGCTAAAGTTTGTTTTTTAATATCTTTTATTAAGATATCAGTATTAATCGAAATAGGTTTATTAATCTCTTTCTTTTTAACTATTGAAATCTTATTAAATGTAAAATTAAGTACTTTCATTTTAAATAAAAATAAATTTATCTTAAGTCTTCTTCAGAAACAACAACAAAGTCACCAATAGCCATAATTGAATTATGGGGTATAAGTAATTCTCCTAAATTTGTTCTTTCAAGATTAAGATTTTGAGTATAAGCTGTAGGATTTTTAACAACTACTTGAATTAATTCTCCTGATCTAGTTTCAAAAGTAACATCTTGAATAAATCCTATTCTTTTACCCTCTTTTGTAACCACCATTTTTCCAACAAGGTCTTTAAGAGGCCTTTTTTCTTCTGCCATGAATGGTAAAATAAGAAACTATATTTAAACTTTTCTATTGTCATTTGATTATATTCGGGAAAGTATAGATAAAAAGAGAAGATAAAGTTAAAATTTAAAGAAATATAAGATTAATTGAAAGATAAAGGAGATAATAAGGAGATTATTATAAAAGACTTATTAATTAATTTTTAATTTCTAGATTATTAAAAAGATAATAATAATGAAAAATATAGGAAATAAGTGTTAAGGGAGTAAATATGGGGTAAATGGGGTAAAAATAAGGTAAAAAAGATAATAAGTGAATAAAATTGATTATAAGAAGGTTTTAGTTAATATAAGAATAAATATCTTAAATTAGTTATATAGTTATAAGGAAGGGTAAAATAACCCTGACCCCTTGGTTTCTTATAGAAATGTTTAAAAAGAAAATTGAATGTTTGTTTATTTCTTTTAATTTTTATTTATAAATATATATATTATATATTATATATATTATAATACATATAAATAAGATATATATAATATAGTATATAGTTAAGTTGTTGTATAGAAAGAAGGATTATAAATAATAAGATAATTTGATTTTTATTTTTTCCAGTAGAAATGAGGGTGTCAGGGAGTTTATTTAATTTATTTTACGAATATTTGTTTATTTTATGTTAAAGTTTGTTTCTCTCTCGGTTTTTAAGGTTTTAATTAAATTTAATTAAAAATTCCTTCTTTTATTCCATAGGAAATGATCGTTTGTTTTTTACCTATTTTGAGAGAATACAAAAGTTTATAAAAAACAATAGAATTTGAACTTTGTAAAATAGTTATTAAGATTAACATTTTATAAAAAAGAGGGAAAATGGCTGAAAATATAGATAAGATATTTGATTCATTTATGAATAATAATTTGTTTAAAGATAAATTTGTTCTTCAGACAAGTTATACTCCAGACAATATACCTCATAGGGATAAACAAGTTGGGCAGATAGCAAGTATTCTTGCTCCTGCTTTAAGGGGTGAAAGAACAAGTAATTTATTTGTTTATGGTAAAACTGGCACTGGAAAAACTCTTTCAGTTCAAAAAGTAAGAGATGAATTATTAAAAAGAAATAATCCTGAGCAGAATAAACTAATTATTCAATATATTAATTGTAAACTTAAGAAGGTTTCAGATACAGAATATCGTATACTTGCTGAATTAATTAAAAAACTTGGGGGAAGTGTTCCTGCAACTGGACTCCCAACAGATCAGGTTTATAGTAGGTTTACAGATTTAATAGATGATGAGAAAAAACTTATTATTTTAATATTTGATGAGATTGATCATGCTGTTGATAAAATGTCAGATAATTTTCTTTATACTTTAACTAGACTTAATTCTGAATTGACTAAAGCACAGATAAGTATTGTTGGAATAAGTAATAATTTAACTTTTTTAGATAATTTAGATCCAAGAGTAAGAAGTTCATTAAGTGAAGAAGAATTAGTTTTTCCTCCTTATAATGCTCTTGAGTTGCAAGATATTCTAAAAAAAAGAGCTGAAATTGCATTTAAACCTGGTGTTTTAGAAGAAGGTGTTATTTCTAAATGTGCTGCATTTGCTGCAAGAGAACATGGTGATGCAAGAAGAGCTTTAGATCTTTTAAGGATTGCAGGAGAGTTAGCTGAAAGAAATAGTGCTTCTAAAATTAGTTTGAAAGATATTGACTTAGCAAATGATACTATGGAGAAAAATAAAATTTTAGATATAGTTAAGACTTCAACAAAGCAATTTCAACTTACATTACTTTCTATTATTGAATTAACTGAAAAAAAGAATTTACCTGAAATTTTTACAGGAGATGTTTTTAATAATTATGAAATTGTCTGTGAAAAGACAAAAACTGATGTCTTAACTCAAAGAAGAGTTTCTGATATACTTTCAGAGCTTGACATGATGGGGATAATTAATTCAAGTGTAATTTCTAAAGGGAGACAAGGTAGAACAAGAAAAATAAAACTTTTAATTCCTACTCAATTATTAGACAAAGTAAAGGCAATATTAAATGAATCCCTTAATCTGGAATAAAATACTCATAAATTTAGTTGAAATGAAAAATGAATCAAGAAATGCTACAATTTTGTATACAAAAAGGAGTACTTTTAGATAAACAGGTGTTTAAATCACTTGAAAATTTAGATAATCTTGTTTTAGTTAAAAATTTAATAGAAAGAATTGAGTATCAATATAAGCAAAAAGTAATAACTAAATCTTTTTTCATTAACAATTCGAATAAGGTTTACGAAATTATTTCTAATTATAATGGCTCAAATAAAAAAGCAATAGAATCTTTTTTTGTTAATTTGGGAATTGATTTAGATTTAACAAAAACAATTATCCCCTTAAAAAATGAAGTTGAATTGCCTGTTTCATCAAATATTAATTTATTTAAAATTTATCAAAATTTACCTAAAAAAATAGAAGTTAATGATTTTGTTAAAAATTTTCGTTATAGGTTTAATACCCTTAAGGCAATATTACAAGAAAGGACAGAACTAGAAAATTTAGTATCTATAAATAGAATTGAAGAAAATAAAGCATGTTCAATTATTGCTATGATTTATGATAAAAAAGTTACTAAAAATGATAATGTTTTACTGGAAATTGAGGATTTAACTGGGAGAACTACTGCTTTAATTAATAAAGCAAGATTTGAAGTTTATGAAAAGTCAAAGGAAATTATTTTAGATGAGGTTATTGGGTTGAAAGTATCTGGAAGTAAGGAAATTGTTTTTGTTAACGATATTGTTTTTCCAGATGTAAGATTAATTGAAAAGAAACGGGCTAAAACTGATGAATGGGCCGCATTTATATCAGACATCCATATAGGAAGTGATAAATTTCTTGAGAAAAACTTTATTAAATTTATTGAATGGATAAATGGAGAAATAGGGGATGATAAACAAAGAGAAGAAGCTTTGAAAGTTAAATATTTATTTATCACTGGAGATACAATTGATGGTGTTGGAGTTTATCCTGCTCAAGAATCTCAATTATTAATAAAAGACGTTAATGAACAATATAAGGCCTTAGGGGAATTTTTAATTAAGATAAGAGATGATGTTAAAATTATTTTATGTGCTGGACAGCATGATGCAGTAAGAGTTGCTGAACCTCAACCCATAATTGGAGAATATTATGGTTCTTCTCTTCATTTATTAAAAAATCTTTATTTAGTTACAAATCCGGCAATTGTTGAGATTGGTTCGGATACTAAATTTAAGGTTTTAATGTATCATGGTGCAAGTATGCATGGAGTTATTAATAGTATTGATAGCTTAAGAACTTCTAGGGCTCAAGATTATCCTACACAGATTGTGAAGCATTTATTAAAAAAAAGACATTTGGCACCAACACATTCTTTAGTTACTTATACGCCTATTGAAAATGAAGATGCACTTTTAATTAGTACTATTCCTGATATTGTATCGACAGGAGATTTACATAGACCTGAGATTTCAGAATATAATGGTATTTTATTAATTGCTAGTAGTTGTTGGCAGTCAATCACTCCATTTGAAGAAAAAGTTGGAAATGATCCTGATCCGTGCAAAGTTCCTATATTTAATTTGAAAACACGTGAAGCAAAAATTCTTGATTTTAGTGATGTTGAAGAAAAGGAGGAGGAAAATGCAAACTGAAAAATATTTTCATGAACTTGATTTAGATATTAAAAAAAGTTATGAAATAGCTAATTTAGCACGGGCAAAAGGATTTGATCCTAAAGAAACAGTTGAAATACCTTTAGCTAGAAACCTTGCTGAAAAATCAGTAGGGTTAATATCTACTTTATATCCTCAAATTAATGACCCGAGAATTGCAAAAAGAATTACAGAACTTGAAGAAGAATATGGTGCATTAAATGTAGGGGTTTGTCTTAAAATTGCTGAGGAAATTGCCAAAGAAAAGTTTTGTAAATTTGAGAGCCAGTTACAAGCAATTGAAGCGGGAATTAGGGTGGGTTTTGCATATACTACTTTAGGAGTGGTTAGTTCTCCTATTGAAGGATTTACATTTTTAAAATTAGGAAAAACTCGTGAGGGTAAAGATTATTTTAAAGCATATTTTTCTGGACCAATTAGAAGTGCAGGTACAACTGCTTCCTGTGTTGTTTTAATGATAATTGATTATTTAAGAGAAACATTTGGATATGCTAAATATGATCCTGATGAAAAAGAAATTAAAAGAACTACAACGGAGATATTTGATTTTCATGAAAGAATAACTAATCTTCAATATCTTCCAACAGAAGAAGAAGCTACATTTTTAGCAGCTAATTTACCAATACAAGTTGCAGGAGAGCCAAGTGAAAAATTAGAAGTTAGTAATTTTAAAGATTTGCCAAGAATTGATACAAATTTTTTAAGAAGTGGATTTTGTTTAATTTTAGCAGAAGGGCTTGCACAAAAAGCACAAAAAGCCTTGAGAATTTTAAAAGGTTTAAGAGAAAAAGGATTTAAATTAAGTGATTGGGATTTTTTAGAAGAATATTGTAAAATTCATGAAAAAAGAAAATCAGGAACAAAAGATACTACTGCAACTTATATGAAAGATTTGGTTGCTGGAAGACCAATATTTGGACATCCTTCTCGTTCAGGGGCATTTAGATTTAGATATGGAAGATCAAGAGTGGCAGGATTTTCTGCAACTTCTTTACATCCTGCAACTATGGCTATAAGTGATAATTTTATTGCTATAGGGACACAATTAAAAATTGAAAAACCGACTAAAGGTTGTGTAATTAGTGTTTGTGATAGTGTTGAAGGACCAATTGTTAAATTTAAAGATGGAAGTGTTAAACAATTAAGTGATTATACAAAAGCTAAAAATGCATATAAAGATGTTGAAGAGATAATTTATCTTGGAGATATTTTATTTCCTTTTGGAGATGTAGCAAATAGAAATAGTGTCTTAATGAAACCAGGATATGTTGAAGAATGGTGGAATTTGGAACTTGAAAAAATTGGACAAAAGGTTGATGATTATTATAAAGTAGGTTTTAATGAAGCATTTGAGTTATCTAAAAAATATAGAATTCCCTTACATCCTAAATATATTTATTATTGGAGCCAGATAAATTATGAACAGCTTTTAGAATTATTAAGATGGTTTTCATATGGCAGACTTAATGGAAAAATAATTTTACCTTATAGTTTTATGGAAAAAGAAAAATTTAAACTTGGAAAAAGAGCTTTAGAATTATTGGGGGTTTCGCACGATATTGGTGTAGAAAATGTAATTATAAATGAAATTGATAGCAAGGGATTATTTGCTAATCTTGGACTTGATTTAGGTTTATTAGATAAAGAAGAATATTTTATTGAAAAAGAAATTAATTTACTTGCTGAGAAAATTACAGCTCAACCTGAAAAAGAAGTTCTTAAAATAATTAATTTATTTTCTGAAATAATTATAAAAGATAAAGCTGGAGAATTTATGGGTTGTAGGATGGGGAGACCTGAAAAAGCAAAACTTAGAAAACTTACAGGCAATCCACATACCTTATTTCCTGTAGGAGAAGAAGGTGGAAGATTTAGGAGTGTTAATGAAGCTTGTACTACTGAAGGTGTTTATTCAGATTTTCCAATTTTTTTCTGTAAGAAATGTAATCGGGAAACAATTTATCCGCTTTGTGAAAAATGCAATGAAAAAACTGAAAAAATGAGTTATTGTAAAGTATGTTCTGATAAATTTTTTGGAGATAAGTGTATTAAACATGAAGTTGGGCAGGCATATTCTAATAGAAAAGTAGATATAAAAAGTTATTTTAATAGTGCAACTAAACTTCTTGGACTTGAAAACGGACAGGCACCACAATTAGTTAAGGGTATAAGAGGAACATCTTCTCAAGACCATTTGATTGAACATCTTGCAAAAGGAATTTTGAGAGCAAATTTTAATTTAAATGTGAATAAAGACGGAACAATAAGATATGATATGACAGAATTACCTGTAACTCATTTTAAACCTAAAGAAATTTTTGTGAGTATAGAAAAAATTAGGGAATTAGGGTATACTTTAGATATTCATGGAAAAGATTTGATTAACGATGAACAAGTTATTGAGTTAATGCCTCATGATATTATTTTGCCGTGTTCAACTGAATCTGGTGATGAAAGAGCTGATGAAGTTTTTTTGAATATTTCTAAATTTTTAGATACTATGCTCGAAAAATTATATGGTTTGCCTGCATTTTATAATGCAAAAAAAAGAGAAGATTTAGTTGGACATTTAGCAGTTTGCATGGCCCCTCATAATTGTGCAGGAGTAATTGCAAGAATTATTGGTTTTTCAAAAACTCAGGGTTTAATGGCTAGCCCTTATATGCATGCTGCAATGAGAAGAGACTGTTTTGAATATAACACCTATATCCCTATAAAAAATAATAATAAATGGAGCATAGTTAAAATCGGAGAATTTGTTGAAAAATTAAAACCAGATAAAATAGTTGATAATTTTGGAACAAAAGAAAAGAAAGTAGAAGGATTTAGTACTTTAGGTGTAAATGAACAGGTTCGAGAAGTAGATATCAATAATTTTACAAAACATGATAAAATAAGATTAATTGAAATTAAAACTACATTAGGAAAATCAATTAAAGTAACTGAAAACCATAAATTTTTAGTTAATGGAAATAAAAAAAGAGCTTCTGAATTAAAGGGTGGTGATAAGTTGCCCCTTCCTCTTAAGATTAATATTAAATCTGAAGATATTAAAGAAATTAATTTACTTGAAGAATTAAAAGATAGGGAATTTAGTGAGGAGCTAATGGTTAGGGGAATTAGAAATTTAATTAAAAAACTTGACAAAATTGAGTTAGATACTATTCTTAATAAAGTTGGAATTACAAAAAGACAATTTTCTAATTTTAATTTAAGAGATAGTTATCCTTCTGAATTTATTTTTTGTTTGAATAAAAATTTAAGAGAAACAATTTATTCTAAAGGGAAGATTTCTATTAAAAGAGATAATGTTTCTTTACCAATAAAAGTTAAAATTGAAAAAGATTTACTCGAGATTATAGGATTATATCTTGCAGAGGGTTATTCTAGGAGTATTTCTGGGAAAAAAGGTTTGAATCAAGTTTATATTGCATCTAGTGAGAAAGAAATTCAAAATTTTATTAAAGAAACTATAAGAAGACATTTTGGATTGAAACAAAGCGAGAATAAAAATGATAGAGTTACATTTTCATCTAAGATACTATATCTATTTTTTACAAAAATATTAGAATGTGGATTAAATGCAAGAAGTAAGAGGATTCCATCAATTTTTTTGAATTTGCCATTGGAAAAATTAGCCGATATTTTAAGAGGATATTTTGAAGGAGATGGCTCTGCGGAAAAAGATAGAATGAAAGTAAGTTGTGATAGTGTTAGTGAAGGATTATTATATGATTTAGAGTTTTGTTTAGCAAGATTTGGAATTTTTGCTAAAAGATATGAATATGAAAAAGAACCAGGACAGAGATTAAAAACGTTCTATATTAAAAAAGGAAAAGAGATACCGAAGTTTAAGATAACTAAATTGATTATTGGCTCTGATTTTGTTAATAAATTTAATCAGATAGGATTTTTATCAAGAAGAAAAAGAGAGATAATAAAAAAATATGAGAAAATGAAACCATATGGAATGAAAATCGAATATGATGATAATTATGTTTATGATTCAATTATTTCTATTAATTCTCTTCCAGAATCTGAGAGTTATTGTTTGAATGTTAATACTGATAATCATTTAATTATTGCTAATTCAATTGTTAGTTTACAGTGCGATGGAGATGAAGCTGCTGCAATGATGCTTTTAGATGTTTTAATTAATTTTTCAAGAGCATATCTTCCTTCACATCGAGGAGGAACACAAGATGCGCCTTTAGTATTAAATGGAAGAATTGTTGCAGGAGAAGTTGATGATCAAATTTTAGATTTTGAATTAGCAAGTAGGTATCCTCTTGAACTTTATGAAATGGCTGAAAAAGGAGAACATTCCTCAAAGGTTAAAATTGAAATGGTTAAAGATAGATTGAAAAATAATCAAGATCCTTTTAGAAATATTAATTATACTCATGAGACCAGTGATTTTAATGAAGGAGTTTTATGTTCTTCTTATAAAAAATTACCTACAATGCAGGAAAAAGTTCAGAAAGAAATGGAATTGGTTTCAAAACTTAGAGCAGTTGATGCTGCAGATGTTGCACGTTTAATAATTGAGAGACATTTTATTCGAGATATAAGGGGTAATTTGAGAAAGTTTTCTCAGCAAGGATTTAGATGTGTTAAATGCAATAGTAAATTTCGCCGCCCTCCATTAAATGGAGTATGTTCAAAATGCAATGGAAAAATTATATTTACAATTTCAGAAGGAGGAATTATAAAATATCTTGAACCTGCATTAACTCTTGCTAATAATTATGATATTCCGGTTTATGTTAAACAGAATATTGAGCTTACAAAAAGATTTATTGAGAGTATTTTTGGGCGTGAGGAAACAAAGCAGGTTGATTTGGGAAAATGGTTTTAACTTATTATTTTTTACAAGTTGAAATTTTTAAGAAAGAATAAATTGGGCACCAGCCAGCAAGTCCGGTTGCAAGAGGAATAAGTCCTACTAATCCCCACCAATTATTATAAATTATACCTAAACTTAATATCAGAACTCCTAAAATTATTCTAATTATTTTATCAATAATACCTACATTTTGTTTAAGTTCCATATTAATTTTCATAATATCTTTAAGAGTTTATCATTTAAAAACCTTGACTATATTCTTAAATAGCCTATTAGATTTATTCAAAGATGAAAATATCTGCATTGGCCTCAGGTTCTTCAGGAAATTGTTTTTTTGTAGAAAATAAAAAAGAAGGAATTTTAATTGATGCTGGAATAAGCTGCAAACAGATTGTTGAAAGACTTGAAATTATTGGTAAAAGCCCTCAAAATATTAAAGGTATTTTTATTACTCATGAACATTCTGATCATATTAAAGGGGCAGATGTTTTTGCAAGAAATTTTAATATCCCTATTTTTGCAACTAAAAAAACGGTAAAAGAAAATTTCTTATGTTCTAATGAAGAACTTATTAATTCAATTAATCCGGGTGAAACTATCAAACTTTGTGGCATGGAAATCGAATCTTTTTCTAAAATTCATAAAGCTGTTGAACCGGTTTCTTATAATATCTGCAATGGAAAAAGGATTTCAATTATAACTGATGCAGGACATGTTTGTAATAATATAATTAGTAATGTAAAAGATGCTGATTTTCTCTGTTTAGAATCTAATTATGATTTAGAAATGCTTGAAAATGGTCCTTATCCCTATTATTTAAAAAAATGGATAAAAAGTGATAACGGGCATTTATCTAATATGCAAGCAGCACTTTGTGTTTTAGAACATGGAAACCCTAAGCTTAAAAATTTAATGCTTTCACATATTAGCCAAAATAATAATACTCCTAAAAAAGCATTTGAAACATTTAGAGATTTAATAAAAGAACGCAGAGATTTAAAACCAATAATTTCAGTTTCTGAAAGATTTGCTCCAACAGAATTGTTTAAAGTCTAAGAATCAATATATACTCTATTAGAGATTTTTATTATTAAAAAGAAATAAGTTTTAAAAATTTGAAACTTATTTTAAGAAATATATTTAAACTCTTAAATTTTATATAAAAAATGGTAGAAAGAGATTTATTTATGCAGGAATTAATTAGAATAGTCTTAATTCTTGAATCTATCATAATGGGTTTTTTTGTAATTATAGGCATTTTATGGATAGGGGTTTGGGCAATTTTTAGTCCTCCTTATGGTCAGAGTCATTCATTTAGTGATCTTATTCCGGTTATTTTATTTAGTGCAATAGTTTTTGCATCGGGATTATTTGGATTTAAAGTAATTAGTCAAATAAATAAAAGTTTTAATAAAGCAATTAAAAAAATTATGACTTTTTTAATTATTATAACTATTGAGTTTATTATTCTTAGTTTTACTATTCTTATTGATATGATTGGTTTTTTGCCTTATTTAGCTATTAAAATTTTCCTTGGGACATTTTGTCTTATTAATCTTATTTTAATAATTTATTTATTTCCTTTAAGGAAGGATTCTGAAAATTTTAATCTAAGTAGAATTAAAAATAGTTTAACTAATATTAAAAAAAGATAACTTTTTCTCTTTTAAAAAAATAAAATTAATCAAAAAAATAAAATTAATGCGATTAATTTTTAATCTCGTCTGCTGAATCTTCTTCCGCCGCCGAAACCGCCTCTATCTCCGCCGCCGAAACCGCCTCTATCTCCGCCGCCAAATCTTCTTCCACCACCAAAATCTCTTCTAGGGGGTCTAGGTTTGTCAGGGTCAAAAGGTTTTGCTTCATTAACGGTCAAAGCTCTTCCTTCAATTTCTTTGCCATTCATTTCTGAAATAGCTTTGTCAGCTTCACTATCATCTTCAACAGTTACAAAACCAAATCCTTTAGATTTGCCAGTGTATTTGTTTGTGATAACAGTTACTTCTCCAAGTTCTCCGTAGCTCGAGAAAAGTTCTTTAAGCTTTTCCATAGTTACGCTGAAAGGAAGATTTCCTACGTATAACTTTTTGCTCATTTATATCTCCTTACACTCAATGTATTTGCTAGAAATCGACTCAATCTTTCAATCTCCTCTACCTTCGTAGCTGAAAAAACTAATTTTTTAAGCTATTTAAAGGTATCTAAATATAAAAATCCCTCAATGATACAAAGAATTCTCTTTTGCAACTTCATATTCTTGGGCTTTTTCAACTTCCCTTAAATGTTGTATAAAATAATTATTCATACAAATTATTGCAGTTCTATCTTCTTTTCCAGCTCGAATATCCTCTGCAGCTTTAGAAATTCCCTTAATTAATCTTGATTTTTGTTCTGAGTTCATAATTTTTAAAAATAAAAGTAGTTTTTAAATATTTATACAATCCTAATTAAATTTCCATCTAAATCTAATTCAATAAAATGATTGACTTTCTCGGAGAGATAATTTTCACACTGATTTTCTTTTAAATTGTCTTCTGCAATTCTTGGCCTATGAGCAATATCTACTGCATAATTTCCTACATTACCTAAACACTGACTGTAAAATTGGGTGCTATTTTTTTGATTATTATAAAGAGCAAATGCATTTATAATTGCTTGTTGCTGTTCTTTAATTTCATCAGGAGTTTCACTGGGATTTCCGTGTTTCATCCAAACTCCCCTATCATCTTTTATCCAATTATCTTCATTACTTCTACAGAAAATAAAAATACATCCAAAAATAAGAAAAATAATAAAAAATCCTATTAGGAAGTACTTTTTTATTTTTGAAATATTTTTTTTCATAATTATACTAAAAAATCAATTATTATAAACATTATGGGTTTTGAAAAATTGGGAATAATCAAAATATATAGATTATTATTGTAAAATTTTTTTATATTAAATAAATTAAAATAGTTGGAATAAGCAAACATCCCATTAAATTAATTCTTTTTACTTCTGTGGAGATTCCATAAACTCCAGTTGCAGTTGAGGTGATAAATATTAAAAAGCCTAAAAATCCGGAAAATATTATTACAACTATTAAAATAAAAATTAAAACGAAAATTGAAATTATTGAATAGTTTACTTTAGAGATTAATTTTGAAAATATTTTAGTTAGATAAAGTGTCCAGAAAAAACTGATAATTGTTGTGAAAATAATTACCCAAATAATTATTAAAAGAGTTTGTTGACTTATTTTAGGTGCTAGTTCTCCAATAAATACTGCTATTCCTGTACGTGATTTTCCAATAGAATATAAAACAATAAAACTTAGTGTTAAAACTAGAATATTTGTTGAGCCTAATAAAATAAGAAATCTTCTTTTTGTTGTTTTAATTAATGTTGTTGAAATTGTTGCTGCTTGTCCGCTACCTAAAGCAGGAATAAAACTACAAAGCGGTGCAGTTAATAATGAAGCAAAAATTGGAGGAATAATTATTCTTTTGTTTAATTTAATTTTTTCTATTTTTTGTTCAGGAATAGTTATTTTTGTTTTTATACTTAAAATAAGCGATGATGCTCCAAATAAACCACTGAATAAAGGCAGAAGAGGTTCATTAATATTTGAATTTAAAACTGCAATTCCTAAAAATCCAGAGAGGATAAAAACAAGAAATGCAGAAAATTTATTTTTGTCTGTAAAAATAATAAATGAACTTGAGATAATTAAAATAAATGGGATGAAAAAAATTATTATGTTTTCAGCTTTTGGCAGAAATAGAATAAATAATGGAATTATAATGGTTAACAAGGGCATTGCTAAAAGACTTCCTAAACTTGAATAAAAAACTGCTTCATATCCTTTTCCTTGTTTTAATAATTCATGTCCAGGAAGAACTGAAAGTGCAGTTTCTTCATCTGGAGCTCCAAGAAAAACACTCGGAATAAAATCAATGAATGTATGTGCTATTGACATTGCAACAATAAAAACAATTATTGCTTCTGGTGATGAGATTGATAGAAGAAATGCAGAAGCTGATAGTACGAGCGCCCCAACAAGATTTATATGAATGGCGGGCGCGAGGCCAGTGATTGTGCCGGCGAGAATGCCAAGGAGAAGTGCTAAGATTAGTTCTATTAGCATATTATGCTAAATAAAGGGAATTTAATAATTATTCGAAATTATCTAAATTGTGATTTTGTCTGTTTTTTATAATAAATAAATAATCCTATGTAGAATAAAGTTGTAACTATGGCAATAGTATATTTTATCATTAAAGGACTTTGATTTATCATAATTGCATAAATTAAAGCAATTATATTTGCAATTAAAAATATTATAAATAATAATAAACTAACACCCTTAGTGTCTTTTGATTTTATTGTTTTTATTATCTGAGGTATTATCATTATAGAAAATAAAATTGTTGCAGTCCATCCAAGTATTTGTGCTATGTCCATAAGATTATTTATTTTTCTGGTTTTTTAATATGTACAAGAATATTTTGGAAGATTATGGTTACAACCTTCTGTTTCTAAGTCTTGAAGAAGTTCTTTTGAATCGCAAGTTCCTGAACAATGTTGGGCTGTTCCTGGGGCAGAAACTTCATTACATTCTCCTATTAATTCTCCATTTGGTCTATAAAATAAAATTTTTTTAGTTACGCCTGGGCTATTTTGAAGTTGAGTTATAGTAACATTACATTTGCCCAATTCTTTTCCAGTTTCATCACTAAAATAACCCATTTTAATTACAACAAGATTACTTTTAGTCTCTAGATTATAATAAAAGAATATTCCTAAAATTATAATTAATATTATTACTGTTAAAATAATAAATAATCTTATGGGATAATTCTTTTTCATAACTCTCTTAAATTATATTTAGTTTAAATACTTTTTAGTTTTATTTTAGACATAATAAACAAACAAACAATTTATAAATAACTTTATATTAAATTAAGTATGAAAACATGGTTGAAATTTGGTTTAATTTTTTCAGGTATATTTGCATTAATAAATATAATTTTTTTACCTATTGGAGCAATAGGGATAATCGTACCTATTGATTTTGCAGGTCTTTTCTTAGCAGCTTTGTTTGGATATGATATAATGAATAGTTCAACTATTTTTACAGGATATTTTGTATTAATGATATTGGGTTCTGCAATATTTTGGTTTATTATTGGTGCAATAGTTGGTTGGATTATTAATAGGATTAAGAATAAAAAATAATTATTCAACTTCAATCGGATGTTCTTTAATAGTGTTTAGAATTAAGAGAGTTTGAGTGCGTTCTATAAACTCGTAAGTTTGAATTTTCTTAACATAATTGTCAAGGGCTCTGCGATTTTTAAAACGGGCAATTACCATTAAATCAAAATCTCCTGTTATATCATAAATTGCAGTAACATTTGGGCTATTGAGTTTTTCTGCAACAAAAAGCTCTTTGCTTTTTGATACTCTTATATTAACCATTACATGAATTTCATATCCGAGTTTATCATAGTCTACAATTGAAGTATAATCTTTTAAAATTTGTTTTTTTGAAAGCTCTTTTAGACGATTTGAGATAGTTGCTACACTAACTTTTGATTCATGGGCTAGCTGGCGATAAGATTTTCTTGGGTCTTTAATTAGTGCATTTATCAGCCGTTTATCGACGTCATCATGTGTCATTTTTTCTTAACATTTGTATTATTTGTTTAAATATTTAATGTTAAAACCATACATATATATAAATTTAATGGTAATAAATAGCTATTTGTTTAATAAACTACGAAAAAACTATTTATATGTAAATGAATTATAGCTATTATGGAACTAGAAAATAAGACAAAATTAGAAAGGTTTCTTGAACCTGTAGATGAATATGCTGTTTTAGTAATTGCTCGCGAAAATCGGCAAGGGCTTAATGGGAATTCTTCCTGGAACAGATTTTGCTATGCAATTGCAAATGGGCTTTATTTAGTTGCGGGAGAAATTGCTAAAGATAATGATTATCCTAGGCAAATTTTATCAAGAGTTTCTGAATTTAGTGCTTGTGAAAGAATTTTATAATCTTTCTAAGTTTTAAAGTTAAATTAATAAACTGGAAGGGGGTTTGATATTTATGAATTTTAAATTAACTAGATTAAAATTGGTTTTATGTCTTATATTATTTATTTGCTTTGATATTTTATTTTCATTAATTTTTAGATGTGTTCCCTATAACATAAAATTACCTACAGATACTTGCACACCTATTTATCAAATGATATTTGATAAGCTGGTTTTAGTGTTTAGTTTAATTGTAGGAATATTTGTTTATTTAATTTGGAGTTTGATTCAAAAGAAGAAAAATTGAAATTCTTTTTTAGTAAAAAGTTTAAATAGTTATAATGGGTTTCATTAATATGGAAGAAAGAGTTGAATTAGTTAAAAAAGGATTTAATATTTATTTATACTATTGGACTATCCCGGTTGTAATTCTATTTGTATTAATTAATTACTTTGCAAGAGATTTTAAAATTGCTGCACTTAATATTGAACTTATGATTTCTATTGTTTCTTTTTTATTTGGCTTTTTAATTAGTATTTCTTTTTCAATGTTAATTGGTAAAAATTCTGCTGTAAAAGATGCACTTGCAACTGAAGCGGGAAGATTGGTTAGCTTATATTTATTGTCAAAAGATTTGGGAAAAGGGTTTCATGAGAAGATAAAAGAAAGAATTGATGATTATACAGTTAAAACTCTAAGAGAATATACTAATTATAATATAAGCAGAGAATCAATTTATGGAATGTATCAAGATATTCGGGGCATGGAAATTAAAAATGAGTATCAGAAAGCTTCTGCAGATTCTTTCTTATATCTATTGGGAGAGTTTGAACCTTTAAGAGAAAAATTAGAATATTTAACTTCAAGAAAAATTGAATGGTCTTTGAAATTTACTAATTATCTTTTAGGAGCAATTTTAATTTCTCTTTTATTCTTAAATCGTGGAGATTGGTTTACAAATATTCTTTTTGTTGTTCTTTCATCTACAATTATATTTATATTGCTAATAATCGAAGATTATGATAGCCTGAGAATTGGAGATTATATATATAATATAAGCAATTCAGAGCAGATTTTTGATTTAATTGGAAAAGAAAGGTATTATCCTCGAGAGATTTTAAGAAAAGTTAAGTTGCATAATGGAAGGACATATAGAATTGGATTTTTAAATGAAAAAACTGGTGAAGAAAAGGTTTTTAATATTGTTTATAAAAATTCTTCAAAGATTAAACTGGGAATATTGGTTAAAAGACTTAAAAGAGATAAAAAGATTAACTAAAATATTTGTTTTTAGTTTTAATAACTGATTTTTAATTTTTTTGAACTTTTTTAATTTCAAAAATTATAAAAATTATAATCTTCTATTTCTCGACGGAAAAATAATCTTTTTATCCTATTTTTAACTTGAGATGGGGAGCAAAATCTCTAGAAAGATTTAAATACCCTAAGTTATTTTAGATATTATAAAAAAATGGTGATGAGTAAAAACTTATTTAAGTTATGTCTAGTTTTTTCATTTATTGTAATTGCTTTAGGTTTTGTTTTTGCAGGACATTTAGTTAATAACGGGCCAATAACTTATGTTAATCAAAGCCAAGATTATCTTTATAATATTTCAATAAATAATACAGAAACAAATGGTGGAGCAAATATTACTGCTATAAATATTACATTACCTTCTGGATTTACTTATCTTGCAGGAAGTGCTTATTGTATTCAATCTAATTGTTCTGTTTCAAGTTCTACTAATGGTGCTGGTTTAATTGTTTTGAATTTTTTAAATGGAACTTCGAGAGTATTAATTAATTCTTCACTTAATCATACAACTTTTTATTTTAATGCAACTGGGGCTAATGAAGGATTCTACAATATATCTGTTTTATCTTATAATGGATCAGCAACAAATTATTCAAATATTTCTTATTATGTTAATGCTCCTCCTGCAAATATCAGTTTCCTTATAAATGGTTCATATGCTGGACCTTATAATTCTCAATTTGGTACATCTGTTTTTGTAATGGGATTCAGAGCACATAATGATACTACTAAGGTGATGAATATGACTGTAAATGTTTCTGCTTATGATCAAATTGGAATAAATTCATTTACAATTTCTTTATGGAATGCTACAAATTTATCTAACAATAATGTTTTAATAAATAGTTCAAATATAACTGGAACTCCTGCTTCAGGTCTTCGTGCATCTGCTTATATTACTTATATAAATTTAACTGAGGGTATTTATTATTTGAATGTAACTTCAAATGATTCTCAAAAAATGACAAATTGGACTGCAGGAACAAGAAAAATAATCCTTGACTTTACTGCACCAACTGTTGCATTGATTAGTCCGGATAATGCAACTACTTCTCTTGAAACATTGAATGATACTGCTTCAGTAGTATTTTATTATAATGTTACTGATAACTTTGGAATTGTAAATTGTTCTTTAATTGTTAATGAAACAGTTGTAAGTACAGCTTCTACAGGTATTAATTATGCTGGTGTAACAAATTCGATTACTTATGCAGCATCTGTTGGGGCAAATAATTGGAGTGTAATATGTTTAGATAATGCAAGTAATAATTTTACAACTCTTTCAAGAACATTTTCTATTAAGAAGACTACAGCAGCTACAACAACTGCCTCTTCAAGCTCAGGAGGAAGCACTTCTGATTGGTATGTTACTCTTTATCCGACAGCTTCTGAATTAACTGCAGGATATACTCAAAATTTAGCTGCTAAGTATCAAGTAAAAGCTAAGGTAGGTGTAGAATTCCATTCTATTGGAGTTATAAGTTTGACTACATCAACTGCAACAATTACTGTTGCTTCAACACCTCAAACAAATACATTTAATATTGGTGATTTAAAGAAATTTGATGTTAATAGTGATGGTGTTTATGATTTAAGTGTTAAACTTAATTCAATTACTAATGGGAAAGCATCTGTTACAGTCACTTCAATTTCTGAAGTGATTCCAGTCGTTGCAACCCCTGGAACTACTGCCCCTGAGACAACTATAAATCAATCTCCTGAAACTATTGGTCAAGAAGTAAAGCAATTAGAAAGTAATGTCTGGTTATGGGTTGGATTAGTAATAGTAATTTTAGCAGTTATTGGACTTATAATTTACTTTATGAAAAGAAATAACACTAAAAAGAACGGTTGGGAACATTTGTTTAAGAAGTAAAAATTAGTTTGGGGTGGGCGGGAAATCTATATTAATTAAACTGCAATTATTAACTATTAATAATACTAAAAATTGAGAATTAATAATCAACTTACTAATCTTTACAATAACCTACTAAAAATTAAGCAGACATAGGATGTTTTACTAAATTATGCAATTTTCGCAAAGCGAAAATTGATTATATATCTTTAGAAAATGTTGAATGTAAAGTTATAGGATGATTGAGATTTGTATAAACTAATTAATTTAGAATATAACTTATAAAAATCAGGGAGGTTTTGCGAAGCACAAATCTATATAGGGCATTTATCTGTACAGTTTTGCAGAGCAAAACGGGTTTTATAATATTTGGTAATATACATATATAAATATTTTACAAGATTAAGATTGATATTAGTTTATATAAATAAATTATTTCTTGCTGAAATTTTTGATAAGATATAATTGTCTTCTTAAAGATTATAAGCTTCTTTAGCTAGTTTGTCTAGTTTTACTTTGTTTTTTCTAAATGTTAATAAAAGATTATTGATTTCTTCTGCAAATGCATTTTTTAAGTCTAGTGGGTGAAGTTTTTTATCTTTAAATGCTTCTTCAATTTCTTCATAGGTTTTAAATATTAAATCTCCACCATATTTTTTATCTCGTTTTACAATAAACTTTTCCTTTTTATCTTGTTTTATAACCATTATTACATTTTTTAAAAAAGCCATAATCCCATTTTCAATATCTCCTTCTGCACATTCTGCAGCTTTTACTTTTTCAATAACTATTTTCTCATCATCCCTTAAATCTATCTTTGACTTAGGGTCTGAAGCAGACATTTTTTTTCCTATAAGTCCTGGAATAATTGGAGTCATAACTTCAATTCTTCTGTCATAACCTATTTTTGGAAGGTTTTCACGAGCAAACATTAAAATTTTTCTTTGATCAACTCCTCCGTATTGAATATCTACTTTAAGATATTCTTCGTCAAGTGCCTGCATAATGGGGTAAATTAAACCTGCAAGTTTAGGATTATCGCCAAATTTAACAACTTCTGAAGCTGCTCTCTGGCAGTCATTAATGTTGTTTTTTGTAGCCATTTGAAGAACATCATACATATATTCTGGTTTTAATTGAAATTCACTTCCTTTAACAAATTCTAGGTTTTTTGTGCTAACACTAATTGATTCAAACATTAATGGGATAACTGCTTTGTAATAATCATATCTTTTTTCAAGAACTTCCCAAGGAGTATTATCTAATGCTCCATGTAAATCTGCAAGAAGAATTTTTACTTTAAATCCTGCTTTTAAAAAATCTCCAAGTTTTAAAGCCCAAACAAAATAACCAATATGAGGTTTTCCAGTTATAGCAGTTCCTAAATAAACCACGGGCTGTTTTTTTTCTTTCAATAATTTCTTTAATTCTTCTTCTGAAACAATTTCTTGAGTGTTTCTTTTTATTAGCTGAAATTTTTCTTCTATATCCATGTTATAAAAACAAATCCTTTATTCTTAAATATTGCGATTAGCAGATAAGTTCTCTGCATAATGCTGAAAAACATCGATTGTTACTAAATATCCTTTATAATATCCACAATTAGCTGTTGAATAATTGGGATTTTTTATTGCAGGGCATGCATTTCCATAAATACATATTTTTTCTTTAGTTAATAAACGACATTCACAAACCGATTTATTCAAAACATCTTCAATATTGTGTATAGGTATATTAGAACTCATTGATTTTCCTCAAAATTTAAAAGATTTAGAGGGCTTTAGCTAAAATAATAAAAATACCAGTTGAAATTTTTGGTATCTAAAGCCATTATAAATTAATAAGTAAAGAATATATAAACTTTTGTATATTTGTTTATTTATGAATAGACTTTTTTTAGCAATTTCTCTTGGAGGGATTTTAATATTACTTATTTTAAATTTAACTGAACCTCCCTTAAAAGATATTAAAAATTTAGATAAAACGTTAATAAATCATAATTTTCAAATTGTTGGCAGATTAATTAATGTTAATGTTTATGAAAATAATTTTACAGTTGCTAAAATCCTAGACAATTCAACTAAAATAGATATAGTATGTAATTGCCCAAAATTAATTAATTATATTAATAAAACCTTGAAAATTAATGGAAAAGTAAGTGAATATAATGGAAAAATTCAATTGCAGGCAGATAAGATAATCTATTTAAATTGAATTTATGTATAGTTTTATGGAAAAGAAGTCAATTTTTATTATATCTTGTTTAGTCATTATTTTAGTTGCTTTAACTTCTGCATTAGTTATTCTACTTAACCAAGATTTAAATCCTTCTTCGTCTCCTTCATTAACTGATTGTAATGTTATAAAAGAGAGTGGTGAGGGAAAGATTAATCTTGTATTTTTTTCAAGTCGAGAAAATGCTAAGCTATATTCTGATTTTTTAGAAACTATTGCGCCCTTTGATAATATTAAAGATGAATTTAATGTATATTCTATTGAAAATTATACACCTAAATGCGAATTGTATCAAGGGATTGCTTTATTATGTTATTCAAAAGAACTTGTAAAAAAAGCAGGTTCTTGTCCAAATGATTATATTATTGTTTTAGATTCTAAAGATTCAACAATTAGGAGTTCTGCTTATATGAATGTAATGAGCATTAATATGAATCATCTTCCAACTGTTTTGCCTCATGAATTTGGACATGTATTTGCAAATCTTGCAGAAGAATATGTGCCTGCAGAAATTACTGCTGGCTCAAAAAATTGTCAGTTAAATTGTGATAAATTTGAAAATAACTCGTGTTTTATAGGATGTTCAAAATCAGATTATTATCGGTCTATTGAAAGTGGGATTATGAGGACATTAAGTTCAACTGAATATGGTAAATTTGATGAAGGATTAATTATGGAAAAAATTTCTTCTAAATTTCCTTCAATGGTTGGAAGGGCAATAAGTGAAACAGTTGATTGTAGTTTGAAAAATTATTATCTAATTGAAGGGAAATATCAGTTAAATCAAATTACTATACTGGATAAAACTCTTGAAACAGGTTGCATTGGTTCATCTGGTTCAGGAGGATTTAATTATAATGTGATTTTGGATAATAATAATAGTTTTAATGGAGAATTTAATCCAGAATTAATATTTACAGATGCACAATCTGCAAATGAAACTCAAATTAATGGAGAAATTTACCAATCTGATAAAGAGTTTTTCTTAAAAATACCAATTGTTTCAAATTCAAAAACTTTAGAAATATTAAAAGATTCTCAAAAACTAAGTGAAATAAATCTTCAAGATATGGGGGCGAGACCTTGCAAAAAATAAATAAAAAAGGATTGTCTCAGGTTATAACTTCTGTTTTTATAATTTTAATAGTATTAGCTTCTATTGGAATTTTGTTTTATTCAATTAATAAATTTATTAAACCTGCTTTATCTCCAGAGTTTTCATGTATTGAAGCTCAAATAAATCCTCCAATTAAAATACAATTAGTTTGTTATAATAATCAGACAAAAGATATTGAAATTAATTTAGAACGTTCAATTGATGAAAAAATACCTGTATTTTCAATGGACTTTATAATTGATACTGGAGATTCAAGTGAAACATTTAGTTGTTCTCAATCTTGTAAGAATTGTATTATTTTAAATTCTGGAGAAACAAAAAAATATTACTTTTATCAAGACAAACAACCTTTAACAATTACTACTAAGATTTCTGGGTGTTTACTTGAAACAAAAACTATTGGGTTTTGTTAAATATTAATTTGGTATAATATATCTTCTCCTTATTTGATGCTTAATAGATTAATTATTGCTAGTTTTAATCAAGGTGTACATTAATAATTAAACTAATATAAAATAAGTAATAACTTTAGATTTAGAATTTATTATTTTTCTAACTTTTCTTTTTCTATAAGTTTATTTTCTATTTCTGAATAAATTTTTTTATATAATTGCCTTATATTAAAAAATTCTTCTGCTTTTGGATTATTGTTATTTGCTGCCCATTCAAGAAGTTTGTTATATTGTTCATCAATTTCCTTTATTTCAGGTTTGCTTATATCAAACCAGCCGCCTTCGCCTTTGCCGGGAGTAAAAGTGTCTTTATAACTAAATTTAGCATAATCTATTGTCCCATATTTGCCCTCTTTATCTGGTGCATCGGTTATAATTAAAGCATAAGTTTTTTTTCTTAATAAGTTTCTTGACTCTTTATTTTCAATTTTTACAAATATTTCTTTTCCTAATTTATAATCTAGACTAACATTAAGTGCTTTTTTATAACTAAAACCTTCTATTTCTTCTCCTCTGCTGAATTTGAACTCTTTATTATCTGTTTTTTCTGCAAGTTCTGCAACTTTATTTGTTAATTGAATGTTTTTTTCGTGAATATCTTGTTCTTGAGTATAAACTGGGGTAGAACACATAACTCCTAAACAAAGTACTGCTGTTGATAGAGATTTTCTTATACTATTCATGTTTTTATTGTTAATATAAAGGATTTAAACTTAACTGTTCTGGAGAATATAGAATATCTTATAAATGTAAAAATCTTATTAATTAAGATGGAAAAGGGAGTTAAAATAACTTTATTTGCCGTGATTGCTGTAGCTGTGATATTTTTGGCAGTTGCTATTTATTTCTTTGGAGGAATTTTATTTGGTGAAAAAGCTCCTGTTAAAATGATTAATGAGGGATTAAAACAGAATAATTTAATTGTTGAAAATAAAAGTATTGTGATGCCAGTTACAGTTGTTAAAGATGTTCAAACATCTCCTGTTGATACTATAAATATTAGTAAAGGTGAAGTTGTTTCAATTCCAGGATTTGTTCTGAGTGGTTTTCCAGGAGAACCAATGTTGCCTTCATATAAAATGGAATTTTTAGTTCCTGATGATATTAATTGGACAAGTATTAAATTATCTGTTGATAATGGTGTTTGGGAAGATGTTTCTGGAAATTTTGATATTGCTCCGGGACAACCTGCAACAACTGTTACTGATGATGGGCAAATTGTTGTTTCTTGGGGAGACAATGGTAATATTGTTGATGGAAAAGATACTTTAGTTTATAATCAAGATGAATATTTGCCACTAACACCTTTTAAAAATTTAATGAGTTCTAAATATCGTGAGTGGAGAATTATGTCTTTTGATTTTTATCCGGTAAAATATAACGCTAAAGATAAAACAATTAAAAAATTAAAATCAGGAACAATTAATATAACTTATTCAAGAGATGGAAATGATTATCCTTTAACTCGAAGTGTTGGTGGAGATGAATTTTATAATCAAATATCTAGTAGTGTTATAAATCCTGAAAGCAATGAATTATTTTATCCAGGAGAAAGAGGAGGAATTGGTGGAGGAATTGATTATGTAATTGTTACAACAGATTATATTAATAGCACAAGTACAAAACTTGCTGAATTTGTTGCACATAAAGAAGCTAAAGGATTTAGTGTTCGTGTAATTACAAATGGAAGTGATAGAGATGATTATCATTATGTTAGTGGAACTCGTGCGCAAACAAGAGTAAAAAATATTCGTGACTGGTTGAAAACTTATTATATTTCTTTGAATGTTTCTTATGTTTTATTGATTGGTGATCCTAATCCTTTAATATTTAGTGTTTCTAATAGTGTTCCAATGTATATGTGTTATCCGGATTTTGCAAATCATGGAATTACTGTTCCAACAGATATGGCTTATGGTGAACTTTCCGGCAATTGGGATATTGATGGAGATGGATATCCTTGCGAATATAAGTATCAAGAAATGCCTCCGCTTTATCTTGAGGATTTTGCAGTTGGGGGTATTGATAAAATTCAGGAAGTTTTGGTTGGTAGAATTCCGTTTTATAATAGTATAAATGATTTAGATAAAATTTTGAATAAAACAATTAGTTATGAAGATGCAGGAGGAGATTTATCTTGGAGAAATAAAGTTATGATTCCGGTAGGGATTGCTAATTTTGCTGAATTTAATGTTGGTGCTGATTTCCCTAATATGCCAAAGTCTTATGGTACTGGATGGGGTGAAAAAATTAAGAATTTATCAATTAATTATAATTATATTCCTTTTACTTTATATGAAAAACAAGGAGTTTATAGTACAGGTAATGCCTATTCTTTAATTGAATCTAATGCATCTTTAACAAAAACAAATGTTATTTCTGAATGGCAGAATCATTATGGTTTTGTTCTTTGGCAAGGGCATGGGAATTTTCAAGGAGTTTATCGGCATCAATGGTTAGTGGATAGTAATGCAGATGGAAAGTGCCAGCATTCTGAGACAAGCACCACTCAATTTTTTAATAATGAAGATGCAAATGTTCTTGATGATAATTATCCAACATTTGTTATTCAGGTTTCTTGTGATAATGGACATCCAGAAGATTCTAATAATTTAGGTTACTCATTATTAAAAAATGGAGCTATTTCAACTATTTCTTCTTCAAGAAATTCTTATTATCAAGGAGAAGCAGGAGAAATTTATTATGAAAATAGTTGGCCTTTTACTGTAGGAGATGATGCAGGTTATTCTTATTTTATGTTTAATAGAATGGTTAATACAAGTTTAAATAAAACTTCTGGTGAATCTTTGAGTTGGTGCAGAGAAAATTTTGGTTTAGGTTGGGGTTTTGAATCGTGGCAAAATATGATTGGATTTAATATTTATGGAGATCCTTCATTGCGAGTTGAAAGTGGGGAAACACATAGTATCCCTAATAGTCCGATTGTTTCACTTGTTTCTGAAGATGGAAGTAATAGTGTGAATGCTGGATTAAATTGTTCTGCTGTGATTAGTGATGTTGATTCAAATTATCTTAATGTTAGTGTTGCATGGTATAGAAATAATGTTTTAAATTTAAGTGTTGATTATAATAATAGTTATGCTAGTGGAACTGAATTTAAAGCTGTGCTTGATAAAGGTAATTTATCTGTTGGTGATTCTTGGAAATGCGGACTTCAATTGTTTGATGGTGAAGGTTATAGTGGATGGGGAAATTCGAATAATCTACAAATAACTGATACTTTGGCTCCAGTTATTGATTTTGTTTATCCAACTCCTGCTAATATGGCTGTAATTTCAGATAAATCATTTAATATTAATGTTTCAATTTCTGAAAAAGCATTAAATAAAATTAATTATAAATGGAATAGTATTGATTTTCCAATTTATGATAGCTCGCTTGTTTTAATGATGAACTTTGAGAATAATAGTCTCCTTGGTGAAAATGATAGTAGGATTGCAGATTTAAGTAAGAATGAAAATAATTTTACAGTTGTTGGTGCTATATGGAATGCAACTGGAAAATACGGAGGAGCTTATGAGTATGATGGAGTAAATGATAGAATTAATTTAGGAGCAAATTTATGGAATTCATTTCAATCTGATTTTACAGAAATAACTATTTCTGCATGGGTTTATAGAAAACATCCGACTGATTCTGGAGTTATATTTTCAAATTTTGATAATTCAAATGGTAGGCCTGCAGCTTTAGATTCATTTAGATTTACTGTTGTAAATGAAAGCGGAACTTTAGTTGCTCCTTCATTTGCATCAACTAAAGATGTTTGGGAACATAGAGTTGGAGTTTATGATGGAACTTCTGCAAAGCTTTATGTCAATGGTATTTTGAGAGCTAATCAAACAATAACAGGAAATTTATCAAAATATTCATCAGCAGTTTTACATGTGGGTTATGGAAGAGATAGATGGAATTCTGCAATATATTATAATGGAACAATTGATGAATTAATGGTTTGGAATAGAAGTCTTAGTGCTAATGAAGTTCAGGAATTATATTTTAGTAATTTACAGAAAGTTAATAAAACTCAATGGAGATTATATGTAAATCAAAGTAAAAATACAACTACTGGATTAGATGATGCAACATATACCTATCAAGTATTTGCTTCTGATAATATTGGAAATAATCAAAGCGAGCAGAGAACAATAACTATATCAAATAGTGGGGATACAACTTATCCAGTATTTTCAAATTACTTAGATAATAATGCTACCCTTATTGGAAGCGGAGTTGCATTATTTAGTGTTAATGTATCTAATACAAATGGAACTGTATGGCTGATAATAAATAATACAAATTATCCGGCTAGAAATTTAACTACAAATAACTATAATGTTTCTATAAACTTAATATATAATAAAACATATACTTATTACTGGAATGCTTATGGAAATGGGACAAATAGAAATTATAATTTTTCTGGAATAAGATATTATACAGTTAATAATCTTCCTATATTTTCAGATACAACTCCTCCATATTTTACTTTAATTCCTGCGCCTACTTCAATTGTTTATATGCAAGAAGTTGGAGTTAAGTTTACTGGCGCTGATGAAACTGAATTTGGAACATATAAAGTAAATGATACAACTAACTTTAATATTAATTCAAGTGGTTGGTTGAAAAATATAACTTCGCTTGCTGTTGGAACTTATAATATTAATGTTTCAATTAATGATAGTTCTGGAAATATTAATTCTACAATTTATCAGGTTAGTGTTTATAGTAGTTGTATTGATGCAGATGGTGATGGATTTAATATAACTACTGAATGTGGAGTGATTGATTGTAATGATGCAAATCCAAATATTTATCCAAATGCAACTGAAATTCCTTATAATCATATTGATGAAAATTGTGATGGCTGGGATTTAGCAGATGTTGATAGTGATGGATATTGTAAATCAGGTTATGTACCAGATAATAAAACTGCACAATGTTCTATACAACCTTATGCTTCAATTGGAGTAGATTGCAATGATACTAATGCTAATTTTTATTTAGGAGCTCCTGAATTTTGTAATGGGATTGATAGTAATTGTGATGGATTTACTGACAGGGTTTGGTTAATAACAAGCGGATTTAATTTTACAATACCAACTTTAGGTTCGTCAAATCCAGTAATGTGTAATTCAAATATAACTAATTTAAGTTTAGAAAATGATTTTGGAAAAATTAGTTTCTTGGAAAATATAACAATTAATCGTTCAATGAATCTTGGAAACATTGTTAATTTTAGCAGTTATATCTTGAGTATTGATACAAATATTTATTTTGAATTTATTAAAAGAGCAAATATTACTTTCTTTAATGTTGCATTTAGAGAGCCTAAATTATTTAGAAATGGAGTTGAATGCGGAGCATATTGTTATGGTGTTTCTTATATTGGAGGAAATTATTCTTTTGAAGTAAATAATTTCAGCACTTATGAAGTTAGAGAAGGATATTCTGCGCCTCCTATAAATCCTCCTAGTGGGCCAGGAAGTAGCGGTGGCGGGGGAGGAAGTTCTGGAGGACCAAGTGAATCTCCAAATCCAGTTATAATATTGTCTGGAAAAAATTTAACTGTAAATGGAGTTGTTTCTAAAAATTCAGGAGATTTATTATGTGAAAGCTGTAGTGTTGAATTAACATTCGTGGGAAAAAGTGTTTCAAGTTTAACTGATTCTCAAGGAAAATTTAGTGCAACATTTAGTTATATTGACTTTAATTCTGGGGTTAATGATATTCAAATAAGAGTTGTTAAAAATGGAGTATTTGATAATAAGTATAGCAAAGAGATTTATATTGAATAGGGAAAATTTTTAGATTTTGGTTTTAAAATACTTAAGCGAATAAATTTCTTTATAACCAAAACTCTTTTTAACTTGAATAATCATTTATTGTTATGGCCTCAACAAATCAATCTCCTTTTTATAAAAAAGCAGAAGAACATTTCTTAAATGCACAGACAGATGAAGAGCGTTTATACTACTTAGATGAAATGATTCGTGAATGCCCTAAACATAAATCTTCAGAAGCAATGCTTGCAAATTTAAAGACAAGAAGAATAAAATTGCAGGAAAAAATTGAGAGAATTAAAAAATCAAAGAAAGGAGGTTCAAGAGAAGGAATTAAAAAGGCAGATATGCAGGCAGTTCTTACTGGTTTTACAGGTTCTGGAAAGTCTTCTCTTTTAGCAGCATTAACAAATGCTCAACCATTGGTTACAAACCATTCATTTAATACATATCAGCCAGAAATTGGAACAATGGATTATTATAATGTTAAAATTCAAATTCTTGACCAGCCAAGTTTGAAGAGCGATAGTTTTGATATAGGTTTAGTTAATAATACTGATTTAGTTATAATTGTAATTGATTCAATTGAAGATATAAAAAATATTCAGGAAAATTATTTACAAAGAGCAAAAGGTAAAAAATTAATTGTTTTTAATAAAATTGATTTGCTAAATGAAAATGAAAGAAGAAAAATAGAAGCTCATTTGCGTTCGAAAAAGTATCAGTTTATTATGGTTTCAAGCTTGACAAATGAAAATATTGAAAATTTAAAGGAGAAAATATTTTCAAATTTTGATGTTCTTAGAATTTATCTTAAAGAACCATATAGAGAACCTAGCAAAATTCCTATGATAATGAAACCACACTCAACTATTAAAGATGTTGTAAATAAAATATCTAAGCAGATGATAAATACAATTAAAGAAATTCATATTTGGGGGCCATCAAGCAAATTTCCAAATCAAAAAGTTGGAATTAATCATGAGATAAAGGATAAAGATATTATTGAGTTTAAGACAGGATAACATTAAATTTTTCAACCAGCAGTTTTAAAAATGATAAAATGTTTTTATTAATATGATACAGAGAAAATCAAAGATTTTTAGAATATCATTTGTCCTTAAAGGAGCGTCCAAATGATACAGAGAAAGGTTCTGAAAAATGGAATGACTGTTGTTTTTAAAAAAAGAGCAAATAAGGTGGTTAGTGTTGCATTTGCAGTTCGTTTTGGAGCAATTAATGAGACTAAGGAAAATAAAGGAATTGCTCATTTTATTGAGCATATGTTGTATAAAGGAACACCAACTAGAAATACTCAGCAAATCTCTGAGGAAATTGAAAAAAATGGGGGAGAGCTTAATGGATTTACAGCTGAACAAATTACTGCTTTTTGGTGTAAAATGCCAAGTAAGCATTTAGATATTGCCCTTAATGTTTTAAGTGATATGGTGAAAAACCCGTTATTTAATGAAAAAGAAATGAATAAAGAAAGACAGGTTATTTTTGAAGAAATGAAAATGTATCATGATAATCCAAGAATGCATGTTTTTGATAAAGTTAAAAGTTTAATGTATAAAGGAGACTTTTCAATTCCAATTATTGGAACTCGCGAATCAATGATGTCAAATACTCATGAAAGACTGAAAAAGTTGTTTGATGAGATTTATGTTCCTGAAAATATGATCTTGTGTGTTGTTGGAGACGCAAATTTTAATAAATTATGTAAATTTGCTGAGAAGAATTTTAAAAAGGGCAATAGAAAAACAAGTTATCCTAAGGTTGAAATTAAAAATGGCAGTGAAATTGAAAAAAGAAAGAGCATTGACCAGGCAAATTTAGTTTTTGCTTATCATGTACCCATGCCTAATGAAGAAAAGCATCATGCTGCACAGGTTTTAAGCACATTAATGGCTGGTGGAATGTCTTCAAGATTATTTTCAGAAATAAGAGAAAAAAGAAATTTAGCTTATGCAGTTAAAGGAGATACAGCAACTGAAAGAGATTATGCTTACAACCAGATTTACGTTGGTGCAATGCCTGAAAATGTTGAAGCTATTAAGAAACTAATTTTAGAAGAGTTTGTTAAAGTTAAAAATAATCTTCAGGAAAAAGAGCTTAATCAGGTTAAAGAGCAGATAATTGGGAATTATTTAATCTCTCAGGAAGATTCGCAAGGAGTTATGGTTAATTTGTTAACAAGTGAGTTGGTTAAAGATGCACGAGATGCTGAGAAATATATTGAGAAAATAAAAGCTGTTAAACTTAAAGATGTCAAACAAATGGCAGATATAAAAGATTATAGTTTTTTTGCATTGGTGCCTGAGAAATAGGAGATTAAATCTCAAAAGTATATCCTAAAACTTTGAAGATAAATTCTTCGACTTCTTTTAATCTATCTTTATTTAGTGAAATATGGATGCCCTGATTTGTAGGTTTTGTGAATATTAATCCTTCTCGAATTAATTCTTTAGCTGTTTTTTCTATATCTTTTCCAATATGTGATGGAAATCCTCTTTTAACAGTATCAAAAGGAGTATGAACTCCACCAATTACTTTTTTTCTTCTTAAATGATATAAGATAGTAGCTTTTATTTTATCTTCATCACTAAAATCCATTAATAATATAATTAATTAGTATTTTTAAATGTTTCTAATATTGTAATATAAAAACATAAATAGAAACATTTAAAAAGAGGTTTTAGTTAAGATAATTATGACAGAAGAAACAGTTTTTATTGAGGTATTTGGAAACAATCCTATAATGAAAGTTTTAGATTTTCTTATAACTTTTCAGTTATTTGATTATCCTATGACTGAAATTGCTAAAAATTCTGGAGTAAGCTACTCAACTTTGCAGACATTTTGGGATAAGCTGGAAAAAAATAAAATTGTTATAAAAACAAGAAGAGTTGGAAAATCTGATTTATATAAATTAAATGTTCAAAATCCTGCAGTTAAACAATTAATTAAATTAGATTGGAATTTAGTCAAGGGTGTTGAAGAAGTTTATGCTTGAAGATTAATTAGTAATAAACAGAAATCAAAAGGATTTTTAAGCTATAAACTAATATAATTATATGTTAAGTTTAATTATTGAGGTGTTGACACTTGGGTTTGGAATGCTTCTTCTTTCTCCAGGCATATTTGCAGTTGCTGTTCTTTTATTAAGCAGCAAAGTTAAGCCAATAACCAAGAGCTTTTTGTTTCTTCTTGGGAATATTTTAACTTTGATTATTTTATTTTTAGCTTGGATGTTTATTGGAACAAGTTTGCATGATAATTTTTCAGGTGCTGTCCGGGTTTTAGATATTATATTTGGAATTTTACTTTTAGTATTTGCATATAAAGTTTATTTTTATGAGAGAAAAGAAAAAGCTCCTAATAAAAAAGAAGGAAATATAATTAAATTATGGTTGTTTTTTGGTTTGGGTTTTATTGCAAGTATTAGTAATATTGATGCTGAAGCACTTTATTTAATTTCAATAAATGAAATTTCTGAATCTGGAATTGCTATTTTTAATCAATTTATTTTATTTTTGTTTTCTAGTATAATGCTTATTATGGCTGCTGCTTTACCTCTTTTAATTTATTTCATTTTCCCTAAATCTTCTAAGAAGATTCTTGAGTTTTTAGGCAGACTTTTAAGAAAATACGGAAGAATATTAATGGTTGTATTATTAGTTATACTTGGACTTTGGTTCTTGAAAAAGGGGATTTTTGTGTAAAATATACGCCTCGGGCAAAGCCCTCGGCTTTTTTGCTTGCTTCACAAGTTATTACAATTATTAGTAATCTATACGCCTAAATATTTTATGAGATTGAGATTATATAACTAATTCATCTATGTTTAAACAGCTTAAAATTAGCAAGGTTTTGCGTAGCACAAACTAATATGGGATGTTTACTAAATATCTTATTCCAAACTCTTTGTCAATTCTTTATCATAGATGCTTGGCATCTTGCCAGTTGTTGCATAATGATAAAGTGCTGCTGTAAGAATACCATTTGCACTTGTTGCTAAAACAAGAACAATTGTAAAACATAAGAAAAACAAAAGTAGCATAACTATTGTTAATATACTTATTCCAATAAAAAATGAAATTAAAAGAGGAATAGCTGCAATTATTATAATTATTGAAAATACTCCGCCCATAGAAATCCTTGAACCAATACTTTCTTGCCAATTTTTTACAAATAGTTCTTTAGATCTTGCAAATGAACTAAAAAAAGATACATTTTCAAATAAAATTACTGGCAATACAAAGAAAGTTAGTAAGTTCCAAATAGTTTTAAGTGTTGAACCTCCTACTTGTGTAGCCATTTGAACATTTCTTGATTTTCCCTTTCCAGCTCTTGAAATTACGGAAATAATAGAGTTAATAATTCCATAAATTATAGCCCATAAAAATATTTTAAATATCTTTTTTAATGGAAGAGATAATCCCTGAGAAAATGAAGGATTTTGCCCATTAAATCTTATTGATGCAGAGGTTATAATTGCAGATTTAAAGAAAAGTGTAATAAAATAAGTTAAAATTATATATACAAAAATAATTATATAAAACAATATTGCTCCAAGTGATTGGTTAATTGCCTGTCCGGTTAAAGAAGTTAATATGAAAAGTCCGAAGAAAACTAAAGTTAAAATAATAGTAATTATTGCAGAGAGAATTGGAAATAAAATTATTTCTTTATCTGCCTTTAGAGCCTTAAGGCTTTGTTTAGTAAGATTCCATCCAGTACCTAATTTCTCAAACATTATTTAATTAGTCTAACAATATTTATAAGTTTATTGTTTTACTTATCAACATGATAATCATTCAAGCTCCTGCAGAAAACAGTAATGATGCACTTGGGTGCAGAAAAGCGCCGGAAGAAATTGTAAAAAACTTAGATGATATTTATACAGGCGAGAATGGAAGACAAGCTGTTAAAGAGAAACTTGATATAAAAAAATTGGAATTTAATGGTAAAAATGATGCAGATGTTGAAGAAATTATTTATCAAGAGTCAATGGATTTAATTTCTAATAATGATAAAGTAATCTTTCTTGGTGGAGACCACTCAATTAGTTATCCAATTGGCAAAGCATTTGCAGATGTTTGTGAGAGTGAAGATAAACAGCCGTTTTTAATTGTATTTGATGCACATCCTGATTGCAAGGATTATGGTAATAATGTAGCAAATAATGTTCAATGGTTAAGAAAATTAATTGATAAGGGTTTTCCAAAAGACAAAATTATTTTAATTGGGCTTAGAAAAAGCTCACTTGAAGAAAATATGTTTTTACAGGAAAATAAAATAAGGGTTTATCAAATGAAAGATTTAATTGATTTTCAAGAAATATGTGATATTGTTATGGAACAGGCAAATAAATATCAAATTTATCTTTCTATTGATATTGATGTTGTTGATAGTGTTTTTGTGCCTGGAACTGCCCATAGTGAAAGTGGAGGATTAACAAGCAGACAGCTGGTTTATTTTATTCAAAGGCTTAATTTGTTAAAAGGTGTTAAAGTTATTGATATAGCTGAAATAAACCCTGAAAAAGATTTTAATAATGTAACTGTTAAGCTGGGTTCAAAGTTGTTGGGGGAGATGATTGCTTAAAAAGCGCAGGAAACCAAGTTTTCCTACTTACTCAAAACTTTGCTCATCTAGACCTTTGCCAAACCTCGCAAAATTTCTCGGCTCTACCTTCCTTTAATTAGTCAACTTTTTGTCCATTTCGCTAAGCGAAATGATATTATAATATCTGGAAATATATGCTGTCTGACATTGCTAATTTATTATTAATTAAATTGATTATACTTTATTTATTTGTATTAACTTCTTAATAGAAAAAATAGAATTTTTCAAACATTTTAACAGCTGGAAAATAATATACTGTTAAAATATAACTAAGAAAGAATTTGTTGATTTAAATAACTTTTGTAGTGCAATGATTATATTTTAGAATAATCTTGTTTTTAAACAAACTTTGACTAACACTATTTTAATGGAAACATTAAAAAAACCACAAAACGGCAAGTTTAATATGGATAAATTTGTTCGAACATATATATACGAGGCTTCTGATCTTGCTAGAAAAAATTTACCCTTAGAAGAATTTGATGAAAAATTAAGAACTCGACTTTCAAATTATTTAGATATTGATAAAAAAGTTGTTATTCAATTACATCATCCGTGTCATTGGGCGTTATTCTGTGATAAAGGGCAAGAAAGTTACATGACTATTGTTTCTCCTTCAAAACACGGAGATGTTGTTAGAGTAAAGGTTACAAGAGATTATACTTCTGAAGACATTGATAATTTAACTAAAAAAGTTTTAAATGAAAATGCTACTTATTATCATTCAACTCTTGAAAGTCTTGGTTTAAAAGTTTAAATATTTCAGCTTTCTTTCCTATAATTTTTTCCAACTCTTCTTGAGAAGCATTAATAATATTTTTTATTGTTTTAAACTCTTGAAGAAGCTTTTTTGCGCTTTTTGGGCCAATTCCTGGAAAACCTTCAACAATATATTGAATTTGCTCTTTTGAATTAGAAGCTTTTCTTCTTATAAAGAGACTTGTTTCTTTATCTTGTCTTCTTGCTAATACTAAAAGAAATTTTGCTGTATCTATATAGTCTTTTGTTAACAAAATAGGAGTTTTATATTTTAATATAATTGAAAGCATGAATCCACGAATTGCATTTTCATTTATATCTGATTGTTCATGATATAATTCATGTTCTTCTATGCCTTCAATAATTAATATTCTATTTTCAATTGGGAGCATATTTTCTAGTTGTTTCAGCAAGCGTTTATTTATCATTGATGAGATAAAGTCACTTATAGTTTTTCTTTCAATAACTGCATTTCCTACAAGGTAATCTCCAACTTCTAAATGCTTAAAATTTACTTCTCCTCCTTGATGAATAATTTCAGAAGCAACTAGTGAATTTTTTTCGTGATTATCGACTATAATTATAGGTTTTATTGTTTCTGGAGCTTTCTTTTTTGAGAAAATTTCATATAATTCTGGCATGATAAAACCAAATACTTAAGCTTTAAATATTATCTTTTACACCTTAACTGATGCGAATTGCGACATATAATCAAATGTTTGCATTAGATGGTACAAGACTACATTCAACAGTTTTAAGCTATTTATCTGTAAATTTTAGGAAAAAATCAGATAATATCTATGCTAAAGCTTCAATTGATAGAACTGCAGAGGTAGTTGTTAGTTCAAAAGCAGATATTGTAGGGATTTGTGAAATACTTGAAGATCATGAAGGTGCTCTTAGAGAAAAACTTTTTCAAATTGGCTATCCTTATGTTTTTTTTGCAAATGGACATACTAAAAAATATAGTAAAATAGGCATTATGGCTGCTATAGCTTCAAAATTTGAGTGCAAGCAAATTGAAGTTGAAGGGTTTCCAATTAAAAATACTTTTTATGGGGGTGGAGGAATGGTTCATTGTTATATACCTAAATTAGATACTAATATTATTCACGTTCATATGGCTATTCCTACAAAAAGAAAACTTTATATGAGACAAATTGCTTTTTTACAAAGATATATTTTAAAGATTGAAGGAAAACTTATTCTTATGGGAGATTTTAATATGAGCTTTGAAAAACTCGGACAGTTTTTTGATACGTTAAACTTAGCATCATGTGAAATTAAAACCTGTAGTAATACAAGATGGTTGAAACATATTAAATTTGATGATATTGATCATATTTTTGTAAAAGGATTTAAAGTTGAAAAAAGCGGAGCTTTAGAAGGCTATTCTGATCATAGACTTATTTATAGTGATTTAAAATAACTTTTTCTGCTCACTTAAATTATCTATTTTATTATTGTCAAAATCTTCTTTGATTTCTTTAATTGCTTTGTGCATTCGCTTTTCTTTGCTGTTTGCTGCCCAATAATATGTTTCATCTCGAGTTCCTTTTGTTATTAGCATTATTAATTCTCCAGGCATTAAACGTGCTGTACGTCCTGCACGCTGAATTTTTCTAATTGCTGAAGGAACAGGTTCATAAAAAATAACTGTATTGACCTCAGGAATATCTAAACCTTCTTCACCAATCGAAGTTGCACATAAAATATTAAATTCTCCTGTTGAAAATTGATTTATAATCTGTTTTTGTTCTATTTGTGATAATCCAGTATCTTCTTGGCCTTTATTTGTTTTTTTTGCTTGTCCGACAAAAACTTTTGCATTTGCATTTTCAATTTTATTAAGCTCTCTTGAAATTCTTGTTACACTATCTCTATATTGGGAGAAAATAATTGTTTTTGCTTTAGGATTTTCTTTTAATCTTGATTCAATTAGATCTTTTAATTCTAAAAGTTTAGGATGCTCAAGATTTTCTGCTAGTAGTTCTTGCAAGATTGTATATGCTTTATTAAATTCTGGCAGAGAAACTAAAATTTTTACTGCCTTACTTTTATTTTCTTTTGCTTGTTGAAACATGCCTTGAAGATAATTATCTAATCCATATAATGTTTGAGTTTCAATTAGTTCAATTGCATGTTGTATTTTAAGTGCTTGTGCACAGGCAGAAGCTCCTGCAAACATATTTCCATTTTTATTTCCGGTTGCAATTGAACGCATAATTCTTTTTTGAGTTTCAAGAATTACTATCTTATTTGGAGGACCAAAAAGAAGTTTTCTATTTTTTAGTTCTTCTACTTTTTTAATAAAAATTGATTGAAGCAAATCACGAATTTGCTTAAATCTTTCTGGAAATTCAATTTTAATTGTTTGAAAATCTAATTCTTGCAGATATTCTTTTACATCTTCACTTTCTCTTGTACGAATCTCAACTTCTTCTATCATTAAATTTTCACATATTAATTTAATTGTTTTTTTGTCTGTTCCTGGAGAAGCTGTAAGTCCAAGAATTCTGGGATGTTCTGCTTGTTCTGAATATTTTTTAGCTACATATGTATAGGAATAATTTTTAACACATCTATGTGCTTCATCTTCAATTAATAGGGAAACATTGTTTAAATCATATAAGTTTTTCTTTATGTCATTAGCAATACATTGTGGTGTTGAAAATATTATATCTGTGCTTTGCCATATTTTTTTTCGGTTTGAGGCTTCTACTTTGCCTGTAAATAAATCAATTTGGGCAAATAGCTCTGGAAGATGTTTTTTAAAATAACTAAAATGTTGTTCTGCTAGGGGCTTTGTAGGTGCAAGAAAAACTATTTTTTCAAGAGGGAATTTCTGCATTCTTTCAATGATTAACATTAAAGCAATAAGGGTTTTACCTATGCCTGTTGGCAGGATAATTAGTGAATTTTTATTTTTACATTTTTCTACAATTGCTTTTTGATAATCTCGGGGTTTTATATCTATAAGAAACTTTTCAATGTTGTCCTCTTCCATATGCTCCTGAGATTTTAAGATTATATAAGATTTTGTATTTGATTTATTAATATTAAAAAACAATAAGGTATAAATATGCTATTTATTTGATATATTTATATCATTTAAGATTAATATTTGATGAAAGGAGGTGAAAATGGAAGATAATAAACAAATTTGGGTTGTTTTAGGTGCAGTAGTTATTGTTGGACTTTTAGCAGGTGTTATTGGTGCAAATATAAGTGGAAATGCAATAAAAGCTTATAATTATCCGTTTGCAACTAATAAAGTTTATACTACCTCTGAAACTTTTAATCAAACTGAGATTAATGAAAGATTAGGTGCAGTTTATGTGCAGACAAAAAAAGATTTAGGTCCTTTATATTCAGCTCCTATTCTTCTTGGAGCATCAATGAGTGAAGGAGAGATGAATGCTTATACTTTCTGCGGTCGAACATATGCTGTAAAATTAGACTATGTAGGTAGTGATGGAGCAACATTTAAAGTATCATATGCTGACCTTAATGGAAATTTGATAAGTAATGAGGCAGCTACTTTGCTTACTCCTCGTGCAAATCAATTACATAAACTAAAAGATGGCAATTCAATAAAAGTACTTGCAGTTGTTTATTCCATGAGTGGTGGAGTAGATAAAGCATCATTTACTGCAGTGTGTGCATAAATAAATTTTTATTTTTTTCTTATTCTTTTTTTCTTTATATTTTTTAGATATTAATTTTTATTCTTAAATATATTAAACTATAATCGTATGAGTTATTTAAGAAGTATGAGATTTAAGGAACAAATGTAAATCCGAAAAATATTGCAACTAAGATTATAAGTGAAATCCAAAGTATTCTGCTACCAATGAATATTTTAGTTCCGTCGAGATTTCCGTATGGAACAAGTGAAAATGCTGAGTAATAAATACAAAGTCTTGATATTTCTGGGAAATTTGCAATATAACAAATAACTGCGACAATGAGGCTTGCAACAGTTCCTGCTGCTGCGATAAATCCTATATGTGAATCAGCCATTTCTGTGAATCTGTATATTCCGTGTCTTTTTGCAGCTCTTGCAGTTGTTGAAAAAACATCAAATTCTAAAACTGCCATCCACCAAATATAGCCCATAGAAATTAAAGATAAAATAAATGGGAATATTACTCCCATAGGAATTGGCTTTTTGAAGTAATCTTGTTTCTTTATTCCAAATCTTTGAATCATCCAAATCTGGTGTTCTATTTTAGCTTCATAATAATAAGCTACAAGTTTCTTTGCAATGACACTTGATAATACTACTATTGCTATAAATATGAAATTTATAAAGATATTAATAAAATTTTGGGGAGAAGCAAGAATAGAATTATAACTCACTACAAATGTAAGGATAATTGTTGCCAAGATCATACTACCAATCTCTTTTAAGCTGAACATAAGCATATATAACATTATTTTTTTATAAATGTTCCGTTGATATAAACTAACTATAGAAAAGTATATAAATAGCCCTATTTTAAATTAATTTATGCTTAAAATAAAAAAAGTAAGTGAAGTTATTGGTAAAAAAGCCTTTACTGATGAGGGTAATTTTTTCGGTGAGGTTGAAGAAGTTAATCTTGTTAATAACAAGGTTGAAAGCTGGAGAATAAAAATAAAGACTGGCTTAAATTCTATCTTCAGCGGAGCAAGAGGAGTTATTATCCCACACAGTTATGTAAAATCTATAGGTGATGTATTTGTTATCAGCCAGTCAGCGATACCATCTCAACGCTCTGAAGATTTAGCAGAATTTGCTCAGGAATAGGTTTGTAGCTTCTTTTGTTAGAATATTTAGTATTAATTAGAAGATTATATTTTTAAACCAGCAGTTAATTATAAGTCTATGAAAATAGCTGAGATAATACAGGATGTTTTTGGTTTAATTGCGATTATTTCTTTTTTTGCTATTTTTATAAGCGCTTTTATTTTTGGAAGTTCATTTTATGGTTTGTTATTCTTTACTTTATTTTGGCTATCTATCCCAGTAAGTTATTATATGAATAAATTGACAAGGAATAGAAAATTTAATTTCATTAACTATTTGCTTATGATATTGATGCTTCTTATGGGGCTAGTAGGTTTGTATTTTTTTATTACTAGAATGCTATAAGGATACTAAAATGTTTTTACTTTATTTCCGAATAGTTTTTAAACCTGTTATTATTTAATTAAATATGGCTTTGGAAACAATATTGACAAGCAGTTTTGCAGTTCAAGTTGTATATCCGTTTCTTTTAATATTTACAATCGTTTTTGCAATACTTCAAAAATCTAAAATTCTTGGAGAGGGAAAACAACAAATTGATGCTCTTGCAGCTTTATCTATTGCATTAATTTTTGTTGCATTTTCATGGGCAACAGGAATTGTTACAAAACTTATGCCTTTTTTAGCTGTTTCAGTTGTAGTTATTTTAGTATTTTTAATTTTATTTGGATTTGTTTCAAGTACTAATGAGAAAGGATTAGAACTTCCGAAATGGTTGCAATACGGATTTTTGGTAATTATTATTATTGCAGTTATTATTGCAGTTATAGTTGCAACCGGGCAATGGGATTTTGTTTATAATTCTTTATTTGTTTCTGGCGAACCAACTGGTTGGGGTTCAAATATTATAATTATTGCAATTCTTATTGCTGCAATTACAACTGTTGTTATTTCTGGTAAGAAGAAAGGTGGGTCGTAAATAATAAAATTAAAAATATAATATTATTTATTAGACACTAAAATTTTTATTAAAGATTATAATTTGTGATAATAATTATGATTTAATTATAACAATTTTAAAATAAGGAGGTTTTGCACAGGATAAACCAATAGTAATTTAAAATAATGTTATAATAATTTAAATAAGTCTTGTCATGAATAATTTTTCTTTTAATCTTTTTCTACGAAAGGTATTTAAATAAGAATTTTGTTCTATATGCAACATGGCTCAACCAATTGGGGTGATATTGCAACAATGGGCAGATTTAGATATATTCTATTATGCTCTTCCGTTCTTACTTATATTTGCATTAGTATTTGCAATACTTGAAAAAGTAAAGATTATGGGTAAAGAGGCTGATAATCGTGGAATAAGTGCAGTGATTGCAATTGCTGTGGGTTTAATGGCATTGCAGTTTGATTCTGTGCCTAGATTTTTTCAGATAATTTTCCCTAAACTTGGAATTGCACTTTCTATTTTACTTGTTGGTTTAATCTTAATGGGGTTATTCATGGATTATACTAAACATCAGGGCGCAGCATATATATTCTTAGCATTTGGCGGTGTTGCAACACTTGTGATTATATTAAATTCGTTTGAGGAATATTCATGGTGGGGTGGAGGCTTTTGGCAAGAAAACATGTCTGCAATAGTTGCCGGAATTATAATTGTAATTTTCATCTTGGTTGTTATAACTTCTGGACATCATAGAGCATCTGGTGAAAAAGCATGGATGTTTAAAGAAATTTAAAAATGGCAATTTTGGATTTTTCATGGTTAGCATATTATATGGCTATATTTGGATTTCTTTTTGTTTATGTGGTTGTTTATGCAATTCTTTCAAATACAAAACTTCTTGGAGATAATAATTACATTAATTCACTAACTGCATTTGTTTTTGCAATAATATTTATTACATTTTCACCTGGTGTGGAATATGTTGGGGTTGTTTTACCTTGGTTTGTTATACTTCTTATTTGCCTGTTTTTATTTTTAATAATGATTGGTTTTTCTCAGAAAGATATGAGCAAATTTATGAAACCTTGGGTAACTTGGGTATTTATTGCAATACTAATAATAATATTTTTAATTTCTGCAATAAAAGTATTTAATCCAATTCTTGGACCGTATCTGCCTGGAGTAAGTGATACTGGTGGAGATCCATCTTTGCTTTTATTCAAGAACTTTTTTTATTCTGAAAAAGTTTTAGGAGCAATAATTCTCTTAATTATTGCTGCAATTGCTTCTTGGATTTTAACAAAGAAAAAGTAATAATCTGAATTATATTGTAAATTCATTTATTGGATTTGAGTTTCTTCTCTTTTTTACAATACTATATGCTATTGCAATTACTAAGATTATGATTAATAAAATTGTTAGTTTTCCAGTGGTTATTGTGCCAATTGCTGCGCCAGTTATTTTACTAGTTACATTTTTTACAGAGCTTGATTTATTTATTTCATCTATTTTTTCTAAAGTGTTTGAATTATTTGAAGAATCTGAATAAGGATTTGAATTAGTGTTTGATGCTGAAATGCCATTATCTGAATTATCTGTTAAATTATGATTTGAACTTGTAGGGTTTATTGATTGACTGCTTGTTGAACTTGTAGAACTTGTAGATGGAGTAGCTGTTGTTGAACTTGAAGTTGAAGAACTTGTTGATTGATTATTTGTTGATGTTGAAGAACTTGGCTTTTTTACAACAATCATTCCAAGATTTATTGTTTTTGTGCTTTGTTGTGAAGTTGTTCCGGTTAATGTTATAAGATGATTTCCATCTGATAATCCTGAGGGAATTGTATATGTTATTTGAGATTCAGAAAGTTTTGATATTGTTTTTGGGCTTGATGAGCTAATTAATTGGCCGGTTGTTTCATAAATTTTAATAGTGGCTATAAATGGATAAACATTACTTTTAAAACTAATTGTTATATCTTTTTGACTTCCATTATTTGATAAAGGCAATGATGGGCTGACTGTTATTTGGGTTAGATTTAACGATACTCCTGGAGTTGTTGTATTTTTAACTTCTGGAACTGAAGAATCTGATGTGCATGAATATCCTTGAGTGTTGCATATATTTACATTTGCAGGGCAATATGTATTTGAATTTGTAACACTTACACAATATTGGCATCCGGTGTCGCTTGTGCAAACTTTATCTTGCATTGCATTATTACATCTTGAAAAATAAACTGTTTGTCCTTTATCTAAACATAATAGTTTGTATGTTTCTGCAGAAACAATTGAAAAAGATAATAAAATTATCATTAACCCAAATACTAAAAATAGTGTGTTTTTGTTAGCCATGTTACTTGTGAAAATGTGCTAAAATTGTTTATTAAGATTTCTATTGTTTATTATAGATGTTAAAAAGTCTAGAAATTGAGAATTATTTTGTTTTTTTAGCTTTGTTCTTCATTGCCTGAACTTCGCGTATAGAATCTGTTAAGGGATTAATTACTTTACTAAAGCTGTTTTGCATGCCTCTAAGTTCGGTTTTTATATCTTCTATATCTTGAACTTGTCCAGAAGATCTTCTTATTAAAGTTGTTTGTAGTTGGTCCATAATTGACTCTATTCTTACAAGCCGAGAATCTATTTTGTCAACTTTTGAGTCAATAAGTGATTTAAATTCCATTAAAGAAGAGATAGAAAGATTTGTTTTTGAGAGTTTTTCTGCAATTAATTGACTTGCTATTTCACTCATTGTTTCAGTATTTAATCCATAGCTTTGAGGATATGCTTGATAAGATTCTTGAGGATATCCTGAAGGCTGTTCTCCGTATTGCTGAGTTTCTTGAGGGTAAGGTATTTGGGTTTCATATGGAGAAGGAACTTCGGGTTCAAGTGGAACTTCTTCTATAGGCTGATTCATTAAAGAAGGTTGCATACCACTGAATTCTCCATTTTGTTCTTCAATCATTGAACTTCCTGCAACTGCTTCTTTTATTTTTGACTGAGATATAGCATCATTAATTTCTCTTGGTGAAATGCCATTTTGTTGAAGTGTTTGTATTATTTCACTTTCACTATATCCTGACTGTTTTAATTGATTTACTGAATCTAAAGTGCTCATTTTATAATTTCCCGTTCCAAAACTCGTGTTTAGATGGAAGAGTTTCTTTAATATGATGTTGTGATTTATTTAATTTTTCTTCAACTATTTTTTCTACATCTTCTATTCGAGCGTATCTTAATGGTTCAAACATTTTAAACTGGCGAGATAAAATTGCAAGTTCTTCTCTACGAGCACTTTTTTCAATTTCTTCTGACATAGATTGAATTATTTCTTTAATTCTTTTAATATCTGTTTTAAGTTCATAAACTTCTTTTTTTAGAGAGGTTATTTCACGATTATTTTTTTCTTGAGAGTCAATTAAATTTTGCCCAATAAGCAAAACTCTTTCTTTCATAAGCCTATGACTTTCTTCTAAATCCCTTAATTTTAGTCCAACTTCATATGAAACGGGTTCTACTGCAGAAATTTGTTCTTTCGCCATCTTTTTTATATTAATATTATGTGATTAGGGTTTAAAATAGTTGCTATGGGAATTTTTTATAGTAATTTTTATTGATAAACTATAATATAGAAAACTATTTTAATTGATTTTTGAAGTTTTCTAGCCAGAAAATTTCCATATTATAACCATCAATTTTCTGTATATAATGAGAGAACTAAATAATTTTTATTTGCTATTTAGTCCCCTCAAATATAGTATAAGACAATTTAGAAGAAATGTTGGAGTCTTATACTATAGAAAACTATTTTAATCGATTTTTGAAGTTTTCTAGCCAGAAAATTTCCATATTATAACCATCAATTTTCTGTATAGAAAACTATTTTAATTGATTTTTGAATTAATATCTATAGAATAATGATTAAGGAGAATAAATAAAGAGATGATATTTGATATGAACCTTTTGAAAAGGTAAACGAGAAATTGGTTACTTCTCGGACATTTGCTTTTAACAAAGCAAACGTTTCCAAACCTGGAAAAACAAAATGATATTTGATAAAGGAACAAAGTTATATGCATATGAAGTTAGAAACGAAGCTGGGCAGAATGTGGCTTATGTAAACTATTTAGGAGCACCTTATATCCCTTCTATTGCAACTTCTCCAGAAGTTATGATGAGGACTGTTGAACTTTTAGTTGAATCTCCTAATGTATCACGTGTTGTTTTAGTTCAGCAGAGAAATTATAGTTACAATTCTGATCAGGTTAGAATGCTTGCAGAAATTGCACATCTTTATAATTTTTTAATTAAACAGGAAAGAGTTTTATCTCCTGAAAAATTAGGTGGTGGGCAAATGCAAATTGCTGCAAGATATGAGTTCATGAACTTTTTTATGCAGTTTCTTAAACAAGATCCAATTGGAGCTTACTTAAAGTTAAAAGATGCAGAACTCCAAGAAGCAGCAACTGAATCTAATGATAAAACTTATTGGAGACTTCTTGAAAAAATTATTGAGCTTATGGAAGGAACAGAATTAATTAAAAGTTTAATTGAAAAAATGGAAGGATTTATTTCAAAAGATAGAACAGTTTATACAGAACTTTTTTCTCCAGATATAATTCCTAATTTTGCTTTTGCAAGACTTGTAGCTTCTTTGCCCGAAGATTCGCAGATAGTCTCGCAGTATGAAATAGGAAAAGATTTGGATAAAAGTACAGTTACAATTTTAAAAAAACCTAATGAACTAAAATATTTTTATCATTTAATGCCCCCTGAATATTTTTTAAATGAAGATTATCAGATGCTGTTAAACCTTGCAAGAAATGTTTTAATTGAACATCAACCAAAAGCAGAAGAATTTATTGACCCTGCAAGGACAAGACAGGTATTTTTTAATGTTGCTCGAGATTTACTACAAGAGCTTTCTGAAAATAAAAAAATATTTGTTTCTTATGGTGATTTAAATAAACTTGCCACAATTCTTGTAAGACACACAATTGGATTCGGACTTTTGGAAGTTTTATTGCAAGATACAGAATTGCAAGATATTGTTTTAAATGCACCAATTAGTTTAAATCCAATTTTTTTAAGACATAATAAATTTGATGAATGCACAACTAATATTATTTTAAGCCAGGAAGATGCAGATTCTTGGGCTGCAAAATTTAGAATGATTTCTGGAAGGCCGTTAGATGAAGCAAATCCGATTTTAGATACAGATTTATCATTAGAAAGTATCAGAGCTAGAATTGCAGTTGTGCAACGTCCGTTATCTCCTTTAGGATTATCATATGCTGTTAGAAGACATAGGGATTTTCCTTGGACATTGCCTTTATTTATTAAAAATAAAATGTTAAATAGTTTTTCTGCAGGATTATTAAGCTTTTTGATTGATGGTTCTAGAACAATGCTAATTGCAGGAACAAGAAGCTCTGGAAAAACTTCTCTATTAGGTTCGTTGATGCTTGAGATAAAACCAAAATATAGAATGATTTTAGTTGAAGATACTCCAGAATTACCGAGTGAATATCTTCGTGAATTAGGATATGATATTTTATCTATGAAAGTTCGTTCTTCATTATTGGAAACTTCAAATGAGGTTTCTGCTGAAGAAGGAATTAGAACTTCGCTAAGATTGGGAGATAGTTCTTTGATAGTTGGTGAAATTAGAAGTAATGAAGCAAAAGCACTTTATGAAGCAATGAGAGTTGGTGCGCTTGCAAATGTTGTTGCAGGAACAATTCATGGTAGTTCACCTTATGCTGTTTTTGATAGGGTTGTAAATGATTTAGGTGTTCCAGTTACAAGTTTTAAAGCAACTGATTTAGTTGTTGTTGCTAATCCGGTAAAAACTCCGGACGGTTTGCATTCTGTCAGGAGGTTAATACAACTTACAGAAGTTAGAAAACAATGGACAAAAGACCCACTTGAAGAAGGAGGATTTGTTGATTTATTAAATTATAATGTTGAAAAAGATGAGCTTGAACCAAGTGATGAACTTATGAATGGAAATTCAGATATTATAAAAGATATTGCTTCAGGAGTTAAAGGATGGGTTGGAAACTGGGATGCGGTTTATGATAATATTTTATTAAGAGGAAAGACAAAACAATATTTAGTGGATATTTCAAAAAAACTAAATCATGATGGACTTTTAGAAGCAAAGTTCTCAAGTTTGGCAACTACTATGTTTCACGAAGTTTCTGAAGAAATAACTAAAGAAATTGGTATACCTGAATCTAAAAGAGTTTTTCCTGAATGGGCTAGAAAAGTTGATGAAGCTGCTTTAAAGTTTAGAGAGTAAATTTATTAACTTTAATTAATTTATTATAAAATGAAGAAAAAACAGGTAATATTATTTTTGCAAATATTGAGATGGTTACTTTTAATATTAGCAATATTATTTTTTATTTGGCTTGCTAAAAATTTAGTAAAATGAATAAAGAATTTTCTGATATAATTAGAATTGTTGGATATATTTTTCTTATTATTTTATTGGTTGTAATTATTTATCAAGTAATTAGAGCAATTTTTGGAGGTACTTGGCAAACTGAAAATATAATTATTGGGGCTTTAGGAGTTATATTAAGTGCTTTGTTTGTTATTGTTGGATTTTTAGTTTATCAAAGTAATACTATAGGCAAAATTGAAGAACGAACAAAGACAATTGGAGAGAGTTTACCAAATCTAGGAAGAGATTTTAAAGAACATGTTAAAGATAAATAGAGTAGTTTTATAAATTCAAGAATTATATATTGTTATGAATCTAGGAGATCATCCAAAAAGAGTAGTTGGTGGAGTTATAGGTTTAGTTTTAAGTTATATTATAATTCTTATTTTTCTTTTTTCTCCTAAAACTGCTGCGTTTTTTATTAATGGTGTTGCTAATTTTCTTGCAACTTTTTTAAATTGTTCTGGAAATAACTTATGCAAAGATGTTAGTGGAATAATTATCTTAACTATTCCTTTAGTTTTTCTTTTAATTGGAACATTTATTGGTTGGATTATTGGCAAAGCTAGAAATAAGGGTAAAAAAATAGTTTGAATTAAATACTGATGATTACTTTTATTAACCTTTAATTCTATTTATTAATATAAAAAGAAGTGAAAAATGGCAAATGTAGATGATATTTTGAAAAAGTATGGTGGCAAGATAAGCAAGCAGATTGCAAGTGATGAAAGAGTAGGAGATGTAAGCAGAGAATATACTGAGTTTAAAAAAGAAATGATGCCTGCGCTTTCGCGTTATGAAAAGCTGTCAAAATCATTTGGTTCTATGCTAGGAATAAAACTTTCTCCAAAAGGTAATGCAAAGATGATGAAAAATTTAAGTGTGGCACATCTTGATTTGACTTCAAGTAATGTTGTTTCATTTGCTTTTTTTGGGGCATTTATTACATTTATTGTTGGAATGCTGATATTTTTAGGACTTTATTTTTATGGTAATCAAGACATTATATCTTTTATTTTTGGACCTGCAGGATTGCTTTTATTTTTATTTTTTATCTCAGCTATGTTTGTTTTTTATTATATTTATAGTTCACCTGAAAGAATGGGAAAAATCTGGAGACTTAAAGCAAGCTCACAGATGGTTCCGTGTATTCTTTATGTTGTTGTTTATATGAAACATACATCAAATCTTGAAAGAGCGATTTCTTTTGCCTCTCAACATTTGCAATATCCTCTTGCTCTTGATTTGAAAAAAATATTTTGGGATGTGGAAACTGGAAAGTTTTCTACAATTAAAGAAAGTTTAGATCATTATCTTGAAACTTGGCAAGAGGATAGTTTGGAATTTGTTGAAGCATTTCATTTAATTGAAAGTAGTTTATATGAATCCTCTGAAGCAAGAAGAATTGCTATTCTTGAAAAAGCTCTTCAAGTTATTTTAGATGGGGTTTATGAGAAAATGCTTTTGTTCTCGCGAGAGGTTAGAAGTCCTTTAACTAATGTGTATATGCTTGGAGTTGTTTTGCCAACACTTGGATTAGCATTATTACCATTAGCTTCAACACTTATGGGTGGAGCAATAACTTGGTATCATGTTTTTATTTTATTTAATTTAATTATTCCGTTTTTTGTTTTTTATCTTACAACACAAATAATGCTTAAACGCCCGGGAGGATATGGAGAAACTGAAATTCTTGAAATGAATCCAGATTATCCGGTTTATCAGAGTAAAAAACCTTACTGGATTGCTGCACTTATAACATTACCCTTAATAATTATTGGATTAATTCCATTTATTTTTCAAATTAAATGGTTTCAAAATCTATTAAATGTTTCAGGAGATTATGATTTTGCAAATTTAGGTATGAGCTTTTTAGAGGGAATGAAACTATTTGATTTTAAGACTTTAGCTAATGGAGAGGTTGTTGGACCGTTTGGGCTTGGAGCTTTATTATTAAGTTTATTTATTCCTTTAGGAATTGCTTTGTTTTTTTCAATTTCTTATGGAATGAAAACTAAAAGATTAATAAAATCAAGAGTTTATACCAAACAACTTGAACAAGAATTTACAAATTCTCTTTTCCAGCTTGGGAATAGGTTAGGTGATGGATTGCCTGCAGAAATTGCTTTTGCAAGAGTTGCTGAATCTACACGAGGACAAAAAACTGAAAATTTCTTTAGAAGAGTTAATTTGAATTTGCAACAAGCAGGAATGTCTTTAGAAAATGCAATATTTGACCCTCATAGAGGCGCTATTATTTATTATCCTTCTGCATTAGTTGCGACAAGCATGAGAATACTTTTAGAATCTGTTAAAAAAGGATTAACAATTGCTGCGCAGAGCTTAATGAGTATTTCTGAATATATTAAGAATATTCAAAAAGTTACACAAAGGCTGAATGATTTGCTGGCAGAAGTTGTATCAGATATGAGAAGCAATATGATCTTTTTAGCTCCACTTTTATCTGGAATTGTAATTGGTTTAGCTGCAATGATTACATTTATTATTAATAAGCTTGGTTCAATTATTACTGCTATTACTGCTAGTGGAGGAGATTCAGGACTTGGAGCTATAGGTACAATTACAGATTTATTTCATATTGAAACAATGATTCCTCCTTATTTTCTGCAGATTGCAATTGGAATTTATATTGTAGAGATAATATTTATTTTAACAAGAGTTTTAGTTATAATTGATTCAGGAGATGATAGATTGAAGAGAACATATGATACTGGAAATAATCTAAAAGCAGGACTTGGATTGTATCTTTTAATTGCTTTAATTTCAATACTTGTATTATCTTTCCTTGCAGTATTTGTGCTTAAAGATTTGGCTCCAGGAGCAGTTGCTGGTTAAAAATTATTTTTTTAAGTTGTATAATCAGATAAAAATTAATATATTGTAATTTAGGTTGATTAATAGTTATAATATTTTGAATTTGATATTTCTTAATTATTCATATTCTCGAGTGAGTTTCTTTTTCACTTTTCTTAAGGAAGGTAGAGCCGAGAAATTTTGCGAGGTTTGGCAAAGGTCTAGATGAGCAAAGTTTTGAGTAAGTAGGAAACCTTTGGTTTCCTGCGCAGGGTAATCTTTTTATATATTTTTATAAGCTATATTTCTAAAGATATTTAATATTATCAGATAACTTTATTAATTGTGTTTTATTTATGGAATTATGAATAAAAAAGGGCTGGAATTGGCATTTAATGTTATTGTAATTATGGTTTTAGCTTTGCTTTTGCTAGCAGGATTAATTTATTTTTTTATGACTTCTTCAAGTGGATTTTTTTCTGAAATAAAGAATTATTTTAGTGAATCAAATGTTGATGGGATAATTGATTCTTGTAATAATCTCGTGGCGGTTAATTCTGCATATGAATTTTGTTGTGTTAATAAGGAAGTTAAACTTTCAAAAGAAGATAAATTTTCAATGACTTGTTCTAATGCAAGTTTGGAAAGCTGGGGAAGTAAGATAAATAAAATTGGTTGTGAAGGAGTGTGTTAATGAAATCTAAAAAAGGATTTGAAATGGAAGCAATTGGCTGGGTTTTATTAGGGCTTGCAGTATTTGTTGTAATGGTTATTGGAATAATAATTCTTTCTGGCAAAGGAAATAATGCTCTTGACTTTATTAAAAATATGTTTAGATTTAGCAGATGAAAACAAAAAAAGCAGCAAGTGAACTTGGAATATCAAAAATAGTTACTATTTTGCTTGTTGTCCTTGTAGTTGTAGCGGTTTTTGTTTTTTTATTTAGGGCTGGACTTATACAAAAATTTTTAGATATTCCGGGATTTCAGCAAAATAAAACTCTTGAAAAAATTGATATAACTACCTGTCCGGTTCCGGTTGCGAGAATTTCTGGTGATAAAGTATTAATGTGTCAAGATGATGTTTGTGAACAAAATCTAGAATATGATGGATTGCTTATTAAAGGTACAGAGCTTAAGGTTACTGATAATTCAAAAGAAGTTTGGAATCCTTCTACCTATATTGGTAAAATAAATGAATTTAAAATTGGGACATTTTATGGAAAAATTAAAATTGAGGATAATGTTTTAAAGGGAATTGGGGCTAATTACTTTAATGCTGTTGAGTTTCTTGAACCGCAGGGAGTTAATCTTGAAAGGTTACTTACTCTTGAAGGAACTTTCTTAGTTGGAAAAACAACATTATGTAGATTTAATAAAATTGGCCAGGTTGAGGAAGAGAGATATCTGAGAGATGTTAGAGTAGAAGAGTTTAATGGAAAAAAGTTTTATTTTGGAATTCAGGATATTATTTTTAATGGGTATAGTAAATCAACTTATGTATTTGATGATGAATCTATGGTTGCGTCTAAGATAAGCACTAGTTATATTAATTCAAATTATGACTTTATTTATGTTGATGCAGAAGGCAATGAACAAAATATGGGTAATGTTCTTGATAATAAGTTTTATTCTTTAGATGATTTAAAATATATTAAAGATGCTAAAGAAATAGGTATTAATGCATATTCTTCCAGGTTAACTGCAAAGGTTAAATTGGTTAATGAAAGAAATTATGTGCAGTTTTCTAATGAAAGAAAAGCTATAAGTCCGTGGGTTTTAGAAGATTATTATTTAGTTTATGGAAATATTGGAAGACTTGATAAAAGATATTGGATTTGTTTAGATAATTGCGAGGTTAAATAATGAATAAAAAAGGAGCAATTGAATGGCTTGGAAAAGAAGTTATGAATATTGTTATTGGAGTGATTATATTAGTTGCTTTAATTTATCTTGGAACTTTAATTTATAACTGGGCTTCTGATTCAAATGACTTGAAAAAGGCAAATGCAGAGTTAAATGCAATTTCTCTTTTAATGGATGATTCTTTTACAAAAACAACTGAAAAAAGTTATTTATTTTCAACTTTAAAAGATTGGTTTTTAATAAGTACTGAACAAGGAACAAGATGTAATGGTGATTTTTGTTTGTGTTTATGCAAAGGAGAAAATTGTGATAAAGGAATTTTATCATGTGTTGCAACTAAAAATTTTGTTTTGTTAAGAGAAAAAGATCCTTTTAATTGTCAGGAAAATTTTGCAAATACCTTTGTAGAAGTAAGAAAAATTAAAACAAGTTCAAATTTTAATCCAGCTGTTAATCTTAAAATAAAATATTCTGATGAAAAAGTTTATCCATTTAATGGAGAATTAAGCCCGTTACAGATTAGTGAAGGTAAAATTAATAGGTACTATAAGCCGATATTTTTTAAGTTTAATGAAGAAATGATTTGGAGTTTTGATTTGGAGAATTGGCAGAGTATAAAACAACCTTCTCAATTAGCAGGAAATGATGTAAGTTATAATAATTGTGAAAATGGATACTCAAGTGTTGATTCTATTAATTCACAATTTTTTAATCAATTAAATTCTGCAGATATTATTGGGCAGAAGCAATTATTAAATAGTGCAAAAGTTAAATTATCTGATGGGGTGTTTATAATTGAAAAATGAAAGGGTTAAAAGGTTCTGCAAATTTTGACCAGATTTTTAAAATTATAATTTGGGTTGTTGTTTTTTCTATTTTGCTTTTTGCAACATATTATATAATTAAGAGGTTGACAGGATGAATAAAGAATACCTATCACAACAAGCTTTGAGGCATTCTTTAAGCCTCAAACTAAGAACAAATCGTAGCAAGCTACGGAGTATTACACCTAGTTTGAGCAATAAACAAGCATTTATGGTTACTGAAGTTACAATTGGAATTTTTATTCTAGTAATTAGTTTTGCAGTTATTTTACTTGCAATTTTTTTCTTTAATTGGAATCAGACAATTGACAGAGAAGCTTGCCATGAATCAGTTGTTATTCGGGCTTCTGTGCCTGATGTTAAAAATATTGATGTTGTAAAAACTCCGCTTAAATGCCAGACAGAAAAAATTTGTGTTACAACAAATAAGTTTCTTAAAGGAGATTGTGAAAAAGAACTTGGAAATAGTTATATTACTTTAAGAGTCAGCAGCGATTCTTTAGCTATTGAAAATGAAATAAATGCAATTGTTGCAGAGTATGCTGCAGAGGGGTGCTGGGGAATGATGGGTGCAGGAAAAATAAATGTTTTTTCAAGAGAATTTAGCACAGGAGCTACTAAAGCTTGTGTTGTTTGTTCAAGAATTTCTTTTGATCAATCAGTTATTAATAGTTTGCCTGATAAAGAAAATAAAAAAGTTAATGGATGGATAAGATATTTTATTTCAACTAAGATGCCTGATTCTGATAAAACTTATTGGCAGTATTTAACAAATAGTTTAACATCTGATATACCATATACTGCAGATTTACAAGCGAAGGATTTCTTTATTTTAGATAATCCTCAAAAAGCAGTTGTTTTCTATGAAATTAAAAGAAGTGCAAGTTTTGAAATAGGTGCTGGAGTTACAGGAGCACTAAGTGGATTAGCAACAGGAGCATTAATTGGAAGTGCTGTGCCTGTTGGAGGAACAATTGTTGGTGCGGGAATTGGTTTAGTTGCAGGAGGAGTTTTAGGTTTTGCAGGATATTTTGCCGGAGATAAAATATATGAAAATTATGGAAATTATCTTGATGGGTGGAATGGTGGAGATGTAAATTCTTATGCAGGATTTTCAGTTGTTAATTATGATTCTGAAAGTTTGAATAACCTTAAGTGTTCTTCTTTTGAGAATTTGGTTAGCTAAACTATAATTAACCTCTTTAGTTAAATTTATTAACAATTTTTGTCTGTTGTTAGTATGAGTATATGCTCAAATAAAAGAGGTATTGATAGTTTAACTGCTACAATTATAATAATTATTCTTAATATTATATTTTTTGCAGCAATGTTTGCATTTGTAGAGAGAAATTCTACTAATGTTGGACAGTATGAGCAGATTTACTCAAAGAAGCTGGCACTTATGATTGATAGTGCAGAACCTGGAACAATTGTTTATGTTAGCTTAGAAGAAGTAAAACCTTTTTTAGAAGAAAATAAAAGAAGTGTTGAAGAGGCATTTGTTATAAATGGAAATAAGATTAATGTAAAACTTGGAACTGGTGCAGGATATGCATATGATTTTTTTAATAATTATGATGTTAAAATAAGCAGTCATAGAGATGTTAATGGGCAGTTGTTTTTAGATATGCTTATTGGAGAGAGAAAATGATAAAGAATAAAAAAGGAGATGAAAAAATTTTATCCATATGGATGTTTTTTATATGGATAATTATAGGCATGGCAATTGTTGCAGGAGTTTATTTGTATTATGGCTCACCACAAGATGTTCGTGAAATACAATCTAAAATTCTTGCAGATAAAATTGCGGAGTGTATTTTAATTAATAGCCAGTTAGATAAAAATTATCTTAATAGCAATTTTGATTTAGTCAGCTATTGCAAAATAAATACAGAGATGATTAGTAATGGTAAGATTTATTTTAATGTTAGTGTAGTTGACAGAACTTCTGGAATTTTATTAAGAGAAAATATTATTCGCGGAGATTCTAATTTTCAAGTAATGTGTAGTTTAAATGCAAATAAAAATTCACAGAATATTGCTAAATGTGCTAGTGAAACATATTCTGGAATTTATGAAGATAAAGATATTTTAATTGTAATTAATACTGGTTCAAATAATTTAGGTTCATAAAATGAATAAAAAAGCATCAATTGGAACAGGTATAAGCTGGTTTGCAGCAACGATAATTGTAATTGTTATTTTATTTATTTTCATGTTTTTTTTAGGATTTATTGTTTTGAAAAATAAATTATCTTTTTCTGGACCGGAAATAACTGTTAATGAAGGAGAACAATTAAAAGATTCAACTTTGACAGGCAATTTAGTATTATTATTTGATTCTCCTGTTGATTTTAATGGACAAAAGATGATGATTAAAGATTTATCGATTAATGTTGATGATAAATTTTATAGTTCAACTCCTTCTTTAGAAAATATAGAAAAAGAGGGGGCAACATACAAATTGTTCTATGAAAGTGCAGTTGGTTTTTTTGATAGAGTTTATGATGATTGCTATCTTGTTTGTGTATATCATAATCTTGATGGAAAAAGAATAGAAAATCCTCAGGCAATAATTGGAAAAAAATGTAAAGATACCATTTCTGCAGATGATACAAATATTTTTCATAGAGGTGTTGGTTATTATGTAGATTTATGCGGAACTTTAAGTTCAAGTTATTTTAAACCTGAAACAAGATATTCTGAACTTTGGCTTTTAGATAATGGAAATGTTAGAAAAACTGTGAAAGTTAAAATGTTTGTTGGAGGGCTAAATGCTGGTATCTAATAAAAAAGGTGATGGAGTGCCAATAGCAATTTTATTATTAGTTTTAGCAACAATTACGTTGACTACCTTTACATTGTTTGTAATGATTCAAAGAAATAATCAAATTAGTGGAGATATTTACAGTTCTAAAATTTTTGAAGATTTGACTGCAAGAGAAAAATTAATTGATTTTTATCTGCAAGATTTAGTTTCTAATTCTGCTAAAAATGCGGGTTCTGTTGAAATATTTATTAATAATTTTAATTCAAATTTAGATTATTATCGGGATCAAAATGGAAAATATCTTTTTGGAGAACTTGAGCAGTTTAAGGGAAAACTTGCTGAAAAAGATGTTTCTTTAGTTAATGGTAAGTTTAGTATTGGTATTCCTATAAAGATTGACAGCAAGTTTTATAACAAAAAAGGTGAAAAAGTGTTTGAACTTAGCAGAGAATATATAAGTTATTTTGAGTCAGCTTAAGAAACATTTATAAATTAAATCTTTCTAATAATATAGTGAAAATGATTAAGAATAAAAAAGGGGCAGAAATGACTATTGGAACTATTGTAGTTATTATTCTTGCCGTACTTGTACTTGTGTTTTTAGTATTTGGATTTTCACAGGGTTGGGGAAATTTATTTGATAAAATATTTAACTTAGGCGGGGGACAGGTAAATGTTGATACAATTAAAAGTGCGTGTCAGGTTGCATGTTCAACAGGTGCTAAATATGATTTTTGTACAACTCAGAGAACAATTGTTTTTGATAGCAAAACAAAAGTAGCTGGAGTTACTTGTATTCAATTAACAAAAGTAATTATTGCACAACCTGCGACTTGTATGAAAGATGGACAAATTGATAATTCAGTTAGTGAGTTAAGTACTGATGCAGCTTGTAAAGCAAGCGGAGGAACATATACTCCTGCTGTTGAAGGTTCTAAATGGACTTCTCCGGTTGTAGAAACTTGTCCTGCAATAACTTGCTGATTGAATAAATTTAAATATTCTTTGTAATTAGTTCTATCATGTTAAAATTTATTATTTACACAAAACATTTTAATTTTCACAAAATGGCAAATATAAATCTTGAGTATGCTCAAGAATTAAATTTACAAGGTAATTCTTGACATGTCAGATGATTATGGATTTGCAGGCAAAAGAAAGACAAAGAATGATTTTAGGAAAAAGAGAAAAGTAAGAGGATATAAAAAAGGTGGACAGCATAGGGCAGAAGATAAAGGTTATTAATATTCTAATGTCAGAAAATGAGGTATCTAAAATTTATACTTGATTAAGATTTACGTGAATTTATTATTAACAAATTTACTTCTTTCCCATTCTTCTAAATCCAACTACACTTTTGCCTTGATAAATTGGAACTTCCTTTAGTTGTTTACTTCCGCCAGAAGACTTTAAAAGAATAATTCCTACAACAATTAAAACAACGCCAACTGCAACAAAAATTAAATTAGCCATTGGTATAGTTGCAGTTATTGACTGAACAAAAACCAAATCCTTAAGAGGTTTAACAATAAAAGCAATTAATAAAAGCCCAATAAACGCACTCAGATATCCCAGAATTTTACTCATTTTTTTAATCACCTAATAATTATTAATCTTAGATATATATAAATCTTATCATTAAGGAAATAGTTTCTAGGATCGTAAAATATCAATTTTCGCTTTGCGAAAATTGCACAAGTAAATATACCAGATAGTTTTGTGATTTGCAAAACCTTAAATTTTAACATTGTTTAAATTTAGATTAATAAATTTTATAAGTTATGAGTCAGTATAAATTTTAGACACTTTCTTAATTATATTAATTTTTGCAAGGCAAAAATTAGACAAAAGAGCAATAATTTTAACCCATATACATTAAAAACATTAATAAAGCATTTCTTGCTAGAATAAAAATGATTGACTTCCTGATTATATTAGCATTAATATGGCTGACATTTGCAGTTGTTCAAGACTTTAGGCAAAGAGAAATTGCAAATTGGCTTAATTTTAGCCTAATTATATTTGCACTTGCAGCAAGATTGTTTTATTCTATTTTCACAAATAATTTTAATTATTTCTTTTTTGGACTCTATGGGCTTTTAGTATTTTTTATATTAGGTAATTTATTTTATTACATGAGATTATTTGCAGGCGGAGATGCAAAACTACTTATTGCTTTAGGGACAATACTTCCATTTGCAAATAACTTTTATGAAAATACTCTAATATTTTTTGTATTTACTATAGGGCTTTTATTCGCAGGTGCAATTTACACTTTATGTTACAGCTTTGGGTTAGTTTTAATTAATAGACAGAGATTTGTCAAAGAATTTAGAAAGCAGGCAAATAAAATTAAAACAACTATTATAGTTCTTCTTATATCTGCAGTTGCGATAGTTATTATTTCAATTTTATTAAATAATATTATACTCTCACTTATTGCACTTCTTATTTTTGTAACTCCTTTCTTATATCTTTATACAAAATCAGTTGAACAATCATATATGATGGTTTATACTTCTCCAACTAAAGTTACAATTGGAGACTGGATTGCTGAAACAATACATGTAGGAAATGTTAAAATTGAACCTTATTGGGAAGGATTAAATGAAGAGCAAGTTGAACTTATTAAAAAGCACTATAAAAAGAAAATACTTATAAAGCAAGGAGTTCCATTTTCACCAAGCTTTTTAATTTCATTTTTAATTGTTATTACAATAAAATATTTCTATAATTCTAACTGGGGATTTTTTTAGGCAATAATTTACGGCATTCTATGGGGAGCTTTAGGAAGTTTAGAAATCGGAATTTCTTCTTTTATTTTCTGTTTTTTTGGCCTTTTCTCTTTTTTCTTAAATTCAAGCTTTTGTTTAAGTTCATTTAACTCTTCTTCAGAAGCTTTTTTTCTTGGACTTCCAAGATGTTCTTTTTCATAAATTGGAAGAACATTGATAATTCCGTGCCCCATTAATTCACTTGAAATAATATCTACTTTTTTTGGATTCAAAACAGTCTTTATTTTTTGAGCCATCTTTTTAGCAAGTGCAAATGCACTTGTAGGTATTTTATCAGCATAATCATGTTTTATAGGAACAATTATAACATGTCCTGAAGATATAGGATTAATCTCAAGTATTGCAATTGCAGATTTATTTTCAACTAATTTATGGCTTGGAATTTTACCCTGAACAATTGAACAAAAAACACATTCAGTTGATTCTGTTTTTGATTCTTGTTTAATCATATTATTTTTAACAAGAAACTCTTCTAATTGCTCAGCATCCATTGATTCAATTTGTTTTTGAAATGAAATTCTTTGGTCATCTGGTAAATCTTCTAACTGACTAAAAAGCTGTTCTTTAATCTGTTTCACCTGTTCTGGAGATAACATCTTTTAATTAGATTTTTAATATCTTTAAACTTTTGCATTAAAAAGATATTAAAAATTATAATATAATTTTATATATTAAAAATTAATAACTGCTTGTTCCGTAAGATGCACCTAATTTTCTTAGTCTTCTCATAATTCTTTTTCTTTCTGCAATATTTGTCTTTGAAGGATTTGTTCCGCCATTTGTTATAAGCCAATTTAATCTTCCTTGCAAATCATTTATTTCATGGTCTTTTGATTCTCTTTCAAATTGCCTTATATCTTCTCCTCTAAAATAAGCTTGAATTCTTTTGTCAAAAATAAAAATAAATCCCATTACTATTAATGTCCACAAATATATTTGATTTCCCATATCACTTATTTTTGGTGCTTTGTATATCCACATAATAATAAAAATTATCATAAATAAAATCCAGGATATTTTTCTTGCTAAACCAGACATTTCAGTGCTATAAATAAAGTATACAAAAATTAAAAATGGTAAAATTGTAAGAAGGGCAATTCCGAGAGTGCTATATGGAAGAATTATTCCACTAATTAATCCTTCTTCTGAGATAAATCTAACTGCAATTACAGAGATAATTATTGCAATTATTGTTGCAATTCCCCTATAACCTTCCATTAAGGGAGTTTTAGTAAGAATTAATTGAATTATAATTGCTAATAATATTAACAATAAAACCTTTGTAAAGAAAAATTCACTTCCTGAATAAGAACCCAGAACAATTTCAAAAACTGGAGTTAGAAACCCAACTATTTGGTCAATAATTTGTTGCATTCCTTGTCTTAAATCAACTCCGCCTAAAATTGAAGAGGAATAATATTGTGCAGAAACTAGTTTTATGACAAACAAAGTTAATATTGTTGTAAATAGAGGATATGTAAATACCTTTTTTTTAATCATAAATATTAGATGAATAGAGAGTTTAAAAATATTGCTTTGATGTGGGAATATCTATATTTTAACTAATAGATAAATTTTGAGGAGTAATTAAATCTTTATTTATATTAATTACTAAATCTCTTAAGTTAAATTTATATTATAATAATCTTTAATATATCTATAATTTAATTATTAATTGAACTAGCTTAAGTTTATTTATGTTTAGATACTTTAATCTTCTCGTAGAATTATTTGTTATATATCTCGCGAGTTCAGAAATATTTATAAAGGAGAATAATTTAATCTTTCTATGAAAAAGAGAAGTGAAAGGATTTTATCTTTATGTTTATTATCTATATTTGTGATTTCTATTTTTGCTCTTTCAATTAATTTTGCTTTTGCGCAAACAGGAAGTACTTGGGATGAAGGCGTAGATGTTAATACTCCTACAAATGTGATTGTTAAAGGTCTTGGAGGATTTATTAACGGAGTTCAGGAAGTTGGAAAACCATTATTTAATGCTTTGCTTGGAGATACAAGTATCGGTGCTGCAGAAGCTTCAGTTACTTTTCCTAAAATTTTAGTTTTCTTATTAGTTTTATTAATTGTTATGGCTGTATTAAATGTTGTAGCTGCTTCAATTTTTTCAGGAGATGATAAAATATGGTTGAGGTTTTTAATTGGAGCAATTGTTGCAATATTGGGTGTTAGATTTTTACCTAATGATTTAATTAGACAATTAGCCCTTCCCTCAAGTGCTTTAGCTGCTTCAATAACTATTATAATTCCTTTTGTTATATATGGATATTTTGTTTATACAACAATTAAGGGAGGAACATTTAGAAGAGCTGCTTGGGTTGTTTTTGGTGCAGTATTTCTTGTTCTTTGGTACCAAAATTATGCAAAACCTTGGGGATATATTTATTGGTTAGCAATTATTGGCTGCGGATTTTTATTCTTTTTCGATGGATTAATTTATAAACTTTGGTTTAGGGGAAGAGGCGCAATAGCTTATGAAAAATTAACTAGTCGTCAAAGAGGAAGAATAACGGTAGAAATTGAAAATTTACAAAGAGAGCTTTTACTTAATACCACAACGATGGCTAGAAAAGCGGAGATAAGAACAGAAATTAAACAATTAGAAAAGGAATTAAAATTAAAATGAAAATAAAATATATTTGGGCTAGTGTATTGTTTATGTTTGTATTTTTAGCTGTTGCTAATTTTGTTTCTGCTCAACCAGCTTATGTCCCGGGAGAATGGGATGACGGATCAGGAGATGAATTATCAACTATGGATCTTTCTAATAGTGCTTTAGGTGCAGTTGCAGGTTCTGCAGCCAATGGGATAACTGGTTTTTTATCTACTATTCAACTTACTCCAAGAACTTTAAGTTCGGTACTTTTAGGAGCTTTACTTTGGATTGTTCTTTATTCAGTTCTTGGCCAAATTTTTAAAGTAGGTGAAAAAAGATGGGCAAGAGTATTTTCTGGAGCAGTTGCTTTGATAATAACTTTACTTGCATTTATTTATTTGCCTGCAAATTTTGTTGAAGCAATTACTTTACAATATAGTGCAATGGGTGCAGCAATATTAACTGTAATTCCATTTGCAATCTTATTATATTTTACAGTTTGGGTTTCAGAAAGTTTATTAATTGCAAGAGTTACTTGGATATTTTATATTGTTTATTATTTTACATTATTTATATATAAATTAGCTTCAACTCCTGCAGAGGGTGGTTGGTGGGCTCAAACAATTCCTTATTGGGGGGCAATAATTGCTGGAATATTAATTTTAATACTTATTCCTGGAATAAGAACATTTGTTTTTAGAGGAAAATTGACTGCTGTTAAAGAAAAAGGAATGAATGCTGCTCAAAGAAGAAAAGCATTATTAAATTTAGAAAAAGAAAATCTTGAAGCATTTGGTGGTTAAAAATAATTCAATTAATTTTAAAAACACTTTAGTATTAGATTAATAATGAAAAAAAGTTTATTTATTTTATTTTTATTGACTTGTAGCTTGTTTGCTATTTCTTTTGTAAATGCGCAGGTTAATGTTAATCCTGAAAATATTGAAGATCCTTTAGGAATAGGTATAAATCCTCAAGAGTTGCCTCAGAATCCTGAAGATATACAAAATGCTTCTACAACTTATTTAACTCAGGAATGGACAAAGATATTAGAGAAATATCCTCTTGGGCAGGTATTATTAGCAATTAGTGATTTTCTTACAAAATTAAATCCATTATTTAATTTAATTTTAGGTGTAGATTATTCTTTATCTTGGGCATTTGTATTTGCAGTATTAATTTGGCTTATATTATTTTTATTTTTATTTAATCCTGTAGGTGCAATACTTGGCAATAAAGTTTTTGGGTTTATTGCAGCATTTATTATTACTTGTTTAATTGGAGTTTCAGGAGTTATTAAACAAGCAGTGGATTTACTTTCATTTATGATTTCAAATACTTGGATTGCATGGACTTCTTTGGCAATAGCTCTTCTTATTGGATTTTTAATGCTAAAACTTGGAAAAGCTTCTAAAGAATTAATTGAAAAGAAAAAAGAAGAAGAGGCTAAGGAAAAAACAAAACAAGATAGAGAGATTATAAGTACCGTTGCTGATGCTGAAAAAGAAGGTTTAACTGGAGAGATTTAATTACTTCTTATCCAAAGGCTCTTCTCGCCCCTGGATTCGTTATTCTAACTTAAATTGCTCTCATCCAAAGGCTCGACGAAAATCAATGACTTCGGCGCTATTAACATGAGGGATTTCTGCTAATTTTGCTTCAAGAACTTCACGCTCTGCGTCTTCTTGCCATGCAAATGTGATTAGAACAGCATTTAAGCCAAATGCAATAGGCTCTCGCTCTATTTTAACTCCTCTTCCGCCTTCTTCTGTGATTATTTCTTCTGCTTTTTTCTCAATTTTCTCTAAATTTGCATCTGGAGAATCTGGCATTATTTTTATTTTAACTGCTGCGCTTCCCATATAATAAAAATGTAAAAATGCTTTTTAAAGCTTTATATGTTCATATAAATGGACATTATAATAAAGAAATATTAAAATTATTATAACCTTATTATTTTTATAACAAAAAGCAACTATCAAAATACTTAAAAAGCTGTTTTCTTTTTAGAAGATGTTTGCTATAAAAAGAGAAAAATGTTATATAATTATAATCAGTTAATTGACAAGATGGCTAGAGCCTCTGGCTTAACTGTTGAAGATGTTGATAGGAAAGTTGAAGCTAAATGCGCAAAATTATCTGGACTTATTTCTAAAGAAGGTGCTGCGCAGATTGTTGCTTCTGAATTAGGAATTTCATTTGAAAAAGAAAAAATGAAAGTTTCTGAGCTGGTTGATGGAATGAAAAAAGTTAATATGGTTGGGAAAATAATTGATGTTCAGCCAATTAAAGAATATAATAAGAACGGGCGTTCTGGTAAAATTGCTGCAATGACTGTTGCTGATGAAACTGGGAATATCAGAACTGTTTTATGGGATACTAATCATATTAAATTATTTGAAGATGGAAAAATAAAACACGGAGATGTAGTTGAAATTGGGAATGGGATGATTAGAAAAGATGAATTGCATTTATCTGGATTTTCTGATATTAAATTAAGCAGAGAAGTTATAGATGCTGTTAAGACTGAGAAAAAAGTAATTGAAAAGAAAATTGCAGATTTAAAATCTGGAGAAAATGTTAAATTAAGAAGTGTTATTGTTCAAATGTTTGAACCTAAATTCTTTGAAGTTTGTCCTGAATGCAATAAAAAAGCGGTAAATAATAGTTGTGAAGCACACGGAACTATAGTTCCTGTAAAAAGAGCATTGATAAGTATTGTTATTGATGATGGTACAGAAAATATGAAAGCAGTTTTATTTAATGAACATATAAAATTATTGGGAATTTCAGATGAAGAATTAAATAACTTAGAAATGTTTGCAAAAAAGAAAAGCGAAATTCTTGGAATGGAAGCAATTTTTTCTGCAAATGTTAGAAATAATAAAATGTTTAATACAACTGAACTTATAATTAATGGTATTGATAAAATTGAGCTTGAAAGTTTAATACAAAGTTTGAGAGGGTGAATATAAGAATTTAAATATAACTAATTATTAAATATATTATTAAAATAAAAGTGAATTATTTAAATGACAATAGCAACAGTTAATAAAAAAGAAAGGTATAAAGGGTGGATTTCTATAGAAGAAGTTAATAAGATAAAATCAGATGTTTATTCTATTTTAAATTTAGTTGCTAATAAATATAATTATAAAATTTCGAAAGAGGATTTACCTCAGATAGAGATAATTCCTGGAGAATCTTCTGAATATGATAGATCTAGAAATATAATTGGCATTGCTGAAGGAAAAATTGGGGTTGGAGAATCTTATTCTGCAGAAATTGGTCATTTTTTAAGAAATTATTCAATGAAAAGAATACATGCCCAACCTATTGAAAATCTTGAGGAACTTAGGGTTGAAGAATTTTTTGATAGGGCAACTACAATAATTGCAAAAAAATTAACTAAAGGAACAAAACAAGAAAATTTGTTTAAAGAAGAAATTGATTATTCAAGTCCAGAAGGCAGGAAAAGACTTTCTGAAATTGGTGAAAATGTTCGAAAAATGCGCAGGGAAGTAAAAAATTATAGTGGAATGGATAGGAATTCCCAGAAGAGTCATATTGAGAATGAAGCGGTTCAGTTTAAATCCCACATTGCTTATACCTATGCAGATCAACATTCTGCAGATGAATTTTTAAGTCTTGATAATTTTTATTCAATACCTAATAGGGATATAGAAAATAAGTTTTTTCATAGGAAGAGAAGTTTAGAAAAATTATTGGGTTTGTTTTTAATAATAATTGGTTCTTCATTTATGACTTTTTCAATAACAGGATTTAGTATCTTTAATCAGAATTATTTGAATTCTAGTAGTGGAATATTTTTAATAATTATAGGCATTATTATTCTTGCATTATATTCAAGGAGAAAGTAATGTTAATTAAAACACATTTAACAATAACTATTTTTGCAATTATATTATTTCTTCCACTTGTAAATAATCCAATTAGTTTTGTTGCAGTTACTTTGGTTGCTACTGTTTTGCCGGATTTTGATAATAGATTTTCAAAATATGGAAAAAATATTGCTGCAAAGGCAACTCAATTAGTTACTCATCATAGAGGATTTGCACATAGTTTAACAATATGTTTTTTGATAAGTTTAATTCTTGCAATTTTTATTCCAATATTAGCTTTTGGTTTTTTCTTAGGATATTCTCTTCATTTGATGGCAGATTCATTTAATAAAATAGGAATAACTCCTTTTTGGCCGTATTCAAAGAAAGCTTTTGGATTTGTGGAAATGAATACAGTTGTTGAAAAAGGGATATTTTTTGGTTTTTTTGTTGTAGACTTTATTTTAATTCTTGTAAGGGTTGCTGGTATAATATAAACTTAGACTGACTTGCATAAAAAGAATATTATCTTTAGGTAAATAAGTATGATTAATTTAAACTAAAATCCGTTGCTATATATCTGAACATATATCTTGTAATTGAAACAATATTTATAAACAAGGATTGAGGACTTATTTAATGGTGAAAGAAAAAGAAGAAAAGAAAGTTAAACCTGAAGAAGAAGGTAAAAAATTAGCAGATCTTCCTGGAATTGGGCCTTCTGCAGTTGCAAAGCTTGAAGCTGCTGGAATTTATGATTTAATGGGTTTAGCTGTATTATCTCCTCCTGCTTTAGCTGAATTAACTGGGCTTGGAGAAGCTGTTGCAAGAAAGGCTATTCAGGCTTCTCGTGGGATGCTTGATTTAGGATTTATGGATGCTTCTGAATATCAGAAAAAAAGAGAAGATATAAATTATATTACAACTGGTTCAAAAAATCTTAATAATTTGCTTGGGGGAAAAGGAGTTGAAAGTAAGGCAATTACTGAGGTGTTTGGGGCATTTGGTTCTGGAAAGACCCAACTTGCCCTTTCTCTTGCGGTAAATGTTCAACTTCCTAAAGAACAAGGAGGGGCAAATGGGAAAGCGGTTTATATTGATACAGAAGGGACATTTAGGCCTGAAAGAATTAAACAATATGCAGAAGGAATTGGTGCTAATCCTGAAAAAGTCTTAAAAAATATTTTTGTTGCACGTGCTTTTAATTCAGATCATCAGATTTTATTAATTGATAAAATAAATGAAATGATTAAAAATGGAGAACCAATAAGATTAGTTATTGTTGATTCGTTGACTGCACATTTTAGAGCAGAATATTCTGGTAGAGGGCAATTAGCTGATAGACAGCAGAGATTAAATCGATATTTACATGACTTAATGAAATTAGCTGAGCAAAGAAATATTGCAATTTTAGTAACAAATCAAGTTATGTCAAACCCTGCAATGATGTTTGGTGATCCTACAACTGCAATTGGTGGAAATATAGTTGCTCATGCTTCAACTTATAGAATTTATTTTAGAAGAGGTAAAAAAGATTCGCGAGTTGCTAAATTAATTGATAGTCCTAATTTGCCCGATAATGAAACAGTGTTTATGATAACAACTGGTGGGTTGAAAGATATTGAATTAAAAAGCGAAGAGTAAAATGAATTATAAAAGACTTAAAAAAATATCAGATTATCTTGAAGATATTCCAGAACATAAGTGGTGTGCTAATAAGGATAAATATGAATTATTAAATAATTCTCTTATTTTTAGATTATATTTAAGGCAACAGAAAGGCAGGATAGTTAATGGTGCTGAAGGTGGGCTTTTAATAGGGGAAGGAGAGAATAGCGAAGTTCTTCATAGTCTTCCAATTAAAGTAGATACTCAAAAAGTTACTTTAGATGTTATGGATTCAGAAACAAATTGTGTTATAGAGTCATATGAACAATATGGCGATGATATAAGTATAAATTATTTTGATATTGAAAAAGGAAAAAATGAGGAGAATTCCTTGTTCTTTCTTTATAGGAAAATTCAGAAAGGATTTTATAATTCTGAATCAGAGAAGAAGGTAAAACAAAGAGAAATAAATATTTGTAAAGGCAGAGAAAAGTTAGATAAATTATTAGAGATATAATAAATAGTTTAAAATTTGTTTTGTAATAATGTTTTTATACTGGATAATTTTGTTAATTTTATGGTGATATTTGTTGATTCAAAAAATTCTGCTGAATTTTTAGACTCTAAAAAATCAGAAAACATGATATTTTTAGATTTACATATGCATTCTAAGTATTCTAGAGCTACTAGCAAAGATTTGAGTTTTGAAAAGCTGGTTAAATATGCGAAGATAAAAGGAATTGATGTTTTAGGAACAGGAGATTTTACACATCCTGAACATATAAAAGCAATAAAAAAACTAAAAGAAAAAAACGGGTTGTATTATTATGGTGCTTATCCATTTATGATAACTGGAGAGATTTCTTTAATGTATCCACAAGGGGGAAAATCAAGAAAAGTTCATTTGGTTTTGCTTGTGCCTAGTTTTGAAATTGCAGAAAAAATTAATAGTTATTTAGATACTCTTGGAAGAAGAGATTATGATGGCAGGCCGATATTTGGAATTTCTTGCGAGAAATTTACAGAAGAAATGATGAAAATTTCTTGCGATATCGAAGTTATTCCTGCACATGCTTGGACACCGTGGTTTGGAATTTTTGGAAGTAAGTCAGGATTTGATTCTTTAAAAGAAGCTTTTGGTGAACAAATAGGAAATATACATGCAATTGAAACTGGTTTATCTTCAGATCCTGCAATGAATTGGCGTTTATCACAATTAGATGATTATGCTATTTTATCTTTTTCAGACTCTCATAGTTTTTGGCCGTGGAGAATGGGAAGAGAAGCAACTATTATTGATGTAAAAGGAAATTTATCTTATAAAACAATAATTGATGCAATAAGAACAAATGCCATTGAAGGAACAATTGAAGTTGAACCTGCTTATGGGATGTATCATTGGGATGGGCATAGAAATTGTAATTTTTCCTGTTCTCCTGAAGAAACTAAAAAATTAAATGGAATTTGTCCTAAGTGTGGAGACCCATTGACCATTGGAGTTGAATATAGAGTTGAAGAACTTGCTGATAGGCCTGTTGGATTTATTAGTAAAAATGCAAAAAAAGTTTATAAAATTCTTCCTTTGCATGAAATTATTGCAATGTTTACTTTAACTGGAATATCTGCTAAGAAAAACTGGGAAATTTATAATGATTTAATTGAGAAATTTAAAAATGAATTGAATATTTTACTTAGTGTTGATAAAAAAGAGTTTTTAGATAATAGGGTTCATGAAAAACTAGTTGAGTTAATTATGAAAAATCGTTCTGGGCATATTAAAGTTAAAGCAGGCTATGACGGAACTTATGGTGAGCCGGTTTTGGAAGAGCAGAAGAAGTTATTCTAAAAATAAAAAGAATTAATCTCGCTCACTTTTACTCGAAACTTTGCTCATCCAGAACTTTGCTAAACCTCGCAAAGTTTCTCGGCTCGCGAGTGATTGCTTGCCTATCGGCAAGATATTTTATTGTCTGGAAAGTGATGTCACATAATTTAAGTAATTTATAATTTATTTAAACTATATAAAATTAAGAAAAGATATTGGGTGTTTACTTAATACTTTCTTGGCTATTTTTCAAAAATCTTTCTCTGAATTTATAGTGAGCTTCTAAGGTTTTAGTTGCACATTTTGGGCAAATATCTTTGAGGGTATAGGTTGCACATTTTGGGCATTTTTTGAGATTCATATGAAATCTAATTCCGAAATATATATATATCTTTTCTTTAACTTTTGAGTTCTCAATTATAGAGAATTAAATTAATAAACGAAGTGAAAGGAGGTAAAATGAAAAATAGTAAACAAATTTGGGCAATTGTTGGTATTACAATTGTAGTTACAATTGCTATTACATTAATTACTGCAGGAATAACTGGAAATGTTATTAGAGTATTTACCTATGGACAAGGTTATCAGCAGGTTTATACAAAGGCAGAGGTTGACGCGAAATTGACAACATTATCTTATAAAGCTACATATTCAGGTATTGGAGAAATGTTTGGTGATGCAAAAACAACCGGGAAAATTTGGTTAGGTATAACTCAACGAGATAATAAACCAATTAAAATAACAAATGGACATACTGAATGTGGAACAAATAAAGAATGTTTAATAGGATTTGGAGGAATAGTTTTTCCAAATACAAAATATTTTGATTATGATAATGAAGGAATTATATCTTGTGATCAAACATTAGATTTAACCCAAATGCAATCTCAAAGTGGTTGGGTTAAAGATTCTAAAGTTATTGTGCAATATCTTTGTATTGATAAAGAACTTTTACAATATGCTGATGCAGGATTTCCAAAATAATTAATTTAATTTTCTTTTCATTAAATTTTTAAAAATTTGATGCACCAAGAATTTAAAATTCTTGAGTGTTTTTTATTCTTTTTCTAAAAATTCAAAGATTTCTTTTTGTTTATGACTATTTAGGGAGATATGTTGCTCTCCTGTTGACATTTTAATTAATATAAATTCGTTTTTAATGAGTTCTTTTATAGCTTCTTTTGCTTCTTTGCTTCCACGCAAATGATCTGGGAGGGCTTTTTGGAGATTTTTTATTTCTGTATGTCTTCCACCCCAAATATTAAGGTTAATTAGTTTTCTGAGAAATCTTTTCATAATTGCTTGTTGCAATTCCATATTACTAAATAAGATTTATAGTTATTAATATATTGCCTTGTTTTATTATGAAACATTAATGTTTCATTATAGGAACATTTATAAATAAGTTATATAATATTATTCTATGGAAACATTGTTTAGAAAAGCACTAGGAGATACTCCTAAAATAAGGGTTTTGGAGTTTTTTATAGAGGGCAGAGAATTAGATTATAGTATTTCAGATATTGCAGAAGGAGCAGAAATTGGAAGAACTACTTTATTTAGGATATTTGATGATCTTTTGAGCAGTAAAATGATTGTATTTACAAGACAAATAGGGAATGCTCAGCTGTATAAATTAAATATACAAAATCCCTTTGTTAAAAAAATGGTTGAACTTTTTGATGAAGTAATAATGCCTAAGAAAAAGATTTATGCTTAGTTATTTTTTTATTGCAAACTCACACTTTTCTTTTTTAGCTTGTTTTTCAATATCTTCTATCATTTCAGAAATGTGAGAGTCTGCTTGCTTTAGATTTGTGGATTTTATTTTTATTACATATTTTGAACTGCCAAGATAATTGATATTATTATATTTTGAAAGGATTTTTTTGATTTTGATTATTCCATCTGAAGCTTTTGATGAAAGCAGAAATTCTTGTTTTATTTCACGCTCTTTTTCTTTTTTTTCTTTTAAAACATCAGTTATTCTTATTGATTGCTCTTTATCAAAATACTCTTCAATTATTTTTGGATTTTCTCTTGCATTTTCTATAAATTCTGCTAAAGTATATTTTTCATTTATTTTTTTAACTATATTTACTGAATTTTCACCAATTAATTTTTTCATAACTTCAATAAGACGCTTTTCTCTCTTGAATACTTCTAACATTTCTTTTTTTTCTTTATCTTTTACTCTTCTTAAGCTTAGAAATAAGTGATCTGGTGCAATATTAAGAACTTTACAAACAATTATCTTTTGAGGAACTACATAATCTCTTATATTTCTAATTCTTCCTGGAGCTACTTCGCTGAAAACTATGCTTCCTTTTTTCCCATCTTCAGTTTCTACAAATACTGTTGTTTTAACTATGTCTGTTACTGTACAGAGAATTATCTCGCCTTCATGATATTCTTTCATTATAAAATGTGGGACAACCAAAGGTTTTCCTAACACTACCTTTCCTTTAATTGTTTAGCAACCCAATGAGAATAGAATATAGATTAGGTTTTTAAAGTTTTGTTAGAAGGAATATCTAGCAATATTGATAATATTACTTTTATTATAATTTTATATGAGTCAAATTTTAACTAGCTCAATTTCAAGCTTTTTTTGAAGCATATCAAGGAACTCTTTTTCTTTGTTTTTTTCAACTAAACAGCCGGCTGCAAACTTATGCCCTCCAACTTCGCCTCCAACTTCATCAATTACAGAGCTTAAAAGCTCACGAATGTTTTTTCCGTTTTTTCCAACAACTCTTGCAGAGACTTTTATTTTATCTTCATTGTAAGCCATTGCAATTATTGCTTTGCCATCTTCATAAGATTTTGAGTTAGAAAGTATACTTGCAATTGTTCCTATAATGGTATCTTGAATTTTATCTTCTGCTTGAATAATTAAATAATTCTTTTTTTCAATTTTTTTGATTTTTGGAAGACTTTCAAGAGCTTTTACAATACTTTGCTTATATTTTGTGTAAATATTATCTGCTTTTGTCTTTGCTTTTTTATTTTGAAGGCAAAATGAAATTGCTGTTCCACTTTCACCTAGACGACTGCAGGCATTTATCATCGCACTTATTTGCCTTACATCTTCAAGTCTGCTAAAAAAATTAACAAGATAAATATTTCCTATTAAATCTGAATGGTCTTGATTGTCTGAACGTTGAAGAGCAATTGCAGTAATTAATTTAGAGGTTTCTTCTTCAGTTAGTTCTATAAGACTTTGATATTGTCCATTAACTGGTTTTATATCTATTTCTCTTAGAAAATTTGATGCTCCGTAACTTGAACCAGTAACTCCAGGTATATAAATTTCAGAACTATATTCTAATATTTTATTTATTGGACGTGTTGCAGGATACATTATCAATCCTTTTTTTACAATAACTTTTGAATCTTTTATTATTGTATTATATATTTTTCCAATATTTTTTTCAAGCATATCTCCAACCATTCCAATTATTGCAAGATAGGCAAGATCAATATTTTGTTCACTTAATTCCTTTGCAAATAAATATGTTAAGCCTGCTCCACTGATTTCTTCTTCATTAAACAAATGCGGATTTATTATTGTAACATTTTGTGGAATTTCTGAATTAATTTCATGATGGTCAAAAATAAATACTTCAGTTTTAAGTTGTTTAATATAATCAAAGCTATTTGATGCAAGATCTAGAAAAATTATAACTCTGTCTTGTTGCAGTTCTTTTATTGTTTTTTCTTCAAGTTGTTTCACAATCCTTACTGAAAATTCTTTACCTAGTCTTTGCAATGCTTTTGTAAGAATTGATGCAGAAGTTATTCCATCTGTATCATGATGACTTATAACCTGTATCGATTTATTTTCTGTTTTAGCAAGGAATTGCTTTGCAACCTCTTTTATAGAGGCTAACATTTATTCACCTTTTTTTATTTTGTACTTTTCAATTTTTTTTCTAAGTCCAATATATCTAACAATTTCTCTTTCTGCTCTTTTGTCTTGCTTATTTTTTTCATAATGTTTTTCAAGAGATTTAATTTTATTTTGAATAGATACATGATCGTCTTCATAACTAATTTTATTTTCTTTTAATATTTTTGAGATTTTTTTGCCAAGAAGCTTTATTTTTTGAACTCCGTATTTTTCCTTTAAAATTATTCCTATTTTTGAAGGAGATGTTCCTTTTTTAGCTAAGTCAATGACTATTGCTTCTATGTCTTCTACTTTTGCTCTTTCTGGCATTTTTTTATCTTCTGTTGTTTTTTCTTTTTCTTCTTTTGCCATATCAAAACCTCCGCCGGGTTCTGATGACTCCAGGAACCTTGCGTTGTTATATTGTTCTTTCTGAAATGTTGTTTTTAAACCTTGTTATTTTGTATTTTTTATAGGGAATAATGATATAGCAAAGTATTTTAAACTAATAGTTTTGTTTAAATTAATAGCCCTGTAGGACAGCGGTCAAATCTACGAGCCTTTGGCGAGGTTGTTTGCGAGACCCATTAATATTATCGCGAGCGAACATCGGAGAAAGCTTGTGACCCAGGTTCGAATCCTGGCAGGGCTATTGATTCTCACCTACTTTCGTTCTTACAAACTCAAGTGTTCGAATACTTGATTTTGTAAAAAATCATAGTCACCAAAATTTAGAATAAATTTTAAGTGCCTGGCGGGGCTATTTATTTTTATTAATTTCTTAAATATTACTAAATTTTCAAATATTTAGAATAATATAAAATAAATTTACAGATATTGATTTTCTAATCTTTTATTGTTAAAGCATAATATTTAAATATCTGTTTTTTTTAATAGTAATATCTCATTTATGAGATAAAAGAAGTGAAAGGAGGTAAAAATGAAAAAGAATTTAATATTAGGAATTTCTCTCGCATTAGTTGTTTTAATGAGTGCTGGAGTTATTGCTGAAGATGCAATAGTTAGTTTGTCTCCTACTGAATGGCAAGAAAGTGATAATGGAAATAATAAGTATTTTGCCGGAGTTGTTTGGAATGGTGCAATAAATAAAGATCTTTGTACAAATCAAGGAGTAGCTTCAAGTGGAGTTACTGAAACTTATATCTCAAAAGTTCCATCAAAATATTGTCCTGGCCGAAAATTTCTTGGAATTTGTTTAGTACAGGAAAAAACTGTAGATGTTAATACACTTATGACTGTAACAGTTCCGTGCCCGGTAGGATGTGAAGAAAAAACTGTACAGATGGGAACTACTACTGTAGAAAAAGTTGGACAATGTATTTCTCCAGTTTGTAAAGATACAGATGGAAACTATCCTCTTCGTGCAGGAGTTGTTGAATTAGGAAGTGGTGCATCTATGGAAGTTTATGCAGACTCGTATTCTGGAAATAATATTATAGAGTATTATTGTCAAGATGGGAAATTTACTTCAGTATCAACTGTTTGTCCAGGAGTAATTAAAAATTCAAAAATTAAAGCATCAAATGGAGTTGAATATGCTTCATTTTATTGTAGCATTGCTGGACCAACATGTACTAAAGATGAGGTAACTGGCGTGGTAACTGCAACTAATACAAAAACAGAAAAAACAACATTTACTGATGTATGTGATGGTAAAAAATTAGTTGAATATAACTGTAATGTAAATATATTTTACAGTCAAATGTATGATATAAACAAAGATAGAGTTGTAGATGAAGCAGATGTTACATTCCTTAGAGATACATGCTTGCCTTCAGGTTCTATAACTTCTGAATGTAATAGGGCTGATTTAAATGGAGATAAAAAAGCAGATGTTTTAGATTTACAGATAGTAACAAATTATTTGTTATATAATGTAAACGGAGATCAAGTAATTAAACAAGAAATAAATTGTGAAAATGGTTGTTTAAATAAAGCTTGTATAGCTACAAGTTGTATTGATAGTGATAGAGCAATGGTTTCGCCTTCATTTGTTAAAGGAAAGACAGAAGTAACTTCTAGCAATAAATTATATGCTGGAGAAGATATTTGTTTAGGACCAACTACCTTACTAGAGTTTAAATGCCCTTCTGCAACAGCACAAACTTTAAGCTATGAAATAGCTATTTGTGCAAACGGATGTGATGCTGGAAAGTGTAATACTGATTTGACTTCAACATTAACAGATACATTAAATGAAGTTCAGACTAAGAATCTCGTATGTAAAGGTAAAACTTATGCAGTTAAATTAATGGATCTTGACTCATTAAAAGCTATGTTTACAGTTAATGGAGAAAGTACTGGACAGCTTATTAATGGACAACTATTTACATTATCTGACGGAGCTAAAATAAAACTTACATCAATAACTTATCAAAGTTATGTAGGTGGAACCCAAAATGCAGCATATAGTTTCTCTTGCTAAAGCATAAAGAATTTTATTTTTTTATTTTTCTTCTTCTTTGTTTTTTATTTTTTTAATATAATTAAAATTATATTGAAATAGATAATTTATTTGATATTGCTTTGCAAGCTCGGCTCTTTTGATTGCAATTTTCTAACGTGAACTAATTAATCTTTAAGATAGCTTATTAAAAATTTGGTAGAGATATAGTATATTTATTTAACTACGTTTTTTATAGCATTCATAGTGAAATTCAGAATATGGGATGTCATTTATGGGATGTTGTACAACAGGATAACCTAGAGAAAATCTTGAATTAACTCTTTCATTACCTGCATAAATTCCTGCATGGATTGGGTCAATCTCAAGTGAATCTTCTAAATAGTAAGCAATGATACTTCCACTTTCAGGTTTACGATCCCTTAAATAATTTTTATTTAATTCAAATAGGAATTTCATTCTATTCATTTGTCCGTTGAGGTTTAAAGCATAGGTAAAAGCATCTTGTTCAGCAGGAGGTGAGACTAATTCAAATCCAGGAGGCATAAATCTTTCAAATTCTTTGTATATTTTTTCATTGCAAAATCTTTTATCAGTCAGAAATGCCCATTTAACTTCAGGAATAGAATCAATTGAAGGTTTTATTAGTCTTAAGCCTCGAGTAGTAAGCATGCCTTCGTGAACTTCATTAGGATGAAATGTTGTATTAAGGCTTCCTCGCATTCTATTAAAAATATTTCCACTTAGTTTTACCATAAAATTATATAAGAGAAGGATATTTAAGCATTATGAGAATTAAAAATATATGATTAGTGGGAAAATAATTGCATCAGGAGCAGAGGCAAATATTGTTTTATCGAATGATAAAGTTATAAAAGACAGAATTGAGAAAGGTTATAGATTAAAAGAAATTGATAGTAAAATTAGAATATTAAGAACTCGCCAAGAAACAAAATTACTTGAAAAAGCAAGCAAGATTATTAATGCGCCAAAACCTGAAGAGCAAAAAGATAAGAAATCAACTAAAATAGTTATGCCTGAGATAAAAGGAAAAAAACTTTCTGAATATCTTGATAAACTACCTGAGAAAAAAGCTTTGGAGATTTGTCAGAAAATTGGGCAGTCAATTGCAAAGTTGCATGATAGTAATATTATTCATGGAGATTTGACGACAAGCAATATTATTCTTGATAAAAATAATGAAGTATGGTTTATTGATTTTGGGTTGGGATTTCATTCAGAAAGAATTGAAGACAAAGCTGTTGATTTGCATTTAATTAAACAAGCTTTGGAAGCAAAACATTTTGAAGATTGGGAAGAGTATTTTAAGGCGATTATGAAAGGTTATAAGATTTCTAAAAATGATTCGCAGGTTGTTGAAAGATTAAAAGTTGTTGAAAGCAGAGGAAGATATAAAGAGAAGATTTAATTGCAGTTTTGTTTCACAAAACTGATATTTTATTATCTGGAAACTCTTGCAGTAAACTTTTGATTGAAATATAAAATAAATTAAGTAATACTTCACTAAAAATTATTAAAATAAGGTAAAGATATGGGATGTTTTGCTAAAAGCGGAGCGTCTTGTTTTAAAACTTCATCTTTTTTCCGCCGAATTTCTTTGCTAATTTCATTAGCTGTTTTTGTGACATTTGGCTTGGGTCGCTTATGTCACCTAAAGAGCTTGCAGAGCTTGTTAACTCTTTAATCATTTTGTATTGCTTAATTAACTGACGGATTTCAGTTGTTGATGTTCCTGAGCCTTTTGCAATTCTAGATATTCTTGAAGTTTGTTTTTCCATTATTTCGGGATTTTCAATTTCTTCTTGAGTCATTGAACTTATTGCAGATTTCCAATGGTTAAGTTTTTCTTCTTGAGTGCCTAAAAGTTCTTCTGGGATTTTTGCTTTTCCTAATCCTGGAATTAGCTCGGTTATTTTACTTAAAGGGCCGATATTTTGCATTGATTTTATTTGTTCATAAACATCCATTAAAGTTAATTTTCCTTCTTCAATTCTTTTCTTTAATTTTTCCTGTTCTTTTTCTGTTGTTGCTGAACGAACTTTTTCAATTAAACCTTCTAAATCTCCCATTCCTAAAAGACGAGATACAAATGATTGAGGGTTAAATTGTTCTAAGTCAGGAACTTTTTCACCTGTTCCTATAAAATATACTGGGGCTTGAGCTTCATAGCAGGCAGTTAGAGCTCCTCCTGCCTTTGCAGAAGAATCCATACGTGTTATTATAACTCCATCAACCTCGCAAGTTGATTTAAATTTTTGTGCTTGGGTTTTTGCAGCTTGTCCAATATCTGCTGCAATAACTAGAATTGTGTGAGTAGGTTTTATTTTTTCACCTATTTGTTTTATTTCTTCTATAAGTGAATCTTCTAAAGCATCACGGCCTGCAGAATCAATTAAAACTAAATCAAATTTATCTAATTCTTTTTTATATTCTTCATATATTTTTATTGGATTTTTTTCTGTTTTATTAACAAATACTGGAGCTTCAATTTTCTTCCCTAATTGTTCTAGTTGTTCTGAAGCTGCTGGACGGTGAACATCGAGACCAAGAAGAGCAACTGTTTTTCCACGTTTTTTATAATAAGCACCTAGTTTTGAAATTGTAGTTGTTTTACCGGTTCCGTAAAGTCCAACAAATAATATTTTGTCTTTTTTACCTAATATTAATTCTTTTTTCTCTCCACCAATTATTCTAATTACTTCATCATTTAATAGCTTGATTAGATGTTCTTTTTTTTCAATGCCTTTTACTTTTGATTCTCCTTCTTTTCTTATTTTTTCACTTATTTCTTTAACTAGAGCGATATTTACATCTGCCATAATTAATGCTCTTTGCAAGTCTTTTACAATAGAATCAATTAGAGTTTTATCTACAAAAATTGCAGAGGTTATTTTATCCACTGACTTTCTTAGTATGTTTCCTAGACTCTCAAGCATGGTAAAATTAGTATTTTGAGGATTAATAAAGTTGCGGTTTTGAGATTTTAGTCAAGTCCTAAATTAGCAATTATATCTTTAGGGTCGAATTTTTCGAGGTCTTTGTATTCTTGGCCGGTGCCGAGAAAGAGAATTGGCTTGCCTGTTACATAGCCAATTGAAATTGCGGTTCCGCCTTTTTCATCTACATCTGCTTTTGTAAGAATTGAACCATCAATATTTGCTGTTTCATTAAATATTTTAGCTTGTTCGGTTGCATCATTGCCAGTTATTGATTCTGCAACAAATATTTTTAAGTCTGGTTTTGTAACCCGAACAATTTTTTCCATTTCCTTTAATAAATTATCTTTTGTATGCATTCTTCCTGCAGTGTCTATAAGGACAACTTTAATTTGATGGGCTTGAGCATATTTTATTGCATCAAATGCAACTGCTGAAGGGTCTGAGCCGTATTCTTGATGAATAACTTTTATTCCGAGTTTTTCTCCGTGTTTTTCTAGCTGTTCAATTGAAGCTGCTCTAAATGTATCTGCAGCTGCTAAAACACTTGAGATTTTATTTTTTTGCAATAAACTAGCTACTTTAGCAATTGTTGTTGTTTTTCCACTTCCGTTAATGCCAAAAAATAGTATTACAAATGTTCCCTCTTTCTTTTTTATTTTTTCAATTAAGTCAAATGGTTCAATTAGGATTTCAAGAATTGAATCTCTTAATGTGTTTTTTATTTCGTTTTCTAATTGGTCTTTTTTTACTTCTATATTAACTAGGCGTTTTTGCATATCCTCTCGGATTTTATCAACAACTGATAAAGCAACATTGTTTTCTAATAGTAGCATTTCTAGTTTTTCAAAAAATTCATCAAATGTTTTTTGGTTAATTTGAACTGTGTTAAATCGCGTTTGAATGCGCGAGAAAAAACCTTTTTTCTCGGGTTTTGGTTCAGTTTTTTCTCCAACTATTGGTTCAATTACTCCCTCTTTATACTCTTCTTTTTCAATAAGCTTTTCAACTTCTTCATTGAATTGTTCTTTAGTTTCTTCTTTTTCTTCTATTGTTGTTTCAATATCTTCATGAATTTCTTCTTTGAGCTCTTTTATTTTTTGTTTTTTTTCAGGTTTTTTAACTTCTTTGCTCAGGGAACCAAGTTTCCCTACTTGCTCAGAACCTCGCTTTTCTAGATTTCTATAATCCTCGCGAAGTTCCTCGGCTCTACCCTCCTTCTTTTCTTTTACTTTTTTAGCTGGTTTTTCAACTACTTCTACCTCTTCTTTGGTTGATTTGAAGAGGTCTTTTAGCTTGTCTTTTAAGAACTTGAACATAAATTAATTAGCGTGTAAGAGCTTATAAATATTACTTGCCCAATTTCCTTTGGAAATTAGATTATATTGTTTATTAGGAAATGTGACATCTAAAGTTATATTAAAGGATAAATAAAAATTACTTATAACCAACTAGAATAATTTTAACTTAAGTAAAGAATTATATGTTAATTAACAATTTAACACGAAAACCTCATAACCATAATTGTTTTAAATTGAGGTAGTTTGGGTTTATTATGATAACATATAATGATATTTATGAATGCCTTAGGAGAGAGAGGTATTCTGAGCAGTTACAGCCACTTTCAAAGAAGTTTGTTTCAGAGGTTTCTGAATATATTAAAGAGAAGAGAGTACTTGCAAATCAGAATCAGCAAGGAGATATGTTTTCTGATGAAATACTTAAAATAAAAAAACAACTGGAAAATTCAGTTTCTATTTTTAATGAACTTATGTTACTGAGAAAAAAGAAGCTTTTGGGATTGGTTTTTGTTGCATCTGAAACTGGAATGAGTAAGAGAGATTTTGAAAATATGCTTGATTTTGAAAAAGAGCTTTTTGATAAGATTATTATCTCTGTTCAGGAAGCTGAAAAAATTCTTTCATCTGAGTTTACAAATGGTGGAGATGCAATAAAAATTGAAAAACAACTTAAATTAGTTTTATTTTTAGAAGATGTTGAGGAATTTATGGGAATTAATGGAGAATCTCTTGGGCCATTTAGGAAAGATGAGGTTGCAAATATTCCTAGAGAAATTGCAGACATTCTTGTCTCAGGCAAAAAAGTTGAGATTGTTGTCGAAGAATAGCTTTATTAATATTTGAAATATCTAGATTTATGGATAAAATAAGAATATTTACAGGATTAGCATTATTAGTTTTAGGAGTATTCTTAGTTATTCTTTCATTTATTGTTAGTTGGGTTTTTTTAGTTTATGGAATCTTAATTTTTATTATTGGAATACTATTATTAATTGATTTTGGCAAGGAAAGTTATATTGAGCCAATAGCAAAACAATTAAAAAGTACGAATAAAAACAAATAATATGGAAATTATAACAACAAATACGGATTTTGTGCCTGGAAAGCGGATTGTGAAAATATTGGGAGTTGTAAGGGGAAATACTGTTAGGTCGAGAAATATTGGAAGAAATATTGCAGCTGGATTAAAGAGTATTGTTGGCGGAGAAATTAAAACATATACTGAGCTAATAAATCAGGCAAGAGATGAAGCTTTTAATAGAATGATTAATGAAGCAATTAAACTTAATGCTGATGCTGTTGTTAATATTAGATTTATAACTTCACTAGTCACTATGGGAGATTCAGAGATACTTGCTTATGGAACTGCAGTTAAATTAAAATGAAATTTAAAACAGTTGATGATATTTCAAGAGAAAAAGCAAAACAAGAAAGAGAGGAAATGACTGAGGGTTTTGCTGAAGATATTGATAATGTTCTTAATAAAGTTCAGGGGAAATTTATTTTAAGGAAACAGAAAAATAAAAAGAAAAGAGGGATTTTGAAGACAATTTTCTGGGTTTTATTCTTTCTTGTTATTTTTATTATTGTTCTTAATTTTATATTATTAAATGTTTGGGCTTTAAAGTTTTTTATTAAGAGTTTATTTGGAATATAATTTTATTTTTGGATTTAATTTAAATAGAAAAAGCCTCCAGAGGGATTTGGACCCTCGACCTACGGTTTACAAAACCGCCGCTCTACCACTGAGCTATGGAGGCATAAATTATTTAGTTAGCAGGGGTTTAAAAAGGTTATAGTGTCTGAAAATATTCAGCGAGAAACATCACTTTTATAATTGCCTACAATAACTTTATCAACATAATCTGAACGAGCTTTGTTAAGCCAATAGTCTGAACCGTGCTTTTGTATATAATTGTATATTGTATCTGAAAGCTCTTGAGTTACTTTGGTTTTTGCCTTATTTATGATATTTAAAAGATTCATTCTTGCTTCTTGAATTTCTGGACTAATAATTCGATTTCTTTCTCGAGATTCCATAGGATTGATAAAAATAAGATTTGATAAATTTTTATGTTTCTTTCTTTTCCTACAAGGAATTTTTCTGCAAGAGCTGTTTTGTTGTCTATAAAATGTGCAAGATGTATAAGTTCCCATTTATCCTCTTTTTTATTAAAAAATAAAAGAGATGTTTTAAAGATATGTGGTAGAGAATATATATTTATTATAATAATCTCTGTTTGATAATATTTAAATAGGCATTTGGTAATTAGCAGATATGTTAAGTTTAAATTATATTGGAAAAATTGATAGATTAAATAAACAAACAAGTTATATTTCTGGAGATTATCAATCATCTAGTGAAACTGAATTAAGGGCTTTAAAAGATTTATCTGATAGTGTTGGAAATCCTAGTTCAAAAAAAGAATTAAGAGTAAATTGTAAGTTTGAGTATATTGAAAATCCAAGGACTAGAGAATTAGAAATAATGAGGGATTTTTTAATTTAATACAAATGCTCTTCTGCAGATAATTTATAATCATGAATTTCTTTTTTTGTGAACCATAAAGATATTTCATATTTTGCATCTTCTATATTTTCTGAAGCATGGACAAGGTTTGGAAGAGCTTTTTTACTTGATTTTGCACGTTCTTTGCTTGCATGTGCAAAGTCTCCTCTTATTGTTCCGATTTCTGCTTCTCCAGGATAAGTATTGCCGACAATTTTTCTTACATGAGTTATTGCATTGCTTCCTTCTAAAACAATTGCTATAATTGGTGATGAAGTAATATAATCTAATAAATAGTTTCTAACATGTTCTCCGTGTTTTTTTGCAATTGATTCTTGATAGTGCTTGCCTGCAAAATCTTTATCAATATGAACCATTTTAATTGCAACAATTTTTAATCCTCTTTGTTCAAATCTTTTTATAATTTCGCCAACCAAACCTCTTTGAACACCATCGGGTTTTATTAGAATTAATGTCTGCTGGAGCATCTTTATTTATTCTGCTTCTTCCCCTTTTTCTTCAACTTCTTTTTTCTTTTTTGTCTTAGCAGGTTTTTTCTTTTCTTCAACTTCTTGTACTTCTTCAACTTCTCCTTTATATTCTTTTGAATCTTCAATTCCTATAAATCTTATTTCACATAAGCCAAGAGGATAAATTTTTTTCAGTTTTATGTTTAATTCTTTTTGTATTTTATTATTAATCATATCAAGGACAAGATTTTCAAATGTTTTGTCTTTAACATATTCTATAATTTCTTTCTTTGCTATTTCTCTAAGTGCAGATCTTATTTGTCTTGACACTCTTTTTCTTGTAATTAAAAATGGTTTTATTCTTACTTGATGGTCTTTGCATTGAACAAGGAATGAATCTTCAACATAATCTGTTCCTTTTCTCATCATTCTTCTTATATAATATCCTAATAAATATGCTTCAAGAACATTTGCTTCTGCTTTACCATCAGATACTTTAACTTTAGTTCTTAATTCAAGGCTTTTTCCTCTTAAATCAGAGGTCATATCAAATTTTACAAATCTTCCTTCAAAATCTTCAACTGATAAACCTAATAATTCTATTTCTTTGTTTATTAAAGGGATTTTAACCGATAAAAATTTCTTTTTTTCAATTGCCATTTTATTCTAACAATACCTTCCCAGATCGCTTTCCTTTTTTAGATTGATGTGATTTCTTGCATGTTTGACAAGTATAAACAAAAACTGCTTTTTTTGTATTTTTAGTTTTTCTTTTCCATTTACCAATAGCTGGTTTACTTCCCCATTTTCCTTTATTACCAAAACCTATTCCTAATCCACGAAGTTTTGCACGAGGAATACCTCCTCTCTTAAGAGAACCTCGTTTAATACCTGTAGATAATAGTTTTATTTTATGCTGTGTTCGTTTATTGCATGAAGGGCAATATCGATTAGTTACTTTTGGCTTCTTCATAGGAATTAATTATCAAGGTGGTTTTTAAACCTTTTTAGTTCAGTTTGAGGGGAGGTATTAATTAAATTTATAATCTGGGGAAAGATATTAGATATATGGCCTTGTAGTCCAATGGCTAAGATGCATCCTTGACGTGGATGAGATTCAAGTTCGATTCTTGGCAGGGCCATAAATTATTTCTTCTAAATAATATATAACCTGAAGAATCATCCTTACAAAACCAAAATCTCAAAGTTTTGTAAGTGCTAAAAAATTTTATAAATTTTTGGCAACCCTTGTTCTGCGAACTGCAGGTGTTAGATTCTTGGCAGGGCCATTTTATGATTTTACTTCTTTTTCTCATTCCATAAATCCAAGAAGAATTCTTTATAATTTCTTGCGAGATTTTCACTTTTTATAAGAATTGCTTTAGGAATTTCGTCCCAGTCGTAAATTATAACCATATCTCTGAAAATTGCAGTATCCTGAGGAAATGAAACTTCATAATATTTTGTTTTCTTTCTTGTATATGGCAAATCTTCTTTTGATATGCCTTTTTCAAATTCTGCCTTATTATTTTTAGTTATTAATAAATGGTCTTTTAAACCGACAGTTTTTCTAAGCTCTCCAAACTGATGATAAAATTCACTAACTTCTTTAGAATAGCCGGTTCCTTCAGAATAACCATAGAATTCTTCTCCTTTTTTTGCGCCTTGTATAATTTCTAAATTTAATGCCCTAATTGCCCTTAATCCTTCAAATATTCTTACAGAACTTTTTTTAGGTTCTGATTTTTTTAATTCTTTTAGTTTATCTACTTCTGATTTTATTGCATTTTCCTTTTTTTTAAACAATAGATAAATTTTTTCCGGATCACTTGCCTGAAAATATTTGATTTTACCCTTGATAATATAACTTACAAGTCCCTTGTTCTGAAGTGAATATAGAATTCTATAAATTTTTGATTGAGGAACTTCTGATTCTGAAATAATTGGGCCAGCTTTACTTTCTCCAAGCTTTATTAACGCTCGATAAACACTGCTTTCCCAATTAGATAAACCTGCATCATTTAATGCTTTATTTTCTTCTGCCATTTTTTTATATTTTTACTACCTACCTAAGTAGTCCTTAATATATAAATATACTGATAATTTGGTGTTATTATCAAGTAGTTAAAAGTAACTACATATAAAACAAAGGAAAAAACAAAATGGAAACACAAACAAAAATTCAAGCAAATAAAAGAGCACAAACATCAATTGTGCCTTATGAAACTGAAGACTATGCTCTTCATGAAACTGGACAGGATAGTTATACAAACATTTCATATGATGAAGAACTTAAGAGTAATCGTGAGTTTCTAGGCGAAGTTGAAAAGAAATTAATAGAATATGCAGAAGATCCGTGTGAAACTATGCTTGGGCAGGAAAAGAAAAAAAATGATTTAGAAAGTATAGCCGGTACAGAAGGAAATTTAAGTTCAAATGGAAAATTAAGAGAACCTGGTTTTTACGATGTTGTTAAAGGACTTGGAAAAGATACATATAATGTTGCAAAAGCAGTTGTAGAAAGTATATATTTTATTCCAACTTCAATGAGAAAATCTGATGATAAAAGACATAATGAGGATGAAGAAGATAGTGCAACTGAAGAAATAATGAGATGTATAATTTCAGGAACTTCAATATTAGGTAATGTTTTTTTAGGAATGTATTCTGCAGGAAATGCTTTAAGCGGAGCAGGATCATCTCCTAAAGCAAATGCTTACCTTGCAGCAGTAGTTGGCGCTAATTTACTAAGCGGAGCATATGAAATTTACAGAAATAAGAAAAATAAAATGATGGAGGAATACAAAGATAAATTAAGAGCAGAAGAAAGAAAATCTTAATTATATTTTCAAAAACTTAAAATGGAAACACAAACAAAAATTCAAGCAAATAAAAGAGCACAAACATCAACTGTGCCTTATGAAACTGAAGACTATGCTCTTCATGAAACTGGACAGGATAGTTATACAAACATTTCATATGAAGAAGAACTTAAGAGTAATCGTGAGTTTCTAGGCGAAATTGAAAAGAAATTAATAGAATATGCAGAAGATCCGTGTGAAACTCTTTTAGAAAAAGAAAAGAAAAAAAATGATTTAGAAAGTATGGTGGGTACAGAAGGAAATTTAAGTTTAAATGGAAATTTAAGAGAACCAAAATGGTATGAAGTAGTTGGAGAAATTGGAAAAGATACATATAATGTTACAAAAGAAATTGGAAAAGGCACATATAATTTTGCAAAATCAGTTGTAGAATCAATATATTTTGCACCAACACATATAAGAAAAAATCTTGATATATTAGAAAAAGAAAATAAAGCATTTGATATTAATCCTGCTTTCGGAAATTATGAATCTTTTAAAATTATGTATTCTTTATATTCTGGAGCATTTCATTTTCTTGCAGGAATTATGGCTAATAATATGTTTCCTTTTACACAACCTAATTCAAGAAATATTGTAAATTCTTATCTTGGAGCGGTAGTTGCAACAAATGTTCTGAGCGGAGCATATGAAATTTATAGAGCTAAAAAGAATGAAATGATGGGAAAACGTAAAAAAGAAGATATTAAATCACTATCAAGTACAATGTGCCAGCAGGTAAAAGGATTACAAGAGGCTTTTGATTGTTATAAGAAGACAATAGAAAAGTTAGAAAAGTAAGTTTGATTAAGTAATTTGGCATTTCTTTTTCTTTCTCTTACTAAGTAACTTACTTACTAACTTAATAATAAGATTTAAATAGCGCGTTTTTTTATATACTTTATTGTTTGTTTGGGTGTTTAATTAAAAGAGGAAATGAAAAAGTGAAAAAATACTTGCTTCTTATAGAAGATGAGAAACTTTGGGAAAAGTTCAAAGAAACTATTGATAAAGATATTAACAGCGAGATTATGGAACTGATAAAAATAAAAATAGGAGGTAAGAAAAGTGAAAAGTAAAATGAGCAAGAAGGGACAAGTTACTATTTTCATAATATTTGCAGTGATTATAATTGCAGCAGGGATTTTAATTTATACTTTTAGAGATAAGATTTTTACTGGTACTACTGCACCTGAAACAAATGAAGTTTATCAGTATTTTGATGATTGCATAAAACAGAAAACTTTAGAGGGATTAAGAATTGCAGGTTCGCAAGGAGGATATATTGAGGTGCCTGAGTTTAAACCTGGAAGTGAATATGCTCCGTTTTCATCACAGTTAGATTTTTTAGGTAATCCGGTTCCGTATTGGTATTATGTTTCTGGAAATAATCTTGTTGAAGAGCAGGTGCCATCAAAAACTGAAATTGAAACACAATTAGCTAATTATTTAAATGAAGAAGTTGCGAAATGTAATTTTAATGAATTTGTTTCTAGAGGATATACTGTTAAGACTGGAGATGCAGAAACAAGTGTAACAATATTTGATGGAAGTGTAAGAGTAAATGTTAATGAAAATATTGGAGTTGCAAAAGGAAATGTTTCTTCTTCAAAATCTTCTTATGAAGTTGAAGTAGACAGCAAATTTGGAAAGTTTTACAGTACTGCAAGAGATATTTATGATAAAGAATTAAGTGATGCGTTTTTAGAAAATTATTCTGTTGATGCATTATATAATTATGCTCCGGTTACTGGAACAGAATTAAGCTGTGCTCCAAAAATATGGAAAGCTCAGGATGTTGCAAATGATATCAAGTTAGGATTATCAGCAAATATTGCAGCAATAAAATTAGAAGGAAATTATTATAATCTTAATGATAAAGATAATAAGTATTTTGTTGTCGATGGATTAAAAACAGAAGATTCTGTTAATTTTATGTATAATTCTGATTGGCCAACAAGAATTGAAGTTTGGCCTGCAGATAATAATCTTTTAATTGCAGAGCCAGTTGGATTAGAACAAGGAATGGGAATAATTGGATTTTGTTATGTGCCTTATCATTATGTATATGATGTTTATTATCCGGTATTAGTTCAAATTTATGATGGTAGGGAACTTTTCCAATTCCCGGTTTCAGTTGTTCTTGATAAAAATGTTCCAAGGAAAGCAATTAATGGACAAGCACTTGATAATCAGGATAATATAGAACAAATTTGCAATTATAAAAATACTCAAATGGATGTTTATACTTATGATTTGAAAACTCTTGCTCCTGTTGAAGCAGATGTAAGTTATAATTGTTTTAATACAAAATGTAATATTGGAACAACTAAATTAAGTGGACAAGATGCAAAATTAACAACTGAATTTCCTCAATGCATTAATGGAAAAGTAACTGCAACTGCTGAAGGATATATTACTCAGGAAAATATTATTTCAACAAATGAAGCTGGAGTTGTTAATATTCCTATGGATAAAAGTTATGACATTAATGTTAGAGTTATCATTAATGGAATCGAATTTACTGGAGGAGAAAATGATATTGCAATAATTAATTTTGAAAGTGATAAAAATAAATTTACTCTGGTTTATCCTCAACAGAAGCAGATAAAATTAAGTGAAGGATATTATAATATTAGTATGCAGGTATTTAGCGGAGCTTCATTAACTATACCTTCAAGCACATCAAGACAGTGTGTAAGTGTTTTAGATTCTGGAATAATGGGATTCTTTGGAAAAACAAGTGAAAAATGCTTTGATATTACAATTCCTGGAGAAACTTTAACAAATGCTCTTACTGCAGGAGGAAAAACAAGTGAATATCTTCTTGAAGATAATATTAAATCTGCAACTTCATTAGATATTTCTGTTGGGTCACTTCCAAATCCTTCAAGTCTTGATCAACTTCAACAAAATTATGAATTAATTAATAATAAAATTTTAGGAGTGACTTTAAGATGATTCGTAAAATATTAGTTTTGTTATTAACTTTAAGCATGGTATTTTTTGTTAGTGCTGAATTTTATGGAAGCACTGGAGGAGAATATTCTTCTGGAGGGAGTAGTGCATCTTTTTCAAATCCTCAATACTATCAACCTGGATTTTCAGGAAGTAATTCGGTTTTATTTCCTTATTTATATGGAGGAAATCCAACTGCAAATCGTGAGATGTGTTTAGCAAGACAGGATTTTATAGTTCAAATTTCTCCTGGCGGTTGTACTCCGGCTGTGGTAAGAAGTGATTTGCTTGCTGAACAAAATGTTCCGGTTTTTTGCAAGTTGCAAGCAATACAAATTAATCCTGCAGTAAATCCAGAAGAAATTAAATCAATTAGTTTTAGTTATAGTGGAAAAACTCCTGTAGGTGTTACAGGTGTTACTTTTTATCAACCTACTAAAACAATATTATCTACATCAAAAGGCAAAAATGGATTTCCAACAATCGATAATATTGGATATGCAGTTATTGTATTAAAACAACAACCAAATGAAAATAATTTAACTAAAGTTATTTCAGGAAATTTAACTGCTAAAATAACTTATGATGCTCCGGTTGCTTTTGGAATGGGAATTAATGAAAAACTAATTCCGGTTTTAACAGAGGAACAATGGCAACAGAGATATAATGAATTTGTGTTTATGAATGGAAAAGGATTTTTAAGAGTTGAATATGTTGATAGTGGTGTTGTTAGAGGTTCTGTTTATAGTGATGTAAATCATAAAGTAAGTTCGTTTGAAGTTTCAAGAGGAAAATCTTCATCTGAACAATATTTACCTGGATTTTATTGTAATGCAGGATATACAATTACTTATTCTGATTCACTAAGTGCACAAAAAAGTGCAAAATTAACTTTTGATAGTGATGAATATGATGTTTATGAAGGTGTAGGAGGGGTATTTGCAGATAATATTTGTAAGGTTAATAAAATTGAATCAAGTGGTGGAAGCAGTGGAATTGTAAGAGGAGATTGTCAGACAAGTAGTGGAAGAAAACCATTTGTTTTAGAGCTTGGAGTTAAAAGTGCTTTAATTACATTTGATAGTTCAAGTAATGATGGATATTCTGTTGGAAGTTTATTATATAATGGAGATAACAATAATACTTATTTTGCATCAACAGGAGTTAGTTCAAAAGATAAAGCGCCATTTTTAATTTTAGTTTCATTACCTCAAACAACTATATTTAGTGAAGAGCTCAAGAAAAAATTAAATGATTATGCATTAAGTCTTTTAAATACTGATTTTAAAAGCAATGTTTATACATACAATAAACAATATGCTATTGCAATAATAAAAAAAGGAGATTCTGTTAATTTTATTGGCAAGGATATTTTATTTTCAGATTATACTGGAGCAATTAGTATTGATACTGGAAGTGGAGATTTTGAAAATAACTTTAATTTAGCTGTTGATGGATATAAATCTGTAAGTGAAACTTATGGAGATGTTGAATATGAAAAATCAGATTCTTCAAATGGAGATACTTATGGAAAAGTTTCTTTGCAAAATGCATATAATCTTGCTGTAAGTACAAATAAAGGAAAAGTTGCAGAAGAAATTTTAGCCTTATATAAATCGAAATATAATGAATTACCTTATGGGATTCAAGACATAAATATTGATAATAGCAAAGCATCATTTGTTTTTGAGCTTTCTGGGCAAAAACACGTTGTTACATTAAAATCCATTTATAATGTTGGAGAAGATTTAAGCAAGGTCAAATTTATGCTTAATGGAAATCCAGTAATATTAAGTGAAGCTAAAGAATATATTATTTCTCCTAGTTCAGTTACTCAAACAGATGGAACTAAAAAACAAAAAACAAATATTCAATTAGATAGTTTTACTGATGAAGGAGCTAAAGTAATTGGAAATTGTTATGATACTAATGGAAAATTAACAACTCAAACTGAAAGTTTAGTTATTGGAGTTCAAAAACCGGTTTGTGGAGAAAATTTAATTTTACAAGAAGTAACTGTTAAAAGTGTTGCAAAAATAAAAATTCAACCAGTTGTGAAAAATCTTGGTTCATATGCTAATGTAAGTTATAGAATTGGAATTGAAGAAAGAGCTATAAAGTTATCTCCTGAAAAAACAAAAGAAAGAATAGCAAGGTTAAATGAATCAATTGCTAAATGGCAAAATATCTCTGCTAAATTAACTTCAACAGTTAAAGTAATGAAAACTGCTTGTTTTGCAACATCTGCTGTATTGCAAGTTAAGAATTTATTTTCAAATTTAGGTGGAAAAGCTATTGCAAGAACTCAGGTTATGAATGCAGCAAATTCTGGATGGAATGCACTTTGTGCTGATGCAATGTCAAATGGAGGTATGCCGAAGACTGGAACTACAATGGCTGGCGGGCCTTATGCAAGTTTAGATGATTGTTTTTCTAAAAATAATGATAACATAGAAAGAGATGTTAATTTATTATCTCAACAAATAACTAATGTGAATAATGAAATTAAAGCTATTCAAGAACCATTTACAAAAACTACTGGCATTCTTGGCGGAAAGACAATTGATGCAGATAGTGCAAATGCAGCTTATGTTGAAAAGTTGAAAACTGAATTAAGTACAAGTTCTTTAAGTATAGCTGATGATAAAGGACAAAATTCTATTGCCATAAAAGATATTGCATCAAAATTAGATTCTGAAACATTAACATATGATCAGACAAGAGAATTAAGATTAGCTTATAATAGTTATATTGCAAGCGATACTAGTTCAACATTAAAGAAAATTCAAGAACAAAAATTATACACCTCAATGAATAATATTAAACAGATTGAGGCAGAAACTGATAATATAAAACAGACAGTTGCAAATGCAGGAACTTTAGGAATTGCAGGAACTTATAGTGTTAATGCTCAAAAAAATAAACAAGGGATTGCAAATGTTGAACCTTATACAGGAGCAGTAACTGAAGCTACAAATCAATTTAGTTTACCAACAAATACTCATATTCAAGGAGTTATGATTGATGGAAATGTTTATTCTGTTGCATTAAAATTAGCTCCTGGAAGTACAACTCAATATATTATTGATGAAGGTAAAATATTTGATAAAAATAATCAGCAAATTACAGATAATACTTTAATTAGTAAAATTAAAACTGAACATCCTTTATTTGAAAAGTTTGATTCATCTTCATATAATAATGCATTTAAAGATGCAAAAGTAAAATATTATGAAACTGAACCTTACAAAGGAATGCCTGCTGTTGTTCCGTTTGATTTGAAAAATGGATGGTATGCGGCTACAAAGCAAACAATTGCTGCATTTGGAAATATTAAAACATATCAAGATTCTGGAGCGGTTTCAAGTTTCTGGCTTTGTAATGTTGGTAAAAATGGACGAGAAGAATTTAATACAGGATTAGGTGATGATTTATGCCAGCAGTTTAATATGAATACTGGACAACAATTAAATCAGTTTTATGGTTTAACTGATAAAGAAGCTACACAAAAAGTTCAGAGTGCTTTGCAGGCAATTGAACAAGCTGCAAATCAATATGGTTCAAGTATTAAATATGTAACAATTTTAGGACAAAAAATTACAGTTGGAAATGCTGCAACAAATAATCCTGAAACTCAATGTCAAGACTTTATGTCTGCTGATGATTGTAAATTATTATTTAATATGTGTGATCCGGTTATATGTCCTGCCTCAAGATGTAATTTAGGAGGAAAATATTATGTTGATGATGTTGTTCAGAGTGGAATTGCAGGAAGTTTATTTTTATGTCTGCCTAATTATAAAGAAGGAATTTTCATACCGGTTTGTTTAACTGGAGTTCAGGCAGGTGTTGATAATTATGTTTCAATTTTGAAAGCTTCACGTGATTGTTTGCAGGAAAATCTTGAAACTGGAAGATATGTTGGAATATGTGATGAAATAACTGCAATTTATACTTGTGAATTTTTCTGGAAACAAGTTTCTCCTTTATTAAATGTGATTCTTCCTAAACTTTTAGAATTTGCAGTTGGAGGAGGTTCAAGAGGCGGAGGAGAATATATGAGTGTTCAAGCTGCATGGACAAATATGCAAAGTTCAATTAATTATTTTACAAATGTTTATGGAATTAATGCAATGAAATCATTTAAAACTCGTTCAACAGCAGAAGTTGGAACTGAAGTTTGTAAATCATTTGTTTCAACAAAATATCCAAGTTCATTTAAAACATTAATTGAACCTGATTCACCAACACAATTTAGTGCCTGGTTTGAAGAAATTAAACAAACAGATTCAACTGTGCCTGCTGTTTCACAATATAAAGTTTATTATCATATTTATGCAGGAAATGATGAAGGTGCGCAGTATTCAGTTTATTTGAAAGATGCAACTGGAGTTTCACTTTATTCAACAACTGGCTATGGTTATGTTGATACAGGTTATGTTGCAAAAGGAGGATATGTTGATCAAACAAAAGACTTTACAGGGCCTTCTGGTTATCAACAACTTTGTGTGAGAATTGGAATAGAAGAAAAATGCGGATTTAAACAAGTTTCAACTTCATTTGCTATAAATTATATTAGAGATAAATATATACAAGATCAGGCAACAAATACTCAAATAACAACTGAAGCAGGTTGTGTTTCTGGAACTCCGGGACTATTAGCCACTGTTAATCCAAATCTTCAAGCAGGTGTTCAAGAAGCAACAACTGCACAAATTTATAGTAGAGGATTAATAAGAATATGTGCAACAAACAATCCGGGTGGAACAACTGAACCTGCAAGATGGCAAACTGTTGGATATTGTGGAGATACAAAAATAAGATGCTGGCTTGATAAAAGTTCAATTGCAGATGCAATAACTTCTGGAAATGCAGGAGTTTTAAATGAAACAATAAGTACATTAGATAAACAAGCAGGTTTGCTTAGCCAACAAATTGCAGGATTTAAAGAACTTGATGTAAATATTGCAGCTAGTGAGTTTGGAAAAATTGAAGAGGAAATTAATAAATTAAATTCAATGAATGTTGATGATGCAAAAGCAAATGCTAAAGTTATTATTGTAAAACTTGATACTCTTGATAACCAATATTCTTTAAATATTTTACAAAAAGCAAGAATGTTTTTTGATCGAGCAAGAGTTTATCATGTTTTATCTTTAGTTATTTGGAAAAGTTTACCTATTACAACTCAACCAAATGCTGTAAGTAGTGAGATAAGTGGAGAAAGTGAATGTAAAACTGCCGGTGGAAATATAAAAGATGATAAGTGTGCTACTAATGAAGAAGATATAACTGATAAATTAACAAATAAAAAAGAAATTTTAGATGCAGATAAAGTTTGTTGTAAAGTGAAGGGTGGGACAACTACAACTGAAACTGATTTAGGTGCAAAAGTAATTCAGGCTGCTGAAGAATTAAAAGGGCAACTTGGAAAAGACATTTATAATCAGTATTGTCCTAAAAGTGAAGGGGAATTGAGTTGTTTTACTGTTGCTGTTTCTGTTTATTATGTTGCAGGTGTTGATAAGAATTGTGTTTTTGCAACAAATGATATTAATCCTTCATATGCAAAACCTGCTTGTTCTTCGTGTAATGCTTGTTCTAGGGGACAATATGATTTAAGAGCAGGAGATTTACTTCAGATTTATAATAAAAATACTGCTACTGGAGAACATAATGTTATATTTAGTAAATGGATAGATAAAGATAAAAAAACTGCTGAGGTTTATAGTTATCCTGCAACAGCTACAGGTAATAAACTTATTTTGACAACTGTGGATTTTAATAAAGATCCGATTACCATTATTTGGGAACCACTTGCAAAAAAAGATACAACTACAACAACTACAACTCCTTCTCAAAATGAAATAACTTATTCTCCAATTGTTGAACAAATTGCTAGTGCTAGAAACTTTGATGCAAATTTAGCTAAAGCAGTTGTTAAACAAGAAAGTAATTGGAATCCAAAAGATAAAAGTAATGCAGGAGCTTTAGGTTTAATGCAAATAACAAATAGTGGAGGTTATGGGGCAGTTGCAGTTAGCAATGGAGAATGTTTTAATAGAGTTAATAACTGTAGAGGTTTAGTTTTTACAGGGTGGGACAATATTGATAATCCTTCAAATACTGATGTTTCGGCAAATATTAATCTAGGAATTTGTTATTTAAAATGTTTGCAAGAGGTTTATAGAGTTAATCTTATTAGTAATTTATTATATGCTTATAATCATGGAATTGGAAATTTAGAGAAAAATTGCCCTCAATATCGTTCTGACGTATGTTTTAATGTTATTCGAGATGATTATGTTGAAAAGGTTTTACAATATTATGACAAGTATAAAGAGAGTTCTTCTAATTAATGTGGGTGCTAGTACTCAAAAATATTCTATTTTTGGTAAGTTAAATTCTGTGAATTTAACTGAGTTCAAACCTACGGTTCGAATCTCATAGCATATTTATAAAATGTGGGTGCTAGTACTCATAAATCAAAGATTTCTGGTAAGTTAAATTCTGTGAATTTAACTGAGTTCGAACCTACGGTTCGAATCTCATAGCATATTTATAAAATGTGGGTGCTAGGATTCGAACCTAGGAAAGCACTAAGCTAACAGATTTTGAGTCTGTCCCGTTTGACCACTCCGGCACACCCACATAAAAGAAATAAAATTGTCACACTTAAAAAAGTATCTGCTTTTGAGAATAGTTATAATTTATTACTTTCTTACAATTACTAAAGTAATTAGAACCAACAAAATTAATATTAAAAGTATAAGTATTAATGGAAGAATCCAAAGCCATGAAGCTTTTTCTGTTCTTTCTGAAGCGCCTATATTAACTCCACAGACTCCACCATATTCTATTGTTTGAACATTATTTGTTGTTACTGTTCTTTGCATTTGATTTGCAAGACAGCTCCATTCTCCATATATTGGAGTAGTATTATCTCCATAAGATAAATCATCATAAATTGTTGTATGGTTTGTAGTTTTATTTTTACAATTTACTGTAAAAGTTACATTTGCTGTTTTTTCTATATTTCCTGCTTTACAATAAACTTTAAGATTGTGATTTCCGTTTGCAACAACAATGTTTTGTTTAAAGTATGTTCCGTTCCCAAGACTTACTGCTGCACCACTATCAATACTATATGAACATTGTGAGTCCATATTTGTATCAATTTCAATTGGAATTGTTTTTGTTGTATAAACCTTTGATGTTGGGCTTATTATGTTAATTATTAAGTCTGAAGCAGTAATAATATTAAAAGAAACTCCTGTAGGAATTGACCAGATTATTTCTGCAGATGCAAAATTAATTAGAATTGTGAATATAAGAAATGATGCTATAATAGTATTTAATTTTTGGTTCATTTTAAATTCTTAAATCTTCTGCAATAAATTCTGTATATTGTTTAGTAAGATTATATTTAGTATCTGCATTATATGCATCAAAAGTTTTTACAATGTTAGTTGCTTCTTTAATTCTTTCTTGTTCTATTATTTCAATTAATTTTGTTACCATTTTCAATTAATGACACTATCCGCTAGGGGTATAAAAAGCTTTCGGTATGTAACTTCTTTAAAGTAATTACATGAAAAGGAGATTAATGTTAGAATAAGGAAGGTTTTACGAAGCATAAATCATTATTGTGTGTTTATTTGTGCAATTTTCGCTTTGCGAAAATTGATCATATATTTTTAGAAAATGTGAACTCTAAAATTTATACTTGATTATAACCTTGCAAATTTATTAATTGATATTTAAAGCAATGTTAAAATTTAATAAGAATATAATATATTTACTGAAGGAAGATTATTTTGATTTTGCTGCTTTAGAAATCTGCTTTTTTTCAAGTTCGTTGAGTTTCATTTTGTCTTCTAAGCCGAGTTTGTCGATAAGTTCTTTGTAACGATTTCTAATAGTTACTTCTGTTATACCTGCAACATCTGCAACTTCTCTTTGGGTTTTTTTCTCGTCATTTAGAAGAGCTGCTACATATAATGCTGCTGCTGCAATTCCTGCAGGGCCTCTGCCAGATGTTAACTCTTCATCATTTGCTCTTTTAAGAATTTTAAGAGCGTGATTTTGGGTTTTAGGTGATAGATGAAGAATACTTGAAAATCTTGAAATATAGTCATTTGGCGAACTTGGTGTAACTTTAATTACAAGTCTTCTAATTATAAAACGGTAGGTTCTTCCTATTTCTTTTCTTTCCATGTCAGATGCTTGTGCAATTTCATCAAGTGTTCTTGGGATATTATATGAACGGCATGCTGCATAAATACAGGCAGCTATAACTGATTCCATTGAACGTCCACGAACAAATCCTCTTTGAAGGACATAGTTATAGATTCTTGCAGCTTCATCTCCTACAACTGTTGGTAAGTTTAGATATGAAGCAACTCTTCTTAGTTCTGCCATTGCTAATCTTAAATTTCTTTCAATACTTGTTGAAACTCTTTCCTGCCATTTTTTTAATCTTAAAAATTTTCTAGTTTGTTTAGTATCAAGTTTATAGATATCAGAAATCTCTCCAACATTTGTGGTAAGTCCTTTGTCGAACTTCTGCATACTCATTGGAGCTCCTCCACGTCCTTTTTTTTCTGATTTATCAAACTTTCCTGAGAGATCAACTCCAGTATCAACCATTTTTTCTTCAATTAATAGTCCACAGTCATTACAGATTACTTCACCTTTTTCGTCGTCATAAGTTAAATTAATGCTATTACATTCCGGGCATCTTTTGACATTAGAGGACATTTTTGTTTTCTTAGAATTTTATTTAAAAATCTTTAGGAACCTTTATAAATATATACTGGAAGGGTTTTTAAATGTTTGCATTATAATTTGTTTTTATCGTCGATAAAAATTTTTAGAAAATTAGGTTTTATTCAATTAAGATTCCCTGAACCATTCCTTCTTGGCTTGGGCGGTTAGTTATTCTAGCTTTTCCTGCTTCTGTGTCTATTATTGCTCCTTTTGTAAGGATATTTTGTCTTGCAAGGAAACGATTTGAAGGAGTTTCAATAACATTCTTTATTTTAACTTTTTTTGATTTTTTTGTTTTTGGATCAATAAGATTAATTACATCTGCAGTTAATAGCACTGTTTTTTTGTTTCCTCCAATTGTTCTAAGAACTTTTTGCTTTGTTTCTTTGAGTTTTACAACTCTTTTATCTGCTCCAAGCTCATACTTTTTCTTTTTTCTCTGCTTTTTGTATTTTCCGCCTGAGATTTTTCTTCCGGTTTTCATTTTATGATATTAAATTATTAAAAAGATGCTTTAAATACCTTTTTATTAGCCTAATCAAATTGAATAGCTAAAATTTCAACACTTAAATTATTTGGCTGGTCAAGAAGATAATTTCTTTTTATCCATTCATTTTCATCATCTACAAATATATCTCCGGGATTATTTAAATCAAGTTCTGGAAAATAAGTTGTAATATCATGTGCCATATTTATTTGATTGATAATCAGTTTATTAACTTTTTCCCCATCTCCATTTTGGCATTTCACCTGTTTGCCATGCAATAATTATTAATATAATTGCAAATAAAATTGTTTGAGGGATAAAATTAATTAGAAAGTTTGAAACTGAATGCTGTTGACTGTCAATTCTTATTGCATTGAATATAATTAATAAAATAAAAATTAGCATTACTAAACCTCCTTGCCAGGATGAAGGATACCAACCCCAACCATAATACTTTGCTTTGAACCAATATTTTTTCATATTCATTATAATATGAAGCAAACATTTAAAAAGTTGTTTGGGCGAACTTGTTTATGGTTAACGGAATTGATAGACCACTTGACCTTTTGAATAACTCAAAGGGAAAAGAAATTTTAGTGCAGCTTAAGAGTGATAAGCAATTGGTTGGAACTCTTTTAGCATTTGATATCCACATTAATGTGGTTTTAGATAATGCCAAGGAAATGCAGAACAACGAAATAAAAAGAAATGTTGGATTGACTTTCCTTAGAGGAGATACAATTGTATTTATCTCACCTGCATCTACGGTTTTAAAAAAGTAAATTTGAATTGCCCTTTTTTATTTTAACGGCGCCTGATTTCTGGTGTCTTAAGAGCTAATGAGAATTATGCTTATGGTTTGGGAACTTATTTAAACTAATTATTTGTAAATGTATTTATGATAGAAATAGTTTTTTTAGGTACAGGAAGTGCTGTGCCAACAGTAAGAAGAAATCATCCATCAGTTTTTTTACGATATAAAACTGAAAATATTCTTTTTGATTGTGGTGAAGGCACACAGAAGCAGTTTAGGAAGGCAGGACTTAATCCGTGCAAATTAACAAGACTTTTTATTAGCCATTGGCATGGAGATCATATTTTGGGTATTCCTGGATTATTACAAACTCTTGCATTAAATGATTATCCTAGGGAACTTGAAATTTACGGGCCAAAAGGAACTAGAGATTATATGGAAAAAATACTTTCAATTTTTGTTCATATTGGAAAAATAAAAATTAAAGTAAAAGAAATTTCTTCTGGAATTGTTTTAGATACTGAAGATTTTCAAATTACTGCTCAAGAAATGATTCATGATGCTCCATGTTTAGCTTATGCATTTATTGAAAAAGATAAAATTAAAATTGACAAAAAGAAATTAGAGAAACTTAAAATTCCAAATGGGCCGATTATTGGAAATTTGAAACAAGGAAAAGATATAACTATAAATGGCAAAAAAATAAAAGCTAAAGATTTAATATTTAAACAAGAAGGAAAGAAAATAGTTATTGTTACCGATACAAAAACTAATCTTGATATCGATAGAATTGCTAAAGATTCAAATTTGTTAATTTGTGAATCTACTTATTTAGATGAAGAGGATTTAGCTAAAGAGTATAAACATATGACTGCTACTCAAGCTGCACAGATTGCGAAAAGAGTTGGAACTAAAAAATTAGTTTTAACTCATTTTAGCCAGAAACATGAAAATAATGTAAAAGAGCTTTTAACTTTTGCAAAAAAATATTTTAAAGAAACAGTTATTGCAGAAGATATGATGAAAATTAATGTTTAATGGGATTTCTAGAAATATATTTATAAATTGAAAAGCGGGGACCGGGACTCGAACCCGGGAAAAGTCGCTTACTACTTTACACCTTACACATCAGCTGCAGGTTCGGCTCTTTATGAACATAAGTTACTAAAAATCGACCGCAGTAGCCGCTGTGCCATCCCCGCACATGTTTAACCTATCTTTTAGTGGAGTATTAGGTATATAAAACCCTTTCGATTTCCATATTTCATATTTAGTTAGATTTTTTTGACCTGCAAAACCAATTTTATTAATCCATTTTTTAAGCATATTTTCTCCACTTAATACTAATGAAAATGTTCTATCACTAGACGGATTTTTTATATATGTTATAAAACCTTGAGAATTTAAAAAATTATTAATTTGTTGAACTAATTCAGAACTAGAAGTTTTTATTTCAATTCTTGGATAAGAGGGATATTCTAATTTCTTTGATTTAGAAAAATATAAGCATCCATCGGCTTCAAATAGTCCCTTTAATATAGAAAACATAATTTCTTCTTTTAGTAAATTATCGGGTATTTTTATGCTAAAAGTCTTTTTACCTTTAGGTAATCCAAGATTTATTAATTTATCTACAAAATTTTTGTTATTAAACTGGATTCTTAAACTCTCTCCTTTTTTTTCTTTTCTTATAAACATTATTGGTTTCTTACTAGTTTCTTTTTCAAGAAATGTACAAATTTTTTGAAAATAATCATAATCTTCTTTAGAATTACCACATAATTCTAGTCTATAGACTTGAAATTTATTGCTATAATAAATATTACCGTCGCCAATTATAAACCCCATTAATTCATATAAGTCCATAATTAATCATAAAAACATTTAGTTTTTGATATTTAAATATTCCCTTAATTTAATATAATAAATAATTAATTAGTTTCTTTTGCGTTTTCTACTATAAATATCTAAAGCTTTGTCAGCTGCTCTCATTAATAGCTTATTATCTGATTGGCCGTTATATATATAAGAATAGTATCGGATTGCAGCAGTTATAACATTATAAGTTTCAGTTTTAGTAATTGATTCTATTGTTTTATTTGCAGAACGAATATTTCTTTCAATCCCTGCAATATAATCTTCTCTTAATCCCATTTCCATGACTTTTGTTCTTGCCTCAATCCTATTTGAAGGTTTCATTTTAATAATATAAGAAATAACAAAGAATATTGATTTTTTAAATATTATTAAAGTAAAATGCTCTTGAGTTCGAATTCAATCAGAATATTTTATACTATTTCATTTCATTCAATAGCATAATAACATAAATGCTCCCGACAGGTCTAGAGAATTTTATTCTCTATCCCATTAAATTCTAGAGAATTTAAGGTGCTTAAAATTCTTAATAGAATTTTGGCAAGTTGTTTTCTCTGGAAACCAACTATTCGAACCTGAACTCTAGTTTGAATCAATCAGAATATTTTATACTATTTCATTTCATTCAATAGCATAATAACATAAATGCTCCCGACAGGATTCGAACCTGCGACCTCTGACTGTCTTCTTTTCTTCGCCCTCTCCAAAAAGGAGATGTCGTAAGAAGAACCCTCGGTTCTTTTTACTTAGAAGGCCAGCGCTCTATCCAGGCTGAGCTACGGGAGCATAGTTTAAACTTCAACTGTTTTGTTTATAAAAGTATCTACTCTTATAAACTTTTTTAGAATAATATTTTTAATAATATTTGAGTTTTTTTATTGAGAAGCTTTTGCTTTTTTTCTATAATGTCTTTCTATTCCTAAAAGAACTGTTGCGCCAACAATTGCAAGAATTGAAATATAAATAAATTTATTATTTTGAATAAATCCTGGTGAACCTTTATTTAAATCTTCAGGGCCAATTCCAGTTATAGGTATTCTATCACTAATCCTCTCATCTAAAATTCCTATTACTTCTCCTGTAAGAGCTACACCTGCTCGATTAATTGTTGTTTTTCCATCTGTAACTTTAATATTATAACTTCCGGGAGGAGCAATTAATCTAAAACTTACACTTTCTCCTAAATCTAAACTTGGTTCTTTATAACCAACTGTATCACTAATTATTACATTTACTTTTTTTTCATATTTTGTATTCCCAATATTTGTAATTGTTAATACATCTCCATTAATTTCAAACTTAACTGCTTCATTTGTTTCAATTACAAATCCTGTTTTTGCCTGTGATTCAAGATATTGGGAGGTAATAGTCCAATACCCGCCAGTTATATTATTACCTAAATTAACTGAAATTAATTTATTTGCAGAAACTATTTTTTGAATTTGCATTGTTTTTGCTTCATTTTCAAAAGTTAATCTAACTTCAGAATTTATAGGATTATTTTGATCATCAAATAAAGAAACTTTGAGAGTTATATTACTGCCTGATTGAAAACTATCTTTTCCAAGAGTTGAAACTTCCATTTTAACTGCTGCAGCAGAAACAAGAACTCCTAAAAACAAAATATATCCTATAATTATTAACGCTCTTTTCATATAGTTTAATAGATTTGTTCTATATTTAAAGATTTCTGAGAATCTTTAACTCTAAAAATCTTTGATTATTTACATTTAAAGATTTCTTTTGTATTTTATTGAAATTTAAAACAATGTGAAAGAAGTATTGAGATAGCTGCTTTTTCTATTCTATAATTTTATAGAACAATATTTAAAAACATAATTTTCCTTGTTTTAATGATGAAAAAAAGAGGATTTTTAATATTTGGGATTATAGTATTTATAATGGGTGTTTATGCTTATAATTTTTCTGATTTAAATCAGGGAAATTTTTTAGGCAGTTTTAATAATACTTTTTATAATGTTTCAGGATTTATACAAGTTGGAAATATTTCTACTCAAGAAATTAATTATATTAATAGAACTGAAATGATTGGAAATGAAAACGGGTTAATTAGCTATTGGAGATTAAATGAAAGTTCTTGGAATAGTGTTGCTGGGGAAGTAAAAGATGTTCTTGGAAAAAATAATGGAACTGCTTTAAATGGGGCTAATACTACAAACGGTTTATTTGGTATGGCTGGAAATTTTGATGGAGTTAATAATAGTATTAGAATATCAAATAGAGAAGAATTAAATCCGGGAAATGGAAATTTCACAATAACTGGCTGGGCAAAATCTGTTTATGGAACTGTTGGAGCTTCTGAATTTCAAATTTATGTTGCTAAGAGAGTTGCTGCAAATAATGGATATTATCTTGGGTTTAAACAAGGTTCTGGATTAAATTTTATTATGGCAGGAACAACAAGATATGATGCAGGTGTTGCAAATGCTGCTTCTATTAGAAATTCTACTTATGTTAATGTTTCTTATAATACCTGGTTTCATTTTGCGGGGGTTTTAGATAGAAGTGCAGGGCAAATTTATCTTTATAGGGACGGGGTTTTAGTTGCAAATACTTCAATTCCTGCTCTTGGAAATGTTAATAATACTGGTAATTTGACAATTGGATATGATGATGGGCAGGCTGCACCTATTGCAAATGGTTATCCTGCAAATGGAACAATTGATGAAGTTGCTGTTTGGAATAAAGCGTTAAATTCCTCTGATATTTTAGCACTTTATCAAAAAGGGTTAAATACAACTGGCCAAAGTTTTTCACAACCAACTTCTGGGACATACGAATCAGAAGTTAAAGATGCAGGAAATATTGTTAATTGGACTAATTTTACTTGGAATGGTTTAACACAAGGTTTAGGAGCTTTACCAGATAATCAACAATCTGATAGTTCTGTAAATATGTATGGAAATGTTTTACTTATGCATTTAAATGAGGCTAGTGGAATATTAAATGATTCAAGTGGAAGAGGAAATAATGGAAGAGATGTTGGAGGAGTTACATATAGTGCTTCTGGAAAATATGGAAATGCAATAAGTTTTAATGGAATTAATGATTATTTGAATATTACTCATTCAAGTAGTTTAAATTTAGGAAATAATTTAACTGTTGAAGCTTGGATTTATCCGAGAAATTTGACAAATAGAGTAGCAATATATTCAACAAGAGTAAATAATCCTGCAGGTTCATGGCAATTAGAAGTTGGGCGAGGAAATTTCCATACTAATGTAGTTGTTGTTTCAGGAATAAATACCTGGGTTGCTGAAAGTGCAAATAATGCAGTTACTTTAAATGCATGGAATCATATTGTTTATACTAGAAATGGAACTGGAACAGGGACGAGTAAAATTTATGTTAATGGGCAGTTACAAACTCTTCAGGCAGAAACTGCATATAGTTTTGTAGATAATAGTGATTCTAAAATGATTGGAGCAGGAACATCTCTTCTTGCAGATCATTTCTTTAATGGAACAATTGATGAAGTTGCAGTTTATAATAGAACTTTGTCTGCAGCAGAAGTTTTGGCAAGATATAATAGAAATAGTTCAGGTGATGGAATGAAATTTAAATTTAGAACAAGTAATGATAATAGCACTTGGACAGATTATACTGGAAATGATGGAACATCAAACAGTTATTATTCTTCTACAGGAAACTTTAACTTAATTAATTCAAGATACTTACAATATAAAGCTTATTTTGAAAATACTTTACTTAAATTATATAATATCACTATAAATTATGATTTAATTGCAGATTTATCTGTTTCGCTTGATAATCCGGCTGATAATTATTTAACAAATGAATACAATATTAATGTAACTTGTTCTGCATCTTCAAGTGCTCAACTTGAAAATGTGACTTTATATTATGATAAATTTGGTTGGATGCCTAGTGAACCTACAAGAACAATTTCAGGAACATCAAATACAACAACTTTTACATTAAGTGAAATTACTTCTACAATTAAATGGAATTGTTTTGCTTGTAATGTTAATGGAAACTGCACTTTTGCTAATTCTAATAGGACGATTATTGGAGATATTGCAAATCCTCAGGTTGATTTAATTTCCCCAATAAACAATTATCTTGAAAATTCAAGTTCATTAATTAATTTTGTTTTTAATGCAACTGATAATCGTGCAACTTCTTTAAATTGCAGTTTATTAGTTAATAGTGTTGGAGTTGCTGTAAATTCTTCTGTTATTACTGGAATAAATACTTCTATTTCTTATTCTTTATCAAATGGAAATTATACTTGGAAAGTAAATTGTTCTGATGGAGTTAATTCTGCTTTAAGCTTAGAAAGAAATATTTCTGTTAATATAATAACTCCATATACTCCTTTTTGGGCAAAAGCAAATACTCATATGCATACTACTAATTCAGACGGAGATAGTTCTCCAAGTGTTGTTGTTGGTTTATATAGAAATTTAGGATATAATATTTTAACAATTACAGATCATGGCTTTGTTACTAATTGCACTCCTTTTACTAATTTAAGTGCAAATTTTCTTTGTGTTAATTCAGAAGAATGGACTTCTACAAAACATGTTGTAAGAGTAAATGTTACAGCTCCTTATAATAATAATGCAATTAATTTACAAAATGCAGTTAATGCTGCAAATGATGGTGGAGGATTTTCTATTGCTGCTCATCCTAATTGGAGTTCAACTATCTGGAGTGTTAGTGAGTTAACTTCGTTGCAAAACTATACTGCGATGGAAATTTATAATAAAGTTATTGAAAGATTAACACCTGATCCGTATGCAATTGATAAATGGGATGCAGTTTTAAAAACTGGAAAGAAAATATTTGGGGTTGCTTCAGATGATATGCATCAAGTTAATATTGATTTAGGTTATGGATGGACAAAAGTGTATATGTCTGAATTTACACAACAAGCTTATATTGATTCTATGAAGACAGGATATTTTTATGCTTCACAAGGACCGAGCATGGATGGCGGACCATTCACACTTATTTGCGATGGAACAGATAGTTATCATATGGGACAGAGTGCAAATTGTTCTTCTATAAGTGTCAATGCAACAATTTCAGCAACAAATTCAACATTTAAAGTTCAGAATATTACTTTAATTAAAGATGGAAATAATATAAGTATTAAAACCGATTGTCCAACAGCACAAAATTGTTCATTTAGTTATTCTGAAAATATTTCTTTATCAGGATATTATAGATTAGAAGGAATTGATTCAAATAATAAAAAAATCTGGAGTAATCCCATATGGGTAACAAAGATTGCAACACCGGTTGTTATCAATGTTAATTTGCCTGAAAATAATTCAGTAATCTCTGATTATACTCCTGAAATAAATGTAACCTTAAATATGCAAACTTCATTATGGTATAATATTAATAATGGAGCAAATATGACTTTATGCCCTGGCTGTTCTTCATATTATGGATTTACAAGAATTAATGAAGGAAATAATAAGGTAAATATTTTTGCAAATAATAGCGATAATATTGTAAAAATTAATGAAGTAAATATTGAACTTAGATTTAATAAATCAATTTATGATGATTTTATTGATAATTCTTCAATTTTATCAACTAGCAATGTATTCTGGAATAATAGTGCAATGCATATTAATTCAACTAGTTTATTTGGAAATTTTGTTTTTCAGCCAATTATAACTTTAAATAATATTACTAGTTTTACAATTGATTGGACTGAAAATAATACTGCAAATGCAAAAGGAGATGGGCAGAGAACACCATTTGTATTAAAATATCGTTTTGGAAACGGTTCTTGGATTAATTTAGATTCTCTTGGAAATTATATTGTAAATGGAACTACAATTTCTGGATTAAATTCAAATAATCTTTCTTTAATGATAGATGTTGAAAAAAATTCTTTGACAGCTATTGATTTATTAAATTTTTCAATTAGGTGGACAGAATTTTCTCTTCCACTTATATTTAATTTGAGTTCAGGAACACCTTCAAGTTCTTCTGCAATAATTAGTTGGGATACTAATACTGCTTCAAATTCAAGTGTATATTATGGGGTTTCTACTTCTCTTGGGCAGGTTGTAAGTATTAATGATAGTGTAACACATCATTCTGTTACATTAACAGGATTAAGTGCAAGTACAAGTTATTTTTATAGAATTATAAGTTGCACTGATTCAAGTTGTTCACAAGAGCCCCAAGAGCCGTTTAATCCTTATCAGTTTACAACACAATCTTCTGGAACAGGGGTTATTGGTCCGGGAGGAAGTAGCGGAGGCGGATCTGGCGGAGGAAGTAGTAGTGGAACAGCGAGTAATTATACTACTGGAAGTGGAAAAATTGAGTTTAGTTCAATTTCTAGTTTAATTGCAAATCCTGGAGAAACTAAAAAAATTGTAGTTAATGTTAAAAATATTGGAACGAGATTTTTGAATACCTGTAAATTAATTGGAACTGGAGATTATACTTCTTGGATTTCATCAAATGGAGTTATAAAACTTGGTGCTGGAGAAGAAGGAGAGTTTGCATTTGAGTTAAATGTTCCTGAAGATGCAAAACCAGGAAATAATCAAGTTTCATTAGCTGTTGAATGCTCTGAATCTACTTCTTCAACGAAAATGGATGTTGAAATTGTTGAGAAAAAACTTCAGTTTAGTATTATTAAAGCAGAAAGAATTGATGAAACTCATTTAAGTGTAAAATATTATGTTGAAGAGCTTTCTGGAATTAGTCAGGATGTTGATATACAATTCTTATTATTTGATAGTGAAGATAGTAAGGTTGCTGAAATAACTGAAACTAAAGTGCTTAATCCTAATGAAAAAAATTCTTTTGAAACTATTATTCCAATTGACAAAAATTTAAAAGGTAATTTTAATCTTCTTATTAATCTTAATTCTGCTTCTTATTCTACATTTGTGCAGGAAAATGTTATACTTAGTTCTCCTATAAGCGGGCTTGCAATATTTTCAACAAAGGAAGGAACAGATACCTTTGTTAGTTTTGTAATTATTGTGGTATTTTTGGTATTTTTAGCATTTATGATCTATAGAATAAGAAAGTTAAAGCAACAGAATTCAAATAAAAGCTATGGATTTAAGGTTAAGTCGAGTTCTATATCTAGTTAATAAAGATAAATTCTAAATTTTAAGATATTTACAAAGTTTGAGACAGAATTTCTCTAATGACTTTTTGAGATATAGCAAGCTACAGAGTATTTAACTCAAAAAGTAATAAAGATAAATTCTAAATCTTAGGATATTTACAAAGTTTGAGACAGAATTTCTCTAATGACTTTTTGAGTCACAGCAAGCTACAGAGTATTTAACTTAAAAAGTAATAAAGAAAAATTTAAGTATATGGTTGTAGTACCTAATATATGTTTATTGTTAAAAAGATAATATCTGGGAAAGAGTATTATTATATCAGAGAAAGTTCTCGTGAAGGAGATAAAATTAAATCTAAAACTCTTGCTTATGGAGGTAAGACTCATGAAGAAGCTGAAAAAAAGCTTAATGAATTAAAATCAAGTGTAGAAAAAGATTTAAAGCATACAAGTCAGATTGGAATTATGGAAAATAAAAATGAATTAAATATTGAAGAGCTTTCTAATTTTTGCAAGGCAAAAGGATTTGTTTTTAGAAGTTCTGATATTTATGGGGGTTTGGCTGGTTTTTGGGATTTTGGGCCTTTAGGAGTTGAGCTTTTTAATAATATTAAATCAGATTGGTGGAATTTTTTTGTGAAAAAGAGAGAAAATATGGTAGGGATGGAAGCAAGTATTATTAGTCATCCTAGAACTTGGAAAGCAAGCGGGCATATTGCAAGTTTTAGTGATATGTCTGTTGTTTGTAAGGTTTGTGGTAAAGCAAATAAAATAGATAAAAGTGAAGTTGGAAAAGTTAAATGTGAATGTGGGGGAGAATATGAAGTTAAAGGAGAATTTAATTTAATGTTTAAGACTTCAATTGGAGCTTTAAATCCGATGGAAGCTTATCTTAGGGGAGAAACTGCTCAGGGAATGTTTATGGATTTTAAATTGATTCAACAGACATCAAGAATGCAACTGCCATTTGGAATTGCACAGGTTGGAAGATGTTTTAGAAATGAAATTGCACCAAGAGACTTTTTATTTAGAAGCAGAGAATTTAATATTGCTGAATTTGAATTTTTTATTAATCCTGAAGAATTTAAATGTGACTTGCTTGAAGATATGCATTTGAATTTACAGATTAATTTTCTTGATGCAGAAACCCAGAAAGCAGGAAGTGAAGAATTAAAAATTACAACTATTCATGAACTTTTGCAAAAAGGAAAATTAGATGAATGGCATGCTTATTGGCTTGCTGAACAGGTTATGTGGTTTTATAGTTTAGGATTAAATGAAATAAAAATTCGAGAACATACCAAAGATGAGCTTTCACATTATTCTTCTGCAACTTTTGATTTAGATTATATGTATGGTTTTGGTTCTAAAGAAGTTGGAGGAATTGCTAATAGGGGACAATATGATTTAACACAGCATCAAAAAGAAAGCAAGGAAAGCATGGAAATATTTGATGAAAAGTATAAGAAAAAGGTTGTTCCGAGAGTTATTGAACCAACATTTGGAATGGAAAGAGCATTTTTAGCTGTTTTGACAAAAGCTTATTTTTACGACGATAAAAGAGATTATGTTGTTTTAAAGATTCCTGCTAAAATTGCTCCTGTTAAAGCTGCTGTTTTTCCAATTGTTAAAACTCCAGAATATGAAAAAATTGCACAGAGTATAGTTGATAATTTAAGGGAAGATTTTAATGTGGTTTATGATAAATCTGGAAGTATTGGAAGAAGATATGCAAGAAATGATGAGATTGGAACTCCTATGTGCATAACAATTGATGAAGAAAGTATGTCAAATAAAACTGTTACTATAAGAGATAGAGATACAACTCAACAAGTTAGAATAAAAATATCTGAATTAAAAGAAATTGTAAAAAAAGTTATCAAAGGAGAAAATTTGATTAATCTTGGAAAAAAAGTTGAAACAAGGGTTAAAGAAAATTAATAATTTTTTATTTTTTCAATAATTTTTATTAATTTTTCTATTTTATCGACGGATAATATTATATTATTTATTTTTTAATTACTATTCAATGAATTTAATTTTTTATTTTATTTTTTAAAAATTAGATACATTTAAATATTTAAATTTTATTATTTTTAATAGAAAGATTTTATAAAAATATTTTTTATAAAAAATAATTATTAAGAATGTCAGAACAAGAAAATAATCATGTAAAGAACGGGAACGGTAATAAGAATAAAATTCCTTTTTCTCCAAAGAAATTTTTATTTGTTTCATTTGAAAGTTTAAGCGGAGATTTAGCTTTGCAAATAAAAAAAGAAGGAAACGAAGTTAAATGTTATATTGAAAGAGAAGAAGATAAAGAAGTTTATGATGGATTTTTAGAAAAAATAGATAATTGGAAAGATTTTGTTGATTGGGCTGATGTTGTTGTTTTTGATGATATTGGATTTGGAAAAGAAGCAGATTCTCTTCGTAAAAAAGGAAAATTAGTTGTTGGGGGCAGTTTATATACTGATAGACTGGAAGAAGATAGGGAATTTGGGCAAAATGAAATGAAAAGAGTTGGTATGTTAGTATTACCTCATTGGGATTTTACAGATTTTGATTCAGCTGTTGAATTTATTAAAAGTAATCCGGGAAGATATGTTTTCAAACCTTCTGGGAATACACCCTCTGATCAAAAAGGAATTTTATTTTTAGGGCAAGAAGAAGATGGTATTGATTTAATAGAAATTTTAGAACAAAATAAAGAAACTTGGGCTAAAAAAATTAAAAAATTCCAATTACAAAAGATGGCAGATGGTGTTGAAGTAGCTGTTGGAGCTTTTTTTAATGGAAATGATTTTATTTATCCAATCAATGTTAATTTTGAACATAAAAAATTATTTCCAGGAGACATTGGACCATATACAGGTGAAATGGGTACTTTGATGTATTGGTCTCCTCCAAATGAAATATTTAATCTTACTCTTTTAAAAATTAAAGATGAATTAATTAAATCAGGTTATGTAGGTTATTTTGATATTAATTGTATTGCAAATGCTAGAGGAGTATATCCTTTGGAGTTTACTGCAAGATTTGGATATCCAACTATAAGTATTCAAATGGAAGGAGTTATTTCTGAATGGGGAGAATTTTTGTATAAAATTGCTAATAAAGAAAATGCTGAATTAAAAACAAAAAGAGGCTTTCAAGTAGGGGTTGTTGCAGTTGTTCCTCCATTTCCATATGAAGATAAAAAAGAGACTTTTGTTTATACAGACCTTTCAATACTTTTTAGAAAACCAAATTTAGACGGAGTTCATCTTGGAGATGTTAAATTGGTAAATAATGTTTGGGCAGTTGCAGGGGATTCAGGATATGTTCTTGTTATTACTGGCTCTGGAATAACTGTTGATGAAGCAAGAAGACAGGCATATGCTAGACTTGGAAATATAATTCTACAGAATATGTATTATAGGACTGATATCGGTTTAAAATGGCTTGGTGATTCTGATAGATTACAGACTTGGGGTTATTTATATTAAAAATCTGAAGTTATTTTTAAATAAATATTAATAAGTATATTTTTTTAAACTCTATTTTCCTTTATTATTTATGGTAGAAGATTGTATATTTTGCAAGATGGCAAAAAAGGAAATTCCTGTGGAATTTATTTTTGAAAATGATAATTTTTTTGCAATATTAGATCAAAATCAAGATATTAAAGGAAATTCTTTAATTATTTCTAAAAAACATTATACAAATTTAATGGATATGCCATCTACTCTTGGTAGAGAAATGATGGATGCTGTAAAAGAGGTTGGACAGATTATTTTAAAGAAAAAATATGAAGGTTTTAATGTTCTTGTTAATAATTTTTCAGCTGCTGACCAAATTGTTATGCATGCACATATTCATGTTCTTCCAAGAAAAAAAGGCGATAAAATTAAAGTTATTGGGTAAGGGGACAAGACTTTTAAATGAAGTTTCCTCAGATTTATATGGCGCTTTAGCTTAGTGGTTAAAGCACTACTCTCATAAGGTAGGGATCCCCAGTTCAAATCTGGGAAGCGCCATTTTTAAAAAACATTTTTAAACACTTAACTCTTATTTATTGTATGGCTATTCAAAATGTAACTAATGTAGTTAGTTCAGGTATGCAGCAAAGTGTTGAGACTCTTGTTGCAGCTGTAGGGGTAATTATTGGTTTAGCAGGTATTTATTTGATTTTTTGGATTATAAATTTAGTTGTAAGTCAAAAGAAAAATAAATTATTAAAAGAAATTTTAGAGAATGTTAAACAAATTAATAGAAAATTAAATAAGAAATAATTATTTCTTTGCAAGATTTATTTCAATCGTTGAAATATTAATATTTCTCCCTTCTTCATTTATGAATCCTTCTGTATTAATCTTTATTTTATCTTTTAATTCTATTTTATCTGTTTCTTTGACTTTCTTTTTAACAACTTCTGCAACATCAACTGCCCTTGAAATAAATTTACCTCTTGCTTTAACTGTAGCAGAATTATTTGATTCTTCTTTAAGCTGCATTATTGTAGCAATTACATATTTCATAAATGGCTTATTGCCTATAAAAATCTGGTTAGTGTTCTTTTTTTGAACCCCTTCTTTTCTACTTGTTTTTTCTTCTTTATTCATCTTTTGCTATAACTTTTCTTGGTTTAGGTACATTACCTGCTCGTTTGATTCTTACGATATAACCTGCTACTTTGTTTCTTGTTCCTTTATCTGGAAGAGTATATTGTTCGAGAACTTTTTTATTATGGTCAAAATTACCACTAAACCCGCTGTTTTCTTTAACTAAAGTTCTAGCTGTTCTTTTAATTAGAGTTGATTTTATTCTTCCCATTTTCTATTATCTAAGGTTCGATTTTTCATATTTAAATCTTTCTCTAGGCTACTAATTAGCCCATACATCTGGTTTTTTGTTTTGTTTGCCAAAGCTTTAAATAATTTATTTTGTTGTTACTGGCATGCTAAAACAAACTAAACTTAATCAAAATAAGGCTCGAAATTCAATGTATTCTGGCAAACTGAAAAATAATATAAAAGCAATTTTTAGCGGAGAAAGTATTTTAAGTAGTTCACAGGGGGCAAAGGATTTATACAGTCAGAGTTTATTCGGAGAATATATTGATGGAAAAATTCATTATTCTTTAATTGAATCTTTGTATTTAGTTGATAGAAAAAAGATTGAAGTATTTGTAAAAACAAAAAAACTGAGTTTTAGCCAGCTTATGGAAAAGTGTAAGCAAATTGATAAAAAAATACAGGTAAAATATTTAGTTTATAAGGATTTAAGAAATAGAGGCTATTTATTGAAAACTGCTTTGAAATTTGGGGCAGATTTTAGAGTTTATGAAAAAGGTAAGAAGCCTGGAAAAGAACATTCTAAGTGGATACTTTATGCAGTTAGCGAGTCACAGGATTTGACATGGCATGAATTTTCAGCTAAAAATCGTGTTGCGCATTCAACAAAGAAAAATTTGCTTGTAGGTGTTGTTGATAGTGAAGGAAGCATAACCTATTATGAAATTTCATGGCTTAGGCCTTAATTTTAAAAGAAGTGAAAGGAGGTAAAATGATAAGTAAAAATCAAGCAGGGTTAGTTTTTGGAGCATTTATTGCAGGACTTCATGCAATCTGGACTTTGATGGTAGCTATTATGCCCGGAACTTTACAGGCATTTTTAAATTGGCTTTTTCAGCTTCATTCATTAACTCCCTATATGCAAATAACTACTTTCAATTTTGTAAATGCAATATTCTTAGTTATTATAACATTTATCTTTGGTTATATATTTGGATGGTTGCTTTTATGGATACATCAATTAATTGGAAAAAAAGTTAAGTAAATAATTTTTATTCTTTTTTTTCTTTTTCTTGTTTTACTGTAATAAAAGAATTCCCGGTAATAGGTATTTGAAATAGTGCATTGCATTGGTCACATTGAACTGTAACTATTGTTGTCATAGCAGTTAGGATTTTACAACCCTTTGAAATAAGCTTTGCTCCTAATTTAAGATTCATTTCATTACCACATTTATTGCATTTCATATAAAAATTCCTACAATAAACTTTATAATCTTTGCCTTATTGAGAATTTTATGGAGAATAGGACTATGAATCTTGAGGTGCAAAAAGAGAAGATAAAAGACTTTATTGAAGTTAATGGGCCAAGTCTGCCTGTGCATATTTCAGGACATTTAAGATTAAATTCACTTTTAGCATCTGCATTTCTTGCAGATTTGCTTTCTGAAAAAGAGCTAAAAATAAGTAACCTTCGGGTGGGGAATTCTCCGCTTTATTTTATAAGGGGGCAAGAATTTCAATTGGAGAAATATGCTAATTATCTTCCTGGAAAAGAAAGAGAAGCATTTTATTTATTAAAAGAACACGGGGTTTTACAAGATAGATTTATGCTGCCTCCAATAAGAGTTGCTTTAAGAGCAATAAAAGATTTTGCATTTCCGTTTGAGTATAATGATGATTTATATTGGAGATTTATTAAAACAAATGAAGAAGATGCAATTAAAATGATTGAAAATGGAGGAGTTAATTTCAGCCAGATACCTAGATTTTATCAGACTAATCATAAGCCTGTTGGTGAGCAAACTATTGAAACTCAAAAAAATTTAACTGAAAAAGCTCAAGAGATTAAAGAAGAGATTATTAAAGAAGAACCAAAGAGGATTGAATTTATTGAACCTGTTAAAAAAGAAATTATTGTGAAAGAACCTGAGATTATTGAAAAACAAGTTGAAATAAAAGAAGAATCTCCTGAAAAAATAATTGAACCAATATTTGAAAAACCTATTGAGGAAATTAAAGAAGTCTTAAAAGAAGAAGTTAAAGTTCCTATTGTTCATAAGATTGTTAGAAAAGTGAAGGTAAAAGAAAAACCAGTTTTTGTTGTTAATATATTATCTGTTTTACAGAATGAAAATTTTATAGTAGTTGAAAACGAGAAATTTAAGAAAAAAGATTATTCTGCTATTGTTTCTTCAGATAATAAGAAATATTTATGTCTTGCTAAAGATAAAAAGGTGATTAGTGAGTCAGATATAATGGCTGCAGTTAAAAGCGGGCAAAAGTTGAAATTACCAGTTATTTTTGTAGGAAATGGAGAGCCAAATAAAAAGGCACTTGATTGGTTGGAGTATTTTGAGAAATTAATTGTTTATAAAAAATTTGAGTCAGAGTAAATCCAAAATCCTTAAATATCTAGCTTGATAACCTTTTCTATGGCAGAGATTAATTTTGTTAAATTAGAACAGAAATGGCAGAAAAAATGGGAAGAGAAAAAAGTATTTTCTGTTAAAGATGGAAAGGGAAAGAAATTTTATAATTTAGAGATGTTTCCGTATCCTTCTGGAGCAGGTTTGCATATGGGGCATGCTTTAAACTATACAATTGGAGATATTTATGCTCGTTTTAAGAGAATGAATGGGTTTAATGTGTTATATCCAATGGGGTATGATGCATTTGGATTGCCTGCTGAAAATGCTGCAATAAAAGCAGGGGAACATCCAAAGAAATATACAGATAATTCTATGAAAAACTTTATGATGCAACAAAAGGCTTTAGGTTTAAGTTATGATTGGGATAGAAAAGTTGTTACATGTGAGCCTGAATATTATAAATGGAATCAGTATTTCTTTTTAAAATTTTTTGAAAATGGTTTGGTTTACAGAAAAAAAGCAAGTGTTAATTATTGCCCTAAATGTGATACGGTTTTAGCAAATGAACAAGTGCATAATGGATTCTGTTGGAGGCATGGAGATACAGAAGTTCAGATAAAACCCTTAGAACAATGGTTTATTAGAACAACAAAATATGCAGATGAATTGTTAAAAGATATTGGAAAATTGCAATGGCCTGAAAGAATAAAATTAATGCAGGAAAACTGGATTGGAAAAAGTTATGGAACTGAAATTAATTTTAAAATAAATGGTGTAAATTGGCCAGTATTTACAACTCGTCCAGATACAATTTATGGGGTTACATTTATGGTTGTTTCTGCACAACATCCGAAATTAAATGAACTTGTGACTAAAGAACAGAAACCAGAAGTTGATTATTTTTTGAAAAAAATTAAATCAACAAGTGAAAAAGATATGGAAGAGCTTGAAAAAGAAGGAGCTTTTACAGGAAGTTATGCTATTAATCCATTGACAAATGAAAAAATTCCGGTTTATATTGGAAATTTTGTTGTTGCAGATTATGGTAGTGGGATGGTAATGGCTGTTCCTGCACATGATCAAAGAGATTTTGAATTTGCAAAAAAGTATAAGATTTTTATTAAAGTTGTTATAAGTCCAGATTCGTATGAATTAAATGCAGAGAAAATGTCAAGAGCATTTACAGGTGAAGGAAAGCTGATAAATTCTAGAGAGTTTAATGGAGTTAATAGTAAAGATGCAATTAATGAAATAACTGAGCATTTAAACAAAAAGAAACTTGGAAAAAAAGTTGTTCAGTATAAATTAAGAGATTGGTTAATTAGCAGGCAGAGATATTGGGGAACACCTATACCTATGATTTATTGTGATAAATGTGGAGTTGTTCCTGTTCCTGAAAAAGAATTGCCTATTGAGTTGCCTGAAAAGGTTGAATTTGGAAAGGGCAATCCACTAGCAACTAATAAAAAATTCCTTGAAACAAAATGTCCTAAATGTAAAGGTAAAGCTCGAAGAGAAACAGATACAATGGATACATTTTTTGATAGTTCTTGGTATTTTTTAAGATATTGTGACAATAATAATTCAAAAAAACCGTTTGATAGTAAAAAAATAGAATATTGGATGCCTGTTGACCAGTATATTGGAGGAGCAGAACATGCTTGTATGCATTTAATTTATGCAAGATTTTTCACAAAATCATTAAGAGATTTAGGATATTTGAAATTTGATGAGCCTTTTACAAAATTATTTAATCAGGGAATGTTGCATGGAAGTGATGGAAATAAAATGTCTAAATCTTTGGGAAATGTAATTAATCCAATTGAGATTATTGATAAATACGGGGCTGATTCATTAAGAATGGCATTAATGTCATTTGCTTCACCTGATAAAGATACAAATTGGGATGAAAAAGTTTTAATTGGAAGTTATAAATTTATAAATAAAGTTATTGAAAAAATTCCTAATATTAAAAAAGGAAAATCATCAAAGAGAATTGAAAGCAAGGTAAATAAAACTATTAAAGAAATAACTGAAGATATTGAGAATTTTAGATATAATCTTGCAATAATTAAACTTCGCGGTTTATTTGAAGCAATTGAAGGGGAAAATGAAATAGCTGTAAAAGATTTAGAGAGTTTTATTGAACTATTATCTCCTTTTGCACCACATATTGCAGAAGAATTATGGGAGAAAATTAATGGTAAAGGATTTGTGAGTGTTGAAAAATGGCCGGTTTGTGATGAAAAGAAAATTGATTTGAAATTAGAGGCACAAGAACAAGCAGTTGAAAAAACTGTTTCAGATGTTTTAAATATTTTAAATATAATTAAAGAAAAGCAAGGAAAAGAAAGTGAAGCTGTTTACCTTTATGTAATTCCAAATGAATTAGCAAATTATAATATTGAAGTTCTTGAAAAAAGGTTAAACAAAAAAGTTAAGGTTTTTGCAGTAAATGATAAAGTCAAATACGACCCTGAAAATAAGTCTGGAAAAGCAAAGCCTGGAAGACCTGCTGTTTTTGTGGAGTAGCGCAGGGCCGAAGAGTTTTGTGAAGCATAGACTATTATAACCTTTTTAATTGTGCAGTTTTGCTTTGCAAAATTGATTACATTATTAGTAATCTGCACATCTGAACAAGCCACGTAGATTATAATTTATTTAAATTAAATAATTAATATATAAGTTATATTAAATCTTGGCAAAATTATAATATATTATCTTACTTTTTGATAATAGCAATTATTATAAACATAGCTAAATATAATATTTTATGAAGCTTGGACATAATAAACGTATGTATATTTGTTTAGCAACTTTCTTATTATTTGTAGGATTTATATTTTTTATATTTTATACTATGAATGGAACTATTAATTTATCTCCTGCAATTGATAATCTTGAAGTTGATTCAATATCTCAAACTGATTCTGGAACTCAAGGATTTGTTTTATCTGGAAATAATAAAATTGCATTTACAACTAAAAATGGAGATTTTATTGATGTTAAAGTAAATTGTAGAACTAATTCTGCTGGAGATGTTAATAGCAATGGAATTGTTAATATGGTTGATGTTCAAAAAGTAATTAATGGAGTTCTTCAAATTGAAGACTTTAATATTTGTTATGATATTAATAGTGATGGGAAGTTAGATCAAAAAGATATTGATAAATTAATAAATGCATTAAATTAATCTTTATTATTCTTTAAAAATTCATTGAGAAAAATAAAATAATCTGTCTTTGTTTTTTCACTTGAGGCCATTTTTTCTACAATTAGTTCTGGAGTTGAATGTGCTAATCTTCCAAGAACAGGGTTATGGTCAACAATAAGCTCAAAGTTTTCATCTAATCCTTTTGCTTCAATACCATCTACTCTTGCATTTTCAGGAAGAACTTTTTGTATATCTTGTCCAAGATGAGTTGCAATTATTAAGAAACAACCTTTTTTAATAAAAAAATCTGCTGTTGCACTTACAATTTTTCCTGCAACTCCGGGTTCTGTAACTGCTTCTATTTCATCTGCTAAAATAAGTGTATTAATACTCGGTTTTATTTTAGACATTTGTGTTAAAAGAGTTTCAAAAGCTCCTTTGTTTGCTGAACCTTTTGTTTTTGCAAAATAATATACTTGTGAAAATAAAGGCATTTGAACATTTCCTTTTATTGGGAGCCCAATTTGAATTAGGACAATTAATTGAATTATATGTTCTAACAATGTTGTTTTTCCTCCACTATTTGCTCCTGTTAAGATTGAACATTTGTTTTTATTATCTAAAGTAAATGATATTGGCTGTGCAAATTCTAAAAAGATATTTTCTGATTTTTCAATGGATAAATTATTTGATATATTTGGAAATTCATGACTTTCTGAAATAAACTGGCTTATGCCTGATTCAAAATCAAATATTATTAGCTGATTTGATAGATTTTCAATTTGAATAGGTATTTTTTTTAATTCTTTTGAATAATTTTGAATTTCTTTTGATAAATCTGTAAATTCATCTGCATTTTGTCTTTTTATTATATTATCTATTTCTTGCTCATCAATTGTGACAGGTATTGTTGAAGTAAATATACTAAAAGGCAATTTACTTTCACTAATTGCTTTGGTTATTATTACTTCAAGTTCTGGAGGCATTTTATTTCTGCTTAACATTGCAAATAGTGAACTTCCGGATATACTCATTTCCTTTATTTTTTCTTGAATTTGTTGATTAATTAAATCTAGTGAATTTTCTATTTGGGGACGTGTTATTTTTTCTGATGTAGAATTTGAAAGAAGAATTAATAGTTTTGATAAATCGGTTACAATATTTTGTATTTGCTCATTTGTTTGATTTTTTTCAATTAATTTTATATTTTGCTCCCAACTAGAGAGTATTTCTAAGTATCTTTCAAGATACACATCTTCTGAAGAGTCTATAAAAACACTTTGAGGCAAGGTTTCTATTAAACTGCCAAATTCTTCACAATCAATAACCTGAACAAGGTCATATTTTTCGAGATTTAAAACATCTTGCTGAGAAGTTATAAATTTTACAGGACAATCAAGCTCTTTAAGTTCTAAAAATGTTTTTTCATTTTCAGTTACTACCAGGACATCATATCTTGGTTTCCACCATGATTTCGGTTTTTTTAATTCTTTAAGAAATAAATTGTCTTTATTTACATTTATCTGCTGAAAATAATTTTGCCTTTTTTCTATTTCAGCTGTGGATTTTGTAAGTGCAAAAAAATTCCATAACTCTTTAGTATTATCAAATATAAATTTTGAAGATATTTTAGTTAATACTTTTTTATATACTGCTTTTGCATCACGAGTTTTAAAAATATCTTCTTCATCGGGTAAAATAATTATTTCTGGCTGTGAAAATGGAGAAAGTTTGCTTTTATTTGTAAATTCTATCAACTCTTTTTTCATTTAATTAGATATAAGGAAGGGTTTTAAAGATTTTATATAGTGTTTAAAAACCCTAGATTATTAAATTAATTATGGAAATGAAAAATACCCTAGGGCAGATTGAAGGAAGAATTGAAAATATGATTAGATATGAAGCATTTATTCTTGTAGGGGTTTTAATGACTATTTTTAGTGCTATGAAAGTAATTTGGGGATATACTTTTTCTTCTGACTGGCTCTGGCTCTTGGCAGGTGTTGGTTTAACTGTTGAAGGTCTTATCTCTTGGTCAAAGCAGAAAAGATTTGATAAAAAATATAAGGTAATTGAAAGAGAAAATTGATTCTGGATAGATTATATAGTTTATATATTGATTAAATTTAAATACAAAAAAGATAGTTTAATATCATGTATCAGCAATTGTCTAAATCCCTTGAAGAAATTTCGCAAATGATTAAAGAAACCCCTTGTGCTGGGAGAAAAGAAGTTGAAGAATATCATTCAAAAATTATTAATATTCTTGATTCTGGAAATATTGTCGAAGTGCCAAGTATTGAACATAGAAATTTACATCAACAAATATGGATAGCTGGTTTTATGGTTCATAATGGTTGTAAAGATTTTAATGATGCTTTTTTAAGATTTAACAAAGAAGAAATACAAAATGGAAAAGATAGAGAGTTTAAAACACAAAGAACAAGATTTGATATTTGGTATGATAAAAAATATATTGATTCATATATTGAACAAAATAGTAGAAGATATAATTGGGCAGTACAGGTTCAAAAACAAGCTGAAGAAGAAGCAAGTAAAATAGTTGAAAAGCCATTGAGTGAGCTGATTGTTGAGATTTGCGGAGAATAATTATTCTAATACTGCTTTAATTCTTCTAATTCCTGCTGCAACTGATTCTTCTTTGATTATTTTAAAATGCCCGAGCTCTTTTGTATTATCTACATGAGGGCCAGTGCAGATTTCTTTTGAGCACCATCCACATTTTTCTTTTTTATCTGCAATTGTATAGACAGTTACTTTTTCAGGATATTTCATTCCAAATTCGCCTTGGGCTCCTGATGAAAGTGCTTCTTTAATGGGTTTAACTTCACAAATTATAGGAATAGATTCTTTGATTTTTTGATTTACAAAATATTCTACTTTTTTTATTTCTTCATCTGTTAATTTTCTTGGAAAGTTAAAGTCAAATCTTAATCTTTCTGGAGTTATATTAGAGCCTTTTTGTTTTACATCATAGTTTAATACTTTTCTTAGTGCTTCGTTTAATAGATGAGTTGCAGTATGAAGGCGCTTTGTTATTTCAGAATTGTCTGCAAGTCCTGATTTGAAAGTTCCTGCTGAAGCTGTTCTTGAAAGTTCTTGATGATTTTCAAATTCTTGTTGATAAGCTTTTATATTTACTTTAATATTTTTTTCTTGTGCAAGTTCTTGAGTTATTTCAATTGGGAAACCATATGATTGAAATAAAAGAAAAGCATCTTTTCCACTAATTAATTTATCTTTAGCAAGCTCATTGAACTTTTTAATTCCTTGAGTAAGAGTTTGGTTAAAACGATTTTCTTCTTGTTCAAGCTCTTCTAAAATAAATTTTTCATTATGTTTAAGTTCATCATAATCTGGATAAATTGGAATTATTTTTCTTGCAATTGAAGCTGTGAAGTTCGTTTCTATACCTAATATTTTTCCATAACGAATTGCCCGCCTTATTAAACGTCTTAGAACATAGCCTTGTGAAACATTTGAAGGTTTTACTGCTCTTATGTCACCTAATATAAAAACTGCAGCTCTTAAATGGTCAGCAATGATTCTCATAGCTTTTTTATTCTCTTCAGTTTTATATGATTTTTTAGAAATTTTTTCTATTTCATTTATTATTGGTTGGAAAATTGATGATTGATAATTATCATCTAGGTCATTAAGTATTGCAAGTGTTCTTTCAACACCTCCTCCAAAGTCAACATTTTTTTGAGATGCTTTTTCATAACCTTTTTTAGTTTTATTATATTCCATTAAAACATCATTTCCTATTTCAACCCATTTTTTGTCTTTTGTATCAAATATTTTTGGGGTTTTTTGACCGGTGTAAAAGAACATTTCAGTATCTGGGCCACACGGGCCAGATTCTCCTGCAGGACCCCACCAATTATCTTTTTTTGGAAGATAAGCTATTCGTTCTTTTGGAATTCCTAAAGAAATCCAGATTTTTGCAGATTCTTCATCTTTTGGTGCATCTTTATCTCCTGTGAAAACAGATACTGCAAGTTTTTCAATTGGTATTTTAAGAACTTTTGTTAAAAATTCAAATGAATAAGTTATTGCTTCTTTTTTCCAATAATCTCCTAAGCTCCAGTTGCCCATCATTTCAAAAAAAGTATGGTGAAAAGGATCACCAACTTCTTCAATATCCTGGGTTCTTATGCATTTTTGAACATCTGCTAATCTTTTTCCTAAAGGATGTGGTTGGCCAAGCAAATACGGGACAAGAGGATGCATTCCTGCTGTTGTAAATAATACTGTTGGGTCATTTTCAGGGATTAATGGTGATGAAGGAATAATTGCATGGTTTTTTGATTTGTAAAATTCTTGATATTCTTTAATAAGTTCTTGCCGAGTTAAGACTGGTTTCATTAAAATGGTAAGAATGGGATGTTTAAAAAATTATTGTATGTTTACTAACTGCTCGCACTTTGTGCTCGCAGAGGTTGCAAGTTTTCTTTGAAAACTTGTTATTATAATATTTGGAATCTATGACTCTAAAATTATTACTAAAGTAAAATCTAAACTGATTAATTTTCAATATAATCTATTTAAGTTTGGTAAAAATATATTATTAATCCTAAGAATTAATATTTTTAAGAGGAATCAGTGCAGCTCGCTTAACTTTTGTTGTATGTCAAGGAGCTGCTCTTCAATTGATAGATTCCTCTTTACCTCTTTTTCCCGCATTTTGGCGTGAATTATTTTTGGCTTTTTTATGCCTTTTGTTTGTGGTACGTGGTTATTAATTTTAATAAATCTTTCACGAATTTCTTTTAAATTATTTTTAAGTTTTAGTTTAAGCATTAACTCTTTTTTTCTTAACTCTTTGTAAGATTCAATTTTTTGCATTGTGTTAAGCAAATTTCTTTGCATTTCAAGAATTTCTCTTTTTGCTACAATTGCATCTCCATATTCAATTTTAGAATAAATTGAGTTGTCTACCATTTTAGATTTTGAAAACTTCACGATCAATTTGGTCTAAACGAGCCTTAATCATTTCTATTTCTTTTTCCCAATCACTTAATTCTTTTTCTTCTTTTAACTTTATTTCACGAATATTTCTTAAAAGGGATTCAATTTCTGATATTTTCATTTTTATTTCATTAAATGTAGAAATTGTACTTTCGAATTTTTCAAGTTTAATAAATAGGGGTTCTGCTTTTTTTATTTTTTGAAATTCTCTTTGAGTTTCATATTTTTGAATAGGCATTTGCTGAGATTTTTGCAGTCTGCTTGGAACCCATTCAGATTGTTGAGGTTTATTTTGACTCCAATCTGAGATTTCCATTGTTCTTGGCTTCATTTCTCGCATTTCAAATTCCGAAGGTTGAAGCGACCTTACTGATTTAATATCGCTAATTTCTTGAGTTTTTGCTTTTTGAGGAGGTATGTATCCTCCAATTGGTTTTTCTTCATTATTTTTTTCTGTAATTGCTCCTTTAATTGTTTCTTGATTCATTTTTTGACCAAAATTAGAGTCTGGAAAAGAAGGAAGAGTGAAATTTTTTCTCTGTTCTGGTTGAAAAGCTTTTTCAGGAGGATAAGTAGTTTTAATAGATTCTTCTGGTAAAGGTGGAAGCCCTGGCAATTTAGACATGTCTTCTTTTTTTTCACTACTTTTTTTGAAAAAACCCATTATCTTAATTTTGAAATTTTCTATTTATATGTTTAGTTTCATTTTTTAATAGTAACACTTTCTAAATTGGGCTATAGAAAACTATATTAATCTATGTATTTGTAATAAAAAAATGAAAATAGACCTTATGAGGGACGTAGCAACTATGGTTGCTGGAAAAAACACCGGCCCGATAGTAAATTTACTTTTTGATAAGAAAAATGTTAATGAATTTCTAATTGCGAAAAAATTAAATTTAACTATTAATCAGACAAGAAATATTTTATATAAACTTTCTGATGAAGGACTTGTTTCATTTGTAAGAAAAAAAGATAGGAAAAAAGGATGGTATACTTATTTTTGGACATTTAATACTGATAAAGCTCTTTTAATTTTACAGAAAAATATTGTTGAACAGATAAATCAATTAGAAGGGCAGCTTAAAGTGCGTGAAATGAAAAGATTTTATATATGTCCTTCATGCAGTGCAGAAGTTAGCGAAGAAAATGCATTATTGAATAATTTTCTCTGCCCAGAATGCGGAGAAGTTTATGTTTTAAACGATAATAAAAAATCAATAAGTGAAATTAGCTCAAATATAAATCGTTTGAAAAGACAGCTTGAGGAAATTAATAAAGAATTAGATATTGTTGAAGATAAAAGAGTTAAGAAAATGGAAAGTGATAAGAAAAAATTAGAAAAGGAAAAAGCAGAGAAAAGAAGACTTGCCCAAATAGAAAGAAAAAAGACTGCTACAAAAAATAAGAAAGTTAAAAAACCTACTGCAAAAAAAGTTAAAAAGCCAGTTAGTAAGAAAAAAGGCAAGAAAGCAAAGTAATTTAAAACAAAAAATATTCTTTAAAATATGGATAATCAATTAAGGCGTTATACCCATAGAAATTTAGGAAGAAATTTATTTTCTTCATTTATTAAGAGCATTAGCATTACAACTTGGCTTATTTTTATTAATGTCCTTATTTTTGTTATACTTTCAATTGTCTTTATTTTTAATCCAGCTTTTGTAAAGTATATTACTTTAACACCTGCATATGTTTTACAGGGTAAATATCTCTGGACATTTTTAACTAGTATGTTTATGCATGCAGGGTTTGCACATTTATTTTTTAATATGTTTTCTTTATATTTTATTGGAAGATTTGTTGAAAAATTAATTGGCAGAAAAAGGTATTTATGGTTTTATATAATTGCAGGATTATTTGCAGGATTATTTTTTGCTTTGCTTTCAGTTATGTTTGGAAATAGTGATTTAGGAATGAAAATATTTGGAGATCCGAATGTTGCAGGAGTTGGAGCTTCTGGAGCAATTTTTGGACTTTTAGGAGTGCTTGCAGTGTTAACGCCTAGAGCAAAAGTTTATTTGATTGTAGGACCGCTTTTAGCGATTATTGCAGAAGCAGTTTTTAATACTTTAATTGCAGATTCATCAGTATTTGGAATAATCAGTTTCTTTGTACAAATTTATATGTTTATTTCTTTATTTGCAATATTTTCTTTTAATCCTAAACTCTTAAAAATTGCATTGCCATTGAAAATTCCATTTTGGATTATTCCTATTGTAGCTATATTGCCTTTAGTAATTGTAGGTTTGTTTGTTACATTACCAATTGGAAATATGGCACACTTTGGAGGATTTATAGCAGGATTAGTTTTTGGATTTTATTTAAGAATTAAATATGCAAAAAAAGTTAAATTGCTTAATAGGTATATCCAATGAAAAAGATTAAAAATGTTAAAAGAAGATTATTAATACTTTTTTCTTTATTAGGGCTCATTATAATGTTATTTAGCTCGTTTTATGGTAATATCACAGGAGATAAATTTGTATTACTTATTTCACTTAAAATTATTGGTTTTGCAACTGCTTATTTTTTTGGTTTAGCTTATTTTATTAATTCGGAAAGAAAAAATTATTCAAAAAGCTGGAAATTTTTAAAGTCTTTGAAATATTTTATTTTATTAGTTATTATTTTATTTATTGGGGCATTAATTGTTGGATTTTTATATCAACCAGATTATATTGTTGATTTAGTTAAAAAAATGGTTGAAGAGTTAGTTGAAAATACAAAAGGTTTTGGATTTTTTGATATGCTTTGGTTTATTTTTTCAAATAATTGTTCAGTTGCTTTTATATCAATTATTTCTGGATGTTTTTTTGGACTTTTTCCATTATTAACTGCATTATCTAATGGTTATGTTTTAGGATTTATTTCAGAGAAATCTATTGGTGCTTCTGGTATTCTTGTTTTATGGAAACTTTTTCCTCATGGAATATTTGAATTACCTGCTGTGATAATTGCAATTGCTTTAGGAGTTAAGTTTGGAACTTTTGCATTTAGCAAAACTCCAGCTTTAACATTTAAGAATTATTTCCGCGAGTCAATACGTATCTTTATTTTTGTTATTGTTCCTCTGCTTGTTATAGCTGCAATTATTGAGACAGGGCTGATTTTTTTTGTGAAGTAAATTGAAAACAATTTTTGCAAAGCAAAAATTGTGGATATTAGATAATTGGTAGAGTTGAAAAATTTATTTGCATAAATTTTCGAGTATTTGATAGATAATTAATTAAATTATTATAATTCACTATAACATTAAAAATTAATTTAAAACCATTGATTTAGCCGTTTTTGTTTGCCTCGCTCTTTTAAGATAATTGATTTGTCTGTGAATTGAGATATTGGAAGCTGAAGACGAGTTTGAATTGATTGAAGTGCTTCATTAAGTGTTGAATATTTTTCTGGCTGACTTTGAAATGCTGAACGAGTTACTTCCCTTAAAATACCTACACCTAATGGGGAAGTATATTCTGGGCGAACTTCACGGAAGAAAATTGCAGATGCCTGACGATGAATTTTTGTTAAATATTCACTTAAAGCAAGACGATTTGCATAATAAGCTCCTGTAACACTTGAAGCATATTCTTTTCTTGGGAAAAATCCTTCATAATCATGCCAGACTCCCGGGTATTTCATAGCCATTTCTATTACTTCAAATGAAAATTTATCGGGGAGCAGGAGAATTTCATAATGATTTCCAAGATATTCGCTATGGAAAAGTTGGAATTCGTTAATTTCTGGAAATAGTTTTATTTTTTTTAACATTTCCTTTGAAATAGAATCATCTACTGCAGTTATTGCCCATTTTGTTGGAACCATTTTTCTTTGTTTCTTCATCCCCAATAATCCTGCTGAAAGAATTTTGACAATGTTGCTTATTTGAATTTTATTTTGATATAGCTCTTTGATTCCTTGATTTGCTTTTATATAACTATCATTTACAAGATAGTCAACTTTTTTTTCTATTTTTGGATTTTCTTGAATGTTTATATTTTTTAAAGGGGCAGGATTGCCAATTAGTGGGACAGAATTTTCTTTAATTGGGTTAAAAGAAGGAGCTCGATTAAGAATAAACTCTGCATTTACAGATTTACTAGCCATTGCTACTTGATTTAGGGCAGTATGAAGTTTGCTTTCAACTCTAACTTTTTTTATATCTGTTTTAAAACGCGAATAAATTAAATTTTTTCTATAATCTAAGACTTGCTGAATTGTTGCTCTTTTTCTAAACCAGGTTTCTGGATTTGAAAATTCATCTGTATCTCCGCTTTGTATTGGGGCTAATATTCCGGTATAAATGTGAGGATAATCATATTTGCCAACAAATATTTCAGGAGGCGAGCTTCCTATAAATTGAGTTTTATTAAATACTGGCTTTTGTACCTCTTCCATAAATTAATATTTATTACGAGATTTTAATAGATTTGTGTGGTGATAAGATTGCTAGCTATGCTAGATATTATATTATTTGGAAATGTGGCATCTAAAGATATTGTTTGATTGAAATTTGTGTAAACTAATTAATCTATATTTAAACAACTTAAAGTTAGGCAAAGATATGGTATGTTTAATTAATATCGCTTCGCTTCTACTCGAAACTTCGCTCGCGAGTATATTTAATTAGCCCTTGCAAAATTTCTCGGCTCGGCTCTTTGATTGGGAATTTTGCCAAGCAAAATTCCTTATTATATTATCTTGAAATGTTGAATCTAAACTTTTTATTAATCCTAAAAAAAATCCGCAATATTTATGTTGCGGTTGCTTGTTTATGCGAATTTTTTTGGGAATCTAAAAACAAGGGCCTGTCACAAACCGCACCATTTATGGTGCGGTGGCCCATTGTTTTTTTGATAGATAGTAGTTTATTATAATCTATACAAATAACTTAAACTGATAATGCTTTACTAAAATGATGTAAGATTTGGTAAAGTTGTATTATTCTCTAAACTCATTAAAACCTTTAACAAATATAAAATTATAAAATTAAAAAAATATAAAATTAATTTGTTTGCATTCTTATTATTTTATCCTTTCAAGTCACTTATTCCTAGCATAAGGAATAATAAACCTACAAAGAAAACTCCCCATACGATTCCGCCCTTTAGTACTACCCAAGTAGCTTGTGCCCAGGTCGGTGTCATATTTCCAAAAACAAGGAATACTGCACCTAAAACCAAGATTAATCCTAAGAGGATTTCAACCCATTTATTCATGTTAATAATATTTCATCTTGCTTTAAAAATATATTGGTTTTCTATACTATATAACAGAAAAAGATTAGCTTCAATCTCTCTTGAACCTATCAAACGATTTAAATATAGGTTTTTTATTATATAATCATGAATAAAAAATATGTTGTAGTGTCGCTTGATGATGATAAACTATCTGTTTTAGCAGATGTTCTCTCAAATAAAACTTCTAAAAAAATTCTTGAGTTTTTAGCAGATAATGAATCAAGTGAAACTGAAATTGCCCAGAAATTGAATATCCCTGCAAATACTGTTAATTATAATATAAAAAAACTTGTTGAATGTGGACTTATTGAAACAACTAAGAATTACTTTTGGAGTGTTAAAGGGAAAAAGGTTTTAATTTATAGGGTTGCAAAAAAATCAATTTTAATTTCACCTAAAAATTCTTCTAATACTACTGGAATTATTTCTGCATTGCTTGCAACTGGAATAGGTGCATTTTTATTAAAACTTTATACAAGCAATATTTCTACAAATTTTCAGACAAAAGCACTTGAGATTGTAGGTTCAGATTGTACTGCAGGTTCAGATTGCATTTCTGCTGGCTCTGCACCTGCAAGTATGACTACTTCAGCTGGAAGTTTAATTAATATAATGCCTGAAATCTGGCTTTGGTTTTTACTTGGAGGAATTTTTGCTCTAATGATTTATATGATATTAAACTGGAGAAAATTATAAGGAGGTAAAAATGGATCTAGGAAAAAATGCAATTATTGTGATTCTTGTGGTGGCATTTTTAGCTGTTGGGGCATATGTTTATACAAATACAATTGCTCCTGGGCAAAAATCACAGATAAGTGTTGATGGAAATTCTGAGTTAACTGCTTCACCTGAATTTGTTTCAATTTATATTACTATTGAAACAACTAATAAAAGTGCAGATGATGCAAAAACTGCAAATTCTTTAATAAGTGAAAAAGTAATGTCTGCATTAAAAAATTTGAATTTAAAGGATGAAGATATAGAAACAATTTCATATAATATCTATCCAGATTATGATTGGAATAATGGACAGCAGACTTTGAAAGGATATAAGGCAACAAATCAGTTAAAAGTTAAACTTAAAGAATATAATTTTGCAGGAACTGTTATTGACAAAGCTGTTGATGCAGGAGCAATTATAAGCTATATTAATTTTGAAGTAAGTGTTCAGAAAGAAAATGAACTTAAAGCACAAGCAATTGAAAATGCTACTCGTGATGCAAGAAACAAGGCTGAAGCAGTTGCAAGAGGCTCTGGAGGAACAATAGGAAGATTAATTTCAATAAGTACAAGCAATTATAATTACATGCCTTACATGGCTTATGACAATCGGGCTATGGGTGCAAGTTCTGCTGAAATGAAATCTGCATCTACAAAGATTTCACCTCAAGCACTTACAATTACTGCAAATGTACAGGCAGTTTATGAATTAAAGTAATTGCCTGTTTTTTTATTTTTTATAATTTTTTCTTATTTCTTTTTCAAAGAATTCTCTGAATTTAGAGAGATCACCACTACTCATTTTTGCACCTGTTGCATTTTCATGGCCACCGCCTGTTGCTCCTTCAATTGTTTTAACTGCATTAATTGTTATTGTTCTTATGTTTTTACCCCTTATAGAAATATTTGCAATTGAACCTTTTAAATATGCAACAATAATAACTTTACCTGGAAAACAATAGGACAGCTCATTTGCTAAATCTGCACTTATACTGAATTCGCCACCATATTGAAAAAATACAATTTTATTTGAAGTTCTTGCAATCTTCTTTGCTTTTTCAAGAAGATTTGTATAGAAATTTTGTATATATTTATATCTTTGATTTATCATATAATTTTTATCATCTTCTTTTAATATTTCAAAAGGCGATTTTATTTTAACTAAAAGATTAATCATTGAAACAACATTACTTGTTCTATCTTTAAGTGCAAAATTTATCATCATTATTAATTTTCCAAATTCAGTTTCATATAAAACTTCAAAAGCTGAACTAGAAATTTTTTTGAATAATTCAGGATATTTTGAAAAGTTCTCTTTATAAAATTCGGGCATAAAATTATCTGCTATACATCCCACCATTGCTAACCACATATCTTCTTTATTTCCAGTAATTTTATATGCAAGATAGCTTGTTGGTTCATTTGATTTATTTTTATTTTTTGCAGGATTATAGTAAAATAAATTTTTATCCTTAAAATTCATTTCTACATCGTGATGGTCAACCCATACAATTGGAATATTTTTGCTTTGAATTTCTTCAATAAATTCTTGGGATACTTGAGGCTTATCTAAAATGAAAATATAATCTGAATTAAATTCTTCAACTTTTCTTACATAAGTCTTATCAAGTTCTGGGAAAGATTTTATTGCAACACCTTTACCTCGTCCAATATACCTTCTCATAAGTACAAATGCCATTAGGCCATCACAGTCATTGTCAAAAAAGAAAACTGGATTTTGGCTTGCATTAAGATGTTCTTTAATTTCTTCACATTGTTCTTTGCTTAACATAAAAAATTGAAAAAAATGAGATTAATAAACATATCTAATTCATATTTTTTCTCAACAATCGAAAAGTATATATACTTATTGAGATATAATAATAAATGCAAACTAGAATAGCACATATGAATAAAGTGAAATGTAATAGAGCTAATTTAGTTGCTAAATCGATTCTCTTGATTTAATTCAGACAAACATTTTCTAACCTGAATTAAATCTTACATAACACTAATTTAGGTTGGAAAATTCTGATTATTTCTTGAGAAAAAATAAATGGAGAAAAAATAAATGGAGAAAAAATAAAATGACACAACATGAAATAGAAAAGCCATATGACTTGCTTCAGCCTATTTTCATCAATGAAGATGGAAGGGGCTTTACGCATGACCAGGAAGTGATGGATGCATCAAATGTATTGCGAGATGAATTATTTCCAAGGGTTTATGGTTTAACTTTTGAAGAAGTATAAAAATAAATTAAAGTGAAAAATTAATATAGCTAGTGGAAGCTTTCCTAAATTAATAGCTTTTTGCAAAGTAAACTTCAATCTTAGCTGGCTTTCCACAATAAATACATTTTGCATCTTTTGAAACTTTTGAATCAAAAGGAATAACTCTAGAAGAAGCTCCGCCTGTTTTTTCTTTTATATTTTCTTCACATGGTTCTTGACTGCAGAAATTTACTTTTACTAATTTTTTTTGACTAATATTTTTTATCAGTTCTTGCATATTTTTAGCAGATACAATTTGACTTTCTAAATATTTTTTTGCTTTTATAAATAATAAATTTTGTATTTCATTTAATTCTTTTTCAATTTCTTTTTTTAATACAGCCGTTTTAATTGATTTTTTCTCCCCATTATCTCTTCTTACTAATATAACAGATTTTTTCTCTAAATCTTTTGGTCCTATTTCAATTCTAATTGGAATTCCTTTCATTTCCCATTCATTATATTTCCAGCCCGGAGTATATTCTTTTCTTTCATCAAGAATTGGATTGAAATACTGAAGTTCTTTTTTGATTTTTTCAGCTTCTTTTAAAATCTTTTCAATTTCTTTTTCATTTCCTTTTATAATTGGGATTATTACTATTTTATTTTCTGCTATATTTGGAGGAAGGACAAGTCCTTTATTATCACTGTGAGTCATTACTAATGCTCCAATTAATCGTGTTGAAATTCCCCAGGAATTTTGCCACGGAGTATTTGGTTTTTCATCTTTTCCTAAATATGAAATTTTAAATGCCTTTGCAAAACCCTGCCCTAATTCATGAGAAGTTCCACATTGAAGTCCTTTTCCATCTGGCATAAATGCTTCAATTGTATATGTTGTTTTTGCTCCTGCAAACTTTTCTTTTTCTGTTTTCATTCCAACTATAACTGGCAAGGCTAATAATTCTTCACATAATTTTGAATATAATTTAATGTAATTTATTGTATCTTCTTTACATTCTTTTTCAGTTTCATAGACACAATGGCCTTCTTGCCATAAAAATTCTCTTGACCTTAGAAAAAGTTTTGTAGCTTGAGTTTCCCATCGGACAACATTGCACCATTGATTAATTTTTAAAGGTAAGTCTTTGTATGAACGAATCCATTTAGAATAAGAATCATACATTATTGTTTCTGATGTTGGACGTATTGCAAGTCTTTCTCCTTCACCAGTTACTTTTGTATCAATCCATGCAACTTCAGGGGTAAATCCTTTTGCATGTTCTGTTTCTTTTTTAAAAAATGATTCTGGAATAAATAGTGGAAAATATGCATTTCGAGCATTTGTTTTTTTTACAATTTTTTCATTGAAATAATCTTGAATTTTCTGCCATATAGCATATCCATTTGGACGTATTACCATTGTTCCTTTTGTTACACCGTAATCTGCAAGTTCTGATTTTAAACAAACTTGTGAATACCATTCAGGCATATCTTCTTCTTTTTTTGCAGTGATTCCAATGTCTTTTTTTTCTGTCATTATATTGTAACTCCTATTTGTTCTTCATTTAATATTTTATTTATTGCATCTCTTGCATAGTTTGATTCTAGTGAGAATCCTAAATTCTCAGAATCTTGTAGTTTAAAATTGTTTATACCAACTACTTTTCCTGCTTTATTTACTAAAGGCCCTCCTGAATTGCCTGGATTTAATGGTACATCAACTTGGAAATAAGCATTTAGATTATTTATTCCTTCCCTATCACGAGCACTTATTATTCCTTCACTAACTGAAAAAGATAATCCTAGTGGATTTCCAAGAGCAATTACCTTTTCACCTATTTGAACATTATCTGAATTTTCAAATGTTAAATAATTTTCTGCAGAAGTTATTTTTAATACTGCAATGTCCATATTTAAATCATAGCCGATTAGTTCTGCTGAAATCCACTTGTCGCTTTGATATGGGAGAATTCTTGCGTAATGCCCTCCAGAAAGAACATGAGCATTTGTTACAATATAACCTTCTTTACTTATTATAAATCCTGAACCTTGTGCAACATCTGTTGATACACTTACAACTCCTTTTAGAACTGTTGGAATAATTCTAGAGAAATCAGCAGTTGTATCTGCTTTTAATTGTTCCATTTGACTTGCTAAGCTTCTTTGGGTATTTACTAAATTATTTGTAAGTTCAAGCATTTTATCATCGTTTCTTTGTTGATTGTTTGAAAGTTTATTATCAAAATCGGTAATAGTTTTATTTAATGCAAGACTTGTTGTATTTTGAAGAGTAATTAAATTTATGTTAAGATAAACTAATGCAACTATTGTGAATATTTGTATTATTATTGTAATTGTTGTTAGAGTTATATGAAGTTTTTTCATGAACTTATGAGATAAATTAGATTTATTAATCTTATGTAAAGCAAAGATATTAAAGGCAAGATTATTAGAATTATTGTGGGTCTATAGCTTAACCTGGATAGAGCTCTCGGCTTCGGACCGGGCGATAGGGGTTCAAATCCTCTTAGACCCATTAAAAAGGGTAGAGGATTTTCACCTTACAATTTAAATAAATTGTAAGCGCACAAGAATAAAATTCTTGGCGACGTTCAAAACTTTGTTTTGAAGTGTTCAAATCCTCTTAGACCCATAAAAGATTAATTTTAAAATGGAAAAAAGAGTGAGAGGAAAAACATTGCTAGCAGGAAGTTTTACTTTAATAGGAACTATAATTGGAGCAGGAATTTTAGGTTTGCCTTATGTATTTGCAAAATCTGGATTTTTAATTGGAGTATTTTGGCTCTTGATTCTTGGAGCTTTAATGCTTTTTGTTCATTTGTATATGGGTGAAGTAATGCTTAGAACTCATGGAAATCATCAGTTAACAGGTTATGCTGAAAAATATCTTGGCAAATTTGGAAAATGGTTAATGGTGTTTGCAATGGTTTTTGGAATTTATGCAGCTTTAATTGCATATTTAATTGGTGAAGGGCAGAGTTTATCTTATGTAATATTTGGAAGCGGACAATATGCAATTATTTTTGGAATTTTGTTCTGGCTAGCTATGACTTTGTTATTAAGAGAAGGGCTTAGAGGTTTGAAAAAAGTTGAATCTTATGGAGTTTTTTTGGTTTTAATTATAATTATAGGAATATTTTTCTATTTTTTTCCTAATTTAAAAGCTGAAAATCTTTCTTATAATAATTGGAATATGTTTTTTGTTCCAATGGGGGTTGTTTTATTTTCACTTCTTGGATTTAGTGCAATTCCTGAAGTTGGAAGAGTAATGGAATATCATAAAAGTAATTTAAAAAAAGCATTGATTATTGGAAGTGTTGTTCCGATTATTGCTTATTTATTATTTACACTTGCTTTTGTTGGGGCTTTTGGAATAGAGGTTAAAGAAGTTGCAACTTTATCTTCTGGCAGGTTAATTGGACTCCTCGGAGTTTTTACAATGACTACCAGTTTTTTTGTTTTAAGTTTTGCTTTAAGAGATATGTTTAAAACTGATTTGAAAATTAATAAAAGAAATGCATTTATTTTAGTTTCAATTTTGCCTTTGGCTTTGTATTTGCTGATAAGTTTTTTTAATTTACTTGATTTTAAAAATATATTAGGAATTGGAGGGGTTGTTTCTGGAGGTTTGACAGGGATTTTAATTTTATTAATGAATTATCAATCTAAAAAATACAGTGAGAGAAAACCAGAGTATTGGCTACCAATAAATTGGTTAGTTATTCTAATTATTTCTTTGCTTTTAATTGGAGCAATTATTTTGGAGTTGGGTTTGATTAAGTAGCGCAGGGAACCAAGTTTCCCTACCGCTCTACCCTCCTTATTAGGAAATGTGACATCTAAAGATTAAATATGATTTAAATTTTAATAACTTATTAATCAATGTTTAAATGATGTTAAAATAGGAAGGTTTTGCACAGCACAAACCAATATGTTATGTTTATTTAATTATTATTTCCTCTTCTTTTTCTCAAACTCTTCTTTGCAGGAATCACTGCAGAAATAGATTTCGTCTTTTTTGTTTATTTGGCATTTAATCATTCGCCAATAATCTTGAATCATTTTTTGGCAGTTTTCGCATTTGTAGTGCATGATGTTTTTAGTATAGTAATATTAATAAACTATTTGGAAATAATATTTTTATGAAACGAGGATTTAGAGTAGGAGATAGATGTGTTTATGGGGATGAGCGGGATATTAATGAGCTTGATAAAGATAGTTCTTTTTATAAGATGCTTTATGGGCATACTAGAGGTTATATCGAGTATAACTTTGGAACAATAACTAGTAAGAAGAGATTATTTCCTAAATCAGAAGAGGATAATTCACCATTTAACGTACTGTATGATGACGATCCACGTTTTTATCGTTACACAGTAAAATTAGATGATGGCAGAAAAATATCAACTAGTCGTTGTTTATATCATTTAACAGAAGTTCATTCATCTCAGCAAATTTAAAACTTGATTAGAAATATTTAAATAACCTTATTTAATATTAAATAACATGGTATTAAAGACATTTAACTTAAATGAAGAAGTTTACAAGAAGTTTTCTGAGTTTTGCAAGGCAAATGGTATAAGTATGAGTAAACAGGTTGAGATATTTATACAAGCTCAAATGGCAGAGAGCCCTAAAGTTAGAGAAGAATATCTCATGAAACTTGAAACAATTAGAAAAGGTAGATTTGTTAAAGTTGATGATTTTAAGAAAAGATATATAAGATAAATTAATTTAGTTTTTTTATGTATATTATTGAGGTTTCTGAATTAGCTGATAGAAAATTCTATAAAATAGCTAAGAAAAATAAAGTTCTTTTTGAAGCAATAACAAAAAAGATTGAAGAGCTTAAAATAAATCCAGAACATTTTAAGCCATTAAGAGGAAACATGAAAGGTGAAAGAAGAATTCATTTTGGGCATTTTGTCCTAACTTTTGAAATAGATTATCTTAGAGGAATTGTAAGAATTTTAGATTTTGATCATCACGATAAGATTTATGAGTAAGAATAAAGTTTTATCTCAGCAGTTTATTTAAAGTGCAGAGCACTCCATATAAAAATGAATTTAGTATAATAAAATTGATAAAGCTATTAAATATTACTTTATTATGAAACTTAAATTTAATATTTGGGATAAAGTTGTTTTTAACGAGTTTCATTCTATTGGTAATTATCAACATAGTGAAAATATTCCAGAAAATGCTATTAAAGTTGCTGATACTTTGTGCTGGCATGATTCTCATTGTGGAATTATTGAGGAACTTGAAATTATTCCAGAGTATTTACAAAATCAAGATGGGCAATGGGGCATGAGAGATAGAGATGATTCAGATTATAATAAATATTGTTGCAGAATAAAATTAGATGATGGCAGAGAAATTTCTATTCCCCAATTATCTGAACAAATTAGGTTTGCTAGCATGATTGAGAGAATAAAATTTTACCTCAGCAACTTTAACAGCTCGTCTTTGGCAAGAGCATAGTCTGCTCTGCGCTCTGAAAGTTTCATTATTATTCCTATTAGGAAATTAAGAGCCTCTGCTTTTCCTGCTTTGAAATCTTGGACTGCCTGAGGATTATTTTTTATTGCTTCTTTTGCCCAGTTTGCAAGCTGAGATTTGTCTGAAATTCTCGCTGAGGTTTCTAATTCACTTTTTGGTGAAAATGAGCTTGGAATAAATTTATTTAATATTTGCTTTGCTTTCAGCTCGGTTAATTTTTTATCGTGAACATATTGAATTAACTCTATAAAATGCTCGGGTTTTATGTTTACCTGGTCTAAAGTTGTTTTATTATAATTTAATATTCTTAATAATTCTCCAGTAACCCAATGAAGTGCAAACTGTGGATTTATTTTTTCTGAAACAGCTTCGAAGAATTCAACAAGTTCTAAATTATTTGTTAAAACTTCTGCATCTTTCTGACTTATCTTATATTTTTTAATTATCTTCTCAAGTTTTTCTTGAGGAGTTTCTGGAAGTTGTTTTTTAATTTCTTTAACTTGTTTATCAAATATTTTAATTACTGGCAAATCCGGGTCTGAAATAAACCGATAATCTGCTGCAGCTTCTTTTTCTCTCATTTGCTCTGTTTTTCCGGTTTCAGAATTCCATCGACGGGTTTCTTTTGTTTTAGGTTTTTCTTTTGAATGTCTTTTAAGTTCATATTCAATTGCTTTAATTATTTCAGAAATTGAATGCATATTTTTTATTTCTGTTCTTTCAGATAAATTATGAATGCTGACATTTACATCTGCTTTTATTCCCGATTCTTTATCAATTGCTTTAATATATGATAATGTTAAAATTAGTTTTTTTAACCAGTCTGCAACTTGTTCTGATGAGCTAAATTCTGGCTCTGTAACAATTTCTATTAGTGGTGCGCCTGAACGATTGTAGTCTATGCAACCGGTTTCAGGGTCCCAAGCTGCAGGATCTTCTTCTAAATGCATTTCTGTAATATTAATTCCTAAGAACTTTCCTTTTTCAGCAACTGGAATGGCATGAGCTCCAGATATAGTATTTTGATATCCTTTTGGTAAATCAGGCCAATTATAATGTTTTCTCTGCCAGATTAATTTTTTTCCAATTTCATGAGTATTAACTTTACTATTAAGCATTAATGCAATTTGAATTATTTTTTTAATTGCTTCTGCATTTGGAGGCATTGGTTTGCAACCTGGCTGAGCTGTGCAGATTGGACAAATATTTGTATTTGGTGTTATATTTTTATTTTCATTCTTACACTTACAAAAAAGCTTTTCTTTAGTTGCGAGATATCCGTGTATTTCAAGTCCAATCATTACCATTTATCTTAGAAAAAGGGCTTGTTTTTAATCTTTTTGATTGATTATAGGTTTTAGGCTTATTTTCTTTTAAACAAAAGGTATTTATACTAGCGCTGCCTTTAATTCCTACGCCTAACGAGGATATTAACCTATTAGAATGTAATACCCAATTTCCCACAAATCTTGTCAGTTATTTTTATTATAATAAAATATATATACTGGCTTGCTGTGGATTCTAATTTCATTTTTATCAAAAACGGCCTAAAGTGTAATAAATGGACAGAATTATTAAAGAAAAAATAAGTGCAGATCACCTACTTTATGTTAGTTTGAAATATACTAAGACTTCTGAAGTTATAGTTAATCTTATTCTTAGATGGACAATTATGATTGATTATGGATTAGACCGTCTTTTGGAAAATGCGAAGAAAAAGAAGATAATTAAGTCAATTCCTCAGTCTCCAAAACAGAAAATTGATATTTTAAAAGAGATTTTTAAAAAAGAGTCTATTGTCCTTGAGACAATTGATTTATATGAAATGTTTAGGAGGGTTGAAGAACTTCAAAAAGAATCTGAGGGAGAATTTAGAAAAAATGTTGCTTTGAAAGTAACATACCGTGGAGAGGTTATAAAAATCAATTTAGACAAGCTAAAGGAGTATTCAGTTACCTTAGAAAAGTTTATAAATTATCTTAAACAATTTCTCTCATCTTAGTTTCAGAAAACGACTGTTTTCTAATTCAAAGGAAACTAAAAAATTGCTAAAATGTCAAAGTTTATCGTAATTACTTCAGGGAAAGGTGGTGTCGGAAAAACAACTACTGCTGTTAATCTTGCTACTGCTATAAGTCTTTTTGATCATGATGTTACCCTTGTAGATGTTAATTTATCAACACCTAATGTTGGTTTGCATTTAGGTGCTCCTGTTGTACCAGTTACTTTAAATCATGTGCTTTCTGGTAAGGCAGATTTGGTTGATGCAATTTATGAGCATGATTCTGGAGCAAAAGTTATTCCTTCTTCTCTTTCAATTAAAGAGCTTATGAGTATAGATGAAAAAGAACTTTTTAATGTTGCAAAAGATTTAAGAAAAGTTTCTGATATTGTTATTTTTGATTCAGCAGCAGGTTTAGGGAGTGAAGCAACAACTGCTCTTTCAATTGCTGATGAAATTATAATTGTAACAAATCCAGAAATGCCTGCTGTTACAGATGCTTTGAAAACTGCTAAACTTGCTGAAAGTATGGGAAAAACTATTAAAGGAGTTATAATCACAAGAGTTAAAGGAAATAAAAGTGAAATGCCTTTAGCTAACATTAAAGAAATGCTTGAACTTCCAATTTTAGGTATTGTTCCTGAAGATGAAAATATACAAGAATCTCTTGCAATGAGAAACTCTATTTTATCAACTCATCCTAAAAGCAAGTCTGCTAGAAGTTATAGAGTTATTGCAGCTAAACTTCTTGATAAAGAATATAGTGAAGAATATGGGATTTTTGAAAAGATAATGATGAATTTAAGGTTGAAGAAGTAACTTATCTGATTTTACTACCTATTTCAATGTCTTTTTCAGGAGAAATAAGAATAACTTTACTTTCATCTTCATTAACAGCTGCTAAAATCATACCTTGACTTTCAATACCCCTCATCATTCTCGGAGCAAGATTTACAAAAAGAATTATTTTCTTGTTTTTCAATTGTTCTTTTGTATAAAATTTTTTAAGTCCGGCACAGACAGTTCTTTTTTCAGAGCCAATATCAATTGAAAGTTTGTATAGTTTGTCAGCTCCTTCTATATTTTCAACACTAATTATTTTTCCAACTCTTAAATCAAGTTTTTCCCAGTCTTTATAATCAATTGAACCCATTGTAATTATTCCCTCTATTTTCTTATCATTCATAATTTTAATATCTTTTGGTTGCTCTGATTGTTTGTTTTCTTCTTTTATTTCTATTTTCTTAAACAAAATCTCAGATTTTTCTATTTTACCTGGCTTTAATGGAGTTTTAATTGACTGGTAATCAATTTTAAAATTAAATTGCTTTGCTATTTTCTCACTTGTTTCAGGGATAAATGGCCATAACAAAATAGCAATTGTTTTTATTGAATCAGCTAATTCATAAAGTATTTTATCTTTATCTTTTGTTTTATCTTCCCATGGTTTTTTAGCCTGAATATATTCGTTACAAATATCTATAAATGAAAATATTTCATTTAATGCTTTATCAAATTCAAGATTATCAATATGCTTTTTAATTTCTTTTAGTTTTAATTTTTTTACCAGCTTATTTTCTGTTTTTTTAATTCCTTCTTTTTCAGCAAGAGCTGAAACTCTTGAAATTAGATTTCCGAATTTATTTGCTAACTCTCCATTATGCCTTTCAATTAGCGCTTGTGAAGAAAAATCTCCATCTTGTCCAAAAGGAGTTTCTCTAAGCAAAAAGTATCTTGCAGAATCAACTCCTGCAAATGAAATCAATTCATCAACATTAACTACTTTGCCACGAGATTTTGATATTTTTTCTTTTTCAAAAGTCCACCAACCATGTGCAAATATTTTTTTAGGCAATTTTATCCCTGTAGACATTAGTATTGCTGGCCAAATAACTGCATGAAACCATAAAATATCTTTTCCAACTAAATGAACATCTGCCGGCCAGAATTCTTTAAATTGTTTTTTATTATTCTGATAGCCAACTCCAGAAAGATAATTTGTAAGAGCATCAAACCAAACATAAGTTATATGTGATTTATCAAAAGGAATTTCAATTCCCCATTTAAAACTTGTTCGCGAAATACTTAAATCATCAAGCCTTTCTTTAACTCTATTAATTATTTCCTGTCTTTTTGATTCTGGCTGTATAAATTCTGGATATTTTTTATAATATTCTAATAATTTTTTCTGATATTTGCTTAGTTTAAAAAAATATGATTTTTCTTTTAATTTATCAACCTGCTTCTTATGAACCGGACAACATCCATCAACTAAATCTTTTTCAAGATAATATGCTTCACAAGGAACACAATAAAAACCTTCATACTCTCCAAGATAAATATCTCCTTTTTTATAAACAATTTTTAAAATTTCCTGAACAGTTTTTTTATGATCTTCATCAGTTGTTCTAATAAAACGATTATAATTTATATTCAATTTTTTCCATGCTTCTTTAAATCTTGGAACAACTTCATCAACAAATTGTTTTGATTGTTTATTATGATTTTTTGCAGCTTCTTGTATTTTCTTCCCGTGTTCATCTGTTCCAGTTAAAAAGAAAACATCTTTTCCCAACAAAGAATTCCATCTAGCTAAGACATCTCCTACTATTGTAGTATATGCATGCCCAATATGTGGAATGTCGTTTGGGTAATATATTGGGGTTGTTACATAAAATTTATTCTTTGCCATAGATTAAATAGAAGTTAAGCATTAATAAAATTAACCTAATTGATTTGAGATATAATCTTCAAGCCCATCTCTTTGCTGACGGTCATAAAGCCTTTCATCACGAACTCTTTTTCCACAATATATTTTGTTAAAATCAACCTCTCCTTTAGGAGTTTCAAGAGTTATAAGGCGATAGACTAATTTGCTTTCTAAAACATCTCCATCACTTTCATTATGTTTCATAATTGGTTTTAACTGCTGATAAATCCTAGAAGTATAAACCGATATTTCTCTTGGATAACTTAAAATAAGAAAAAACCATTTAACTCCTTCATTATAATCTTTTGAAGGAATAAGATTCCATCTTAAATGAGGAATTCTTGGTATTTGATTATTAATTTCTTTGAAATTAGATTGATTAAATCTCATGATATTTTCCATTTTTGTCTTCTGGCAGAACAAGAAGCCCTGAATAAATAAGATGGGAAGTATTTGCAGGGATATATCTTCTAATTAAACAAGAATCTTTGGTGCTGTCCCAAGGGCATTTTGCACAATCATTTGCCTGATTAACTATATGCCCTAGACAAATTTCCCTTCCAAGCTTTTCAAGGGTTAGTTCGTTCATTTAGTCTTAGATATTTTATAGTATAAAAATATTCTTATACAGATACGATACATAAGTTTTTTAAACTATTTTCTGCTAAGAATTTTATGTTTAAATCACGTTGTCCAAGATGCGATAAGAAAGTTGGCAATAAATTTGATTTTTGCCCGTTTTGTGGAGTTAGAGTTAATCTGAGACAAGAAGATTACGGACTTATTGGAAAAGAAGACTCAGAAACATTTGAACCTATGCCCTTAGGGTTAAATGGAATTTTCAATTCTTTAATGAATGAACTTAACAAACAAATGTCAGAATTAGATAGAGAATTAAAAAATGCTCCAATAAAAAAAGAAGTTCCAATTAAAAGCAATTTTTCAAGTTTTAGTATTCATATTTCTAGCCCTGGGCAAAAACCAATTAAAATATCAAATATTTCAAATTTGCCAAAAAATAACATTGAAATAAATCCTTTAATTGTTGGACAGCCAACAAAATCTGTTGAAATTCCTAAGATTGACAGAGATTTATTGATTAACTCTAAATCTCTGCCAAGAAAAGAAGCTGAAACAAATGTCAGAAGATTATCAGATAAAATAGTTTATGAAATATCTGTGCCAGGAGTTAAATCTATTAAAAAAATAAATATGAATTTGCTTGAAAATGGAATTGAAATTAAAGCTCTTGCAGATAATGCAATATATTTTAAAGATTTAAATGTTAAATTACCCTTGATAAATTATTATTTACAAGACGAAACACTTTTTCTTGAACTTGCCTTAAAGTAAGATTTTCTATCACAGCAAAAAACCAAAGCCTTATAAACAAAATTTAGTTAAAAAAACTATGAAGCTGTAGCTCAGCCTGGTAGAGCACTGCTCTGATAAGGCAGGGGTCCCAAGTTCAAATCCTGGCAGCTTCATATATAATTTAAAAAGGAAGATTTAAAAAGCATTTTTCGTATGAATAAACATGACAAAAGGAATGTATCATTTTATAAGAGAATCTTGGAAAAGTCCAGATCAAAAAGTTCTTCGTGAAAGAATGACTAAATGGAGAAGCGAAGGAGCTATTGTACAAGTTGAAAAACCATTAAGATTAGACAAAGCAAGAGCTTTAGGATATAAAGCTAAAAACGGTTTTATGGTTGTTAGAGTTAAAATATTAAGAGGCGGAAGAGCAAGACCAAGACCAAGAAAAGCAAGAAAAAAAGGAAGAACATTAAGTGTTAAAAAAATACTTGCAATAAGTTATCAAGGAGTAGCTGAACAAAGAGCAGGAAGAAAATATCAAAATTTGGAAGTTCTTAATTCTTATGAAGTTGGAAAAGATGGAATGAATTATTTTTATGAAGTTATTTTAGTCGATCCAAGTGTACCTGAAATAAAAAGCGATCCTACAATAAATTGGATTTGTAAAAAAGACAATAGAAAAAGAGCTTTTAGAGGATTAACAAGTGCAGGAACTAAGTCAAGAGCATTGAGATAAAAAGTTATTCTCACAAAACTTAAATACAATATCTTCTTAGAGAGATTATGAAATATTCTGAATTATGTGAAGTATATGAAGCAGTAAATGCAACAACAAAACGTCTTGAAAAAACTTCAATTATTTCATATTTTTTAAAAAAATTATCTATTTCAGATAAAGAAGTTATTTATTTATTATTAGGAACTATATATCCTGCATATGGCAATAAACAAATTGGAATAAGTAATCAGACTGTAATAAAAGCTATTTCAAAAGCAACAGGAGAAAATGAAGGAAAAATAATCCAAGAATGGAGAAAAATAGGAGATTTAGGACAAGTTGCTGAAAAGTTAACTGGAAATAAAAAACAAGCTCATTTGTTTCATGAAAATTTAACTACAGAAAAAATTATTCATGAATTAAAATTATTAGTAGATTTTGAAGGGAAAGGAACTGTTGGGAAGAAGATTGATTTAATTGCAGGTTTGTTGTCAGAAGCAAAACCAGTTGAAGCAAAATATTTAGTTAGAATATTATTAAATGATTTGCGTATTGGGTTGCAGGAAAGTACAATTAGAGATGCAATTGGAGAAGCTTTTTTTCCAGATATAAAACAAGAAGCTTCTAAAAAAATTCAATCTGCTTATGATTTATATCCTGATATGGTTTTAATGTTTGAATCTGCTAAAAAAGGTTTAAAAGAAATTGAAAAGATTAATTTGCATGTTGGCACTCCTGTTAAAGCAATGCTTGCACAGAAAGTTAGTTCAATTACAGAAGGTTTTGAAGTTGTTGGAAAACCTGCCGCATTTGAATATAAATATGATGGATTTAGATTAATAATAAATAAGAGTGATGGAAAAATAACTTTATTTACAAGAAGATTAGAAAATGTTTCTAAACAATTTCCAGATGTTGTTGAATATGTGGATAAATTTGTTGGTGGAAGTTCGTTTATTATTGATTGTGAGATTGTTGGTTACGAACCTAGGACAAAAAAATATCTGCCTTTCCAGTCAATAAGTCAGAGAATAAAAAGAAAATATGACATTGAAAAAATGGTTAAAGATTTTCCAGTAGAAGTTAATGTTTTTGATATTCTTTTTTATAATGGAGAAAATTTAATTAATAAACCTTTTATTGAAAGAACAAAGTTATTAAGAAAACTTGTTAAAAATATTCCTTATAGAATAATTGCTGCAAAACAATTAATAACAGATGATGAAAAAAAAGCAAAGGAATTTTTTGATGAAGCATTAAAATCAAATCAAGAAGGTTTAATGATAAAAAATCTTCAGGGAATCTATAAGCCAGGTTCAAGAGTGGGTTATATGGTTAAGTTGAAACCCGAGCATAGAGATTTAGATTTAGTTATTGTTGGTGCAGAATTTGGAACTGGAAAAAGAGCAGGATGGTTGAGCAGTTTTATTTTAGCATGCAAAAATAATGGTGAATTTTTAGAAGTTGGGCGTGTAGGCACGGGTATAAAAGAAAAATCAGAAGAAGGTGTTTCATTTCAAGAACTAACAAAGTTATTAAAGCCATTAGAAATTTCTGCAGAAGGGCGTGATGTTAGAGTTAAACCTAAAATTGTTGTTGCAATTATCTATCAAGAAATTCAAAAATCTCCAACATATTCTTCTGGCTATGCTTTAAGGTTTCCAAGAGTTGTTGCTTTGCGCCCGGACAAATCAGTTAGTGAAATTGCAACTTTAAAAGACATTGAAAAAGAATATGAGGGGCAGAAGTAAAAATGAAAAACAAAAATTTCTTTTATTTACAATACGATAAAATTAATTGGGAAAATCAAGAAAAAACAAAGATAAATTATCTTGTAAATAATTATATTATTAAAAATATTATTTTGAATAAAAAAGAGAAGAGCATTAAGCTGTTTGATATTGGATTTGGCATAGGATTTTTCATAAAAATGTTAACTAATGATTTGAAAAAACATTATGATAATATCACTATTGCTGGATGTGAACCTTCTCATAAAAATTATGAAAATTTTATAAGAAAAAGTCAATTTTATGAAAAGACTATTAAATTAATTACATATAATAAAACATTTCAAGAGGTTCAAATTGATGAAAAATTTGATTTTATTACAGCAATTTATGTGTTTCCTCATTTTGCTTCCGAAGATTTAGAAAAAGTATCACAGAAAATTTATTCTATGCTTAATAAAGAAGGTAAGTTTATTCTGGTTGTTGCTGATGAAAAATATCTTGAAGAAAAGTTAAAATCTAAAAAGGATTTATGTATAGAAAATAATATTGTTTCTTTTGCCGGCAAAAAATATAAAGAAGTATTGCATTATTCGGATATTCCAGAAATTGGAAAATTAATTGATTATAATAGGGAAGAATCATTTTATCTTGATTTATTTAAGAAAAATAAGTTTGAGCTTTACCAAAAGAAAAATTTAAATGACCATGGGTTTATTTGCACTATTTTTGTTTTTAAGAGAAAATAGTTATTATTAACTTTTCAAGCAACAAGTCTAGAACTTCTTGAATAATATTTGTTTCGATGAATTAAAATCTCTTTAGTAAGATTACAGCAAAATTCTAGTAATGATATTTGTTGGCCTTTTCTTAAATTTTTAAAATCTCCTAAGTCTTTTGCTACTAAATTTATTTGAAAAGTTAAATCGCTGGTATCTTTACCTTTCCAATATTCTTGGAAATGTTCTCTAGATGAAATTGCATTGCTTAATATTCCAAAATTGCCAGGTAATAATGCTTTAAGGTTTTCTCCTTGTGTTGTTTCACTAAGTAATTGTGATAAATATTTTGCTGCTTCATTTTTATTGTCTTTTCCTAGCATATAATTATCTATTTCTATTGCAGTTTCTGAAGTAAGCATGGACAAATAAATATTCCTTGCATCAAATTCTTTTATATTTTCCTTATAATTCATTTGTTTAAAGCAATATTTTAGTTTAAATAGATTATTGTGGCGCAGTTAGATTTCCAGAAAAATCCACAACGATAGCTTTATAAAGGGGGTGCCTTTATAAAGGATATGACAAGTAATCTCGCTGTTCAAAATATTGTTGCTACTGCTTCTTTAGGAAAACCTGTGAGTTTAACAAAATTAGCTAGAACTCAGACAAATACAGAGTATAATCCTGAACAATTTCCGGGCTTGGTTTTAAGAATTAAAAAGCCAAAATCAGCTGTTCTTGTTTTTTCATCTGGTAATTTGGTATGCACAGGAACAAAATCTATTGCACAAGTTAAAGAAGTAATTAATCAAGTAATTAAACAACTAAGAAGAATTAATGTTAAAATAACTGATAAACCTAAAATTACTGTTCAAAATATTGTAGCTTCTGGAAGTATTGATTTAAGACTTAATTTGAACTATCTTGCTTTGGCTTTACAAAATACAGAATATGAACCTGAACAATTTCCAGGATTAGTATACAAATTAATTGAACCTAATGCTACATTTTTATTATTTAGCAATGGAAAACTTGTATGTACTGGAACAAAGAATAAACAGCAATTAGACGATAGTATGGTTATACTTAATAAGAATATTAAAGAAGTTCTTGCAAATAAGAAGTAATAATTTCTTGTCATTCAAAAGTTGTTAAGAGATTTTTTAATCTATATTTCTCCATAGAAATCAATATAAATGAAGATAATTTTGGGTTAATATGGAGAAGTTAAAAACAGAGGAATACATAACAGAGGCTAAATCTTTTTTCAATTCTCAAAAAAAGAAAATTGGAGAAGCAATTCGTTCACAAGATGGAGTTCTCTATCTTAGTTTTAATGATTTATCTGCTTTTTCTCCTAAAATATCTGAAACCTTAGTAGAAAGACCTGAAGAAATAATAACCCTTTTAGAAACTGCATTACAAGAAACTGGATTACCAGTTAAAAATCCTAAAATTAGATTATTTGATTTGCCTGCAGATAGTTTTGTTAAAATAAGAAATATTAGGGCAAAACACCTAAATAAATTTATTTGGGTTGAAGGAATTATAAGGCAGGCTAGTGATGTCCGCCCACAAGTTGTAAGTGCAAAGTTTGAATGTCCTTCTTGCGGTTCTGTAATCTCGGTTTTACAACTTGAAAAAAAGTTTAAAGAACCTTCAAGATGTTCATGTGGCAGAAAAGGTTTCTTCAAATTATTAACAAAACAGATGGTTGATACTCAAAGATTAGTTGTTGAAGAAAGTCCAGAAGCGCTTGTTGGAGGAGAACAGCCAAGAAGAATGAATGTTTTTGTTAAAGAAGATTTAGTTGATCCTAAAATGGAAGAAAGAACAACTCCTGGAAGCAAAGTAAGGATTCTTGGAATTTTAAATGAAGTTACTGTACCTTTACCAATTGGAGTTTCAACAAGATTTGATTTAGCAATTGATGCAAATAATGTTATTCCATTAGAAGAAAGTTATGATGAATTAAAAATTTCTGAAGAAGATGAGCTACAAATAAAAGAACTTGCAGTTGATCCTCATGTTTATAAAAAACTTGCAGAAAATATTGCTCCAAGTATTTATGGTTTTGAAGAAGTTAAACAAGCTTTAGTATTACAATTATTTGGAGGAGTTAGAAAACAAAAAGTTGATGGTACTGTTTCAAGAGGAGATATTCACGTACTTTTAGTGGGTGATCCTGGAGTAGCAAAAAGTATTACATTAAAATTTATTTCTAAAATAGCTCCAAAAGGAAGATATGTTGTTGGTAAAAGTGCATCTGGTGCAGGATTAACAGCGACAGTTGTTAGAGATGAATTTTTGAAAGGTTGGAGTTTAGAAGCTGGTGCAATGGTTCTTTCAAATAAGGGAATAGTTTGTATTGATGAAATTGAAAAAATGGACCCTCAGGATAGAAGTGCAATGCATGAAGCAATGGAACAACAATCTGTAACAATTAGCAAAGCAAATGTAAATGCATCTTTAAGAGCAGAAACAAGTGTATTAGCTGCAGGAAACCCTAAATTTGGAAGATTTGACCCATATCAATCAATTGCCTCACAAATTGATATTCAGCCAACACTATTAAATAGATTTGATGTAATTTTTATGCTTAGAGATTTGCCTGATAAAGCTAAAGATGAAGCTATTGCTTCACATGTTTTATTTGAACATCAAAGTTCAGTTCAAAGAGGTTCAATTGATCCTGCTTTATTTAGAAAATACATTGCTTATGCAAAGCAAAAAGTTTTTCCCAAACTTTCTGATGATGCAGTTAATGAAATTAAAAGTTTTTATGTTACTCTTAGAAATGCACATACTCAAACAAGTGATCCTATGAAACCTTCACCTATCCCTATTACTGCAAGACAATTAGAAGCACTTGTTAGATTAGGAGAAGCTTCTGCTAAAACAAGATTATCTCCAATTGTTGAAAAAGAAGATGCACAAAGAGCAATTAATTTAATGAAATATTATCTTATGCAAGCAGGTTTTGATTATGAATCAAAATCATTTGATATTGATAAAATTATGACTGGGGTAACTGCTTCAAAAAGGGGAAAAATTAATGATGTAAGAGAAACAATCTATAAATTAGAATCAAGAATCGGAAAAACAATTCCAATTGAAGAAATTGAAAAAGAAATTGGAGATAAAATTCCTAAACAAGATATTGAAGAAGCCCTAGATAAATTAGCTTTATCTGGAGATATTTTTTATCCTAAAAAAGGATATTTACAAAGGACTTCATAAAGTTGAGTAATAATTAGATAACTTATTAAAAAGATTACTTTTACTTTATTTGGAAACATAAAAATATTAATAAATCAATGTCAAAAGTTAATATGCAATTATAATCTATAATAACTAGTAGAATTAACTATAACTTACTAAAAGTTTGGTAAAGATAGAGTATATTTACTTAACACTAGAGAAAGATAAAATTTAATCATAGCAATAGACAAAATAAACTTTTAAATAGGTTATTTATTGTTACTTATATATTAATAAAAGAGGAAAATGGCAGATTTTAAAAGACAAACAGCATACAAAATTAGAATTGGTGATATTCTAAAAGGAAAACCTATTATGGATAATGAAAGATTTTCTTTCTTGGAATTAGGCGATAGAAAAATTTCTCGAGTAAATATTGTTGCAAATGTAGTAGATAAATATTCTTCAGAAGAAAAACAATATATCAGTTTAACAATTGATGATGCTTCAGGACAAATTAGGATTAAAATATTTGGTGAAGATGTAAATAAATTTGCAAATCTTAGTCAAGGAGATACAGTAATGCTTATTGGGCTTTTAAGAAGCTATAATGATGAGTTATATATAACTCCAGAAATAATTAGAATTCAAGATCCAAGATATTTATTAGTTAGAAAACTAGAATTTGAAAAAGAAGCTCCTAAAACAGTTAATAAAGAACAAATTCTAGTTCTTGCAGACCAATTAATAGATAAAATTAAAAGTGCAGAGCCAGAAGGAATTACTTCTGAAAAACTTATTATGGAATTAAAAGCTTCACCAGAACTTATAAATCAAGAAATTAAAAAAGCTTTAGAACAGGGCATTATTTATGAACCTCGCCCGGGTTTAATGAGATACTTGGGAGTTTAACTACCAAAAATTCTAAAAAAGTACATTATTGCAATTCCTAAAATAAATAGAATCAATTGCATTAAAGATTTTGAAATTTTATCACTGTTCTTATGGATTTCAGGGATTAAATCGGAACAGGCAATATAAATAAAATTTCCTGCTGCAAAGGGAATTAAAAATAATAAGAAATTATCAGTATAAATTCCCATAATTAAAGAGATTATTACTCCTAAAACTGCAGTAAGAGAAATTAAAAAATTCATAAGTAATGCTTTTCTTCTTGAAAATCCTCCATAAACAAGAACACTATAATCTCCTATTTCTTGGGGAATTTCATGGAATAAAATAGCAGTTGTTGCAGCAATGCCCACAGGAATTGAAACAATATAACTTGCTCCAATAATTATACCATCAATAAAATTATGGACCCCTTCTCCAAATAAATTCATTGTAGATAAATTATGTGGATGTTCTTTAGTTGTTGGATGATGACAATGGCGCCAGTGTAGAATTTTTTCTATAATAAATGAAAAAATAATTCCTGAAATTAAAAATAAAGATATTTGAACTGTAAATCCATTTTCTTTAATAGCTTCGGGTAATAAATGAATAAATGCATCTCCTAATAATGCTCCAGCAGAAAAAGAAATCATATAAACAATAATTTGTTCAAATCTTTTTGCATTAATTGGCAAAGTAATAATTCCAATAAGTGAAACAAGACTTATAATTAATACACTAAATATTGAATAAAACCAAATATCTAACATAATTTGAAAAAGAAGAAGGAGTTTTTAAAATGTGCGATTATTTAGCTTTCTTTTCTTTCTTAAATAAATTAGTAAAAAATTCCCTTTGATTAAGCCAATAAGCAAGAATAATAATAATTATTAAACCTGCAAGAGAAATTCCAAATTTAAATGCATTATTTGCACTTGGCCAGTATGAACTTGCTCCATAAATTAATGTAACAATTCCTCCAAGCATAATTCCAACACCCACTGCTTCAAGAGCAAATAAAGCTCCTCCAATTGCAATTAATACAACACCTACTGGAACAGTTATAATAAATAAATTTTTTGAATAACTTTTTTGAGCTTCTTCAAATTGTTTTTGACAATTATAAGTTAAATCACAATATCCTGAAGGTGTTGAAGGATATTTACCATAAATTCCTTCATTTGAATTCCACTTTCCTCCAAAAGCCATACATTGTTCAGAAGTATTAATTTCATAACCTGGGTAAGTTACATTCCCACAATAAGTATCATATTGCGGTTCTTCTGCATAAAATGTTTTTATTCCATATATTGCAACAAAACTCGCTAAAATCATAATTGCAAGTCCAATAACTAGGTTCTTTATTTTCATATATTACTTAAATAAATTGTTTTTATAAACCTTATTACTAAAAATATTAGTTAAATAACTAGTTTCCCCTCTTTTAAAAGCCTAGTAATTCTTGCCTGTCCAGAATTATCAATTTTAACCTCTACTTGCAAACCATTTAAAGTAATTTCTTTATTTCTTTCAAAGAAATACTGTTCAATACCATATTCCACATTAACTGAATCATAATTTGAATCTTTTATCCTGCCTTTGATAAATACTCCAGAAGAAGGTATTGAAAAAGAAGAGGAATAATAATCATATGTCCCAGAAGAGGTATTTTCTTTTAAAGCAACATATATTATCTTTTGGGAAATAATACAATTACTTTCAATACAATCAGTTATTTCAGGAGATTGAGGAATAGTACTAATATCATAATTAATTGAAATATATTGCCCCCTAAAAACATCAAAAGGGTCTAATGGATGAGTTGATAAAACAACTATTTTTCCAGTCATTAAAGGCCAGGATAAATAAAAGATAAATAAGGATATTCCTATAATTAATAATGCTAAAAATATAATTAATCTTACTTGTTTTTTCATTATTTTATGTTTTTTATTAACTTTCTTCTCCACATCTCAATACCTAACCCTCCTCCAATTAATAAAACTCCTCCAACAATAGAAAGTATTGCAATAGAATTATAATTTGTTCCCCAATAGTCCATTATAAATCCAATATACCTAGATATTATTTCCAAAGAAAAGAAAAGAATACCCATATTAATAATTCCTTTTGAAGATTCTAAATTTCCAAAACCGATAATTGCAAGTATAATTATTATAAATATAATATTTGCAAATATCCAATATAATAATAAACTTATTGGAGCTTCATTTGATTTATGGAAATAAAAAGAAAATGTATCAGATGTCCATTTGCAATAAGAAGCTTGTTTACAACCTTCATAATTATTATTATATTTTGAGCATTCATGATATGAATCATCGAAAGAATTATCTAAATTAGAACGACATAAGAGGGTATTATTATTCCATCCACACCCATTAATTGAATTGCATTCCTCTTTATTTCTATAATCATAACATGGTGGTGTATTACATCGGTTATAGGTAGAAGATTCATTCCAAGAACACCCAAACTTAGAAAGTTTAAGACAGTCAGTTTCATTTTTTCCATAATAACAAGCAGCTGAACTACATATACCTTTATCATTAATATAACCATTAGAATAAACATTATTATACCAAAAACAATTAAGTTTTTCAGGTGCAGAACTGCACTCATTAATATTTTTATAAATTGAACAAGATTGTAAAGAACAATACCCCTTATCAGAATTTCCTGAACTATAATTTGCAAGTCCTGCAGAAGAAACAATAATTACTAAAAGTAAAATAATCAAAATAAACCCTAAAACTTCTTTTTTCAAATTTTTATTTCCATCTAATTTGAATAAGCTGAAAATAAAAGCAGACAGAGAAACAATAATTAATAATGCAAGTAAGATATATGCTCCAATTGAACTTTCAACTCCTTTAGCCCATATAAATAATGAAAAATCAAGGAAACTTAAAGCATATCCAAATAATAAAATATAAAATGCAGTCCAAATTTTATACACATTTCCAAATCCATTTTCAGAATTTTTATGAATTAAAGAAAATGAATAAAATAAGATAGCTAAAGATAAATAATAAAACAATAATATTCCTAATGAAAGATTTGAAGAATTAATTAAATTATAAAATGCTAAAAATTGAGTTGAAACCCAAATAAACGAATAAGTCATTGCAAGAAATAAAGTGCTTTTTGAAGAAAATACATAAGCAGTTATAAAGAAAATAATAAGTGAGATTAAGAATATCCAACTTATATTCTGTAAATTCATTTCTAATCCTAAGGTTTTACAAATTAAAAATAGGCTAATTGATAAAAATAATGCTCCAATAAAGAAAAACAAATCTCCTTTTTGGTTTTTTAATTTCTTCCTAAATATAAAATAAATTACAAGTAAGATTGGAATCATAGAGAAAATTGATGAAAACATACTCAAACCAAATAACCCTAAATATGAATTGCCGTAATTATTATAAATATTACAAGAAGGAATTAATAAAGCAAGAAATGATGAAAAAAACAAGATAAAAACAGAAATTAAAAATAAATTACTCATAAAAACAAATGTCTCTCCACCAAATTCCGGTTTATACTTTCGAATAACTCCAACAAAGTAAATCCCTATGACTAAAAATATTAAGAATGGAATAGTGATAAATTTTGGAAGCGAACACCAAGAAGAAAATATTTGGGAACCTAATAGAATAAATGAGATAGCTGCTAAAATATAATTTCCTCTAGAAATTAAAAAAATAGCGGCTAAAATAAGTCCAATAAAAATAACTAAAGTTAAAGAAGTAATTTGAGTTGGAGTTTTACCAATATTAAATATTTGCGCAATTAAAAAAACACTTAAGGTATATAAAAGTCCTCCAAGAAATATCAAACTTTCTCCAGATTTAAGAAATTTTTCTCTTAAAAAAAATCCAGAAACATAAGAAGCAAGAGTACAAAAAACCAGAATTAATATTTTAACAAAGTCGGGCATCCATTCCCAATTCATTGCAATAAGCCATGCAAAACCTAACCCAATTAAAATTGCTCCAAAAGTAACAACAACTCCAACAAAAGAAAATTTACTTTTTTCCGAATCATTCATATATTATGTAATAAATATTATCTTATAAACCTTTTTAAATGGTAATATAATAGGTAATTTATGGAAAACTATGAACAAATGCTTGAAGAAGCTTATGGAAAAATAAAACCGGTTTCTGTCAGCGAACGCTTTGAAAGATTTGAAATCCCTAAAGTTAATTCTCAAGTTATTGGAAATAAAACAGTAATATCAAATTTTCTTCAGATATGTTCTTATCTTAGAAGAGACCCTGAACATGTTGCAAAATTCCTTTCAAAAGAGCTTGCAAGTTTCTCAAGAATGGAAAACGAAAGACTTGTTATGAACAGAAAAATCCAATCAAATCAAATTAATGAAAAGTTTAATCTTTATGTTAATGAATTTGTTGTATGCAGAGAATGTAAAAAACCAGATACAGAATTAATGAAACAAGGAGATTTTATGTTTATTCGTTGTTTAGCATGTGGTGCAAAACATTCTGTCAGGGCGAAAATTTAATGCTCACTAAAAGAATCAATTTCTTTTCTTGGTTTTAAGAATCTTAATTTATATCTATTAAAATATAAAGTTTTATCGAGATTTGGAGCTCTTTTTTTCACACTTTTATCTAAAGAATATCCTATAGGAAACATTGCTTCAACAAAAACACTTGCTGGAATTCTTAAGGCTGATTTAACTTGCTCATCAACAAAATCTCCAACCCAACAAGTTGCAAGTCCAAGATCAGTAAGTTTAAGAATAAAATTTTCAATTGCAGCTCCTGCTTGTTGTCTAACATAAATTTCTCCTCTTTCATCATAGCTTCTTATGACATCAGTGGGATCAGAGCAAACAACAACTACATAATGAGCTTCACCAACAAAATCTTGTTGTGCTGCTGTAGCAAGTTTGCTAATTATTTCAGGATTATCCACAAGAATAAATCTTACACTTGAAATTGCACCGGCTAACGGAGCTCTTACTCCTGCATCAACTGCTTCAATAATATCTCTCCAATTTGGTTTTTTAGAATGAAATTTTCTAACACTTTTTCTTTCTGATATTACTTTATCAAAATCCATATTAAATAAAGAAAAATAATCTATTTAAATATAACGATAAATAAATTTCACTCTCTCTAAACAATTCAATTTTGCAAAACTAACTATTTATCTTCGATGATGTTCGTGTCTTTCTTCTCTATCTCTTTTTTCTACTTGTGAACCAATCAAAGCTCCACCAAGTCCGCCTATAATGGCTCCTGTTCCTGCATCTCCACTTTGATTTCCAATAATTGCACCAGCACCTGCACCAAGTAATCCACCTTCAAGTCCGTAATTTCCACTAGTTGCACATCCACTTACCATATATCCGGATGCAACAACTGCAGTAGCAATTGCAATATTTCTCAATCCAGAAACTAAATAGCTATCTTTTATGCTTTCCATTGTAATTTTAAGTTTAATTAGTTTAAAAGAATTTCTATACAGAATGAATAATATTTCTTTTACAATGTGTTGGATCACAACCATCCCAACAATAAGTGCATAATTTTTCTTTTGGTAAACCAATTGCAGAAACTAAATCATTTAATCTTTGATATTTCAAATTAGTAACTCCAACTTTTCTTCTTATTCCTTCAACCATTTGTGAATATTTATCTGATGTTTCATTAATATATTTAGAAATATCAACATTTTCTTTTCCTTCAATATCTCTTATTGTTCTTCTTGCAGCTAAGTCATAAATAGATTCAGATATTGAAAAATTTAAAAATTTACAGGAATTCATTAAAGGAGGGCATGATAATCTAAAATTAATATCTTGAGCACTACAAGAAAAAACAACTTCAATTTTATCTTTTGACTGGCTTCCTCTTACTAAACTATCATCTGTAAAAACAATTCTTGCTCCTTTTATAATTCCTCTTCTTGGAATTAATTTCATTTTTGCAACAAATTCTCTTTCATTTTGATTTTGGGGCATAAAACTTCTTTGCCAGGTTTCGGTATATTTAATAAACGGACGTTTGTATGGTAATCTACTTTCATTTGCATAACCTATTGCACTTCCAATTCCAGAATCTGGAATTCCTGAAACAAAATCAGCTTGTAGATTATCTTTTCTATCTGATATTGCAAGCTTTGCTCCAAGATGGTTTCTTGTTAATTCTGCTTCAACACCTTCATAAATTGCTGCCGGATTTCCATAATAAACATATAAGAAACTGCAAATCTGCAATAAATCTTCTGGTTTTTTTAGCTGTTGATAACCTTCTTTTGTTATAATTCCAATTTCTCCTGGGCCTAATTGATTATTAAATTCAAATCCCAGATTTTCAAATGGAAATGATTCAAAACTTGCAGCAGTTTTATTATTTCCTTTTCCTATATTAATTGGTGTTCTTCCAAATTTATCTCTTGCAACATAAATGCCTTCTTGAGTTAAAAGCATAACAGAAGAAGAACCATTAACAGTATTTTGCATAATTTCAATTCCATCAACATAATTTTTGCCTTGGTTTATTAAAGAACTAATAAGTTCAACCGGATTAACACCACCTAAACTCATTTCATTAAAATGAATTCCTTTGCTATATGATTTTTTTAAAATTTCATCTAAATTATTTACTTTTCCAACATGAGCAATTGCATAATCTCCTAATTGAGAACCAATAATTAATGGTTGCGGCTCATAATCTCCAACAACCCCTAAACCTTTTGTTCCGTGCACATCTTTTTTAAAATCTGAAAGCTGAGGTCTGAAAGGATAAAGAGAAATATCTTTTATTTCACGATGAAACTTTTTATCATTTTGAATAACTATTCCGCCAATTTTTTTCCCTAAATGAGAATGATAATCAGTACCATAAAAAAGATCATCTATGCAGTTCTCATCTGAAACAACTCCGAAAATACCACTCATCTTTTTATTTTTATAAAAACTAATTAGGGTTTTTAAATTAAATGGCAGTTGGAAATATGCTTTAAAATATAAACGCTAATAAGAAAATCTAATCAAAAACTTTATAAAAGGTATATACTAAGTATATACATGGAAAAAGAACAACAATTAGTAAAAGTGGTAAAGGCATTTGGAAATGGGGCACATATATTTGTTCCTAAAGAATGGGCAGGAGAGCAGATTATTGTTATAAAACAGCCAAGGAAGAGTATTAAAGAAAAGATAATTGAGATTATAGAACCTTACCTTGAAAGTATTAGCGGAGTATATCTTTATGGTTCATATGCAAGAGCTGAACAAAGAGAAGATTCAGATATTGACCTTTTTATTGTATCAAATAAAAAAATAAAAATTCAATCAAAAGGATTTGAAATAAACTGCATTGAAGAGAAAAATATTGAAAAAGCAATTAAATTAGAACCTTTATTAATGTATTCAATATTTTCAGAAGCTCAAGTAATTATTAATTCAAAGCTTTTATATGAGCTTAAAGAAAAATATAAGCCAAAAGTAAATGATTTTAAAGAATATTTTGCTTCGTGTAAAAGACTAATAGAAGTAAATCAAGAATTTCTAAGTCATGAAACTAAAGAACAATATTTCTTAGGTCAGGCAGTTCCTTATTCAATTATGTTAAGATTAAGAGGGATATTTATTATTCATATGCTGTTAAAAGGGGAAAAGTACTCTTATAAAAAATTTAAGGAATGGATAATCAAAAAAGCATCAAAAATTGATTTTGATGCTATCTATGAAGCATATAAAAATGCAAAAGATGAAATAAAAACAAAACAAAAGATTAAGACAAATGATTTATATGTTTTATTAAAATTGTTAGATAATGATGTGAAGATATTGGAACATGGTAAATAGAGAAAAAAGACTTGAAAAAGGTATTAAGTCCTTAGAAGAACAAAAAAGAATTCATGAGGAAAAAAGAAAACATGCTGAAGAATTAGGTGATGATGAACTTGTAAGGTATTATGATAAAGAAATAGAAAAATTCGAGAAAGAAAAAATCAAAAAAGAAGAAAAGTTGGAGAAATAACAAGGTAAAAGAATTATTTCCCAAAAACAATCTTTTTTAATTTGTCATGATATTGTTCTAAAGCCGGTTGGTCTTTGTTAACCAAATAAATGCGCTCATTACTTATATAAGCAACTGGAAATATTCTACAATCATATGCATTGTTATCGGGTTTTGTTTCTTTAATATAAACATGTCCGGTTATTATGCCCTCTTCTTTTTCTAGTTGTGGAATCTTAAATCCGCCTGTAGCTATTTTCTTAACCAAATTATTATGTTCTGCTTTAGACATTTTAGCCATGTTATCTTTGATTATTTCTTCTGCACTCATGTTTTATGTTATTTGTTTTAATTTTTAAAGATTTAGATAATTAGAAAAAGAACGCCTCGGAGGTAGATAGTTTAATGCTGTAACACTTAGCAGATTAAAAAGGGATATCGTTGCTTGACCAACCATCAATTTCTTTACCATCTTTATCAAATACTGGTTCAATTTCTATCATGGTTTGATTAATAGCTTTATCAACAAACTTATTCATTTCAGTTTTTTCTTCAGGAGTCATTTTTTTATTTGCTTCTTCTGATAATCTTTTTCCTTCTTCACTAAGACTAAACATTAATTCTCCATTTGAATCTCGTGAAACATTTAATTGTCCTTCTCCAACCATATAACCTATTATTGCTTTTGCTCGATCTTCATTAGTCATTGCATCAAAAGATTTAAAATAATTTAATATAAAATCTACATCTTGTTGAATAAGACCATTATCTAATTTACAAACCGAATGACCATTAAAAGCATCTTTTCCTTTCCACGCTCCGATATATAAACCACTTTCTTTATCAAATGAAAATTTATACTCTATTGAAGGCCTTCCTCTATAAGTTTTATTAAAACTAAGACTCTTTTGCTCAGATAATAATCCCTCAATTCTTGAACGCCCATAATAATCTTCAAGCAATCCTTCGATAGCATCATAACCTTCTCCTTTAGAATAACCAAAAATTCCTGTGAATTGAGTTATTGCATCATTAAAAGGTTCATAAAATAATCCATCAATTATTCTTTGTCTATCTCTTTTCTCATCTTGTCTGATTCTATCTTCTACTTTTGTTTTTGCTAATACTTTAGCCATTTTATTACATTTTTATAAAGTTTTTAAATATTTATATGAAAAAGAACGCCTCGAAGAGACGAAACAGTAAAACTTCAGTTTTAGGGGGACTTAAATTAAATTTAATTACTTATTCTTCTTTTAATAATCCTACTAAAGATTCAGTAGCAGGTTTAATTCTAGGAATAATATCTTCAGATTTTTCTGCTAATTCATACATAGAACCTAATGATGAATCAATAATTTTAGCATAATCTATACCGATTTGTATTTGCTCCTTGTTTTCTCCTAATGTTTGATTATGATCTAAAGAAATTAAGAATTTCTGAAAATTACCAGTTTGTTTATCAGTTATAATCCCTTGACCTTCCCACCAACGATTAGTTGTAGTTTGAGGATATCTTCCCACTTCTGAATCAATCCAATCAGTGTAAGTATGTGAATGTTCTTCAATTTTAAATCTACCACTATATCTATACCCTTCAATCTGTAATTCTTGTTCCATAATTAATTTTAAATTTCTGACTTTATAAGAATTATTATATTCTCTTTAAGTCCCTCTTTTCTAAATTAAAATTGCAACGCCTCGGAGAGGACTCGGACCTCTGACCCCACGGTTACAACCTTCTCCAATTACTTAGAGGGTAGGACTATACCATCACCTTGGCTTTTGGCTTTAGGTGGCGAGTGTCTAGTCTCTGCACCTTCCATTTCTGGCTTGGCTCAGGATTGTCCTCATCTTTAATGTAGGGTTTCCCTGAATTTACTCGCTGTTCATTCTGAAATTTCTTTCAGAAGCTGCTAACTTATTAAGTTCAACGTGAGTTTCTCTGTGACAATTTGCACAAAGCAAATCGCATTTTTCAATTTCTGTTTTTACTCTACTCCAACTCCTACAATGTCCTTTTCTTGATATATTGAAATCTTTTTGCAATGGATTTCTATGATGAAATTCTAACACTTCAGGATATTTTGAATATCCACATTTCATGCATTTTCCACCAAGGTGCAAAATTGCTTTAAGACGAATTTCTTTTCTCCGTCTTGAAACAGCTTCAATGTTATATTTTCTTCTGTCTTTGTAAGTTCTTGGATCTTTCACTTTAAACCTATTGTCTTACAGCCGTGTGCTCTACCAACTGAGCTACCGAGGCATTCAATAAAAGGGAGTTGATTGTATTTATAAAACTAACTATCTGCAAAAACATAAAACCTTAAAAATAGAAGGAATATGAAATGAAATGGAAGAACATGTAGATTTAGACCATTTCCATGAATTTATGAATCATATAGAATTTTTAGATTATATTATGAAAAAAGAGCATAATTATTCTGGTATTGAAACAATAATTAATGATTATAAGGCAATTGAAACAACTTTAAACAAAGCAAAAGAAATAATAGATGATGCAAAAGAAGATGAAGAACAAGTTCGCAGATGGGCAGAAAATAGAATGTTTGGTTCAAAAGGCATGAAGGCATTAGAGAGATGGGAAAAGAAATATGAAAAAGTAAAAAGATTACAAAATGAATGTTTTATACTTTCAAAACACTTATATTCTGAACTAACTCAAAAAATTATCTTTTCATTTTATTCCGATGAATATAAAAGAGATAAAGAACAGATGGATATAATTTATAATAAATTTATTAAAAGCTTAGAAGAAAATACTGTTTTTGACCCGGTTCCTGCTTAAATTCTTTTATTAGCTTTTTCAAGATAAGCATAAACATTTCCTTGTTTGCTTCCTTGTATTAAAGAAATAACTCCTTGCACAGCTTTTTCAAAATTATCACTTCTTGCAATTATTGCAACATTATTGTCTTTTACAGCAATAATTGCTCCTGTTAGCTCTTCTAAAACTTTTAGTGTTTTTCCTTCTTTTCCAATTATTCTTCCCTTAATAACACTTAAATCTTTTCTATGGGTACGACTTTTTATATTAATTGCCTCAAACATATAATCTTCATCTGATAATAAAAGTGCATCTTCAACTAAAAATGGATAATCTAAAGCTATTAAAACACGTTCAGCAAAAAATTCATTTACTTCATTTCCTGAAATAGAAATATTTTGTCCTTTAACATTTAATTTAACTTTTAACTTTGTTTCAAGTTCTTTTTGGTTCTGCATTATTTTTCTTGCAGATTTTATAAAAAGTGTTTTCATATTAAAATTCAGAGTCAATTCCGTTTAAAAGATTTCTTTCTCTTAAAATTCTAATCTCATTTGGATTATATTTAAATAAAATATCTCCTTTTTCATCATCAAATTCCCAAGGTTCAACAATAACATAATCTCCTTCTCTTATCCATAAAGATCTTCTAAGTCTACCAGGAACCTTGCAGTTTCTAACCTTGCCATCACTACATTTAACAAGCATTCTACTTCCACCAACCCTTTGGTCAATAAGACCTATAACTTCCCGATTTCTTGGAAGTTTAACTCTTATTTTCTGTTCTGGCTGTTGGTTATTTTCGTTATTCATATAAAAGAATTTAAAACAAGACTAAAAAACCTTTCGGTTAATAGAAAATGAGTTTTTTTATCAAAAAGCTTTTTTAGCACCGTCTTTAATTGCTTTTTCTGCGTTTTCCTTAGACATCATAGCACACATAACTGTTCCACAACCACATTTTCCTTTTGCCATGTATCCTCCTCTAGCAGTCTGAACAATTTCCGGGTTCTTCATTTGACTTTTTGCTTTACACTTAACACAATATGCTTCAACCATTATTTTTTACCTCCTTGTAATTTTATTTATAGTTTAATAGAAAAAACAAGTCTTATTTGTTTTTTCATAATTATAATCGTAGCTTGAGGGATTTTTAAACCCTTGTATTAAACAAATATTACTCCAAAGAAATAAAAATGAATATTTATTATTTTAAATTAAATTAATTTAAATTAGCTGCATATCTTAAGATTGCCCCAATCCCTGAAAGATTAAAAAATTGCTCTCCTTCACCAGTTTCAATAGAGACAATTTCAATTTCAGTACTCATTTGATCTGCAATTTTTATTAATTCTTTTATTTTCTCTTTTGGAATTTTTTCAGATAGTATTAATGTTTGCACAACACCCATTTCAAGTGCTTTTTTTACTTTTTCATAACCATAAGCAGTTTTCTCAGGGAATTTTCCAAGAGTATTAAAGAAATTTTCAAGAATTTTTTTCTCTTTAGTTATTTCTTGTTCAGCAAGAACATCTTTACTTGCTTCTACTAATAATTGAAGTCCGTGTTCATCTGCATAGCCAATATCTTTAACACCAATTATTTTACTTTTAAGTGCTGTGACTAATTGTCCTTCTTCAATAAATTCTTCTTTAGTTGGTATTGGACCACCAATTAAAATTCCTTTTAGTTTTGGCATATCAAAAAAATATTCTTTCATTGCTTCGGCAACTCGTCTAAAAAATTCTTTTGCAAGTCCTTCTGTTACACGGTGAAATCTCTGAGATGATTGCCCTCCAGCCCTAATTTTTCCAGGAACTCCTGAAGTCATTTTATGAAGAACTTTAATTTGTGTACCTTCTAATAAACCAATTGTTGCTTCTTTTCTTTCAATTACTAATAATCCATAAACTTCACTTATTTCAGTCATTTCTTTTAATGGTTGATAAACAAATTCCTGATCACAACGATACATTCTAACTTTTAATGGTTGTGGTGGCTCTATTGAAAAAAATTGAATGTCTGTTTGTCCTTCAACTTGAGAAATATTTCCGCAGTAAATTGCAATTCCTTTTTCATATTTTTGAGGGCCTAATTTTAATTCACGAACTATTTTTTCAAGTGCTTCAATTACATTATTTCGTGTTGTTCGTGATTTAATATTTGAAGCTGTTGATTTTTCACCTTCTAGTTGATGAACAACTGAATTAACATTATACTCTGCAGGTATCAGCACTGTCACTAGCTCGGTATGCCGGCCTCTAAAGCTAGCAATTTTTTCTACAAATTCTTGAAAGTCAAGTGATTTTGCATCTGTCATAAAAAGAGGTGTTAATTCAGGTTAATAAATTTTAGTATAGAAGATATAAACAGATAGAAAAAATATCTTTTTTAGAAAGATAAGAACATTCGTTCGTATCTACTCACGTGACTATCATAGGTTTTATTAATTTAAGTTATTATAAGTATCATTAGATAAATATGATTAATTAGATAATTTATTAGGATAATTCGTTATTAAGAATTTTCAGGCTCTCTTAATAAACTGCTGACTGTTGGGCCGAGAAGTAAAGAAGCTAAGTCAGTGTATCGAAGTCTCTGCTCTCCATTTGCATTTACTGGGTTGAAAAAATAAGTTTCATTATTATTTGGTCTTACTAGTCCCATATATTGTGTCCTATCTGATTTAGATAAATCTTTTATCAGTACATAAGTGAGACTGTTTGATTTAATGATTTTCTCTTTTTCACTTATAGGTGTTTCTTCTTTAATTAAAGATTCATTAAATGCACCTGGTAATCTTGGTAACATTTTAAATTAAAAAGGAATCATTACCTCTTTTAGATTTTTGTATAATAATTCAACTAAAGTGTTATCTTTTTCTAATTCGCTTGCTCTTGGTAAAAAATTATAACTATCCTCATCTTTTAAACTGACAGTTCCAAAAACATATATGTCGGGATTTTCTGAATCACAAATTAACATAAAATGGTCAGATTTCTTTTCAATAAAAGCTTTTTTTTCTTCAACAGATTCTCCTATCTTTGTTTTTCTATATTGTAATGGTATATATGGGATATGTGACATATTTTATAAAAGAAAAATTGTTTTAAAAAGATTTATATGATTTATTTATAGAAACTCAACACTAAAACTACCTTCTCTAAGTTCTTTAACACTTGATACTGATTTTAAATCATCAAGAACTGGCAAAAGAAGTTTTTTATCGTCTTTTGGAATTGTGAGGATTATTTCAGCTTTCATAGACTTTTGAGCTTTGGATTTTTCCTGACGAACAAGATAAATAATTTCAATTAACTTTTCCCAAATTTTATCATCTGATTTTTGAGATTTAATTTTAAACTGTTCTGGCCAGTTTTCAAGATGCACTGATTTTTTACCTTCATTTTTTCTAAAGTGGGATTGGTATAATTCTTCTGTTATAAATGGAGTAATTGGAGCCATTAGTTTAAGAATTGTTAATAATGCTTGATATAATGTATAGCTTGCAGAAGCTTTTTGCTTTGCATTTCCGTTGTAAACTCTGAATTTAACTATTTCTAGATAATTGTCTGCAAATGTTTTCCAAAAGAAATTATCTGCTTCGGTTTTTGCACGCGAATAGTTATATTCTTCAAATGCTTTTCCACATGCTTCAATTGTTTTATTTAGTTGAATTAAAAAAATTCTGTCAGTTTCTTCTAAAACCGGCATTTTTTTCTGATATTTTAAATTAGTTATAACAAAATTTGTTGCATTAAGTATTTTTGTAACAAATTTCTTTCCAGTTAAAACATCTTTTTCCTGATAATCAAAGTCTTCTCCAAGTTTTGATGAAGCTGCCCAGTATCTTACTGCATCTGCACTGTATTTTTCCATAATTTCCTGAGGACGAATAATATTTCCTTTTGACTTTGACATTTTTTCACCTTGCAATGTTACAAAACCAGATAATGCAGCATCTTTCCAAGGATTTTTATTAAAATGCAGTCTTGATTTTACTATTGTATTAAATAACCAGAATGAAATAATCTCGTGTGCCTGAGGACGAAGACTCATTGGAAATAATTTTGGTTGAATTGGCTTTGGCATAAGCCAGGTTGCTATTTGCGGAGTCATTGAAGATGTAAACCAGGTATTAAGAACATCTGTTTCAGGTTTAAATTCGTGGGATTTACATTTAGGACATTGTTTAATAGGCGGAGAATCTTTTTCAGGGTCAACTGGAAGATCTTTTTCATTTGCTAAAATAACTTCATTGCATTTTTTACAATACCATACTGGAAATGCAACTCCAAAATATCTTTGATTTGATATCAGCCAGTCCCATTGCAAACCTTTAACCCAATTATCATAACGATGTTTCATAAATGCAGGATACCAATTTAATTCATTTCCCCATTTTAACATATCTTTCTTCAAATCTAAATATTTTACAAACCATTGCTTGCTTTTTATAAATTCGATTTCTGTTCCACATCTTTCATGAACATTAACTGCGTGTTTAATTGGAATTTGTTTTGTCAATAAACCATTTGCTTTCAAATCTTCAATAATTTGTTTTCTTGCAGCTTTTATTGGCAAGTCTTTATATTTTCCAGCAAGCTCTGACATTTTTCCTTCAGTTGTTATTGCAAGTTTTATCGGAAGATTATGTGCTTTTTGCCATTCCATATCAGTTTGATCTCCAAATGTGCAACACATTACAATTCCGGTTCCTTTTTCAACATCTACTCGCTCATCTTCCATAATTGGAACTTCAAAATTAAAAAGCGGAACTTTTGCTTTTTTACCAAGATATTTTTTATATCGTTTATCAGAAGGATGATAAAAAATTGAAACACAAGCAGGGAGTAATTCTGGACGAGTTGTTGCTATTGTTAATGGCTGGCCAGCAACTTTAAAAATAATATCATTAAATGTTGAATCTATTTCTTTATCTTGAACCTCTACTTGAGCAACCCCTGTTCTGCATTCTGGGCACCACATTGCAGGTGCATCTTTTTGATAAACTCTTTTTTTCTTATGCAAATCTAAAAAAGACCATTGTGCAATTTTTCTTGAATGATCATCAATTGTCGAATATAAAATATCCCAGTCACAGCTTATACCAATATTTTTCCAGTCTTGAATATATTTTGGGCGAACTTCTTTTAAGAAATCTTTGCAAATTTTTATAAATTCTGAACGAGACATGTCTTTTGCTTTTACATTTTTTGTTTTTTCAACTAATCTTTCTGTAGGGAGTCCGTTATCATCTGTTCCAAATGGATAAAATATATTAAACCCTTTCATTCGTTTATACCTCACAAGAAAATCCTGCTGAGAATATGAACATGCATGCCCAATATGCATTTCTCCTGAAACAGTTGGAGGAGGAGTATCAACTGAATATATTTTTGCTTTTGATTTTTGATTAAACTGATAAATTTTTTCTTTTTCCCAATAATTTTTCCATTTTGTTTCTATTTCCTGTAAATTAATTTCAACCATAATCTATTCAAGGAGATATAGGTTAAAAGGTTTTTGGGAAGAGAATATTTGGGAATAGAAATGTTTAAAATAACAGAGAAATGATAAAATAAATGATTAGCAATGCAAGTAAAATTGGATTTTTAGTATCTTTGTCTGGACAAACACTAGATACAATTTTGGAACTTACACAAAAAGAGATTCCTTATGTAAGTGATTATATTGGTGATTGGTCTTATATTGCTGCTTATTCAGGAATTTTACCTGCAATTGCTAGCAGAATAGTTATAAATGAAGCAGAGAAACGAGGTTGCAATAATTTAGTTAAAATAGCAGAATATTTTCCAAAAATAACAACTGCTTGCGCAACTGCTTATATGTTTCTTGGAGAAACATTGCTTCCTCAAATATTGCCAGGGACACCAGATATAAAAGATGTGCCTGCAACACTAATTGCAGGAATAGCAACTTATTTAGGAGTTGATGTTATAACAAAATTTGGAAGAGAAAATAATAATTCTATAAAAGAAGTTTCTTAATTTTATTTCTTTCTTCTTCTAAACATAAGCGGACTAAGCATAGCAAGTCCTGCAAGAGATATTCCTTGTCCACCCATTTTTATTCCACATTCTGAACCTGTACAAGGTGGTGGTTCAATTGGTTTATCATATAACCATTTCTTAAGATTATTATCGCTATAGAAATGTCTAAATGAACTATAACATGCCCAATCATCATTACATGTATATGGAATTTTATGGCCTGCACTGAGCATACCTATAATTTCATTTTGGTTATTTAACAATGCAGAACCTGAAGAGCCTGGTTCAGCCATAGATATATTCCAATCAATAAAATTCTGATGAGACCAAATAAAATTACTTACTCTATAATCAGGCATATTTACTTCAGTAATTTTTCCAGCTGAATAAGACATTCGTGTTGAATCGGGAAAGTGTACACCATAAATATTTTCGTTTACTGCTCTTTGCGAAGTATTATAACCCATAAAATTTCTACCATTTATGCCTCCTGGAACACTTTTTAATTCAATTAAAGTGCCATCAAGAGAGCTGTTTGTAGCAAGAAGTTTTTTTCCCTGACTTCTTGGGAAATTACCTAAATTATTTTTATCAGGAATTTGCCCACCACATGCAAGTCTTTTAAAATCCCAAAATACTTCTGTTCCAACTGCTTCTGAATTATTTTTAATGCAATGATGTGCAGTAACTAAATACGGTTCTTTTTCAGGAGTATTAGGATTATTAATTAAATTTCCACTACAATACCAAGAACCTTGATTTGTAGTTATTTTAAGAAAACCTGCACTTGTTGCAGTAATTCCTTTTGCAGCTTGATTATTTGAGCACATAACATCTAACATGCAAGGAAGACGTTTTTCAAGATCTTCTTTAGGCATAGTTTCATAAGGTATATCACCAATTGGAATAAACATATGACTAATTTCTTTAGCAGTTATATTTGGTGTTTGATTTGAAGAGGTAACTGCTACAAGAACAGCTGTATCTCCTTCTACTGTAGGCATCCATTGTCCAGAATATGTTGTTTCATTATTTTCATATTTAAATGGGCCCATGCTACTTGGTAAAGTTGGGTCAATTACATAAAATGAATCTCCACTATTTAATCCAGATAAATCCATTTTTAAATTAAGGTCATATGCATCAACAGACCTTATAGCACTAACATAAACTGTTTTTCCATTACTCATAAATTTATCTTTCCAAAGTTCTTGTGGAGATAAAGTAATATCATAATTTCTTCCAATTGTATTATCTCCTAAACCTGGACCATTATTGGGGTCTTCTTCAACTTCTTTTGCACAGGTTGGGCAATCTGAATTTTTTGCTTCTTGCATTAATTCTTCATTTTTTCCTTGAAATCTATTAAATGTAACAATATTAGTTAGTTTTGATACGTAATTATTTTCAGCAGGAAGAGGATGTAAAATTGTTTCAAGTTGACTTGGAGTAATTGGGGGAATTGTTGCATAACCTGCTTGCACATCGGGTAAATTTTCATCATCAGATTTAGCAGGAGAGCCTGATTGGATAAGATTATCAACTCGCATCGGAGCATTTTGAGCATAAGCAGAACTGAATAAAAATGGAGAAGCTGAAATTGCAACAGCAGCAGCAATTCTTCCTGCTTTACCAGAAACGTATTTGCACATTCCCTCTAAACTGTCTTGAATATAAGCCATTTTAACCTTAACTTTTTTAATTAATAATTATATTTAAAAAAATATCCTTTAAATACTTTTCCACATTTCAATATCCTACATTGTAATATTCATAATAAATAATTTAAACATAAATGTAAAGTTTTAAAAATAGATAAAATATAGAAATTATATGAGTAAAGATAATTCAATCGCAATGCCAGGAGTATTTGGCGGCTTGATGAGATATAATGAAGAATATAATAGCAAATTAAAGTTTAAACCCGAACATATAATTATATTCATAGTTTTAATAACTTTATTAGTTCTTGGCTTGAAAGTTTTCGCACCTGTCTCTGTATAAAAATCTTTATATAGTAAATTAATTTTTTCTACATATGAATATTAATCCAAATCAAATGAAGGCAATGATGAAGCAGATGGGCATTAATCAAAAAGAAATAGATGCTTTGAGAGTTATCATTGAAACAGAAAGTGAAAATATTGTTATTGAAAATCCTTCAGTTATGGAAATTAATATGCAGGGTAATAAATCTTGGCAGATTTCTGGTGATGAACATATTGAAGAAAAAGCAGGGTTTAGTGATGAAGATATTAAAATTGTAATGGAAAAAACCGGTTCAAGTGAGCATGATGCAAGAAAAGCTCTTGAAAAAACAAAAGATATTGCAGAAGCAATTATTGAGTTAAGTGAATAATGGAAATTGAATTAAAACTTATTGAGTTTATTGAAAGACATAATAATTCTGAAATTATTTCTTTTAATAAAGTTTCTGAAGAAGAAAAAATAACTATGCAACAATATTTTGAAAATATTTTAAATGATAAGTATAAATGTGAAAGACTTAAAGTAAATTATTCTTCTCCAAATCTTATGAAAGTTGTTCTTGCTACTTGCCTCGCTGTTTAGATAGTTTTTTATACTGAGAATAAATTTAAATTATATGGATATTAAACCCGGAACCTATGTTCAGTTGCATACGAAGAAAGGAGATTATGAATGTACTATTTTAGAGTCTCCGAATCCTGAAATAATACTTGTTAAGTTGAATTCAGGATATAATATTGGAGTTAGAGAAGAAGAAATATTAAATCTTAAAGTATTAAAGAAAAAAGAAGAAAAGGAAATTAAAGAGAATTTTCCAAAACCAAAAAAAGAACTTCCAAATATTGCACTTGTTGCAACAGGAGGAACAATTAGTTCACGACTTGATACTAAATTAGGAGGAGTTAAATGGCTTACAAATCCTGAAGAATTGCTAAGTGTTTATCCTGAACTTTTGAATATTGCAAATATTTCTAAAATAGAAAATCCGTTTATGAAGGCAAGTGAAAATATGGAACCTGAAAATTGGGAATTGCTTGCTGAAAGTGTTTCTAAATTATTAAATGACTCGAAGATTGATGGGATTATTATTACTCACGGAACTGACTTTTTAGGATATTCTGCTGCAGCTTTATCTTTTGCACTGAAAAATTTGAATAAACCGGTTGTTTTAACATATTCTCAACGTTCAAGTGATAGAGCTTCAAGTGATGCAAGATTAAATTTAATTTGTGCTGCAAAAGCTGCGGTTAGTGATATTGCAGAAGTTATGATAGTTGGGCATGGAAATCTTGATGATGATTTTTGTTATGCTTTACGAGGAGCTAAGGTAAGAAAAATGCATAGTTCGAGAAGAGATACTTTTAGAGCAATTAACTGTCTCCCTGTTGCAAAGGTTTGGACTAATAAAATTGAAATGATTTCTGAATATAAACCAAGAGATAATAAAAAGAAAGTTGAACTTGTGAATAAATTTTCTAATAAAGTTGCTTTGATTAAATTTTATCCTGGACAAAATCCTGAAATATTAGAACATTATTTATCTAAAGGGTATAAAGGGCTGGTTATTGAAATGTCTGGGCTTGGGCATGTTTTAACAGGTGAATCAAAAAATAATTGGTTGCCGAAATTAAGAAAAGTGATTCGTGAAGGAATGATTGTTTGTGCTGCACCTCAGACTATTTATGGGCGTTTAGACTCCTGGGTTTATTCTGCTGGCAGAGAAACAATGGATACTGGAATTATTTATCTTGAGGACATGCTGCCAGAAACTGCTTTAGTAAAGTTATCTTTAGTTCTCGGAGAAAAAACTCTTTCAAAAACAAAAGAGCTTGTAAAAGAAAATATGCTAAAAAACTGGGCAGGAGAGTTTAATAATAGGATAACTAGTGAAGAGTTTTTGAATTAGTGTGTAACTAATAAGTAATAACAATTCGAAAGATTTAAATATAAGAAAGGCTTCTAAAATTTATGAAAGTTATAGGAATAAAACACGAGGTAAAAGGAGCATATGCTTTAAATGATTATTTTAAGAAATTTGAAATAGCAATGCAAGAAGCACAAGAGAGTGTTAAAAATTTAGATGTAGCTGTAGGCCCAGATTATTCTTTAGTTAGTTATTTAGACAGGGATAATGATTTAATTGACTTTAGCAAAAATAATTTAACAATTGAAGCTTTTAGAAAAATGAGCTCAAGATTCTCGGGCACACTTTTAATTCCTGGAACTTATTTTCATAAGGAAAATGGAGAAATAAGTTTATGTGCTCCGATTTTTTTAAATGGAAAATTAGAAAAAGAAATGTATAAGGAAACTGATGCAAGTGAAGCAAATATTGCTTTTAGAAATGGGTTAATTTACAAAAGAGGAGATTCAAATTTAAATCATATTAAACATCTTGGAAAAACAATTGCAATTGAAATATGCAGAGACCAAGGAAAACAAATTATTCCTAAAGATACTTTTTTAGAAGTTATTTTAGCATATGATAATAATGCAGGATTTGGCTGGGGAGCTTTAGGTACTAACAGAAATGTTAAAAGACATAAATTAATTGTTAATGGTTACTCTAAAGATAAGGATAGCAGACTAGTTAATTTTCAAGATAGAAGAAACAATGAAGACTTTGTTAAACCTCTTATTGATAGCCCTAATTTTAGTGTATTTAATTTAAGATAATAGAACGAAAGGTTTATCTACTTGAGGCACTTTAAATTATTACCTAAAGAAGTTTCGACTACTTTAAGGTGATTTATTAATTGGAAGATAACTACTTCTTTAACCTATTTTAAAATGACGAGAAAAATACATATAAGAAAACCAAAGCATTCAAACCTTCATCTAGTTTATGATGGAGACCCTATAGATAGAAATAGACGAGAGTATTGTTCTTTTGAAGATCTTATTGAAAAGTTTCCTTATAAATTAAAGGGCTATACAAGAGATCATAAAGCAGTTATTTATTTTCATGATTATTCTCCTGATGAAACCAAAAAGTTGAAAAGCGAAATAATACAAAGACATTATTTTAAAAGGGTTAATTTTGAATAAGATAAATTTTAATACTATTTATTTCTTGGATATTTATGGATTATGCTAAAATAGGATTAAAAGCTGGACTTGAAATACATCAGCAGCTGGAAACACATAAGTTATTTTGCAACTGCCCTTCTGTTTTGCGTTCAGATACACCGAAATTTGAAGTAAGAAGAAAGCTACATGCAATGGCTGGAGAAACCGGAGAAGTAGATGTAGCTGTTAAACACGAAGCTGAAAAAGATAAGACATTTATTTATCAAGGTTATGATACAACTTGTTTAGTTGAATTAGATGAAGCTCCTCCTGAAATGATTAATGGGGAAAGCATTAAAATTGCATTGCAAGTTGCTGAACTTTTGAATTGTGATATTATTCCTGCAACTCAAATAATGAGAAAAACAGTTATTGATGGTTCTAATACCGGCGGTTTTCAGAGAACTGTTTTAATTGCAAGAAATGGCTGGGTTGAAACAGCTTATGGAAAAGTTAGAATTGCAACAGTTGCATTAGAAGAAGATGCTGCAAGAATTATTGAACAAAGAGATAAAGAAACAGTTTATCGTTTAGATAGATTAGGAATTCCTTTATTAGAAGTTTCTACAGAACCTGATATGAATCATCCTGAACAGGTTAAAGAAGTTGCATTGCATCTTGGAGATATTTTAAGAGCTTGTAAAGTTAAAAGAGGAATTGGAACAATTAGACAAGATGTTAATGTTAGTATTTTAGGACATTCAAGAGTTGAAATAAAAGGTTTTCAAGATGTGAAAATGTTTGTTAAAACAATTGATTCTGAAATTGAAAGACAATTAAAAGATAAAAATGGAAAATCAGAAGTTAGAAAAGCAAATGCTGATGGGACAACTAGTTTTATGCGCCCAATGCCTGGAGCTGCAAGAATGTATCCTGAAACAGATGTGCCATTATTATTTATTTCAAGAGATTTAATTAATGAAGTTAAATCAAATTTACCAAAGCTAAGAGCAGATATTAAAGGCGAATTGAAAAAACTTGGATTAAATGATGAAATGATTAATCTTGTGGTTAGTGAAGGTAAATTAGATGAATTTAAAGAACTTGTTCAGATAACAAATGATGCAAATCTTGTTGCAAAAATGCTTATTCTTTGGCCTAAAGAACTTTCAATTAAAGAAAAAATGCCAATAGAAAAAATAAATGAAAAATTAACTTTAGATGTTCTTGAAAGTATTCTTAATTTAATTAATAGCAAGAAAATTGAAAAACAGGATGTTCAGAATATTTTATTAAAAATTATACAAGGAGTTTCAGTTGATAAAGCATTGTCTGTTGAAAAAACAGATAGCAATGAATTGGAGCAGGAAATAATTAAGTTAATAAAAGAAAAGCCGGGTTTGTCAATGAATGCATATATGGGATTGATAATGGCTAAGTTTAAGGGCAAGGTTTCTGGAAAGCAGGTTGGGGAAATTTTGCAGAAGTATGTAAAGTAATAATTATCTATAAATTTATTAAAATATGTAATAATCTATTAATTAATATTTAAACATATAAAAAATTAGGAAGGTTTTGCGAAGCACAAACCAATATAGTATGTTTACTAAACCGCTCCCTTCAGTCGCGGTAGATTGCAAGTTTTCTTCGAAAACTTGTTATTATATTGTTAGGAATCTATGGATCTAAAATTATTACTTAGTTAAAATTTATGTAAACTTATTAATCAATAATTAAATAATGTTAAGGTTTCGCAAAGATATGCAGTTTCTAATTTCGTTTTTGATTGTTATCCTACAAAACCGAAATAAATATATATTAGTTTTGCTTTATGTAATAATGCCTAAGAGGAGAGATATGTTTGAAGAGCATGCCTGTGCCTTTAAAAATGAGGGCGAGGTTGAAGAAGAGCTAGAAGAGGATTTAGTTACTTTAGATGAAGTGGAAAGTGAACATTTTGAAGATGAAGATTTTTGAAAAGGTTTTAAAAGACTAATTACTTAGATTTTGTATAGGAGGTGAATATGGTATCAGGACTTGAAAGTTTAGATTTAGTAACATATATGGCAATTTTGACTCCATTTATTGTTGCAATTGCAGTTTGGAGTTTAGCTTGGAAAGGAATTGCTTTATGGAAAGCTGCAAGACAAAAACAAATGATATGGTTTATAGTATTACTTGTGGTTAATACATTAGGAATTCTTGAAATTCTATATATATTCTGGTTTTCAAAAATGAGCTCTAGTAAAAAAGAAGCTCCGGTTAAAAAGAAAAGAAGATAATTTTATTTATTTAATTTTTCTTTTTTATCTTTATTTTTTTATTTTATTAATAACAAGTTTTAAATATCTTAGGTTTTCTTAATTATCATGGAAAGAACATATATTAGTGAAGCATTTGAGAAGAAAGGAAAAGTTTTGCTTAAAGGATGGGTTCATGAAGTAAGAGATTTAAGTAAAATTAGATTTATTATATTAAGAGATACAACAGGAACAATTCAAACAATTGGAATTAAAAAAGAAACTCCTGAAAAAGTTTTCGAACTGATTAAAGAACTTCCGAGAGAATCAGTTATTGAATTAGTTGGAGAAATAAAAGATTCAAAACAAGCTCCGGGCGGAAAAGAAATTTTAATTGAGAAAATTGAAGTTCTTGCAAAAGCTGAACATCCTTTGCCAATTGATGTTAGTGATTTTTCTAAAACTGAATTGCCAAAAAGATTAGATTATAGGTTTTTAGATTTACATAGAAAAGAAACTCAGGCAATTTTTAAAGTTCAATCAACAATTCAATTAGCTTATGTTGAGTTTATGAATAAAGAAAATGCAGTTCAAGCTCAGTTTCCTTCAATAATTGGTTCATCAAGTGAGGGTGGAACAGATTTATTTAATGTTCAGTATTTTGAAAAAAAAGCGTGTCTATCTCAGAGTTGTCAGTTGTATAAACAAATGCTTGCTTGTTCAATGGAAAAAGTTTTTGCAATTTTTACTGTATGGAGAGCTGAAAAACATAATACAGTTAGACATTTAAATGAATCAAGACAGTTTGATTATGAACAGGCATTTGCAGATGATAAAATAGTAATGGAAGTTTTAGGTAGATGTGTTCAGTATATTATTAAAAGAGTTATGGAATTAAATAAAAAAGAATTAGAAATTTTAGATGTTAAATTAAAAGTGCCGGGTGTTAAGTATATGACTTTTCATGAAGTTGCTGAAATAATGAAAAAGCATAAAATTCATGTTGGAAAAGATGATTTATCAGGAGATGCTGAAAAAAAATTAGGTGAAATGCATCCTGATACAGTTATTTTTGTTCATGACTGGCCAATAAGTGGGAAACCATTTTATATAATGCCTAAAGGAAAAGATTTGTCATATGGTTTTGATGCTATTTATCAGGGCATGGAAATTTCTTCAGGGGGGCAAAGAATTCATTTGCCTGAATTGTTAATTGAAAGATTAAAAATTAAAGGATTAAATCCAAAAGATTTCAAAGCTTATGTTGATAGTTTTAGATTTGGAGCTCCACCACATGCTGGCTGGGGGGTTGGATTAGAAAGGATAACTATGCTTATTTTAGGTTTGCAGAATATTCGAGAAGCTGTATTATTTCCAAGAGATAGAGATAGATTGACTCCTTAAATTTCTAATAAAAATTATATAAATATTTATAAACATAAATTAATTTTATTATTAATGACAAGAGAAGTTGATGAGAATAGATATAGAAATAGAAATTATGTAGCTATTCCTGATTTTGATTACAAAGGAGCTGTAGAAAGATGTGGAGGAGATATGGCTTCTCCTGGAGATGTGTTTGCTTCAGACTTTGATTTTGTTGAAGAAGAAATTCAAGTAGTTCCTAATGGGATTTCAAAATCAACAGAAAGATTTTTGAGTAGATTCTAAGAAATAATATTAAATCTTAACATAAGTTATGTCTGCGCATCTTTTTGGCTTAAATCCACTTATTACTTTGCTGAATTTTGAAGGAACTTTCTTTAATCTCGGGATATTACCAATTTCTAAATATATTCTTCCTTGAGAAATTGCGTCAAAGCCAGTTAATCTAACATAGTCTGCAACAGTATTATCAACATAATCAATAAACTCTTCTTTTCCAAATTGTTCTGCTATTTTATTTTGAGCATCTTCATAATCTCTTATTGGGTTATTAGTATTGTGATAAATTGAATAAGCATAATCTTCAATTGAATTTGGTTGCATTCCTCCTGAAGAATTTGATGCAACAATAATACCTAAATTAAATTCTTCAAACCTTGGATAGTTGATTATTTCTTGAGTTCTTGTTGCAGGACCCTTAACCTTAATTGAAGCAACTGGCCATTTTGGAGTTTTAATATATTTGTGGTGATTTGGACTTCTTTCTTCTGTCCAATAAACCATTTGTTCAACTGGCAAGCCAAGTCCGGTTTCTATGCAATTTGCAATTCTTTTATAGGCAATTAATGCAGACATTCCTTTACATAAATCATCAAATTCTCCTTTTTCGTAAAAATCTGGAATTTCTAGTCTAAACATTCTTGAGGATAATAAGGATTTTAACATAGAATTTTAACAAAATCTTTTCTTTTAAACCTTTCTTATTTATCCCTGATTATGAGTAACTAGTAGTGAAAATCAGCGTCGAGATAAAATTAAATTATTGCTTGTCTTTATGATAGAAGTCAAGAAAATAAAGTGTATCCTGTTTTTTATCATAAAAATAAGATAATCTAAATGGACTTACATAAACTTCTCTTGTCTCTTTTCTATCAAATCTCATTGGTTTTCCCATTTCTGGATTTTCTTTAATTTTGTAAATTATTTTTTCTAAATGAGCTTTTATAGAATTGTCTAATTTCAATACAACTTTTTTAAAATGTTCTGCAAAAATAACATTTACCATTTTCTGATTTCTTTTATGAAATCATCAAATTCCAGACGAGTGCATTTTCCTTCTTCAATTTCTTTCCATGCTTCTCTTGTTCTTTTGGCAAATTCTAAATCTTCTTCTATGTTTTTATCAAAATGTTCTGTTTTTTTAAGAATTATTTGATTATCATTTTGAATTACAATTAGTTTGTCTCCTTCTTTTATATCTTCGCGCATTTCTTGAGGAATAACTATCTGCCCTTTTGAACTTACTTTAATTATGTTTATTTTTGACATAGGTAAGATTAATCTTACTGGTATTTAAATGTTTCTACACCACATTTTTAAACTCTATAATTTTATTCTAATTATGGCAAGTGAATTAATCTGGAGAAGGCTTTCAGAACAGGAGAAAAAAGAAATTGAGAAAAAAGCTAAAGGAGTTATGGAGAGTTTTGCAAAAACTTTAGATAAATTGCCTGCTAGAAAAGAAGGAATTGTTGATAGAGAAGTTTTTATGAGAGAGGAAAGCGGGCATTTAATGTCTGGTAATGATTTTAGAATGATAATGTTTGAAAATGCTCCAAAAAAAGATAATGATTGCATTGTTGCTGAAAAAGGGGCGTGGGTGAAATGATAATTGCTTCAGGACCGGTCATAATTGAAAATCACAAAGTTTTAGTTATCAAAGATTCTAAGGACAATTTCTATAAATTGCCTGGAGGAACTTTACATAATGGTGAAGATTTAGAACAAACTTGTTATAGAGAAACAAAAGAAGAAATTAATGGAGATATAGAAATAATTAAACCTTTATCTCCCTTAGTTGTTTATAAAAATCAACAAACTGGTGAAGTTATGACAATTGTTTTAATTCATTATCTTGCTAAATTAAAAAATAAAGATAAAATAAAACCATTAAATCCAGTTAAAGAAATTAAATGGTTAAGTGTTAGTGATATTAATTCTGGAAAATATAAGGTTGGTAAAAATATTGAATTTTTAATTTCTAAAGGAGATATAAAATGAAAACAATTGAAAAAGTTGAAGCTATTAAATCTGGGAAACTGAAGGCAGTTGATAATGTTAAAAAATTTATTGAAGCAATTGAAAAAGATAATTTGAAAGGAAAGAAAATAAATGCAGTTCTTAGTTTAAATCCAAATGCAATTGCAGATGCTAAAGCAGTTGACGAAAAAATAAAAAAAGGTATTAAGGTTGGAAGACTTGTTGGACTTGTGATAATTGTTAAGGCTAATATTTGTGTTAAGGGTTTGGAATGCAACTGCGCAAGTTTAACTTTGAAAGACTGGATTGCGCCTTATGATGCTAGTGTAATTGAAAAAATAAAAAAAGAAGATGGAATAATTTTAGGAATTGCAAATATGGACGAGTTTGCATGTGGAGGAAGTGGAGAGACAAGTGCATTTGGGCCAACAAAAAATCCAGTTAAATTAGATTTAATTCCTGGTGGAACATCAAGTGGAAGTGCAGCATCTGTTGCAGCAGGATTTTGTGATATTGCTTTAGGAAGTGATACAGGAGGAAGTATTAGAAATCCGGCATCACATTGTGGAGTTATTGGAATTAAACCAAGTTATGGTTTTGTTTCTCGTTATGGTTTAGTTGATATGGCAATGAGTTTTGACCAGATTGGAGTTATTGGAAGTGATGTTGAATCAACTGGCTTGTTATTAGATGTTATAAAAGGTTATGATGAAAAAGATCCGACAACTTATAAAAGAAATGATATTAAAATTCAAAATCCCGGGAAAATAAAAATAGGTGTTTTAAAACCAATTTCTACAAAAGATGTTCAAAAAATGATTGATGAAAAAATTAAATTAGCTGTTGAAAAATATAAATGGGATAAAAAGGAAATTGAAATAAAATATATTGATGCTGCTGTTGAAACATATTACCCAATTGTTTATACAGAAGTTTTTTCAGGAACAAGAAAATTTGATGGCAGAAGATTTGGAAAGAAAATTGAAGATGTTGCTGGGCCTGAATTGTTGAGAAGAATTTTAGGTGGAAGTGAAATTACTAAGGCTGAACATGAAGGAAGATATTATCAAAAAGCTTTGGAAGTTAAAGAGCTGATAAAACAGGAATTTGAAAAGGCTTTTGAAAAAGTTGATTGTGTTATTATTCCTACTTGTCCGGGTTTACCTTGGAAAATTGGAGAGTCAATGGCTGTTGAAGAGATTTATGCTTATGATGCTTTGACAATTCCAGCAAATCTCGCAGAGATTTGCGCTTTAACAATGCCTGCTGGAAGAATAAATGATGTCCCGGTTGGTTTGCAGATAATGTGTGCTAAGGGAAATGAAAGTAAGTTGTTTAGTATTGCAAGAGAGATTGAGAGGTTGTAAGATTAATTTTTATTGAGATAAAGAAAAATCGCTAGGATGATTAATACAATTCCAATGAATCCTTCAGCTATTCTATGAGTGGGCAAGATTATTTTTAAAAAAATAGAATCTAAGAACATCGCTAGCCCTACAGCTCCAAATACTGCTGTCAATTCCCAATTACCTTTTTTATTTTGATTAATGCTCATTAAATAACTTAGGATTATTCTTTTAAAAGGATTATTATCTTTTGAAATATGCTTTGAGATACCTTTTTATATAGGAGACTTTTAGTTTTTTTATGATTACTAAAGAAGAAGCTAAAGCGAAGGTTAAAATATTAGTTGATGAATTTTCTAGTTTTACAAAAGAAGAATTGGACACTAAATCAGAAAATCAAATTAAATCTCAATTTATAGACCCTTTATTTGAGGCTTTGGGATGGGATATGCGTAATGAAGCGGAAAGGGAAGAGAGAGTTCTTAAAGGAAGAGCAGATTATATACTAAAATTAGGAAACCAAAAAGTTTTAGTAATTGAAGCTAAAAAAACAAATGTTGCTTTAATGGAAGAAGAAGGTAGACAAGCAGTTTCTTATGCTTATCATAATAAAATAAAATTTGCTGTCTTGACTAATTTTAAATACATTAGAATTTATCATGCTCTTTCAAATATAAAAAAGATTGATAATAATTTGTTGAAAAAGGATAATCAATATCTTATAATAAAATTTGAAGAGTTTATTAATAAATTTGATTTATTATGGCTACTTTCTAAAGAAAGTTTCGAAAATAAAGAGATAGATTCACTTTTGTCAAAAAAAGACGAAAAGATATTTAAGCCAGTTGATGAAAAATTGCTTGGAGATTTATTAAATATACGGCTCTGGCTTTCAAAAGATATTAAATCTAAAAAGAACTCTTTAGAAGATTCTAAAATTGATGAGATTGTTCAGATATTAATTGATAGACTTATTTTTATCCGTTCTCTTGAAGATAGGGGATTAGAACCAATGAATTTTCTCTTAAGTGTTGATGCTGATGTTAGAACCCAAATTGTAAAATATCAATTGTTTCCTTATTTACTTGAGAAATTTAAAGAATTTAATAAAAAGTATGATTCTAAACTTTTTGAACAAGGAATTTTAGAAAATGAAGGAGTATTTTCAGATATTATATTGCAAAGAGTAATTAGGTGTTTGTATTTTGGAAGTGAGGGAGATCAATCAAGATATATGTTTAATGAAATCCCTGCGGATTTATTAGGTAATATTTATGAGCAGTATCTTGGAACTATTTTAAGTGGAACTGACAAACGTATTAAATTAGAAGGGGAATCTGGAAAAAGAAAGAAAATGGGGATTTATTATACTCCTTCTTATATTGTTGATTATATTGTTAAAAATACTGTTGGAGAATATATTAAAAATAAATCAATTGACGAAATTTTAGAGGTAAAAGTTTTAGACCCTGCTTGTGGCTCTGGCTCTTTTTTAATTAGGGCTTTTCAGGAAATATGTAATTTTGTTGAATATAACTTAAAAAATGGAGAAAAGCCTAAACATCCAACTTTTAGTAGTTATGTTGGGAGGCTTAGTTTACCTCAAAAAGTAACTCTTATGGTAAGATGTATTTATGGTGTTGATTTAGATGAAAAGGCTGTTGAATTGGCTAGACTAAATTTATTATTAAAGTTGTTGGATGAAGAGGGATTAGATACAAAAAAAGCAATTTTGCCACATCTTGATAATAATATTAAATGTGGAAATTCATTAATTGATGATTCAAAGATTTCTGATAGAGCTTTTAATTGGAATGCTCAATTTTCAGAGGTTTTTAGCCGAGGAGGATTTGATGTTGTTATTGGAAATCCGCCTTATGTGAAAGCGAGAGATTCTAATGAGAAAGTAAGTAGGAAATTTATTGAGAAGAGTGGAAAATTTAAATCTCCCCATAAGATGTGGGATTTGTATATTCCATTTATTGAACAAGGAATGAATCTATTGAAAAAAAGTGGTCTTTTTTCAATGATTATACCCGATACTATAGGAGTAGCGGATTACTCTAAGAAACTTGTTGAAATACTCATAGAGAATTATTCAATTTATCAAATTGACTTTTTCCCTGATTTAGAAGTCTTTCAAGGAATAGGCATAAAAAATAAAATAATCTTTGTAAAAAAAGATAAAGAAATAAAAAAGTGTAAGAGAATATTACATAAAGAAAATTTAGAGAACTTAATTGAGTTAGATAATTTGGATAATAGCAACGGCGATATTTTCAAGCTTAATAAAACTAAAATAGAGTTTGATTTAAGAGATACTTTATCATTAGGAAAAATATTATATGTTAGTTATGGTGCAAGATTTAATAGTGATAAGGCTGATCCTAAAAAATTCAAAAAAGAGGATTTAGTTTCTCTTTTTAAAGATAAAGTACATACTCATTCTTATACTGAAGGAAAGTATCTCAGTAGATATCATATTGATAAACAACTTTTCGTTGAATGGGAAACAGATAGATGCCCAAAAAGGCTTGTAAGACCAACATTCCCTCAACTTTATCCTCCAGTAAAAATACTAATGTCTAGACAGAAAGGAGTTAGTGCGCTTTCAGAAGATGGACAAATTTGTGACAATACTATAATTGTGGGAGTTCCTTATGTATTAATGGAAGGAATAAATAATAAGAGTATAAGTAAGTATCTTAAGAATCTTAATTTCGAAAGAGTGGAAGGAGAAAAAAATTCAAAAAGATTTAATATTAAGTATATATTGGGGATATTAAATTCAAGTTTTATAGGTTACTTTCTAAAATCAATAATGAGGGGGAATATTGACATTTATCCAGATGATTGGAAAAAGATTCCAATCAAACTCCCAGAAAAAAAACAAGAAACCAAAATTGTTTTACTCGTTGACCAAATGCTTGAACTTCAGAAAAAATACCATGATGAAAAAATACAAGGAAATGAAAAAGAAGCAATTAAGCAACAAATAAAAAATATAGATTATGAAATTGATGAAGAAGTCTATAAACTTTATGGAATAACTGAAGAAGAAAAGAAAATAATTGAAGGTTTATGATTCTAAGTCAAATTTACCCAATCATCTTTTTGATTTTATGATAATTCTCTTTTGTAAATGAAATAACTTTCTCGGCATATTCTTTGTCTATAATTGTTCCGTAGTAAAGCATGCCGTTTCTGAAGAATCTCATTTGGTCTGCAAACTGAACATCTTTTTCTTTGAAGTTTAACAGCCTCAGATATGAAACTTCTGCTTCGTGGGCATGATAGCCAGAAGCATTATATCCCTCAAGAAGCATTTTAGCTCTTACTAATTCCATTAACATATCATAACAATTCTTGACATAATTATTTGCATTATCATCATTAATGCCCATTTTATTTATTAGTTCCAATAAATAAGTATAACTCTGCTCTGATTCTTTTATAAGGAATTCTGCTCTTGATTTGTCTGGACTTTGTCTTTTAACTATCCCTTCTTTAATAAACTCTTGAAAATCTTTTATTGGCTTCATAATTCTACTCCCCCATATAAAATAATACCATTAAAGAGATTTTCTTTTAGGTTTTTATGAATTTCTTTAAATGAAGTATAAAAATTAATATTTATTTTTCTTTCTAGCATAGCTTCAAATTTCTCTAAATTAATTAGTTTATCTTTTCTACCAATAACTGCAATATCAATATCTGAATTGATAGTGTCTTCACCTCTTGAATAACTGCCAAATAAAATTATAGTTGCACCTGCAAACTCTTTTTCAATAAAATCAGCAAATCCTGATTCATAAATTAGCTTTAAATTATCTATTTTTTTTAACTGCATTACTTTATGATTTTCTCTGTTTGCTTCAATAGATAATCTTCCGGAATTTTTGTCTTTTTCTGCTTTTATCAAATCTTCTTTTAATAATAATGGCAGGGCTTTTGAAACTGCAGGCTGTGAAACCTTCAGATTTTTTGCTATTCTCAATGCATTTAATGAAACTCCGGTTTTTACAAAAAGCAGTCTTAATATTCTCTGCTGGAGATTTGTTAACTTTAGTTCATATATATTTACCATAGTTAACATATATTAACTTTAGTTTATAAATGTTACGATTTTTTTGTTGAGATATACGCTGTAAGATTTATAAAATCTAGAATATTAGATATATTATGAAAAAAAGTGATAAAGAAAAAATCCTGAGAGGGATTTTATGGACTTTAGGTATAATTGCTTTAGTTTTGTTGTTATATGGAATAGTTAAGACATTCGTTTAATAAAAAAAATGGTTGAAAAATATGTTATAACTGGGGGACCGTCTAGTGGTAAGACAACTACAATTGAAATTCTGAAAAAAAGAGGATATAAAGTTGTTGAAGAAGCTGCAAGAAAAATAATTGAAAATGAAAAGAAAAAAGGCAGAGAGATTGTTACTTTTGATGGAAATGTTTCTAAATTTCAAATAATGATTTTAAAATTGCAATTGAAAAATGAGAAAAAATTTGATAAATTTGATGGAAAAATATTTTTAGATAGAGGAATGCCAGATGGGCTGGTTTATTATGAATTGACAAATACTTCATTAGATAAGGAAATAGTTGAAGAAAGTAAAAAAACAAAAAGAGATTATAAAAAAGTTTTTTTGCTTGAGATGGTTCCTTATAAAATTGATCAAGTTAGGAAAGAGCCAGTTAAAATTGCTAAAAAATTGCATAAGATGTTAAAAAAAGTTTATGTTGATTTAGGATATCAAGTTATAAAAGTGCCTGTAATGGAGCCTGAGAAGAGAGTTGAGTTTATTTTGGAGAGATGTTGAAAATTTTTAGTGATAAGCGTGCTCGCTACGCGAGAAATAATATTAGTTTGGAAATCTGTGTATCACATATTATTACTAAATTATTATCCTTTAAACTGGTAATACTTAGTAGTTCTAACTTTAAATTAGGAAGGTTTTGCGAAGCATAAACTAATATAGTGTATTTATTAAATTCTTTTTTAATAATAATTATATTTAAAAACTAACTTTTCTTTTTGAACTTATGAAAATAAGAGGTGTTGAACTGGAATATCTTGGGCATTCGGGATTTTTGATAGTTGCTCAGGATGGAAAGAGAATTGCAATTGATCCGTATAATGTTTCTGATAATATTGAAAAAGTGGACATGATATTAGTGAGTCATAGCCATTATGACCATTGCAGTATTAAAGATATTCAAAAACTTATGAAAGAAGAAGGAACAGAAATTGTTATTCCGGTTGATTGTCAAAGTAAGGTTAATAGGATTGAGGGATTGAAAATTAATATTACAACTGTTGGAATAAAAATAAAAGTTTTAGGAGTTGATATTTATCCATTTTTTGCTTATAATATCGACAAACCTAATCATCCTAAAGCAGAAGATTGGATGGGTTATATTTTGAAGTTAGGAGATGTTATGATTTATCATGCAGGAGATACTGATAAAATTCCTGAAATGAGCGGATTAGAATTTATTGCACAAGAAGGTGAAGATGTTGTTGCTTTGTTGCCGGTTTCTGGAGGGTCAGTAATGAATAGTGAAGAAGCTGCAGAAGCAGCTGCAATAATAAAACCAGGTATTGCAATTCCTATGCATTATGGTTCTGATGTTATTGGAGAGATTTCTGATGCAGAAAAGTTTGTTGAGCTTTGCAAAGAAAAAGGAATAAAAGCCGAGATTTTAGAGAAGATTTAGGAGAGATTGATTGCTTCGTAGGATATTATATTATTAGAAATCTATGCATTTGAACAAATTACTAATATTATAATTTATTTAATTTCATTGTTTACTTATATGTTATATTAAATTTAGATAATAATATAGTTTTTATTTAATTCTTAATAACAAAAATCTTTTTAAAGTACTGTAAAATAATTATATTATGGGTGCTAAAAGAATTGACATTGAAGGGGAATTGTTTGAGCCTATTAGAGAACATACTAATTTATTTTATGAAGATGTTAAAGGAATTGCAAAGGCAATTCCGTTTGTTCTTGTTGGAGGATATTTGACAGTTAATTTAATTCTTAATCCATTTAGTGAGGGTGTTAAGAAATTTCATGATGAAATTAACCGACCTTACAACATTGGATATGAAAATCAGCCTAAATATCATAGTTTAGGAGAAAGATTAAGAGCTAGACAACTTGAAAAAGAATCTAATGAAGAAATTGATGAAATAAATTTCTTAATAAGACAAATTAAAATAACAAAAATGGAAAAAACTGATGCTGAATTTTTACAATATGAACTTTTGCCATTGAATTTGCCAGATAAAAAACAAAAAAAGTGAAATTTTTCTATGTGGTACATAAGAATAAACTATTTAAAGAGCTGGTTCTTGACTTAGAATTATTAACTGAAAGGAGGTATTAAAAAAAAGAGAAATGGTTTTAGATTTTGCAAAAGAGGCAATAGATCACGCTCACACTCATAGCATTAATTTTGATGAATTAAAAGCTGGAAAAGCAAACATTAAAGTTTTTGGAGTTGGTGGAGCAGGTTGTAATGCAGTTACTTGGTTGTTTAATAAAGGAATCAATGGAGCTACTGTTTATTCTGCAAATACTGATGCTTTACATCTTAGCATTACTAAATCAGATGAAAAAATTTTGATTGGTAAAGAATTAACTAGAGGACTTGGTTGTGGTGGATATCCTAATAAAGGAAGAGAAGCTGCAAAAGAATCTTTAGCTGAAGTTAAGAGATCAGTATCAGGAGCAGATATGACTTTTATCCTTGCAGGAATGGGAGGAGGAACAGGTACAGGAGCTGCACCGGTTTTTGCACAGATGGCTAAAGAAGCTGGTTCTGTTGTAATTGGTGTAGTAACAATGCCATTTGAATGTGAGAAATCTCGTATTGATAAGGCAGAGTTTGGACTGCAAGAATTAAGAGATGCAGCAGACACTTGTATTGTTATTGATAACAACCGACTTGTTGATATTGCTGGAAATTTACCAATTGAACAAGCATTCGCAGTTGCAAATGAACTTGTTAGTACAATGATAAAAGGAATCGTGGAAACAATTACCTTGCCTTCATTGATTAACCTGGACTATGCAGATGTTTCTTCTATTATGAAGAATGGAGATGTTGCAGTTATTGGTATTGGAGAATCAGATACTCAAAATAGAGTAGATGAAGCAGTTAGACAAGCGTTGACACATCCTTTGCTTGATGTAGATTACCGAGGAGCTTCTGGTGCTTTGATTCACATTACTTGTGGACCAGACATGAAGTTAGAAGAGTTTAGTAATATAGGACAATTAATTACTGAAAATCTTAATCCTGAAGCACAGGTAATTATTGGAGCAAGAATTAACAAGGAATTTGCTGGAAAAATCAGAGTTATTACAATTATGACAGGAGTTAAATCTCCTTACATACTTGGAAGACCTGCATTTGAAACAACATCAATGAAGTCCCAGATGTCTGATTTAGGCATCCAAACTTTTAGATAATAAAAACCACCTCCGGGTTTTTATGAATCCTGGATCCAAGGTTTAAAAAAAGCAAGCTTTAATTTTTTTTATTTTGCTTTTTTATTTTTTATATAAATATTTAAAAATAAGTTATATTTAATTAGGAAATGGTTGATTTAATTCAAGAATATACATCTACTCATTCAAAACCTATTGAAATGGAAGATTATCTTAGAGGATATAAGGAAATTATGGAAGAGCATATTAAGCTTTTAGAAGAAGAGCAATATGGGTTGAATGATTCGTGCGTTCAATTGACAAGATTTAAAAATTAGATAGATTTATTTAATATATGAAACAAGAATATAATAATCCTACTGAAGTTTTTTTATCACAGTATGGTGTGATTACAGAAACTAAGGAACTTCCTATAAGATTTTTTGATGATGCAGATGGGGTGCAACATTTGAATGAACATTTAAAAGATGTAGAACTGGGAGAGAGATTAGCTATTGAGCGCTTCAGTCATTTAAGATTTGTTGGTTGATGTATAAATATTTAAAAGTTAATTTGATTATAATTATAATATGAATAGCATAGATGATATTATTGGTATGATAGCTAGTGAAGTTGCAGAAGAAAGAATTGTTTTTCCTGAATTAAATGATTTACCGCTGATACATTATACCCTTGAAGTTATTGAAACGATTAAAGGATATGAATGGAGAGACTAAGATTTATATAAATCTTTAAAAACTATTAAAATAATATTTTTCTATGGCAGAATTAAGCGACATTGAAAAGGAAAACAATGAGATTTATGCAAGAGGAGTTAGTGATGGGCAGAAAGCAACTGTTCTTGGTGGTTTTTTACATGAGGTTGTCAGTACGTTCAATCCCCTTAATGCATTGGGCTATGTAATGTCTGATGAGAGAGGAAAACAGGAAATGGAAATATATGAAAAAGGTTATCAAGAAGGATATATTCATTCTTCAGATAAGAAATAATCTTGTATCATATAACTTTTAAACCTTAATTTCCTAACAAGTTAATGGAAATTGTGACTAAAGAAACACTTGATGAAATTGATAATTCACAAGACTTAGAGAACTTGAAAAAAGTTGAGGCAGCGCTTTTTGTTTCAGGAAAATTTCTGACAACGCAGGAGTTGGTTACACTAACTGATTTAAATCCTATTTTATTAGAACATTCTTTGAGTGTGCTTGCTGATAAGTATAATGAAAATTCTGCTATTGAGATTGTTAGGAAAGGAGAGCTTTGGAAAATGGATGTTAGAAAAGAACATATTGATATTGTTAATCGTCTTGCAACAGGGAGTGAAGAATTTTCAAAAGCTGAACAGGAAACTTTAGCAGCAATTGCTCATAAAAATCCGGTTAATCAGTCAAAGATTATTCAAATGCGAGGAAATAAAGCTTATGATCATGTAAAAAGATTCTTAGAACTTGGATTAATTAAATCAAAAAAAGCTGGAAGAACAAAAGAATTAAGTTTAAGCGATGAATTCTACGATTACTTTAATGTTGGCAAAGAGGAAAAGTCCTCTTAAATTTGGAGTGTAAAATGATTGAGACTTTAACATATATCTCTGTTTATTTTGGACTATTTCTTGGTTTTTTTTATTTATTTGCTTTTCTTAATAAAGTTAAAGAAAAAGAACCTGAGTTTAAAGAAACTGGAGTTCCAAAAGTTTCTATAATAATTCCAGCTTATAATGAAGAAAAAGGAATTGCATGTACTATAGAATCTGCTCTTAATCTAAATTATCCTAAAAATAAATTAGAAGTAATTGTAGTTGATGATGGTAGTAAAGATAAAACATATGAAATTGCTTCACAATTTGTAAAAAAAGGTATAAAATTATTTACAAAGCCTAATGGGGGAAAAGGAACTGCTCTTAATTTAGGAATAAAAAATTCAACTGGAGAAGTAATTGTTACAATGGATGCAGATAATACTCGTGTTAATATTGATGCTCTTAAACATATGGTTTCTTATTTTAGTAATCCTAATATTGTTTGTGTTGCTCCTGTTATGGCAGTTTATAAACCAAAAGGGATTTTACAAAAAGTTCAGCAGGTGGAATATTTATTTGGAATTTTTCTTAGAAAGGTTTTCTATAATCTTAATTCAATTCATGTAACTCCTGGAGCTTTTTCAGCTTATAGGAAGTCATTTTTTAAAAAATACGGGGGTTTTGATGAAAATAATTTAACAGAAGATTTAGAAATGGCTTTAAGAATTCAATATCATAATTATGGTATTGCTAATAGCACTAATGCAATTGTTTATACTGTAACTCCAAATACTTTTGTTAGTCTATTAAAACAAAGACGAAGGTGGTTTGCGGGACTAGCTAAAAATTTAGTTCATTATAATAAATTATTTTCTATAAAATATAAAGAACTTGGAACAATAATTCTTCCTTCAGCAGTTTTTGGAGTAATTATTGGTGTAACTTTAACTCCTTATGTATTGATTAAATCTATGATAAATATGGGCAGACAATTTAATTATTGGCAAAGTATAAATTACCAAATAACAAGTTCTTCTAATTTTTATCTTTTTTCGCTTAGTAAGTATTTTTGGACCACTATAACTGATCCTAAAATATTTTTTCTTACAGTAACTTTGTTAGTATTTGTGGGCTATCTTTTATTTGCAAGAATAAAATTAAAAGAAGCATTAAATGTAAAATTAAGTTTTGTGTTTTTTATGGTTTTTTACACTTTGTTATTTGCATTGTGGTGGACTGTTTCAATTTTCTATATGGTATTTAACCGAAAGATATCTTGGAGGTAGATAAAAGTTTAAAAAACCCTGAGTCTCTGTAACACTGATAAAATGGCATTACAAGAAATTAAACCAATTGAGAATAAACATTTTAATTATGAATCCATTGTCTTTTCAATAATTTTAGCTTCATTGATGTTTGTAATGGGTTTCTTAATAAGCTATACTGTGTCTTATTCCCAGTATAAAGATCTTAAACTTGATCAAGACAATATGAAATATGATTTACTAAGTTTTCAAGTTGAAAATCAATTATTAGGAGATTCTTGCGAGCTTTTAAACCCTTATAGATTTGCTAGTGAAATGGATGATATGGGTTTGAAGATAAGTATTCTTGAAAAATCATTTGGCAAACAGGATTCTAAGGTAATTGAAAAAAAAGAAATTTATTCTATTTTAGAAGCTCAGCATTTTTTATATATTAAAGACATAAATACAAAATGCAATAAGAACATTAATACCCTATTATTCTTTTATTCTAATAATGAAAATGAGGCAACAGATGGAGAGCTATATGGGACAATTATTAGTGCTCTAAAAAGTAATAATAATGATCTAATGGTATATTCTTTTGATTATTGGTTAGATACTCCTATTGTTAATTTAATGAAAACTAAATATAATGTAACTATACCAAATACTATTATTATAAATGAGAAAACTAAATTAACTAATATCAAAAATATTAAGGATATTCAGATTTATTTAAAGTAATCTTATGCAGTATATTTGTAAATATAAACTTCTCCAAATTTTTCTAAGAATTTAAAGTTCTGACTGTTATTAAGCCATTCAACTGTAGGATGTTTATTTATTCCTTCTGTTACAATTAGTATTGATTCTGGTTCTAGAATTTTATTATAGTTATAATAAAATGAGCTGTCATATGGCCATAATTGGATTGTTTTTAAGTTTGTATAATAAGCAAATACTGGCCAATTATGGGGGGAGTAAATTGTGAGATTATAATTTTTAGTGATAAACTCAGATGCTTTAACTTCATTTGGTTTTGCGGTATTTGTTAGTTTATAATAATCTTTAGGTATTGCACTAACAAAAGAATATAATAAAAATAGGATTAATATTAAAGATATTATAATTTGATACTTAGATTTCAATTTATCTAATAAAGAAGATAAACCATTAGCTCCTAAAATTATTAAAGGGATAGTTATTGGAAATAGGTATCTTAATTCTTTATGGGGAGTTATTGTTAAATAAATTAAAAATATGACTATCCAAAAAATTAATATTAAATCTATTTTCCAATTTTTATATTTTTTCTGATTTATTGTGAAAATTCTAAATAAAATTAAAATTAGTATACCTATTATTGGAAGTATTGTAAATGCATTACTTATATTTTGCAGATAAAACATATTCCCTTCGTTTTTATCAGAAACCATTAAACTTCCTTGTATAATTGGGCTAAGGAAATTGCCAAAACTTAATTGAGCCCATATAAAATAAGGTAAAATAACTAATCCTGCCCCTAGTATGAATAATAAAATCTTTTTGATATTAACTTTATTTATTATAAAATATGCAAGTATTACTAGACCTAATAAAATTGAAGTGAATTTCATTAACGTTGCTAGTGAGAGAAAAATTCCTGACAATAAAGGGAACATCTTTTTTTCATGTAGTAACGCAAAATAAAATGAAATAGCTATAAAACTCATAGCTGGGATATCTGTCAAAAGAAAATTTGAATTAAATACTATAAACGGAGCAAAACAAACAATTAAACCAGCAATTATTCCAGTTTTAAAATTATATAATTTTTTTCCTATTAAAAATATGAATATAGGTGCTAAAATGCAAAGGGTAGTTGTTAGAATACTTGCTGCAATTGGCGAATGCCATATGAAAAAAATGCCTGCAAATAAGATTGATAGCAATGGAGGGCGGAATGAAAATTCATCATAGTTGGTTCTTCCTGAAAAAAGAACTTCTGCATTTTGTAAATATACTGTTTCATCCCACCAATGATAAATCCTGATTGGAAATATACTAATTATAAAAAATAAAATAATAATTGCAATAAATAAAATTATTAATACCTTTTTTTTGTTCATTAGATAATGAATAAAGTTTAATTTATAAGTTTAAGCGAATTTATTTCTTAGATAATTTAATTTTTAGCTATAATATTTAGTCCCTAATTAGTAATGCTTTGCTACTTTAAATTAATAATTCTACAATACAAAAGAATAAAAATAGGAGTTTTGTAAATTTCTAATGGATGAAGCATTTGAAAAATGTTATATTTGTAATGAACCTAAAGAACTAATAGATGCTATAGGTAGTGAAGAAGTGATAAAAGTGTGTAAAGATTGCGCTGAGAGAAATCATTTTCCAATTATTCATAAGGCAACTCCTGAAGAGCTTCAAAAAGCACGCAGGTTTTATGGAGTTCATGAAAGGCTTAGTTCAAATAGGCCGGATTTGAAGCCAATTAAGAAGGAAAGAACAGAAGAAGATAAAGAACTTGAGAGATTTGTTAAAGAGCATGTTAAGAAAGGAGAATATCCTGAACTTGTTGATAATTTCCATTGGCATATACAGCATGCAAGGAGACTTAAGAAGATTAGCCAAAAACAACTTGCTGAAAATATTGCAGAACAGGAAATTATGATTGAAATGGCTGAACAAGGTAAGCTCCCTGAAGATTATAATAAATTAATAACTAAATTAGAGCAGTATCTTAAAGTTCAATTGAAAAAACAACCTGATAAACTTGTTGAAGTAAATGAGGATACTGGGGAATCTTCTCCCGAAGAATTTGAAATAAAAAAAGCAAATTTATATCATGTTACAACAGGATATCTTAAATCTCTAAAAGAAAAATGGAATAAGTGGGGAGAGAAAAACCCTGAAGAAAATTCTGAAGAGCCTAAAGAAGGCGATGAAGTTAAGGTTTAAGTTGATTAAAGAGTTTAAGTAAATAATCTCGCTCGCGCTCCGCGCTCGCTTATCATTTAATAAATATATAATGTTTTGCCAATTTAACTAATGTAATTAAAACTAAAATAGGTGATTTCAAGATTTCTAAATAATATGATTTATTTCCCGAAGCGAAATAGTCTCTTAAGTAAACATACCATATCTTTACCTAATTTGACATAGGTTATAGTTAAGATTAATTAGTTTAATTAATGACTATAATAATTTTAGATGCAACATTTCCAGATAAAATATACTCACCAATTGTCTCAAGAACCACTAGTCTTTGACTCCTGAAGTTTTAAAAACTAGTTTATAGTTTGATAATCATGGAAAAAACACGGCCAAAATACACTCCTAAGCCTGAGTTTGTTGAAAGAATGAAAGAGCTTTTGCAAGGTGAGAAAGATTTTGAAGAATATATGAAAGTTTCGCAGGAATATGCTCCGAATTCAATTAGATGTAATACTATTAAAATTTCTCCTGATGAGCTGAAGAAAAGACTTGAGAAGAAATGGAAAATTGTTCAGCCGTATAAAGAATATCCGGAAATTATGTTGATTGAGAGCGAGCTTGCACCTGGAGAAATTGGAAAAGCTATTGAACATGTTTTGGGATATTATTATGTTCAGGAAATTTCAAGTATGTTGCCTCCTTTTGTTTTAAATCCAAAAGCAGATGAAATTGTATTGGATTTATGTTCATCGCCCGGAAGCAAGACAACACAAATGGCTGCAATGATGGAAAATAAAGGAACATTAATTGCAAATGATGTTAGCATAGGAAGAATAATGATTTTATCAACAAATATTCAGAGATGTTGTGCTACAAATGTTATTGTGACTGAAAATGAAGGTTCTAATTTATGCAGTAAGCTTGCAAAAAATAAATTTTTATTTGATAAAATTTTAGTTGATGCTCCGTGTTCGTGTGAAGGAACAATTAGAAGTTCGCCAAAAACAGTATGCACTTTTAGTGAGAGTTTAATTAAGCGACTTTCAAATACTCAAAAAAGTCTTGCAGTAAGTGCTGTAAAATGTCTTAAAGTTGGAGGAGAGTTAGTTTATTCAACTTGTACTCATGCACCTGAAGAAAATGAAGAAGTTGTTTCATATTTGCTTGATAATTTTCCACTTGAAATTGAAGAGATTAATCTTCCGCTGAAAACACGAGAGGGAATTGTTGAATGGAAAGGAAAAAAGTATAATAGCCAAGTAAAAAAATGCATTAGAATTTATCCTCATGACAATGATACAGAAGGTTTTTTTGTTGCTCGCATCAAAAAAATAGGAGAAATACAATGAATAGATTTTATACAATAGGGAAGTTTCATAAAAGAAACCGGAGGTGTCTTTTATAATGAAAGTTGAATTATTTGATAGAACAAAAAAGCAGAAAATTATTGATTTGCTTGATGAAAATTATGGCATAACTAAACTGCCGTATCTTTTGATAAAAACAGGTAAAGAAAAAATAAGATGTTTTTCAGGAAATTTATCCTGGGATGAGCTTAATAATTTTGGGAAGATTGTGCATGTTGAATTAATTGGAATAAGATTATGCTCGGTTATTGATGAAAGTATTAGAATTAATTTTGATGTTGAAAATCTGCCAATAATAAAAGAGCAAATGACAAAGAATATAGTTGAGATTGATGATGAGCAGATAGTTGAATGGTTAAATGGCAAGAGCCTTGAAATCTCGAGTGATTTAAAGGCGCAGTTTGTTCTTATAAGAAATAAAGAAGACTTTTTCGGTGTTGCAAGCAACAGAAAAACATTTCTTCAGAATTATGTGCCGAAAGAGAGGCGAATAACTTCACGAGGCTAATAAGTAATGATAATGAGTGAGGTTATGAGCAGGAGTTAAAAATTAAATTATATTAACTATATAGTAATAACAAATAGTAAGGTTTAAAAGTAAATAAATTTCATAAGTATTATGGAAACAAATGTTGAAGAAATAGTTAAAGAATGTGAGGGGCCAAAATTTTTAGCCCACTACATTTGCCCTTGGGAATCTAATGACAGACATGATTTAAGTATTTATGAATCTCTTGAAAGAGGAGAAAGTATTAAGTATAAAGCGACTAGAACTAAAGGTACAGGTACACAAGTTCGTTTTCCTGGTGGAGAGTTTGCTTTTTCTGTATGGCCTTGGAAACTTCATGGTTACGGACTTAGTTGGAAAGAAGGAGACAGCAAAAGCCAAGGGTTAATTATTTTCTCTCCTAATTTTTATGATAAAGTTTGTTCTTGGGATATTCCTGAAAATGATTTAGTCTCTTTATATGAGGATATTAAATGTATAGATAGAAAAGAAAAAAATGAAAGTAAATTAGATGATATTGGTTCTAGAATAAGAAGTGTTGGCGGACTTCCTTACGATGAAATCTCTGATGAAAGAGAAAGAGAACTTTATGTTACTTGGAATGCTGGCTGGGCAATAAATAGTATTATTGGATTAAGAAATGGTCCTCCACGATGGAAACATCCTTATGGACCACAATATGGAGAATTAGCTAATTTTGTGGAAATAGTTTGGGATGATGAAAGTAAAAAAAGATTTAAGGAGAGAAAGGCACCAGAATCTTGTATAGAAAATATCTTTATGGGGGATTATGGTGCAAGAGCTGTAAGATTAACTCTAGAAAAAGAGATTGTTCCATTAAATATCTCTAGAGAAGATGTTAAATATTTAATTTCTTGGGGAGAAACTAAATCAGAACCAAAGATTTTAATTGCACCATAATACTTTTATGAATTAATTAGATATTTTAATTACCAACCTTTAATTTAACAATGTAATAGCTTAGTAATGTTTAAAAAGCTCATATTATTAGCGAAAAAATAGGTAAGGTTAAAATGGTTAAAGATATAGAAAGATTGACTGAAATTGGAGAATGCAAAGTCTTAGGTGAATTAGATGATACAGTTAGACAAATATTTGATGATGTTAATTCTTTGCAGGATTATTTAACAAACTATAGAGAAGTTAAACCTCGTTCTTCTCCAAATAATTTGATAGATCATATTGGTGATTATTTAAGACAAAGAGAAACAGTTATTAGCTTAGGACTTGAACTTTCTGTTGATAGTTATAATTCTAGAGTTGAGACTGCACTAGGTGCATTAAGAAGAATTCTTGAAGGATTTGAATTAAAAGGAAAATAAAAATGAGCTTTTTAATACTTCATCATTATTTAATTGAAGAACCAAAAAGAATAAGAAAAGAAGAGCATCAAGAAAAAGTAAGAATGATGCGACAAAGAAAAGACTTGAATGTTGATAGAAGAGAAGACTTGTGTGAAATTTATTATACAAAATGTTTTTACGCAAGAGATTATAAAGAATGTTTAGAGCATTGTCCAAAAGAACAAGATATTTACAAATAGTAAATCTTATCTTAGAAAGAAATTATACTTGTAAATGTTTATTTAAGTAATTTTTCTAAATTTTGCCCACAAATTTCTTCTAATCTTTTTTTAGCCATCTCTATATTTGCAGAACTACTTGCAAGGGTTATTTTACATGTGGACTTTTCTATAGGAATATTAAAATCGGGATTAACAGAATCATATTTAATATTTACTAATGAGCTTTTACATAAGATTAAATCTTCATCACATCCATAAATTCCGTTACCATATCTCCCGCAAGATTCAGACCGAAATTTTGCAAGATGTACAGAATCTATATTTTCTAAATTATCAAAGAAAGAAGGATTATTTGAAAAAGTGTTATAACTTATTATTATAAATGCACTTAAGTCCCCCTTTATTTCCAGATTCCAACTATAATTAAATAAAGTTAGCACTGGTTGTCCTCTAAGGAAGTATTTTTCTTTCAGTGTATTGTTTATTTCTTCTGTCATAAAAGTTCTGCTTTATTATACTATTTAATTATTATCTCCCCCCTAATACGTAATAATAGAAAGAGTTTTAAACTTATAATTATTAAAAAGAATATGATAGAACAAACATTGAAGTTAATTGGCTTAACAGATGGAGAAACTAAAGTTTATTTAGCCTTATTGGAGTTAGGAACTTCTACTACTTGGAATATTACTAAAAAATCTAAAGTATCGGGTTCAAAAGTATATGAAGTTTTAGAACGATTAAAAGAAAAGGGGCTTGTTAGTTTTATAACAAAGAATAATATAAAATATTTTGAAGCTTCTTCTCCGGAAAAAATTATAAGTTATTTGAAAGAGAAGCAAACTCAAATTGAGTTTGAAAAGTTAGAAATTCAAAAAATTATCCCAGAATTAATTTTAAAACAAAAAGGAGTAGCAAAAAGTGAAGCCAAGATTTTTATAGGATTTGAAGGATTAAAAACAGCAAATGAAGATATTATTCACTCATTAAAAAAAGGCGAAGAATGGTTAAGTATGGGTTTAACAGAACAGCCTGAACAATGGGAGAATTATTTTAATAAAAAGCAAGAAGAAAGAGCTAAGAAAGGAATTATTCATAAACACCTTTTAAATGAAAAATATAAATCTTTATATCATCAAAGAAAGAAACTTGCCCATACAGAGTTTAGATTTTTATCAAAAGATTTTGAAATGCCCACTAGCATAGAAATTTATAGTAATAAAGTTATTATTATGTTAATTGTTCCAGAAAGTCCAATGGCAATAATGATTGAAAGTAAAGAAGTTGCAGAGAGTTTTAGAAAATATTTTTATGCTTTATGGGAAATGACTAAAAGAGATTAAATTTTAAAGTAATAGTTTGCAATAATTTTAGGTTACTACGGCACTATCGCATCTTTTAAAAACCCCTCCTTCATTTCTTTATCATGGAAAAAACAGAACTTGAAAGCATAAGGAAGGCGGGAAAGATAGTTGTAGAAGTAAAAAAATATGCCCGCGAAATTGTTAAAAAAGATATGCTTTTGTTGGATATTGCTGAAAAAATAGAAGATAAAATAATTAGTCTTGGCGGAGTGCCTGCTTTTCCTACAAATTTAAGTATTAATGAAATTGCTGCGCATTATACTCCTAGTTATGATGATGAAACAAAAGCTTATGGGCTGTTAAAAGTTGATTTTGGAGTTCAAATAAAAGGTTATACCGCAGATACTGCATTTTCTATTGACTTAGAAAAAAGTGAGGAAAATAAAAAGCTAATTAAAGCAAGTGAAGAAGCTCTTGAAAAAGCAATTGAAGCTGCGAAAAGCGGGAAAACACTTGGAGATATTGGAAAAGCAATTCAGGAAACAGCTGAAAAACATGATTGTTCTGCAATAAAAAATTTATCTGGGCATCAGATAGAACAATATTCTCTTCATGCAGGTTTGACAATTCCAAATTATGATAATAAAAGTGAAATTAAATTAGATGATGGAATTTATGCAATTGAACCGTTTATGACAAACGGGGTTGGAATGGTTCAGGATGGAAAACCTTCTGAAATTTATGGTTTAACTGGAAATGCTTCTTTAAGAGATAATAATGCAAGAGAGGTTTTTGCTTATATCATTGAAACTTATCAAACACTTCCTTTTTGTTCGCGCTGGTTAGTTAAAAAGTTTGGAACTCGTGCGCTTTTATCATTAAGATTAATTGAACAGACAGGTGCTTTGCATCATTTTGGACAGCTAATTGAAAAATCAAAAGCAGTTGTTGCCCAGAGTGAAAATACAATTATTATTCATGATGGGAAAGTTGAAGTTGTGACTGAATAACTTTTATTAATAGATATTTCCCATTAACATAATCCTTATAAAATCATATCTTTTGTTTCTAAAATGGTAAAGAAATTAGAAGTAAAAATAACTACTCAAAGTTTTAGTGAAGCAGGAGGATTAGAGGTATTTCCAGATTTAGAAATGTATGGAATCTTAATTAAAGAATATAGAGAGTTTAATGAAGGAAGAAAAAGAGAAGGGGCAATATTATCAGCAAATGAATTGCTTAAAAAAGAGATAATCAAATTAGGAATAACACATATTTTTGGAATTAAATATGAATTAACTCATGCTAGACATTTTCATATAGATTATGATGCTTATGATTGTTTAGCTATTGGAACTGGGTATAAACCTAAGAAATAGTTATATAAATTATAAATTAAGTTCATTAATTAATTCTTCTGTTGAATAAATTTTAACCTTGTCTTGGGATTTTAATAATTTATCGTTGCTCCAAATTGGAATATTAAATTTTAAAGCTATAGCAAAATAAGGAATATCTCCAATATCTGGAGATATTTTTTCAGCTTGTTTTATTGAGTTAATATAATTTTTTTCTGAAATTAGTTTAATATTTGATAATCTTAATAGTTCTTTTATTTTTTCTTTTAAAATTTCTGTTTTTACGCCTGTTTTGTTTTCTAATTCTTCTAAATGTTCTAGAAATTCTTCAATAATAAAATCTGGACTTATTAATATTAATTTATCATTTAGAATTAGTTTTCTGGTTATTCCCTGTTCTTTTATTAAAGCTGAAAATAAGATATTAGCATCAATTATAAGCTTCATTTTGCCTGAAGGTATTTTTTTACAGCTTCTTTTTTAAGTTTTCTGCTGAATATTAAAGCATCTTCTTTAGTTAATTTGCTTTTTGAAAGAATTTTCTCCATTTCAATTAATAATTCTATTTTTCTTTTTATTGCAGCTCTTGCTACTTCGCTCCAATTTATTTCTGGAAATTTTTCCATCTCGCTTTTTAGGTCTTCTGGAATTGATAATGTTAGATTTGTCATATGAGTGTAATATGTGTAATATGTGGAGGTATTTAAATCTTTTGAATGAAAGTTATATGAATAATTTAATAAATCCTCTTTCCTAGAACTATTTATGGCACTTAAAGTTTATAATACATTAACAAGAAAGAAGGAGTCTTTTGTTCCAATTAAAAAAAATCAGGTTGGAATGTATTCGTGCGGGCCGACTGTTTATAATTATGCACATATTGGAAATCTTAGAACTTATGTTTTTAATGATATTTTAAAGAGAAGTCTTGAGTTTCTTGGCTATAAAGTTGTTCATGTGATGAATATAACTGATGTTGATGATAAAACAATTAAAGGAAGTTTGAGAGAGAAAATTCCTTTGAAAGAGTTTACTGGAAAATACGAGAAAATATTTTTTGAAGATTTGGATTCTATGAATATTATTAAGCCTACGCATATAATCCGCGCAACTGAATCAATTAATGATATGGTTAAACTAATAAAAGAGCTGATGAAAAAAGGTTATGCATATAAAACAGATGATGGAATTTATTTTTCAATTGATAAGTTTAAGGGTTATGGAAAGTTGGCGCAATTGGAGAAAAGAAAAGATTCTAAGGCAAGAATCAAAAGTGATGAATATGAAAAAGAAAATGCTCAGGACTTTGCGCTGTGGAAATTTTATACTCCTGAAGATGGAAATGTTTTTTGGGATACAGAAATTGGTAAAGGGCGTCCGGGCTGGCATATTGAGTGTTCTGCAATGTCTATGAAAATTTTAGGACCGACATTTGATATTCATACAGGTGCTATTGATTTAATTTTTCCGCATCATACAAATGAAATTGCACAGAGTGAAGCTTATACTGGAAAACAATTTGTAAAATACTGGCTTCATGGCGGATTTTTAACAATGAAAGAAGGGAAAATGTCAAAATCTCTTGGAAATGTTTTAAATTTAAATGAGTTAAGAACAAAAAGTTTTTCTCCGCTTGATTATAGGTATATGTGTTTAACAACTCACTATCGTTCTCCTTTAATGTTTTCAATTGAGAATCTTGAGGCATCTAAAAATGCTTATGAAAGGTTGAAAAATATCTGTCATGAGTTGAAAGATGATAAAAAAGAAAATAAAAGTTATTTGAAAGAATTTGAAAAAGCAGTTGAAGATGATTTAGACATGCCAAATGCTCTTCAGGTTTTGTGGAATCTTCTGCGAGATAAAAAAACAACTGGAAAATATCAGACAGTTAAAAAAATTGATAGTGTTTTAGGACTTAAACTTCTGGAAAAAGAAGAGTTAGATATTCCAATTGAAGTTAAGCTTTATGTCGAGCAGCGCGAAGCTGCGAGAAAATCAAAGAACTGGAAATTAGCAGATGAGTTAAGAGCAAAGATAATGGAATACGGGTTTAATGTTAATGATACTTCTGAAGGGCCGGTTATTAAGAAGATTTAATCCACAACTATTATAAACTCTTTTTAGTTTATTTTTGTGTAAAGAATATAAAAAAGAGAAGATGAAATTAAAAGAGACATTAGACATAATTTTATGGATAGTAATGCTAATGATAGTAATTGCTTTAGTTATTTGGTTGATTGTAAAATAATATTATAAAATGAAAACTAAAAATCAAACACTTGATTTATTAGATATTATCCAGATTATAGTTACAATTATACTAATTATATTTGCAATTGTAATATTATATCAAATAATAAAGAAAATACTTGGAGGTTCTTGGACAACTGAAAATATAATTGTAACTCTTTTAGTAGCATTAATAGGGCTTGTTTTTACAAATTCAATTCACCTTGCAAAACTTAGTTCAGACTATAAGCATTTAAATATTCAATTTAGAAATCTAGCAAAAGATTTTAAATACCATTTACAAACTAATTAGATAAAAAGGTGAAAATGAAAGAACTAAAATTTGTTGATTTAAAGTATAAACCGAAAGATGATATAATTAGTCTATTAAAAATTGTTCCGAATAAAATGAGTGTTAAAGAAGCTGCGAATGTTGTTGCTCTTGAATCAAGTGTTGGAACATGGACAGATATTAAGGAAAGAGATTATGTTAAAAAGCTGAGAGCGCGAGTTTTTTCAATAATGGGAAATTATGTGCAGATTGCTTATCCTTCTCAGTTGTTTGAGCCGAAAAATATTCCAAATATTCTTTCTTCAATTGCAGGAAATATAATGGGAATGAAAGTGGTTAAGTCAATTAGATTAGAAGATGTTTCTTTTCCAAAATCTATTTTAAAAGATTATGATGGACCGCAATATGGAATTGAAGGTGTGAGAAAAATAATGAAAGTAAAAAAACGCCCGTTTATTGGGACAATAATAAAACCAAAATTAGGTTTAAATTCTAGTCATCATGCTTTATCTGCTTATCAATCTTGGGTTGGAGGATGTGATTTTGTTAAAGATGATGAAAACTTATCTTCACAAAAATTTAATCAGTTTAATGAAAGAATAACAAAAACTCTTAAGATGCAGGATAAAGCTGAAAAAGAAACAGGTGAAAAAAAAGCTTATTTTGCAAATGTTACATCTGAAACAAAAGAAATGTTAAAACGTGCGCAATTTGTTCAGGATAATGGTGGGAAATATGTTATGATTGATGTTTTAACTTCTGGCTGGGCAGCTGTTCAGACTTTAAGACAGGCAAATTTTAAACTTGCTATTCATGCACACAGAGCAATGCATGCTGCTTTTGATAGAAATCCGGAACAGGGAATAAGTATGATGGTTATTGCAGATTTTGCTCGTTTAGCAGGTGTTGATCAAATTCATATTGGGACAGGTATAGGAAAATTAGAAGGCAAGATAAAAGATGTTCAACAGCTTTCAGATGAAATTGAAAAACAAAGAATAAAACAAACTAAACTTAGACTTGAACAAAATTGGAATAATATCAAACCAGTTTTATCTGTTTCATCTGGTGGTTTGCATCCGCGACATGTTCCTTTCCTTGTAAAAAATCTTGGAAATGATTTAGTTATTCAAATGGGCGGAGGAATACACGGACATCCTCAAGGAACAATTGCAGGAGCAAGAGCTGCAAGACAGGCAGTTGAAGCTGTAATGGCTCATCAGGATTTAGAAAAATACTCACTTTCTCACCCAGAACTGGCTTGGGCACTTAAAACTTGGAAATAACTATTCAAAACCCTTTGGACCTAAAGTAATAAGTATTTTTCTGATTTCATCAATTGTTTTCTGCTGACTTTTTTTATCAGACATTTTGATAAAAATTATTAGTAAATTAGCTAAACTTTCTTCATTTAAAAATTTTAATTTATGGCCATCTGTGATAAAGTAAAATCTGAAATTTTTATACCTTATTTCTTTAATTAAAACCCCTCCAATGTTTCCTAATGGTTTTCCTTTATGGGGATTTTCTTCTAAACTTTTCATTAACTCAATAATTTCATATGATTCTTCTTTGAATTTCTTTTCAATTTCTTCGAACAAGGAACGAACTATTTCGACCTTGGCCATTTTTTATTCAGCTCTTTAATAGCATCTTCAATTGAAATAGTATTTTCTGATGAAAGTAAGAATTCTTTTAATTGTTCTTTAACAGCTAATGCATAAATCCTTTTAAGAATTTCATCGTAACTTTCTCCTTTTAATCCAAATGAAGCTATTTTGTCTTTTGTTTCTCTGCTAAGTTGAATTGTTGTTGTTTCCATTTTCCTATAGCCACTATAGTGGCTATAGTTTATAAATCTTTTGATATAATGTCAGAGCTAAGCAATAATCAAAAGGGCAATGTTTAAAAGCAATTTGTTATATTGTAGGTAATGAAAAAGCTATTATCAAAGCCTGAAAAAGAAGAAGACTATATGAAGTATAGATGGTTTTTTACTTCTAGTAAAAAACTGGTTATAGGTGGAAAGAGCGCTGAGCAAAATGAAGAAATTGTTAAAGAGTTAATTAAAGGTGGGAAAAACTTTATAGTAATGCATACAAAAGAGCCAGGAAGTCCGTTTGCAGTTATTGAATCTGAATCTCCTTCTGAAAAAGATTTAGAGGAAATAGCAATTTTTACAGGTTCATTTAGTAGAGCTTGGAGAGAGAAAAAGAAAAAAGTTATAATTGATGTATTTCAAATTTCACAAGTAATTAAGAAAGGGAATATGAAAACTGGAACTTTTGGAGTTGTTGGAGATGTAAAACACAAAACAGTTGAATTAAAATTATATTTAGTTGAACAAAAAGGAAAGTTGCGTGCTGTACCTCAAAAAATTGATAAAGCTCTTTGCATTGAGCCTGGTAATATTAATAAAGATGTAATTTCTGAACAAATTGCTATAAAACTTGAAATTCCTCAAGAAGAAGTTTTACAAGCTTTACCTACAGGAGGTTCAAAAATATGCAATTAATATCAACAGTACAAATTGGAAAAAACGGAATGAGTGAGAATACAATTGAAACTATTAAAGGACATTTTAAAAATCATCAGAATGTGAAAGTTGTTTTATTGAAAAGTTCTAAAAGAGATAGAGATAAAATAAAAAAAATAGCTGATGAAATTCTTAAAGAGCTTGGCAAGAATTATACTTATAGAGTTGTTGGATTTACAATTTTCTTAAAAAAGTGGCGAAAGGCACAGAGATAACGTTATATTAAAATAGATAAATCTTTATTAATTGAATATTCTAAAAATAAACATGGGTTTAAAAGATATATTGCAAGAAAGTTCGGATTTGACAATAAAAAATCTTCAGAAACTTCAAAAAGAATATGATAAAAGATTTATTTCTGAGGAATTTGTTGGTTTTAACAAAGTAAGGCATACTTATGCACATATGGGAAAATTACTTGGGAGATTAGCTGATTATGTTCAAACAGTAGAAGATGGGGAAAAAGATTCATATACTTCTCAACAGCAAATTAAAGAAAAAGTAATTCCGGATTTGTTAGTTTATTCTGTTTGGCTTGCAGAAGAGCTGGGGGTTAATTTAGAACAAGCTTATCTTAAAAGATTTATAGGAAATATAAAAAGACTTTATATGAATAAGATTTCATCAGAAGAACTTAGAGAATTGGAGTTATTGGCTAATAAAAAGCATTAACCAACAACTTTATAAACACACTTTCTCCTTATAATTTATGCTTGACGGTTTTAACCGTTCTAGTGCTGCAAAGCACGGCTAATTCACAAAATGACAGTATATGAAATTGAACCTAGAGAATTTAATAATAAGCTAGCTGTAGAACTAAAGAAAATTGAAGAATATGAAATCCCTGAATGGGCTTTTTTTGTTAAAAGCGGTGTAGCAAAAGAAAGACCTTCTCAAGATCCGGATTTTTGGTATAAAAGAGCAGCAAGTGTTTTAAGACAAATTTATATTCATGGAACAGTTGGAGTTAATAGATTAAGAGTTAGATATGGTTCAAAAAAAGCAAGAGGAGTACGGCCTTCAAGATTCAGGCCTGCAAGTGGAAAGATGTTAAGGTTAATTCTTCAGCAATCAGAAAAAGCAGGACTTCTTCAAAAAGAAAAAACTGGAAGAAAATTAACTGAAAAAGGAAAAAAATTAGTGGAGAGCATAAAATGACTGTACCAAAAAGACAAAGGCAAAAGAAAATAAGATTAGCAGTTGCAGGTAATCAAACAAAGTGGGCTCCATTTTGGGCAGTTGTTAGAAAAAATGGACAGGGAAAAAAAGTTCATCCTTCTGCAATAACTCATGTTAAAAGAAATTGGAGAACTAGAAAACTTAAAATTAAACCAAGAAAGATGGCTAAGAAACATTTAGGATAAAAATGGAAAGACAATTAAATCAAATTGAAATTGAATATAAAGATAATGAAGTTGTTAGATATAATTCATTAGTCAAAGCTCTTTCAGATGTTACAGTAAGAGAACATTTTGGAATTTATCCCTTAAATGGAACTTCTGTTTATCATGTTGATAGGAATAATGAAGGAATGACAATGGTTTTAATTCCGGCTGTTAGAGATTATCGGGGGCCAAGAGTAATAATAAAAGGAGAAAATAATGCTGTATCAAATTTAAAGGAATTACTTGAAGATATTATTAATAAATCTAATGAAAAGGTAAAATAAAATGGCAAAAGAAAAATCAAAAGCAGTTGAAAGAGAATATATAATTAATCTTAGAAGAGAAATATTAAAAGTTCCAAAATATAGAAGAACTCCTAAGGCAATAAAAGCAGTTAAACAATTTATTGCAAAGCATATGAGGGTTCCTGAAAGAGATGTTGATAAAGTTAAATTAAGTAAATGGGTGAATCAAGAACTATGGTATAGGGGAATTCAAAATCCTCCAACAAAAATTAAAGTTAAAGTAAGAAAAGAAGGAGAAAATGTTATAGTTGATTTAGTGGATATACATGAAAATGTTAAATTTGCAATGGCAAGAGAAGAAAAAGCAAAAGCTCATTCTGAAAAAGCAAAAGAAAAGAAAAAATCTGAAAAAGAAACTGAAAAACCTACTGAAGAATCTGAAAAAGAAAAAACAGAAGAAAAAGAAAAAGAAGAATCTGTTAAAGAAGCGGAAATAAAAGCAACTGAATTAATGGCTAAAGAACAAAAGCACATTGCAAAAGTTAAACCTGCAAAGTCTGAAAGAATGAATAGAAAAAATTTAGAAAAATAATTTAATCTTTAAGAATAGTTTGAAGGAAGCATTGGATTGCTTCTTCTCCATAATCTGATATTAACTTAAACTCTTCAGGAGCTATTACTGCATTAAATTTTGATGCAAGGTTTTCTGCAGGTTTATGTGATTCTGGATTTAATACTTCAATTATATTTTTATAAGGAAATACTATAATTCTTGGTTTATCTTCATGTTCATAAGCTAATCCAAATGAAGTTTCATCTATCTTTACTAAATGTTCTTCATTTCCTATAGCTAAACTTGTTATTCCGTATAATGCTTCGTATTTATTTTCCATTTTTTTATATATTCGAAGTTGATTCTTGGTTTATAAATGTTTTTATAGGCTTTAAATTTATAATTAGCATGGATATGTTAAGTGAGTTAAAAAAAGATATGAAAAGTAAATCAGATAGTGAAAAAGCTAAACTTCTTCAGAGATTTTTTAAAACAGGTAAAGGAGAATATGGGGAAGGAGATGTTTTTATGGGAATTGTAGTGCCAGAACAGAGAAAAATAGCTAAAAAGTATTTACAATTAGATATAAATGATATTCAAAAGTTAATTAATTCAAAAATACATGAGGAAAGACTTATTGCTTTGCTTATTTTAGTTGAAAAATATAAAAAAAGTGAAGATAAAGAAAAAATATTTGATTTTTATCTGAAAAATACTAAAAATATTAATAATTGGGATTTGGTTGATTTAAGTGCTCCAAATATTGTGGGCAATTTTTTGCTTGATAAAAATAGAAAAATTCTTTATCATCTTGCAAAATCAGATAGTTTATGGGATAAGAGAATTTCAATAATTTCAACAGCTACTTTTATTAGAGAAAATCAGCTTGAAGATACCTTAAAGATATCAGAGATTCTTTTGAATGATAAGCATGATTTAATTCATAAAGCTGTTGGGTGGATGCTAAGAGAAGTTGGAAAAAGAGATAAAAAAGCCCTTGAAGATTTTTTGAATGAAAATGTTAAGATAATGCCGAGAACAATGCTTAGGTATTCTATTGAAAAATTTCCTGAAAGTGAAAGGCAGAGATATCTAAAAATTACCTAAATATTTAAAAATGCTTTTTGTAAAATAGCTTTATGGATTATAAAATAAGAAGTTATAAAGAGATTTTTAGTATTGCTAAAAATATTAGAGAAAATAAGAAAACAATTGCAACAACAAATGGCAGTTTTGATATTCTTCATTATGCTCATGTTAATCTTTTAGAGAGGGCAGCAAATGAAGCAAATTGTTTAATTGTTTTATTAAATAGTGATGATTCAATAAAAAGATTTAAGGGGGAAAATCGCCCGATAATCCCTCAAAAAGAAAGAGCTTTGATGTTATCTGCTCTTGAATGTGTTGATTATATAACAATTTTTAATGAAGATACTCCATTAGAATTATTAAAAATAATAAAACCAAATATCCATATTAAAGGAGGGAGTTTTGTTGCTGAAAGAATTGCTGAAGAGCAGAAAGTATTATCTGAATGGGGGGGAAAATTTAAGAATTATGAACTTGAAGAGGGCTATTCATCTACAAATATAATTAATAGAATTCTTGAAACATATAATGCAAATAGCTAAGCATAAACTTTTGAGAAGCCCCATCAAAAGATTTATATCCTGCGACTATTGTCTTGGCTATAAATGTTACGAAAAGTGAAACGTAACATTTATACAATGTGACTATCGTCCCAAGCATAAATGTTTTAAAAAAGGTAATGAAAACATTTATACAATGAAAAATTAACATTTTTCAAGTATAAACTTTTGAGAAGCCCCATCAAAAGATTTATATCCTGCGACTATTGTCTTGGCTATAAATGTTACGAAAAGTGAAACGTAACATTTATACAGTGAAAAATTAACATTTTTCAAGTATAAACTTTTGAGAAGCCCCATCAAAAGATTTATAAAATCTCCCTTTTCTATCAACAGATGAATTATATTAAACAAACTGGGCTTGCTTCAATAATTGCTTTATCTAGCTTGGGACTTGTTCACTCCAATAATGAGTTTCTTCCTTCATATGTTCCTGCATTAAAACCCTCAATAAATGTTTTAATGCGAGAAAGAGCTGAAGATAATCATAGTTTTATGATGAAAAATCAAAAAGCTTATTTTTGGGATTCTGAATCAAAGACTCTTAGTATGTATGACTTTCCAAAACCAAACTGGACAGTTGAAATTAAAGAAAAAACAAGAAATAATGATAATGTAGATATTTTATGTCCTATAGAATCTGTGGAAGAATGGACTAAGACTTATATTGATATGAGAAAAAACAACAAACTTTTACAAGGAGAATATCTTATATATGGAAATAAAATGACTATTAAAAATTGCCCTTTAACAAACTGGAGAACAACTATATCTTATGATAAAGAAAAATATACTAATGTTGAATTTACATTAAGTGAACAAATGATTAATGAATTTAATAAAGCGTATGAAGATTATCTTAAAAGTAAATAGACACATTATTAAAATATAGATTTTTATTATTTCTATGGAAATTGATCTAACTAAAATACAGAAAGAAAAGCCAATTAATGAACTTTTGCAGTTTTCTATAATTAATATTGATAAGCCAAGTGGACAGACAAGTTTTGAAATTGATATTATTATAAAAGAAGCTTTGAATTTAACTAAAAGTTCTCACTTTGGAACACTTGATCCTCAAGTATCAGGTGTTTTACCTATTGCAATAAATCGAGCTTGTAGACTAATGCCTTATTTTATTGGAAGTAAAAAAGAATATGTTGGTATAATGAGAATCCATAATGATTTGTCAATTAAAGAGATTGAAAAACAGATGAAAGAATTTATCGGAGAAATAATTCAAAAACCTCCTTTAAAATCAAATGTTAAAAGAGAAGAGAGATTAAGAAATATTTATTCATTTGAGCTTATTGAAAAAGATGAAAAGGAAATTTTATTTAAAACAGAGGTTCAGGCAGGGACATATATAAGAAAATTAATTGATGACCTTGGGCAGAAAATTGGAGGAGCTCATATGCTTGAGTTAAGAAGAACAAGAGCAAGTATTTTTGAAGAACAAGATTCTATAACTTTATTTGATTTTTATAAGGCTGTTGAGGAATATAAAAAAGGAAATGAAAAGCTTTTACGTGAAATTTTGATTCCTGGTGAAATTATTTCAAAAGCTTTGCCAGTTGTTTATGTTAATAAGGAGTCAATTACTAGATTGTATCGTGGTTCTCCATTATTTAAAAAAGATGTTATTAATTTTAAAGAAAAATGGGTTGGTGAAAAAATTGCGGTTTTTAATGAGCAAAAATTTATTGGGGTTTTTTCAGTTATAAAACATGCTTCTGTTTTTGCACAACCAGAATTTACTCTTCAGCCAATTAATTAATTTTTTATCTACTGATTGGTAGAAAAAACCAAAAGGTTTATAAATTAAATCTCTATGACAAGTAATTTAAAATGGAACAAAATGAACAATTGAAACAGGAAATTGAAAGACTTAGAATGGAAAATGAAGAACTTAGAGGGGTAAATGCAAATTACGATGTTATGCAGCAATTTGCAGCGCATGAACTAAAAGGGCCTCTTGCAAATGCTTCGGGTTATCTTCAGCTTGTTGAAATGGAACTTGCTAAACTGAGAGAACTTCATAATTTTGATGTTGCTGGTCCAGAGATTAAGATAAGAGATTATATTGAGAGAGCAGAATATAATATTGATCATATACTTGAAGAAAGAATTGCACTTATTATGATGAAAGGCTTAAGACCTAAAGATATTGCGAAAAATCAAAAAGAAATTAATGTTAGTGATAAAATTTCTTCAATTATTAATAGCTCGACACATTCTATATTAAAAAAAGGACTTGGTTTAACCTTTGATTATAGCCAAGATGTTGCAGAAAAATTAGTTTATACAAATCCTTTTGCATTTAATACTATATTTTCAAATTTAATATCAAATTCAATAAAAAATTCAAAAGAAAACTCAGTTATCAAAACAATGAGCTATTTTACATCTCAACAATTTAATTTTGAAATTGAAAATCTTGTTAATGAACCTATTAGTCAGGATTTTATCAAAAGATTTTTTGAAAAAGGTTTTGAACCAAAAGAAATTGAAAATGGAAGTTTTTACATGTCTAGTCAGGGAATGGGCTTAAAAGCAATTAGAGATATTGTCATTGAAACTTATGGAGGTAAATTTAATATAACTAGCAAAAATAATTTTCAAATAACTGATAAAAGAGCTGAAGGTATGTTAAGAAAAGAATTTGGTATAATTCCTAAATCAGAATATGTGCCCCAATTACCTTCACTTAACTCAAAAGTCTCAATACCTCTTGAGGGATTAGTAAAATAGATAGGACTATCGTTCCAAGTATAAACTTTTGAGAAGCCCCATCAAAAGATTTATACAGTGTGACTATCGTCCCAAGTATAAATGTTACGAAAAGTGAAACGTAACATTTATAAGGCTCATTTTTTAACCTTTATATATGGACATAAAAATTATTAAAGATGAAAAGAATGAAATTGAAATATCTATAGATTCTTTAACAATAGCTGAGGTTTTAAGAGAATATCTGAATAAAGATTCATCTGTTATATTCGCAGCTTGGAAAAGAGAACATCCAAATAAACCAGTTGTTTTAAGAATTGAGACAAAGGGAAAAAGTCCAAGAAAAGCTATTGAAGATGCTATTGAACAAATTCAAAAAGAAGCTGATAAATTAGTTAGTGAAGTTAAAAAGTTGTAATTAGATTTCTTAGCAATATTTATAATCTTGGTCTTTATTATTTACATATGAAAAAAGGTGTTTTAATTTTTGGTTTATTGTTTATATTTTTATTAGCATTTGTTTCTGCACATCAACCGAGAATTGTTTTTGGTGTTGATAATAGTGCTAATAATCCAGTTATTGTGAAAAATCCTGAAATAAGTCAGGCATTTTATGGAATTTTAAATGGAAAGCCAGATTATTATTTAGTTAATAGTGAGGGGAATTTTAATTTATATGTAGGTATGGTTACACCATATGAACAAGAAATAAAAGATTTTAATTTTGAAATTTACAAGGAAAATAAATTGATTGAAATTTTTAATGGTTCTGAAATTAAATGGGTTGAGTTTTATGAAGAATTTGGCGGAGATAAGTACTGGCAAGGGTCTGAATTTGATGAAAATGTTTCTGCTGGAAGTTATTTAATAAAGGTTTATAATTCTGATAATCAGGGCAAGTATTCTCTTGCAATTGGCAAAGCTGAAAGCTTTCCACTTGATGAATCTTTGAAGACTTTGTTCATTTTACCTAGATTAAAAAAAGAGTTTTTTGGTAAAAGTTATTTTTCATTATTTGAAGGAAAAATAATTCAGTGGTTAAGTTTATTAGTTTTATTTTTAATTATAATTATTATGATAATTTATATTTTTGTGAGAAAATATATGAAAAAACATTTAAAGAAACATTAAATTTCTCGTCTGTCTAACTCATTATTAACTATGGTTATAACTTGAGATGCAAAATATGTTTTACTTCCAACTGAAACTGGGGTTGCTTTTGTTTTTAACTTTTTAAGTTCTTTGCTTGCAAAGCCGCTGCTATCACCTAAGACAAACACAGGATTATCTTTTATTTTTAATTTTCTTATGTCTTCTCCTTTGTCATCTAATACATAGATTGTTTTGCCTTCATTAATTAATTCGTCAATTACTTTAAATAAAGATTTTTTTTCAATTTCATATCCGGGTTCAACAACTGTTTTTTGGCCAGGTTTATATTTGAAAAGCATTTTTCTAATTAAATTTGCAACATCTTTTTTACTTATAGTTATACTGCCACTTGTTTTATTACCTTTAGGAAAAATTAAAAAATGTTTTGGAGGATCTGGTTGTCCATTAAATATTAGATGAAGTTTTGTATCTTCTCTTAATTTATGTGATAAAAAGAAAGCATGAATAAGAACATGACAGGCTATATCCATTCTTCCTGCATCCATAAGATGATGAACATCAAAGTTGCCACTTGTTCGCGCTTGATTTGAAAAAAATATGAATTCTCGCATATAAAAATAGAATTTAAGATTATATAAATCTAGCTTTCTAGAATTTAGCTTTTGCTAATACTTTTGCAGCATTTTCATTGAAATTAGGGTCTTCAACCTTTGAAACAAGTCCATCTTTTATACATATTGTAGATGTACCTTTTTCATTTGTTATTCTTACTTGATTTCCATAAAGGCAGGTTGCTTGACAATGCAAAACGTGTTTGTCTCCACTTTTATCCCATTCTGAAGAGTAATAATTTTCGCATAATCTGAATAATTTATTTGGATCTGTCATTTTTCTTTTATTATCATTATCTTAATTATTTATATACTTATCTGGGCTGGATTGATATGTGGTTTAATATTAATTTTTTTAGAAGTCATTAAGCTTTTTCTGCTTTTTTAAGTCAATTAAATCATTTGAATTAATGTTAAAAACCATAAAAATATTTTCAACTGCTGGAAGAAGCTGTTTTTCAAGATAATATTTTATATCATATGGTTTATTTTCCTCTGGCATAACTGCCCTATCTCGGGTTATTGCTTTTTTGTCATTGCTTTCTGCAATATAATATTTAATTAACATTCCTTGATCAACCGGTATTCCTTCTTCAATCATTTTTTTTGCAATTGTTACATGAGGGGTATTTGCAATATATTCTGAGAGAGGTTTTTTCAACTGAGTCCGGATAATTAGCTGGTCTTTTGGAGTTTTTCTTTCTTTTACTTCTTTAATAATTTGTTTTGTATATTCTAATGCCGATTTTTCATTTCCATCTTTTAATATTTTATTTAAAACTTTATTTTGTAAATCTCTTGCAAGATTACACCAGTCACGCCTTACTGTTTCAAAACCACGGATTTTCATTTTTCCTTCTTCATTAATTAAAGCATATTTCTTTTTTGCACCAAATTCTCCTTTTCTTGTTGTTACCCAGATTCCTCTTTTATAGAAATCTTCTAATTCAAGTTCCATAATGCCTGGAAGTTCACTATTAATTTTTTTAAGAAATTCTAAAGCTTGAGATTTTGATTTTTTATTCATTTCAAGAGCTATTGAGTCAGTATCGCTATAAATTGCTTTGAAACCTGCTTTTTCAGATTGGCTAATAACTTGTTTTATGAATTTTCTTGAAATTGCGGTTGCAGCTGCAGAAGCTTCTGGGCAGTAATATCTTGCGCCGAAAAATCCTTGATAACCATATGATGCATTTGCTAAAAGTTTGAAAGCATTGCTTCTTGCTTTTAGAATTGGAGAAGGTGATTTTTTATATTCTTCTTTATATTGTTTTCTTTTTTTAATAACCTCTTCGAGCATTTCTGGAAAAAATCCTTTTTGTTTTGAAAAATAAACATATTTATTTGATTTTTCAAGATGAACTTCTAAAGCATCTTTTTGTTTTTTATCTCCTAAATATGAAGATAATGATAAATTAAAAGTTGCAATTATACTTGGCCAGTAGCTTGTGAAATCAAACATTGCAATGTTTTCATAAAGTTTAGGAATAGGTTGCAGAACAAAGGCTCCTTCGTATTTTTCTCTTTCTCTGCGCTTGCTAATTTCATGATGTTCTGGCTTGCTTTCAATTATTTCATTGTATTTTTGCAGATTATGAATAATATAATTTTCAACATTTGATGACATTCCATCGCGTGAAACATTAAACAAAGGTTCTTGCATAACTTTGCCGAATTCTGATAAATCTGGCCAGGCTTTTTGAATTAAATTATAAGTTAAAACTGAATCATGAAGATTATATTCAAAAAATTTTTCCCAGTCTGAATTTTTCATTTTAGAGCTGGGTTTAAATTCATATTCTATTTTTTTATCTCCTAAAAGTTCGTTTGCAACTTCGTTTAAGCTAAGTGTTTCTGACTGAAGATATTGTGAATAAGCTGTATCAATAAATTTATACAAATCAATGTGAACTATGCCTGATATTTTTCCTCTTGGCATCATTCCTCCTGAAAATCTTGGTTGAGAATTATCAATTCCTAAAGATAGTTTTACTTTATTTTTTTCAGCTCTTGCTTTAAGATATGGCAGGTCAAAGCTATCTGAAAAATAACCTGCAAGAATATCTGGAGAAACTTTTTTAAGTTCTTTAACAAAGTTTTCAAGCATTTCTTCTTCATCTTTGAAACATTTAACAAAGCTAGGGCTATTTTCACAGCTTTTCCAGGTAAGAACTTTTTTAAAGTTGTCTGAAACTAAAGAAATCATTAAAATTTTTCCTTTACCAATTTCAAAATCATCTGTTTCAATGTCAAAAGCTAGAACTTTTGGGCTGAATTCTTTTTGTTCTTTAATTGGTTGAATTGAATTTAATTTAATACATAAATCAACATCAATTTCTGAATCAATGCCATTAAATTCTTGTGAATTATTTAAAACTTCTCCAGATATTTTATACCAGTTCATTGGAATTAGTTTTTTTTCAATAATGTATTTTGTTGTGTAGTTAATATCTGCTTCTTTAATTGATTCAATTTCTGGATAATTTAGGGTTTCTGCGATTTTTAGTGCATCTTTATGGTTTCCAATAAATATTTTTATTGCTTTTACTTCTTTGCCAAGAAATTTTTTATTTTCAATTTTTGTTTTGATAACTTTTGCTATTCTTTGCCCATCTTTAATTGTAATTGAATTTATTTCTTCTTCTAGTTGTTTTATTTTTTTATCTGAAATTCCGGGTTTTAGAATTGCATAAAAATAAACTTCACAATTATCAATTAGACAAATGCGTTCTCCATTTCCTGCTCTGCCAAATACTTTAACGAAATTTCTATCTTGATAGTCAAATGATTCGTAGTCTAAAGGGATGAATTCAAGTTCCATATAAAATATATAATTTAACAATATTAAAAACTTGTTAGGAATTAGAATTTGCCTCTTTAATATTTAATAACTAATTAGTAGTTACAATAGAAAGGTTTAAAAGTTGTGATTTTGTCTATTTTTTATGTTAATTGATACATGTTATGAAGCTGAATTGCAAAGGCTTGATAAAGATAGAAAAGAGGCTTTGTCTAGAATGGATGCTCCACTTTATACAGTATTATGTCAAGACGGAGGAGTTTATCCTGAAGATGTTACTCTTTATAATCAAGGTGTTGAGGTTCTTAGAACGGAATATATTGATATTAACAAAGATCCTATTTGGAGAATGAAATACAAATTGAATTCTGGAGAAGTTGCAGGACTTTCAAAAACAGATATTAGAAGATATAGGCCTAATTTGCATAAAAGAATAGCATAAGTAGTTTTTTATATTCTTTATACTTCTATAAATCATGGGATTAAATATACGGGAAATAGTTCCTAGAAGGCAAATTGAATTTTCTGAGCTAAAGGGTAAAGTAATTGCAGTTGATGCATTTAATGCACTTTATCAATTTTTGAGTTCTATTAGGCAGTATGATGGTACACCTTTGCAGGATAAAAGTGGAAGAATTACTAGTCATTTGTCTGGATTATTTTATAGAAATGCAGCTCTTTTGGGTGAAGGAATAAAATTAGTTTATGTTTTTGATGGAATGCCTCCTGAAATGAAGGGAAGAACAAATGAATCTAGAAAAGAAGGCAAGGAAATTGCTAAAGCTAAATATGAAGAAGCAAAAGAAAAAGAAGATTATGGGGCAATGAAGAAATATAGTTCTCAAATGGTTAAATTAAACAGTGAAATGATTGAAGAAAGTAAAAAATTACTGAAAGCTATGGGGATTGCAGTTATTCAAGCACCTGGAGAAGGAGAAGCACAGGCATCTTATCTTGCTAAAGCTGGAGAAGTTTATGCAGTTGCTTCACAAGATTATGATTGTTTGTTGTTTGGTGCACCTAGATTAATACAAAATTTAACCTTAGCAAGAAAAAGAAAAACTGTTTCTGGTTTTATTGAAGTTAATCCTGAAATAATTGAGCTTGAAAGAGTTTTGAATCATTTGCAAATTGACTATGAGCAGTTGATTTCTCTTGGTATTTTAGTTGGAACTGATTATAATCCTGGAGGGGTTTTCAGAATTGGACAGAAAAAAGCTTTGCAATATGTTCAAAAGTTTGGAGCTCCTGCAATGATATTTAAAGAATTTGGAAATTTAGATTTTAATTGGCAAGATGTTTTTGAAATGTTTAAAAAACCGGACGTTAATCCTATTGCTGAAATAGTTTTTCCTAAAATTGATGAAACTGAAATTAGGAAAATATTAATGGATCATGATTTTACAGAGGAAAGAATTGAAAAGCAAATTGAAAAGTTGAAAGATGTTAAGGTTAAAAGTGCCCAGAAGACGTTGTTTTAATTCAGAACTCTAAAATCAACTCTCCATCTAAATTTATAAGGTGCAATATCTCCTGCTTTTTTCACATTTATTACTTTTATTTTCTTTTTTGCTTTTTTACAATCTCTATTTATCTCATCTAAAACTGTTTTTCCCTCTTTTGCAAATCCATAATAATTAATAATCCCGTTTTTCTTGATAACTTTTAATGAAGGCACTAAAAATGTATCTTTCAGTTGTGGACGTGCCATAACAATTCTGTTAAACTTCTTTTTTTCTATAATTAATTTAGGAATAACTTTTTTTACATCTCCCTGAACAATTCGCACATTGTTTAATTTATTTAATTTAACATTTTCTTCTGCATATTTTGATGCTTCACGATTAATTTCAACAGAAACAATACTTTTTGGCTTTGCCATTTTCCCTACAACAATTGAAAACGGAGCAACACCTGCAAATAAAACTAATACTTCTTCGTCTTTCTTAACTTGCTTAGCAACTTCGTTTCTTTCATTGCTCAAACGTGGAGAAAAATAAGTTGTATCAATATTAAATTTAAAAACACACGCATTTTCTCGATATACTGCAACTTTTGTTTTCTCTCCTGCAAGATAACTTGTTTTTATTGTTCTCAACCTACCATGCACTTTTCCAATTTTTTCAACAACTGTTGTAATATTTTTATGTATTTCCATTAGTTCTTTTGCAGTTTTTATTTTATCTGCCTTTTTTTCACTTTTTTCAAATTTAAGAATAGCAATATTCCCTAGAACATCAAATGAATTTGGTATCATCAAAAAATAAAGAAAGGACAATTAATAAAATTAACCATTGGCTGAAATTATTTTCTCAGCAGCATCTAAAACTCTTGAATCTGGAGATAAAATATAAACATGATCATCACTTGAACGAACTCCTCGATAAATTTTTTGAAGAAATTCCCTCTTAGCTTTATCTCTGTAAAACTCCCAATAATATGTCGGATGTGTTTTTCTTAATATTTTCCAGAATATTGAATTAACATTTGCATTTGGATATTTAGTAAATACAATGCTTTTGCATTGTTCACCTGGAAAATCAACTCCTCTATTACATTTAGTTGTAAATAACACTGGAATCTCAAAGCTCTTAAATTTTTCAACCATCTTATTTTCTTTATCACCTTGCTGAAGTTCAATTAGTTTTTGTTTAGTCATTAGATTAATCAAATTATAATTTTCTTTTTCTGCAATTGAAGGCAAATCATCAAAAGAATTAACATGGACAAGAGTTGGACGCGGAGCCCTTTCAATTGCTTTATCTAAAGCAATTAAATAACTTTCCCTGGAAATATTGCCATTTGAAAAATTTTCATATTTACAATCAAATTCAAATCCAGTTCTAAGAACATTAATTTCTCCTTGATTAATAACTTCTGCATCAATAACTGCAAAATCATCTATACCAAAGATGTCTTTCAAAACCTTTTCTGAATGAATTGTTCCAGACATCATTACAATAACTTCGCTTTTATCAATTAAGTCATTAAATTTTTTTGATAAATTAGTTGTAGCTATATTTGCAATTAACCCTCTTTCTTCAAGCGAGAAAGAAATATAAGCTTCATCAAAATATTCTTCAAATTCTAATGCTATTTCATTTACAGTTTGACAATAATTATCTTCATCAATTTCTCCTGCAAGATTGGGATTATCAACAAAATAACATAATAATTCATAAATTAATGTTTTTTTAATTTCAGTAATATCCTTTTTTGCAACTAAGTTTCTTACATATGGATCTTTTATAATGTTATTTCCGCAATTGAATATTTTTCTTACAATGAATTGCAATTTTTCATCATCTGGAAAAACAGTATTCAATGAATTTAACATTCTATTAATGTTTAATCTGCGTACATTTGAAAAACTATCTAAAAATTCGTCACATTCGTCGATTATTTCTACATCTGTTGCAGGTTTTCTATTCATTAAAACTTCTAATTTATACTTTGCAGCATTAAATATGATTGATTCAGCATCAATATAAGAATTAAACTGATTATAGTATGTGCATCCTTCTTTTCTATTATAAATAGTAAAATCAATTCCCTTTAATCCTTTATATTTTCTTTTATTTGCTCCAATTGGCAGTTCATATTCTGATGGCACAATAGGAGACCAAAATGGGCAGACAGGTGCAATAGATATTCTTCTAATTTCTTTAAGTTCTAAATCATTTCTAACTTTTGAATTTTCTTTTAAATATTCTTTTAATTTATCCATATTACTTTCTTTAATTTCAATTTTGCATGGAAGTTCAGAAAAATCTGCTGAGCAGTTGTGCTTATATAAACATTTATGGTTGTCTCTACCAGTTATTACTTTTATTCTTAATTTTTTATGATCATTTTTAAGAACGTATTTTTCTTTTGAATAATCATCACGATATTGTTTCTGCAGAGCTTTCCCAGGAACAACTATACTTGCCTTGCCTAGTTGTTTGCCTATGTTAAGTGCAATTGCACTTTTTCCGGTTCCACAAACTCCTTTAATAAAAATAACTTTTTTTCCAGATTTAGCAAGTTTAACAACATCATTAACAATATCTTTTTGAGTTTTATTGTTTGAAAAAGTTAAAGGTTCTAATTTTTGAGATTCTTTGTATAAATTAAATTCAGAAACATCATCTTCTAGATTATATTTTAAATCATCAAATTTTTCATCTTGTTCCCAGATTTGCATACTTATCTCTTCATCAGATTCATATCCATCTTCTTCTTCCCATATTTTTCTTTGAATGCCCTTTTTTTCTTTTTCTAAATCTTTCTTGATAGCATCTGGCAAATTCACGCTTCCATCTGGATTAAATGATAATTGTCCCATCTTTTTATAAGAAACTATAATAAAAATAGTACTTTTAAACATTAATGTTATGGCAATTTAACTGTTTTTAATAAATTGAATTATATCTAAATATTTTTAGAATGTTTTATCATTTTTCTTATTATTTTTTATATTCGATAAACTTGTTTTTATAGAGCATAATATTTATATACTAGATTTCCGGTATTTAATAAATAAAAAGAGCTAAAAGAGATGAGAATTAGCAGATTAATAGTTGGAGTTGTGATTATTTGTAGTTTTCTTATAGCGACTGGTGTTTATGCAACAGATGATTTAATGGCTTTGCAGGGAAATATTAAACAAAGTGGAGTAAACTTAGCTTCTGGAAATCTGACAGTTTATATTTATGATGCTGGTTCAGGAGGAAATTTGATTTATAATTCTTCAGGGGATTTTATTAACTCTATTTCAGCTGGAAAATATGATGTAATGCTTGGAAATGGGACACAAGATTTAAGTTTACAATATGGAGGAATTTATTACTTTGAGATGTATGTTAATGGAGAGAAATTTAGTTTTAATGGAAATGATAGGCAGATTTTTCAAAGTTCAACTGGAAATATTTCTCTTTCAAATATCAATGGTTATGCAAATATTATGCTTTCTAATGATTCAGTAACTATGAGTCCTGGGCAGAATATTTCTATGAGTGCTGGAGGATGGTTTAAAGGATTATTTAATTGGGTTGTTAATAGTGTTTCTTCAAATTATCTTTCTTTTAATGGAAGTATGCTATCTTTTAATGATACTCAATTAAATATTACAATTGATTCGCGCGCAGGAGTTTATAACGAAACAAGCATGATTTTATCAGTTAATACAACTGGAAATATTCAGAATTTATTAAATGCTAGTGGAATTTATTCAACTTATAATTCGACTTATGCTACTTGGGCATATAATCAAACTTTTTCAGGAGGAATTTATAATGAAAGTTATGATTTTGCATCTGTTAATGTTACTTGGTTATCTGCTGCAAATTTAAGTTATTTATCGACTTATAATGAAACTTATGCTGCAAAATATGGATTAGATTCAGAAGGACAGATGTTAGGATTGAATTTAACAAGTTATTTGCGTGTTGGAAGTGCGACAATTTATGCAGATGAAAGTGGTTTAAATATTTCTGGAAATACAAATTTTAATAGTGGCTGGCAGTCTGGAGGAGTTTCAATTATTGGAGGAAATATTTTTGCAAAATCTCTTTATGTTTATAATATAACTTCTTTAGCTGTTAATAATATAAATGTTAATGCAAGTTTAATTCCTACTGATGGATTTGATAATCAGTTTGATATTGGAACTGCTACATTGAGATGGAAAAATGGATATTTTGCAGGAATTATGAATGCAAGTTCTTATGTTGGCGATGGTTCTGCTTTAACTGGAATTTCTAAATATAATGAAACTTATGATTTTGCTTCTGTTAATGTTACTTGGTTATCAGCTGCGAACTTAAGTTATATGTCTACATATAATGCAACTTATGTTACATGGGCTTATAATCAAACTCTTGGTGCAGGAAATTTATATTTGAATTTGTCAGGGACAAATGCAAATCAACCTATTAATTTTGGAAGTAATAATCTTACTGTTAATGTTTCTACATTTAAAGTTGATGCAAATGGTGGAAGAGTTGGAATAGGGACAACAACACCTTTAGCACCATTACATATTGCAACTAGGCCAATGTATAATTCTATGTCTGGAGCGATTTATTCTGGCAGAGATTATATTATTATTGATGGAGATTTAACTTATCCAGGAATGTTAATTCAAGGAGACCCTGCAGCAGGAACAAGTGCTCAAGGAATATATGGATATGAATTAGCAGTTTATAATGATTCAAGTCTAACTAATTTTTATAAGGCAAGTATCGGTATGACTTCATATAATAGTGTTGGAGGGGGAGATATAACATTTAAAATTGGAACATCTAACAATGCTTATACTAATGCAGAGCTTATGCGTATAAGTAGATCAGGAAAAGTAGGAATAGGGACAGCAACACCTTATCAATTATTAGATGTTAGAGGAAATATAAATGTTTCAAATACAATTTATATTCAAAATGGAACAGATATAAGTGCATGGATGTATAATCAAACTTTAGGTGCAGGAAATTTATATTTAAATTTGTCTGGAACAAATGCAAATCAACCAATTGATTTTGGAAATTATAATTTGACTGTTAATGTTTCTACATTTAAGGTTGATGCAAATGGTGGAAGAGTTGGTATAGGGACAACAACTCCTGGAAGTAAATTACAAATTGAAAGTGGAGCAGAAACACTTACTTCAGGCACTGGTAAAGGAACAATTCATTTAAATCCTGTTGGGACTAATTTTAATACTTCATCAATTACTTTTGGTGGAAATAATGCTGGTTCTCAAGTTAATTCTGGGGTAGCAGGTATATATGTAGAATCTTCTGCTACATTTGGGTCAAAAATGTATTTTGGAACAACAGATTCTTATGCTGCTGGAAGCAAACAGCGTATGATAATTGATCAATTAGGAAAAGTAGGAATAGGCACAACAACACCTTATCAATTATTAGATGTTAGAGGAAATATAAATGTTTCAAATACAATTTATATTCAAAATGGAACAGATATAAGCGCATGGATGTATAATCAAACTCTTGGTGCAGGAAATTTATATTTGAATTTGTCAGGGACAAATGCAAATCAACCTATTAATTTTGGAAGTAATAATTTAACAATTAATGTTTCAACATTTAAAGTTGATGTAAGTGGGGGAATGGTAGGTATAGGGATTGCAAATCCTGCAACTACCTTAGATATAAATGGAAATTTGCAAGTTCGAGGAGGAATTATAAAACAAACTGATGGTAATACTTATATTGGTATTGAATATCCTACTGCTGATGAACTTGCATTTGTAGCAAATACTGCTGAAAGAATGAGAATAACTTCTGGAGGAAAAGTAGGAATAGGAATAACAACTCCTGCATCTTATTTAGATGTTCGTGGAAATGTTTCTTTGAATAGTACATTATATGTTAATACTGGGGGAAACGTGGGGATAGGAACTGCGACTCCTAATGGGGCAAAACTAGAAGTTGCTGGAAATATTAATGTTAGCGGAGCGGGAAATAATATTAGCATGGGAGATGGAAAAATATATTGGGACGGCACTAATTCTCGCCTTATAATTCAGGTGTCGTAATTTATTATTTTAATTAAATGTTATTTGGTGAAAAAAGATGAAAAAAGAAGGCATAAAAACAAATTTTAAGAAATATAAAGCATTAATAATTGTGATTGGAATTATTGCTTTTATATTTATTTTTTATGTAACTCCTTTAAATAAATTTGTTGAGAAGAATAACTTTAATTTTAATAAATTTAGTGAATTAGTTAATTTTGATATAACGACTCAATTATTAACTTCGAATTATACTATTTGCGAAAGAGGATATAATTTTAATATTTATTGTTTTGGTGAAGATAAGAGAAAAGCTTTAATTAATAATAATCAAATAAATTATCTTTCTGATAGCGGTGAATGGAAACCATTTAATTTTACAATAAAAAAAGTTAATGCTCAGGAATATGCTTCTAATGAGGGGCTTTATGATTTGTATTTTAAAGATAAAATTAGTGAGACAATATTCCCAGTAAACTATGAATATAAAGATTCAAATATTTATTTTATGCCAATTTCTATTGGCTATAGGTTAGGAGATAATCTTGAAGTAATTTCTGAAGATAAAGAAAGTTCTGGAATAGCTAAAGGAAATGAATTTGTATACAAAAAGATTTTTAGAAATGACATTGATTTAAGTTATACTTCTGAAAAAGATATTGTTAAAGAAAAGTTAATATTAAATAATAAAAATTTTCTGGATTTTGATAAGGAATATTTTGTTTTTAGACAAAAAGCAAAGATTTCAAATGATTTAGAAATAAAGGTTAATGGCAAGAGATTAAATGTTGGTGAAAGTGCAGAGACAGGAGATAAAATTGAGTTTTGGAAAGATGGAAAATTATTATTTTATATTCCGGTTGCAGAAGCATGGGATTCAAAAACAAAAATTAATTTTAATAGAGAAATAACTTATAATTCTAATGATGAAATTATAATTGATGCTCTTGTACCAATGAGCTGGTTGCAGGAAACAGAAGGGCAAATTATAATTGATGATACAATTGTTATTGGAGATACTGCAGGAGAAATGAATCTTGATGGTTATTTATATTATTATCAGTATACGGGTTCAGATGGAGCTTGTACTTCTTCTTATGGACCTTATTGTTATAATAATACTCAACAAATAAAAGTAGATACTGAGTATTTAGGGCAATGTGGTTCAGATGAATATGCCGGAGATGTTTATGAATATTATAGGGGGTTTATTGAATTTAATATATCTGCAATATCTGCAACTGATTTAGTTTCTATTGATGAAGTTAAGCTTATGTTAAATACTACGAGTATTGGAGCATCTCCTTCTGAATTATATGTTTATGCCATGAATGATACAAATTCTTATAAAAATATTGGATGTAATACAAAGTTATTAGATATTTTAAGTGGAACAAATAGTTTTTCTGGATTAAATCCCTTTTATTATAGTTCAAGGTATTTAACAGAAGTAAATACATTTAATGATGCTATTGGCTGGCATAATGCAACTTTTTATGCTGTTTCAGGAAATAATTTATATAGTAAAATTAAAAGAGGAGATACAATTTTTGGAATTGGATTGGCTCCTGCAACTACTGCAGGATATATTAATATTTCAACAAATGAATCAACTAATAATCGTCCTCAGATGTTAGTAAGTTATTCTGTTTCAACTGGAAAAACAGTTGTTGTAATTAATGCAAGTTATAGTGTGGCTTCAGGAGGAGCAACTTCAACAATGGTTGGAGCTAAGTGTACAAATAGTAGCAATACTGCAATTGTTACTGAAGGTTATCTTGGAGATAATTTCATTGTAGATTATTGGGCAATTGCCAGAGCTTTTCTTGATTTTAATGTTAGTTCTATTCCTTCAGGTGCAAATATTTCTTCTGTTGTTTTAAGGCTAAGCAAGAATGTTCAGGTGAATAATACTATTTCTCCGGTAGCTAATCAACAAGTAGGTTTTGAAATTTATATGACTAATCAAAGTGCTTATACTCGAAATTGTCCAAATGTTGGAACTGATTATGATATGTGGAATTATTCTGCAACATATTCAAGAGAAAATAGTTTATCTGGTGAAGCAGACTATAATACTTATTATAATATTTCTTTAGGTTTAGGAGCTCCAGGAAATTTAACACAAGATATTAGTGGTTTAGGAGATACTATTTTTTCAATTGCACTTAAACATTCTTTTGAGCCAAATGGGACTGCTGCAACTACTGGTGTTGGAAATTATATTACTTTTAATAGTGCTAATTCAGCAATGGTGCCACAGCTGATTATTACTTATTCAAATCCTCCGAGAACTGTAACTAATATAACTAATTGCAGTAGCTCGCTTAATATAGCAAATGGATATTATCAATTAAATCAAAATATCTGGGCTAATATGACTTGCCTTAATGTTATAGCAAATAATATTACTATTAATGGTATGGGTTATTGGCTTAATTATTCAAGAAATGGTTCTTTATCTACTACTAATCAACCTCATGCTATTGGTATTAATATATCTGGTTTTAATAATACTTATATTTATAATTTAACAATTGAAAGAGGAGCAAGAACAGCAGGAAGTTCTTATATTGCAGGGATAGAAATAACAAATAGTGTTAATAATACGATAACTAATGTAACATTTGTAAGACGAGCTTTTCCTGGTGGAGATACAAGAGATATTTATTTGAATAATGGTAATCACAATAATATAACTGGAAATACAATCAATGCAATGGTAACAGGAATTAGAATTTATAATTCTCATGAAAATATTATAGATAATAATATGATACCTTGGGTTGAAGGAACTTTGGGAAGTTCTGGTATATCTTTGGAAGCATCAAGATATAATACCTTAACAAGAAATAATGTTAATTCAACAACTCAAGGGAAGAGTTATTTATTATTTCCTTCTTTAATAACTGGAAGTTATTATGCAAATGATACTCATTTAAATAATTCTATTGATACAACTAATTTGGCAGAAGGCTATCCAGTTTATTATCTTTATGATCAAGATAATGTAATGAGAGAAGGATTAAATGTAACAACATACGGACAAATTATAATTGCAGGAAGCAATAATGTTACTATTAAAAATAGTAATATGGGTAATGATGGAATAGATATTCATGGTTCAAATACAACAATAATTGATAGTGTTAATTTTACATCTCCAAAAGGAGATAATTATATTTATATGGGATATGGGGCAAATTGGGGTATTATTAATAATTGTACTGGTAGAACAACATATGCACCAATGTTTGGAACTTACAATAATTATGCTAATTCAAATTGGGGAAATAATATAACTAATAATAGATTTACACAAGTTTATGGCGGTTCATTTGGTTTATTTTATATGAATGGAGATAATCCTTGGTATTATATAGCAAATAATATTGTTAATTCTACTGGGGCTAACCCAACATTTTCTTGGGGTAGTTTAAATGGAACAATGATTAACAATACTATTTATTCAGGAAGCACGGGAAATGCATTTATTATTGCTTCTCGTTCTTCAAATACTTTATTAATAAATAATACAATTGTTCAATATGCAACTCCTTCATCGCCCCAAGGTGCAATGAGAACAACAAGAGCGACAAATGTAACGGTTATTGGAGGAGTTGTAAGTGCTGTCGGACCAAATGGTTATGCTATAGGTATTCCATTTACTGGAAATACATCATTTCAAGATATGATATTAAATGGGAGTGTAAATAAGTTTGATGTATTAATGTCCTCAACAGAGAATGGAGTTCAGGTTAATTTCACAAATGTAGTTAATGGAACAGGAAGTGGATTAAGAATTAATTATAGTGCGACAGCACAAAATGCAACAATAAAAGTTAGATGGTATTTGGATGTTAATACAAATTCAAGTGGGGCTTTATTGTCAGGTGCAAATGTAACTGTATTTGATATATGGGGGAATTATAAATTTAGTGAACTAACAGGGGTAGGAGGAAATATTGTCCAAAAAACTTTAGAGGAATATTTAATGAATAGAACTGGACAATACTTTTATACAAATTATTCTATAAATGTTACTAAGGCAGGATATAATAGTAATATCACTACATTTAATTTAACTAATAATCTTGTGCTTAATTTTGATTTAGGTCCAGGAGATCCTTGTGTATATAGTTCTGGCAATTGGATAATTAATCGGACTTGTAGTCTTATTGGAACACTTGTTAATGTAACTGGCAATTTGCTAATTCAAGATGTTGGCTTGTTAAATATTACTGCTGGAGGAAACTTAACATTTACTGGCGCAGGAAGAACAATTAATATTTCTAAAGGCGGAAAGTTGTGGGTTAATAAAGGTTCGAAGATTTATTAAATTTGTCTATAACTTACTAAAAAATTGGTATAGGGATATCATTTGTTAGATACTAAACTTTTTTCTAAAAAGTTTAATCAAAAAGTTAAGAAGTGTGAAGTCTGAATATTTTATGTGATTGAAATTGTTTAAATAGATAATATATTATATAAAATAATTTAATTAATTAGTCATAACTATTTATTTAACACACTTTTTATTCTATTTTAACTGCATTATCAACTGCATATTTTGCCATTGCTGTGGGCATTCCCCATGAAAGCAAAAGGGCAAAAACATCATGCTTATCAATATCAGAATTAATTATTATCACTTTAACCTTATATTTTTTGCATAAATCAATATTTTGAAGCAATCTTGCAATTCTTTTTATTCTCTCTTCTTCTTTTTGTGAAAGCAATCCTTTTATATCAATTCCAATTGAAATATTATTTTCATTTGCAATCTTACATAAAACCTGATTAAGTCCAGAATCTAACTGTTTTAACTTATCATTTTTAATTCCACTTTCAGGAGAAACAAGCAAAGAAACTTTTTTATTTTCAAGTATCTTACGATTAAATTCATCATTTCCTCCCAACACTGCAATTTTAATTCCTTGTTTATAATTTTTTTCTATCTGCTTTCTTACTTCATCAGTATTCTGGCTTTTTATAAGAATATAGTTTTCCATAACTAACCTGAGATTATAGTTCCTTTAAAATTTTTGCCTTTTAAGAGATTATCTAAATTTTCAGTTCTAGGTCCTAGAATATAGGTTTTAATCTTTTTCTCTTTTATTAATTTTGCTGCTTTTTGGTCAAGAACAAAATGCTGTCCAGGTTTAAATGAAATTTTATCAGTCATTTTTTCAAAATCTTTCCAGGTAATTTCAGGAATAAATCTAGCATCTTTATGTTCCAGAGGATTTTTATCATGAAGTCCTGCAACATTTGTTAAATTAATAAATTCGCTATTTAGTGCTTCTGCAATCTGCGCAGATGTTGAATCAGATGTTTGTTTTGGATGATATTCTAAAGCTCCACAGAAAACAATATCTTTTTTAGATATCATTTTTTTAACTTCATTTGTTGTATGTGCAATTCCATCTTCGTTTTCATCTCCAAAATAATAGCTCATAAATCTCGCATTAGTTCTTGTAACAGAAATTCCTGCAAAACTTTGAAGTTTTTCATCTGCATTGATTTCTTTTAAACCAGAAATATACATTCTTGCAACACTTCCACCTCCGCAGACAATAACAAATTTATAATTTTTAGTATTTTTAACAATTGTTTTTTTAAAGCTTCTTAAAAAACTACTATTAATTTGATTATCCTTAAAAATCAAGCTTCCACCTAGACTAATAACTATCACCTTTTTTACCATATTATATTAATATCATCTTTGTTTATAAATTTAGTTAATTATTTTAATTTATTTATAAGTTCTTTTTTAATTATATTTTTTTTAACTTCTGAAATTGAGAATAAAACCCTTTCAATCATATTTTCAGAAATAGTAAATATATAATTTAATCTAATAATACTATTTTTTATAGCTCCTTCTTGTTTAGTCAAGGAAATTCCTTCTCTTTTAATGTTGGATGTAATTCCTGCAACCACAATATTACCATTTTCTTCAAAGAGAACTAAAGCTGGACGTTTTTTTATTTCAAAAGTATCAGTAAACTGGACATTAGCTAAAACTACTTCTCCAAAATTATGCATTTTCCCAATATTCATCCTCTTTGTTATCCCAAAGCTCTTTCATTTTTGGCTGTTGGATTTTATGCAAAAATTCATCATATTGGTTTCTTTTTTTTAATTCAATTAATATATGAGCCATTCTTTCAATAACTTCATTATAAGTTTCTCTAGGATGTTCTCTAGCTAATTTAATTAATTCAATTACTTTCTTATCTAATAAAATTGTTGATTGTTCTACCATTTATATATTGCCTATATATCAGTTATATAACACTTATATATAAACCTTTCTTATTTAATTGTAAATAGTTTATTATCTTTAACATTAAAAACACCTAATCTAACTCCACTGTCAATCCAGCCATGTGCATAGTTTAGTGCAGCAAAAGCATTTACATAATCCCATTTTTTCTCAAAAAAATGAGCATCTGAAATATAATTCTCTGCCATAGAAATAATTTCTTTAGCTTCTTTTTCCTTTCCTTTAATAATTTTCTTTTTAACAATTTTAAGAGCTTTTTCACTAATTAAAAAATACTTTTTCAGTTTTTCTAAACTTATTATATTATTCATAAACTAATAAATATTTAATAGAATTTAAAACTATCTGATTATTAATTATATCTATACCAATAATATATTTCATCATCTGATAAAGCTCTATCCCAAACTCTTACTTCATCAATTGTTCCGTTGAAGTTTCTGTAAGTTGGACCTGGTGATTTTCCTCCAATGACTATTGGATCATTAAGTTGACTTGGTGTGAATGTGTGAGTTTCTATCTTTATGCCATCAACAAATAAAGAAGCATCTGTTCCTTTTGTAGTTCCAACAACATGGTGCCATTGTCTGTCATCTGCTTTTGGATTAACTTGAGTTAATTGATTTGTATCTGAGCCTCCTGCTATAAATGAAAAGTTATTATAATTAACACCTAATCTAGCAGGATTACCCGTTCCCCACTGCCCCTTTGTGATTATATAACAACTATTTCCTTGTCCTTCAGTAGATCTATCACAAGTATTTGAAAGTTTTACCCAAGCCATCATAGTCATTTCATTATTATTTCCATAAGTTAGATTTGCAGTTGTATTTACAATAGTTCCTTCTTTAAAATTGTAAGCACCGTTTATTTTTCCATTTGTGGTTGCTGAAGGGCAATAAGGTACTGTACTTATTATACATGTGCTATTGAAACCACTTGCAGAATGGTCATTCATATCATTATCAAAAGGAAGATATAATTTTAAATAAGTATCAGAAGATGCAGCTCGGCTGATGAATCCGGTGTCTGGAACATATTCATCTTTAATAGATGTAGGATATTTTTTTCCAGAGCTTATTGTGACTACTGGAGTTACTGTAATTTTTGAGACTTTTGAAACTTTACTACTGAAGTCTGAAATAGGTATTGAAATGATTTTTGTTTCAAGTTCAGACATTGTGCCTTCATATTTATAAGTATATGAATTTCCATTTTCACCAGTTATAACTATATTAACTCCGGACAAATTGCCTGCACCGGTTGCTCTTGTAATACCTATATCTAAATTTGTTGGGCCGTACATAACTTTATTATTTTCAATTTGTAAATTAACTTGATTTGCCCCAGCTTCAATTTTTTCAGTATTTGAATTTATAAAACTAAATATAAATGTTCCAATAATTGAAATAACGGCAATTGTAATAAGTATTAATAAAACAGAAACAACTACACCTGATACACCCTTTTTATTAAACATTAAAAAAATAAGAAAGGTTTATTAATAAATCTAACGGTATCATTAAATGGAAGAAATTATTGAATCTTTATCTCCTATTGAAAGAAAGATAATTCCATTTTTATCTGAATCATTTGAAAGGATTATTGATAAATCTGGACTTGATAGAGTTTCTGTTTTAAGAGCTTTAGAGTTTTTAAATTCTAAAAAGATAATAACTTTATCTATAAGTAAGAATAAAATTGTTGATTTAGGGGTTAATGGAACGATTTATAAGAAAAAAGGACTTCCAGAAAGGAGATTACTATTACTTCTTGAAAAAGGAGCTTATGGCTTGGCAGAAGCTCAGAAATTAAGTGGGCTTTCTGAGAATGAATTTAAAGCTGCTTTAGGTGCTTTGAAGAAAAAAGCTTTGATTGATTTGAAAGAAGGAAAGATTCATTTAAATGCAAAAAGAGATGAAATAAATAAGAAAACCTTTGAAGAGCTTTTAATTGAACAATTGCCTATTGAATATGATAAACTAAAACCTGAACAGTTATTTGCTTTAAATTCGTTAAAAGACAGAAAAGATATTATTGAGATAAAAGAAGAACAAATAATTAATTATGAACTTAGTGAACTTGGAAAGAAGTTAGTTAAAGTTAATTTAGGAGATAGTGAGAATTTAATTGAACATTTGACTAGTGAAATGATTAAAAGCGAATCTTGGAAAAATAAAAAATTCAGAAGATATGATGTTATTTCTAAAGTGCCTCAAATTTCGGGCGGTAAAAGACATTTTGTGAATCAATCAATTGATTATGCGCGAAGAGTCTGGACTGAAATGGGATTTAAAGAAATGTCTGGAAATATGCTGGTTAGTTCATTTTGGAATTTTGATGCTTTATTTACTGCTCAAGATCATCCTGTAAGAGAAATGCAAGATACTTTTTTCTTAGATAGAAATGGAGAATTACCTGATAAAAAAATTATTGATAGTGTGAAGAAAGCTCATGAAAGTGGGGTTGGTGGAAGTAAGGGCTGGCAATATTCTTGGAATCCAGAAACTGCAAAGAAAATGGTTTTGAGAACTCATACAACTTGCTTGTCATCACAAACATTGGCGAAAATTGATAAAAATAAATTGCCTATGAAATTTTATGCAATTGGTAAATGTTTTAGAAATGAAACAGTTGATTGGAAGCATGGGTTTGAATTTAATCAGACAGAAGGAATTGTTGTTGATAGAAATGCTAATTTTAGAAATTTATTAGGATATTTGAAAGACTTCTTTAGCAAAATGGGATTTGAAAAAGTTAGATTTAGACCTTCTTATTTCCCGTATACTGAACCTAGTGTAGAAATTGATGTTTATCATCCTGAAAGAAAAATCTGGCTTGAACTTGGAGGCGCAGGAATATTTCGCCCAGAAGTTTCAATATCTTTAATGGGAGAAGAAATTCCAATTTTAGCATGGGGACCGGGATTTGATAGGATGTTGATGGATTATTATCAGATAAAAGATTTAAGGGACTTATATAAAAATGATATTAAACAACTTAGGGAAATGAAATTTTGGATGAGATAAAATGGAAATAAAAAAGAAAATCTGGCCTGAATATTTTGAAAAAATAGCTAATGGAGAAAAGAAATTTGAGTTAAGATTAGCAGATTTTGATATTAAAGAAGGAGATACATTAGTTTTAGAGGAATATGATCCTGAAACAAAACAATATACTGGAAGAACAATAATAAAAAAAGCAATTCAAATAATAAAAGTTAATCCAGTAGAAATGTATAGTTTAGATGATATAAATAAATTTGGATTTTATATAATTTCAATTGATTAAAATGGCAATATTAAACATAAACCGAAAAACGTTTGAAAAAGAAGTTGGCAAGCTTAGCGAAGAAATGCAGGAAAAAATTGCAATGTTTGGAACTCCAATTGAAGATTTAAATGATAATGAAATGCAGGTTGAAATATTTCCAAATCGTCCGGATTTGTTAAGTTATCATAATTATAGGAACTCTCTTTTAGCTTTTCTTGGCAAGAAAACTGGTTTAATTAAAGTTAATGTAAATAAACCTGAAAAAGATTTTAAGGTTGTAATTGATAAATCAGTTTCTGATGTAAGGCCCTATACTGTTTGTGCAATTGTTAAGGGTTTGAAATTTGATGATGAGAAAATTAAAGAAATAATTGATATTCAGGAAAAACTTCATATGACACTGGGAAGAAAAAGAAAAAAAGCTGCAATTGGAATTTATCCTCTTGAAAAAATCAAACTTCCAATAAGATTTGAAGCTCGAAAACCTGAAGATATTAAATTTATTCCTTTAGAAGCTGGAAGAGAGATGAATGGAAGACAGATATTAAGTCAGCATGCTGCAGGAAGGGAATACGGATTTTTACTTGAAGGATTAAATAAGTATCCGGTATTTGTCGATGCTAATAATGAAGTATTAAGTATGCCTCCAATAATTAATTCTCATAAAACTGGAAAAATTGATGAAAAAACTCGAGATATATTTATTGAATGTAGTGGTTTTGATTTAAATGTTTTAAATAAAATTTTGAATATAGTTGTTGCAAGTCTTTATTCTATGGGTGGAAAAGTTTGCCAAATGACTTTAGAGTATGGTAGTAAAAAAATAATTACTCCGGATTTTGAACCTGAAAAGATGAAAATTAATGTTGCGCATTGCAATAAATTACTTGGATTAGATTTAAATGAAAGTCAGATTAATAAATTACTTGAAAAAATGGGTTATGGAGTTAAAGGTAAAGAAATTTTAATTCCTGCATGGAGAACTGATGTTTTGCATGAAGTTGATTTAATTGAAGATGTAGCAATTGCTTATGGTTATGATAATTTTATTCCTGAAATTCCTTTGATTTCAACTATAGGAGAACAGGATAAAAAAGAAATTGTTAAAAGAAAAATTGCAGAGGTTCTTACAGGGTTAGGTTTGCTTGAAACTTCTTCCTATCATTTAACAACAAAGGAAATGCAAATAAAAAATACTGAAATAGATGAAAAAGATGTTGTTGAAGTTAAAAATTCGAAAACAGAATATAATCTTTTAAGGCGTGATTTAACACATTATATGCTAAAGATACTTTCTGAAAATGTTGATGTTGAATATCCTCAGGAAATATTTCAGAGCGGAATTGTTTTTGAAGGATTAAAAGAAAAAGAGCATTTGTCTATTGCTTTAGCTCCAGGAGATTTTACAAGAACCAAACAAATAATTGAATATCTTGGCAGAATGATTGATGTTCAGTTTGAATTTAAAAACGGAGATAGTGGAAATTATTATATTAATGGAAGAACTGCCGATATTGTTTTTAATGGGAAAGTAATTGGTAAACTTGGAGAGGTTCATCCAAAAATTCTAAAGAATTTTAAGATAAAGATGCCAGTTACTTTAATGGAAATTGATTTTGATGAGATTTTGAAATAGAAATTATTTAGTTATAAAAAGAATTTTTAGAGATAATAAATTAATAATGTAATAAATTATTTAAAATTAGGAGGTTTTACAACGTATAAACTTATAGGGTATGTTTCTTAAAATTATTAAAAACCAGTAGCCATAAAAGTCCACCAAGGCTTTTTAACAGAAATAACTTCGCCTGTTTCAGCATCAACTTGCATTGAAACTTTTCCTTTAACTTTAAACAAGCCTAACATTTTCCCTTCTTTCACAGCATCAAATTCATAAACCGGTATAGGACCAGTCTCAGTTATATTGCATCCACCTTTTTCTGCACATTTATGATTTCTAGGCACTTCTTTTAAAGTAACATTAAATCCTAAATCTCCTAATCTTTCAATTGCTTTTTCATTTGCAGTTTTAGGCATTACTTTTACTTCTGCTTTTCTGCCGTTTGATAAAGAATAGTTTGAATAACTCTTTACACAATTGACATTTTGACAAGTTTTTTCTTGTTTAGAATAATTTTCAGGAGAAAGAACATATCTTTCACAATCTTTTTTATCTTCAAAGGTTTGTAATCCGTAATACATAAATGCTCCACAGAATTCTTTTTGTCCGCAAGCTTTATTTTCATTATCTATCCAATATCTATAATTACATCCAGAATTATAATCTTCCTCTTCATTATCTGTTTGATTTTCATCATTATCCTGAGTTTTATTAACTTCTTTTAAACAATCTTTTTTATCTTCAAATGTCTGAAGCCCGTAATACATATAATCTCCGCAGAATTGTTTTTGTCCGCAAGCTTTATTTTCATTATCTATCCAATATTTATTTTTACAACCTCCTAGAGAAGTTTGATTTGTTTCACTTAAATTAGTTTTACAAGCACCTGAAGTATAATTTACTTTGGCACAGTTTGCATAACAAGGAGTAGTATAAGTTATTCCATTAGTCCCACAGACTTTATTAATTTCTGTAGTGATACAAGCACATCCAGAAGATTGATTTTTAATAGTGCTATTAGAATAATTTGATAGAGAACTGTTTTGTTGCCAAGAACTATTATTTGCACTAACAAAAGCTAATAAAAATATTCCGATTAATGCTATAATAAACGCCCTTTTCATGAATAATTAATTATTTGTTCATTTAAATATCTTTTTATGGAATTATCTCAGGCCCAAAATACTTTTCATAGTCAAAATCAGACAATTTAATATGTTTTTCATCAATTAACTTTTTTATTTCACTTTCTTTGCTTTTTAAATTATCAATTAAATAAATAATTGTTTCACAAATTAGCTTTTGTCCTTCATCAGGCCAAAGCTCTGCTTTATTTACATATAAACATCTTCCTCCGCATAAATCTCTATAATTACACTTTAAACATTTTCCACTAACATCAAACTTTTTTAATTCTTCAGGTTTCGAATCTAAATCTCCTGCTTTAAAATCTTCAATGCAATTCATAATTGGACAAGCAACAACTTTTCCATCAGTAGTAATTGCATAACCTAAATGTCCTGCACCACATCTTAGTTTTGTTTTCTCATTTTTTAAAATTGATTCTATTATTCCTAAAAGCGGATATAACTTCAAAACTCTACCTTTTTTAATTTCTTCAATCCAATAATTAGTTAATTTGTTGATTGAATTGTTATATTCTTTAACAAATTTCTCAAATTCTTTTTTATTAAAATCATTTTTATAAAATCCAGCATCTAACTGCCAATGAACACTTGTAAATCCTTCATCAACTAAAAATTTAACTTGTTCATAGATATCTGGAAAACTAATTGTCATTCTTGCGACAATTTCACCAGTATAGCCATTTTTCTTAATTAGCTTAATATTTTCAATTACTTTATCATAAGTGTCTTCACCACGATTAAAATCTGTTCTGTTTTTATCTCCATCAAGAGAAATAAGTATTTTTCCAATTTTATTTATATATTCTTTAGGCAATTTATCTAAAAGCTTTCCATTTGTCTGCATTCTAAAAGGTACGCTAATGTTATCAATTATTTCTATAATCTTATTAATTTCTAATAATGGCTCTCCTCCATAAAAGATAATTACTGCTTCTTTGTCTTTTTTGATAAATTCTTTAAGTTTTTTCACATTGATTGTGGACTTTTCTGGTGATGAAAAGCAAAATTTAAACTTTTTACTAAGTTCATTGTCAAACTCATTCATTGATTTTTCATAGCAATATCTACAATTAGAATTGCAGTTCTCGGTTAATATTATATGGTAATGCATAAATAAAAACAAAATAATGCATATTTAAATCTTCGGAAGATTTTTATATGATTAAAACAAGATATTAAAATGACTAAGTTTAGAGTAAAAGTATATGCAATCGAAAGTTATGAAGAAGAAATCGAAGCAGAATCTGAACATCAGGCGCAGGAAATTTTTATAGATAAATATGACAATGATGATGTTGAATCTGCTGAAAGCAATTTGTTATTTGAAACTGATGAAGGTTTTGAAATGATAAGAGAAATTGTTGAAAATAGCGGAGAGATAGAAGAAGACTTTGAAGATTAACCGATAGCATTATAAATATTGAAAGATTATATTAATTATAATTAAAATGGATGCAAAAGAGCTGATTCAAGAATTAAATAAAGAAGAGCTGATGAAACAGGGAAACATAAGCCTTATTCTTGATGGTTATAATGACCTTTTTTCAGATTTTGACCCCCGTTCATATTCTGAAAGAGCATTATCTGATGATTTTTTAGTTGAATGTAAAAGAGCTGCAAGAGATAGAAGCGATATAAGAGAGGGTTTTGAACTAAGACTTCTTGCACCTAAAGCAAAAAGAAATTTAAATGATGAGATTAAAATAAAAAAGCGTCTGAAAAGTCATTTTCATAAACATTATATAGAAAAATTAAGGGATATTAGAAAACTTAGAATAGAAGGGTGGATATGGTTTGCTTTAGGCGTTTTATTTATGCTTTTTGCAACTTTTATTCATACTTATATTGATGTTAATTTCTTTTTTAGTTTATTATTTATTATTTCAGAACCAGCAGGCTGGTTTAGTTTTTGGGAAGGATTGGATAAAGTGTTTATTACTTCTAGAGAAAAAAAGCCAGATGTAGAATTTTATAAAAAAATGGTTAGTGCAGAAATTTCTTTTATTTCTTATTAAGAAATAGCCCCGCCAGGTGCTTAAAATTATTTCATAATTTTGGCAACCATCAATTCTGGTGAATTAAGGTATTTGAAAAATCCTGGCATTAATATAAAATAGCCCCGCCAGGTGCTTAAAATTATTTCATAATTTTGGCAACCATCAATTCTGGTGAATTAAGGTATTTGAAAAATCCTGGCATTAATATAAAATAGCCCCGCCAGGTGCTTAAAATTATTTCATAATTTTGGCAACCATCAATTCTGATGAATTAAGGTATTTGAAAAATCCTGGCATTAATATAAAATAGCCCCGCCAGGATTTGAACCTGGGTCTAAAGGCCCAGAACCTTTAATGCTTGACCACTACACCACAGGGCTATAAATATATCATAACATAAACATTTTTAAATCTAATCGTTCTAATACTTACATAAAGAGATGATACCGTTAATTTTATGGCTTGTAGCTGCAGGACTGATAGCATTAATTTTTATCTTTCTTAGAGCTCAGCATTTTAAACATAAAACTGTATGGGTTATTATTGTTTTTGTTGCATTATTTTTCTTCTTGGGCTTTATGTTAAGTATTGCAGGAAGAGATATTAATTATAATAGTTTTGATGGAATTAAAACAGCAGGAGTATTGTATATGGGGTGGTTAGGAAATACATTTGATAATGTTAAAACTCTAACTGGAAATGCAATAAAAATGGACTGGGCAGGTAATGAAAATGTTCCTTTAGCTAAGAATACAACAAAAACTTCTAAGACAACTGTAACTACTAAAACAAAAAAATGAAAGTAACTCTTTTTATTGTAATTTTTCTTTTAATGAATGCTTTTTTTATAATATCCAATCATAATTTAGCTCTTAAAAATCCTGAAAATATTGAGAAATTAACTGGATATTATAAAGACTGGGCAGTTAAAATAACTAGTAATTTGTATACAATCACAGGTAATATGGTAAAACTTAATTGGGCTCCTAATCATTAAAGTTTTAAACCTCTATTTCTAAAGATAATTAGTTTAAATGCCTCTGTAGCTCAATTGGTAGAGCGCGTCCATGGTAATAACAACTTTTCTTTAAAAGAAAAGTTCTTAGATTCAAAAGAAAAGAAACCATAAAGGACGAGGTACCGAGTTCAATCCTCGGCAGAGGCTTATATTTATAAATCAAGGTTTATTGACATAAATATGACAAAAAAATTAAATTTTTTTGAATCTTCGCTTTAGGGGGTAAAGTTTCAGATGGCTCAAAAAAATAAAGAAAACTGCGATTGTGATGATTGCAATAAATGTTCTGAAGGAATTGATAAAGTTAAGGAAAAATATGAAGTTCTTAGGAAAAAATATTCTCTGCCTGAATTTAAGGAACTTCATGAAGAGTTTGATATTGAGAAATCAGATTTTGGAGAAGATACAATATTAAGAGATATAAGAAAAACAATGGCTGCAAAGTATTTTGCGCTATTAACATTTATTGAAAACCAGCTTAACCCTTCATCAATGTTTCAAATGATGCTGACAAAATGCCTTGAACAAGAAGATAGAACAAAGCTAAATGAATTATTTGATAAAATAGGTTTAACTGAAATAGAATCATTTAAGCTAGATATTAAATATGAAGAGAAAAAAGAAGCAGAATTTATAATTGATAAATTTAAAGAATGGAATGAAATAAAACCATCTATAGAAAAAATTATTGATTCTATGAAAACCAACTGGAAAAAGGTTTCAACAAAAAAAGAGAAAAGCTATTTTGGTTAGTTTTTTACTTTTCTTCAATTATTTTCTTTGCTTTAAAAGAGATAAAGAACATTAGAAGCATTATTGCACTGAAGAAAAGATAAATAAATTTAAATGGTAAGAAAAGAAGCATTATTGAAGGGACTATTTTTCCAATAAACTGTCCAGAGTCAATTGAAGTTTTATACGGGCCATAGAATCTTTCAGAATTTTCTTTTGAGGATACATCAAAGAAATAAGCTTCACTTGTTGGTTCAAGCATAGCCATACCAATACTTGCAATTACTAAAAATAATAAAGTTATATACAAATTTGTTAAAAAGAAACAAATAAAACTCATTAATGCAACAAAACAAAATCCTATCTTAAACATTTTTTTTGCTCCAAATTTGCCTGCATAATCTCCAAATTTATATTCTAATAGAACTAGGGGTATACATACTGCAAATAAGAAGTAAGCTACAACTAAGTCTCCAAAACCTTGATCAATTATATAAACGGGCATAAAAATATATATTAAAGACCACCAAAAGCTTGTTCCGGCACTGATAACATAAGAGAATACTCTTTTTTTATCTTTGAAAAAATCAAAGAAGTTCTTTATAATATTTTCATCAATTCTTTTAGATTTTCCTACATCTCTTATTCTTAATAATTTGAAAAGAATAAATGACATTAAACAAAAGAAAGCGCTTAAAATAAATACTGAATTAATTCCAAAATTATTTTCAAAATATCCTGCAATTAATGGGCCAAGAGCCCAAGCAAGATTTGTGAATGTAAAAACTAAACCTTCGCTTTGAGATAGCTTTTCTTTTTTCGAAGTTTTTGTTACAATTAAACCAAAGCTGGTTATTCTTAATGTAAAAAGCAAAGTCATTATTATTGCTAAAACAATGAAAAGATAGAAATTTTTATTTATTGCAAATAAAATATATGTTAAAGCAAATAATACTAATGAAGTTATAAATAATCTTGCTTTATTTGAACGCTCAACTAGGGGTATGAATAAGAAATAAGATATAAATGCAATAAGTGCAAGGAAACCTGAAATAAATCCAACAATTGAAATATTATTTACAAAACTATTAATATAAACTGCCCAGATTGTGTTAATATAAGCTGATGAAAGAGCAACAATTAAACCAACTATTCCGACTTTTGTGATTGATGAAAGCGGAATTGATTCTTTTCTTCTTGATAAAATAGTCATATAGTATATTTGTAATATTTATCATAAGGTATTTGAAATTTAACAATTTCTTTAATTGGCTTCTTTTCCATTATTTTTCTAAATAATCTTATTGAGTTGCCGTGAGCTGAAATTGCAACATTAACTTTTTCTTTTTTCATTAGTTTAATTAAGTCTCTAATAAATGGTTTAACTCGTTTTTCTACATCTGCAAATGATTCTCCATTTGGAGGGGGAGTGTCATAACCTCTGTGGATTATTTTAAATTCATTTTCACCTAGAATTTTTTCAACTTTTTTTCTCATTTCAGAGTTTAAGTTTTCAATTGCATCACCTTCTCTTTTTAGATTATATATTTTATGTCCGATATTTTTTATAAACTGCTCATGGGAGGTTCCTTCTAAATCTCCGTATTTTCTTTCAATCATTCTGTCATCAGTAATTATTTTTTTGCATTCTGGGTGAAATTTGAGGACTTCTTTGAGAGTGTCTTTTGAACGAGATAAATGAGTTTGAAAAGCAATATCAATTTTTTTATTTTTTAGCTTATTAGCAATTATTTTTGCTTGTTTAATTCCTAAGGGTGTAAGTTTTGATTCTTTCCATCCTGTGAAAATATGTTTTTTATTATAATCTGTTTGTCCGTGTCTAAATAAGTAGATATGATACACTTCTTTTTTCATATAAAAATATAATCAAACAGGTTTATAAATCCTGTTCACTTTTATTTCTTATGGCACGTTGGGGTATAATAATAGCATTATTGGTTGTTATTGGAGTTTTATCTCTTATATCAAGCGGAATGTTTCATCTTGCAGGGGAAACTTATTTTCAAATTAATAAGGCAGGAGTTTTTTCAGGGTTTATTCATGGGATATTAGCTCCAATAACTTTAGTTTTGGGATTATTTACAAAGATTCAAATGTATGAACTTAATAATGTTGGATGGTGGTATAATTGTGGATTTTTAATTGGATTAATGGCTGTATGGGCAGGTGGAAAAACAACTCAGCATGTTACAAAAAATTATTATTACGGTGAGAAAAATCGTGATGGTTTGACAAGCGAAGACAAAAGAGATATTGAAAGTTTAATTGATAAAAAGATGCGCGAGAAAAAAGGTAAGGGTGTCAAAGTTAAGAAAAAGGACTGGAAGTTTTGGGAGTGGGAATAGAAAGTTTAAAATTTATAGTCAAACTCTTCCCATTTTTTCCTGAGAAAATCCATCATGGGCTTTTTTTCAGGTTTATCATTGCCTGCTAAAATATTAATTCCTATTTTTCCATAATTGTCTTTTGGGGTTCCAACATAAAATTTTATATTACAATCTAATATTCCTTCAAGTTCTAATTCTTGAAAGTTCCAAATTTCCCATTCTCCTTTTATAGATTCTAAAGAAGCATTTTTGAACGGATGGTTACATCTTTTTTGTGCTTCAGTCATCTTTGTATATTTTTCAAAAAATGAAGTTAAACAATCTTTTGTTTTTCTAAGAAAATCTTCTTCTGTTTCATTAGGGTTTACAGGTATTGGAATGTAAAATCTAGTCCATTTGCTAAGTTCTTTAATTTCCATAATTTGGGTAATTAAAAATAGGTATATAAATTTATATGAAATTATTTATTATTTAACAAACTCTACATTTTCAAAATCTTTGAATTCTTTATCTCCTGTTAGAAAAGGAATTTGCAGTTCTTTTGAGGCAATATATCCAAGGCAGTCTGCATAGGATAAATCTTTATTTTTATGCAAGAATCTTAAATTAACTGCTTTTGAAATCCAGTTAAAGTCTAAATTGATACAGATGCTTTTTAAAAAATTAAAGAAATCTTTAATTTCTTCTTCTGAATAGATTTTTCTTAAATTATAATAAACTTCATAGACTTGGAAATAAGAAGTTACTGCTTTTACCTGTTTATATTCTTCATAATTTTTATTGCCTGAATAAATTTCAATTAAAGCATAGCTATCAAAGAAAAAAGATTTTAATCCATTTTCCATATTTTTCTAGCCTCGTTTTTCATTTTTTGAGCATCTAGTTTTTTGTTTGCTTTACCAAAAAAATCTTCCAAGGTATTTCGTTTAGAAATAGTTACTATAATTTCATCATTTGACTGAATATCTTCTTTTATTACAATTTCATTTGGGATAATTAAACCAAGGGAGTTTCCCCATTCTTTGACTTTAACTTTTGTTTGAATTGACATGTATAATTATTAGTTATACTTATTTATAAAGGTTTCTGTTGAGGACAAATAGATTTAGGAAGATTTTTAAATGGTTGAAAATTTGAGTTAACATGGATTTAGTAAGAAGAATATTGGGCGCAATGGCAATACCTATTTACTAGAGATAATTCTAAATTTTGAGAGGTTTGTAATAAAATGTCTGATAAAACTATTAATACTGAAAAAATTGCAAGAGAAAATATCTTTAGGAAAAGCGAAGAAGTATCTGGAGAATTTGTTAAAGGATATGATTTTAACAAGGGTGTTGATTATAGGGAGATTATAAAGAGTTTTTCTTCAACTGGTTATCAGGCAACTAATTTGTCAAGAGCAATAGAAATTGTTAATAAAATGAGAGCTGAAAATGCTACAATATTTTTAGGTTATACTTCGAATATGGTAAGCTCGGGTTTAAGAGAGGTATTTAGATATTTAGTTGAAAATAAAAAAGTTAATGTTGTTGTTACAAGTGCAGGTGGTTTTGAAGAAGATATAATAAAATGTTTAGGAGATTTTGTTCTTGGAGATTTTAGAGCAGATGGAAAAGAGCTTAGAGAAAAGGCAGTTAACAGAATTGGAAATATTTTTGTTCCTAATTCAAGATATGAAAAATTTGAAGACTTTGTAATGCCTATTCTTGAAGAGCTTTATCAAGAGCAGTTGAAAACTGAGAAGTTTGTAACACCTTCTGAAATAATTTGGAAGTTGGGAGAGAAAATAAATGATGAGAAAAGTATTTATTACTGGGCTTGGAAAAATAAAATAAAAGTTTTCTGCCCGGCAATTTTAGATGGAAGTTTTGGAGACATGGTTTACTTTTTTAAGTTTAATCGTCCGGATTTTGTTATTGATATTGCTGAAGATATAGTAAATTTAAATAATTCAACAATAGGGTTGGAAAAATCAGGAGTTATAATTTTAGGAAGCGGAGTTGTTAAACATAGTATTCTTAATGCACATCTTTATAGAAATGGGGCAGATTACGCTGTTTATATTAATACTGCGCAGGAATTTGATGGCAGTGATGCAGGTGCAACACCTGATGAAGCGGTTTCTTGGGGAAAATTAAGAGAGAATTGTGAATCTGTTAAAGTTTACGGAGATGCTACGATATTGTTTCCGATTGTTGTGGCGGAAAGTTTTGCGAGGGAGGATTAATAGTGTTTCGCCTCGTGCTTCGCACTCAGCTTATTACTTCTTGATTAACTCAGGGTTCGTTAATCTCGCTAAAGGATATTGGAAATGTGGGGGAAAATATTAATAAGATATAATTTTAGATTGATTATATTTACATAAAGATATGGATTTTTTGATTTTTGAAAGGTTTAACTTAATAATTCAACAAAAGAACTTCTAACAGAACTAATTTTTTCATTATTTACTTCACTTATGAATAACTTCATCTTAACTAAAAAGTCCTCTGCTTTCAATATCATTTCGTTACAAGACTCTTTAGTTACTTTAATTATTTGTTGAGTTTCTACATAATATTGTTTGTCTATTCTTTCTTCTTTAGCCCAAGAAATTGTTTTTACTAAGTCTTTATCTGCAAATAATCTATCAAATAAGATTACAGAAGCAGAATGATTCTCTGATTTAATTCCTGCCTTAAACAATAAAGATAGTAATGAATTATACATACAGTAATAAGCTTCAGAGGTAGAGTTTTCATAAAGCTGACTTTGAAATAGTATTTTTGCTGACTTAAGGCAATTATCTGCTTTAATTAGATAAGCTGATTTCATCTCTTCAGAAGGTTCAACTAATTCAATAGTATTCTTTCTTTTAAGTTTCTTTAGAAAAATTAACTCTTTCATAGAAGTCTTCTAATCCTCTTATTATTATATGATTTTTAATTATTTCCTTAATTAGTAAAGAGTTTTTATCAAATTTTCCTATTTTTACACTTAATTTTGAATTAATTTGTTTTACTTTATCTTTTAGATGATTATTATTTGTTTCTAAGTAGATATCAATATCACTATCTGATTTAGGATTGCCTTTTGCATAACTTCCAAATAAAATAATCATTCCTTTTGGGAAGTTCTTTTTAATCTCTTCAAGAATTATAGATAATTCTGGGTGCTTTTTTAATAGTTTGTTTAATTTATGAATTTCTGCTGAATAAATATAATTTTTAGCTTTTAAGTTGTTTTTAATGAAAAATACTTTATTTTTCCCTTCTCTTTTATAATCCAGAATATTCTCTTTTGTCAGTTCATTAATTTTTCTTAATACTGTAGAATGAGATTCATTAAGAGTTCTTGCTATTTCTCTTAAATGCGTTTTATTTCTTAATAAAACTAAGATTATCTCCATTTCTACATTGTTTCTATTTTGAACCATATGTATCATTTATGAACCAATGATATTTAAATCTTTCTTGTATTAACTTTTCTTAACAAAAAACTCTATAAACCAGCAAAAATTCTAATTATATGGTTTTAGTTGAATTTATGCTTACATTTGTAACTGGGTTGATTGCGAGTTTGGGATATTTTGGGTTGGTGTTGCTTATGGCTCTTGAGAGTATGATTTTTCCTTTGCCTTCTGAGCTGGTAATGCCGTTTGCAGGTTTTCTTATTTATCAAGGAGATTTTAATTTATTTTCAGTTATTATATTTAGCACAATTGGAACAATTATTGGCTCTTTGCTTTCTTATTATATTGGATATTATTTAGGTGAACCTTTTTTTGAGAAATATGGTAAATGGTTTCTTTTAAATAAACATGATTTAGATTTAACAAAAAGGTTTTTTCAGCGTTATGGTGATAAGACAATATTTATCTCGCGATTTATTCCAGTTGTTAGACATTTAATATCAATTCCTGCCGGAGTTGGTAAAATGAATATCTGGAAATTTACTTTTTATACCGCTCTTGGTGGAGCAATGTGGAATACATTCCTTGCTTATCTTGGAATTAAACTTGGTGAGAACTGGGAGCTTGTAAGTAAGTATTCGCAGATGTTAGATATTGTTGTTATTATAATCCTTGCTGGTTTAGTTATTTGGTTTGTTAGGAGACATCTGAAGAATAGAGAGCATTAGGGGTGGGAGTAAATAACCTGACTTTGTCAAGGTTATTTATTGGGGAAATTAATTAACATCATAAAATATATTCATTGATTACATAATATAAATAGGTTTTTGTTTATTTCCTAGATTGGTTCTTATTAATTACTAAAAAATCTTTAATAATCTTTATAAACTTCCAATATTTTGACTTATTATGACATCAAAATATATTGTTGAGGCGAATGATGGAAATTTTGACAAAGAAGTTATTGAAAAATCTAAGAAAGTTATTGTTGTTGTTGATTTTTGGGCTAGTTGGTGTGGGCCGTGTAGAATGTTGGGTCCGGTTATGGAAAAACTTGCTGAAGATTATAAAGGAAAATTTATTCTTGCAAAAGTTAGTGTTGAAGAAAACAGCGAAAAGCCAGGCGAATATGATGTTTCAAGTATACCAAGTGTTAAAATGTTTAAAAATGGAAAAGTTGTTGATGAGTTTGTGGGTGCTATTCCTGAATCTAGAATTAAAGAGTGGTTGGATAAGAATTTGAAATAATTATTGATTTCTTTGTTTTCTCTGAAGGTAATATGTTGGAACAATTGCCATTACAAAATAAATTAATAGAGTTATTATTGCTAATAATACCCATTGCAATGGTGTGAAAACTGCATAATCTGGTCTATTTATTCTGCCAGCAAGTATAAATTCGTTAAATAAACCAAATATTGCCATTAAAGATGAGCAAATTAGATAATTAAGTTTTGTAAAATATTGAATTGCAAATAAAACTAGGAAAACAGCTAAGAATATTGGAACAATAACTGCAACACACATTGGATAACCTATTTCACAGGTGAAAAACTCTTCAATTAATGTAATTGGGATTGCAAGTATAAAATAATTTACTATTTTTGGCAAGCGGTTATTAACAAGTTTATTTGTAAGCTTTTTTTTGAAAGCTAAGAATATTCCTCCAAATACTAATATCCATCCAATTATAACAACTAATAAATTTGGCATTTTTCCTCTTTAAGTTTATTAGGATTTTGTCTATTTAAATATTTTCTAATGAAATTTAATGCTAATTTTATGGCATTTTTTAGACATCAGAAGATTTATAAACAGATTTTTTTTATTCCATTTATGAAACGTTCAAGCAGAAGATGGAAAAAGAAGCGCCAGATGAGGTGGAAATGGCAGAGAAAAAAGCTTAGAAAAGCAAAGCATCTTAGAAAAGTAAGAAGAGATAGATCTAAATAATTTTATTTGTTCTCGTATATAATAACTATTGTCCAGCATAGTAATCTTTTTATATGGTTTAAAATTTAATGAATGATGGAGAGTGAAATTTGGACAGAAAAATATCGTCCTTCTAAGTTTGATGAAATGGTTGGACAGGATGATATTGTAAGGAGAGTGAAATCCTTAACTAATGCAATGAATATCCCTCATTTGCTATTTGCAGGGCCTGCAGGAGTTGGGAAATCTACTTTAGCTTTAGTTGTTGTAAAAGAGTTATTTGGAAGCTCGTGGAGAGAAAATTACCTTGAATTAAATGCAAGTGATGAAAGAGGAATTGATGTTGTAAGGCAGAAAGTAAAGGATTTTGCAAGAACAAAGGCAATGTCTAAAATTCCATTTAAAGTTATTTTCTTAGATGAAGCAGATGCTTTAACTAATGAAGCACAAAATGCTCTGAGAAGAACTATGGAAAATTATACTTCTAATTGCAGATTTATAATGTCTTGTAATTATAGCAGTAAGATAATTGACCCTATACAATCTAGATGTGCGGTTTTTAGATTTAGATTACTTGAGAAAAAAGATATTGATAAAATTGTCAAGAGAATTGTTCAGAATGAAAATATAAAAATGGATGATAAAGTTGTTGATGCTCTTTTTGAAACAAGTGATGGAGACTGCAGACGAGTTATTAATTTATTGCAGACAACTGCTTCTATAAGTACAACAATTACCCCAGATTTAATTAAAATAATGGTGCCAAGTGCAAAGCCGAGTGATATTAAAGTTATATTAGATTATGCTCTTTCAGGAGATTTTTTAAATGCAAGAGAAAAATTATTAGATGTTATGTTGCGGGAAAGCATATCTGGAACAGATATTATCAAATCAATACAAAAAGAGATTTGGAATTTATCAATTGAACCTGAATTAAAGGTTAAATTAACTGAAAGAACAGGAGAAATTGAATTTAGGATGGTAGAAGGTGCTGATGAATTTATTCAACTTGAATCACTTTTAGCAAGTTTTGTTATGGCTGGAAGAGGAAAGTAATTTCTTTTAAAATGCAAAGCAGAATAATGAAAAGAGGGCGTCAGATAAGAAGAGTAATTAGACAATTGGATAAAATAAAAAGCGGTTTTTCAGAAGAAGATTATGAACATGGAATGGATAAATATTGTATTGATCATAGTAGAGTATCACTTAAAAAACAAGGAGAAATAACTGCTAGAAAAGTTTATAGTGATATGGCTCTTCTTCATTTGTATCCACTTAAAACTATGCAGGGAGTTCCTTCAAATTTGCCAGCATATATAACTGATACAAGAGAAGCTTATGTAAATTTTAAAGAAAATCTTGAAAAAGGAGTTTTAAGAAATTTTCCTGCAGTTTGTTCAAGTTTTGTTAATTGGCAAGCTTATCGAACAATGTATATGTGGGTTGATTTAGATTCAAGAAGAGAATTTATTAAAGAGTTTTATGAAAAATTTCCAGAGGAGAAAAAATGAGTGAAAATTTTGAAAACTGGAGTGAAAAACATCGTGCACTTTCTTTTGTAGATTTGAAAGGACAGGATGTTGCAATATCTGAACTTAAATCTTTTTTTTCTAAATTTCCACAAGATAAAAAAGCAATTTTGCTTCACGGGCCAGCTGGAACTGGAAAAACTAGTTTAGCACATATTGCAAAAAACGAATTAGATTTAGAAATATTTGAACTTAATGCTTCTGATTTTAGAAATAAAGAACAGCTTGAAGCAAAATTAAAACCTGCATCTGAACAGAGAAGTTTATTCAAAAAAGGCAAAGTTCTTTTAGTTGATGAAGTTGATGGATTGTCAGGAAGTGATAGAGGAGGCTTACCAGAACTTGTTTCTTTAATTGAAAATACTCAGTTTCCGATGATAATAACTGCAAATAATATCTGGGATGCTAAATTTGTTGATTTAAGAAAGAAATGCAAGGTTGTTGAATTAAAAGAAATTAATTATAAAGATATTTCATTTGTCCTTCAAAATATTGCAAAAAAGGAAAATTTAACTGTTGATAATCAGATATTAATTTCAATTGCTGTTCGTGCAAATGGGGATATGAGAGCAGCTATTAATGATTTGCAGATAATTGCTTCAGATAAAGATTTTTTAAGAAGTTATATTGTTTTAGATCAGAGAAACAAAGAGCTTGATATTTTTAGTGCCTTGAAATTTGTTTTTAAAAATCCAATTTGCGATGAGACTTTAAGAATATATGATTCAGTTGATATTCCTTTAGAAAAGATCGGGCTTTGGATTGAAGAAAATATTCCTTATGAATATTCTGGTGAAGAATTATTTAATGCATATGAAATGCTTAGTGCTTCTGATATTTTCTTTGGCAGAATTCAAAGGCAGAGACATTGGAGATTTTTGATTTATCAGAATGTTTTTTTAAGTGCAGGAATAAGTTTATCTAAGAAAAAACCTAAATTAGGATATACCCATTATCAAAAGCCTTCAAGAATACTTAAAATTTGGATGAATAATTCAAAACAGATTCATAAAAAGACAATAGTTGCTAAATATGCAGAGGCAATTCATTGTTCTAAATATAAAGCTGTTAAAGAGTTTAATATAATTAAGCCCTTTTTGAAAAATCCAAAAATACAGAAAGAGTTGAAGTTAAGTGAACAGGAAATTGAGTATATAAAAGCAAACTGACTATTTTTATTAGGAAATGTTGCATCTAAAGTTAATGGGTGATTATGATTTGTTTAAAACTTATTAATCTATGTTTAAATGATGTAAAAATCAGGGAGGTTTTGCGAAGCACAAATCCTTATAGATTATTTATTAGATACTAAACTTTTGAGAAAAATTTAACAAAAATTTAGGAAATTTTGAATCTAAATATATAATTTGATTATAGTTATTATAAATTAATCAAAGTTAAAAAATGATTTATTAGATTATTAAATTATTATGTTCCCGAATGAAATGAGGGGAATCTTTTGAATTAAATTTTAACAAGATATAATTATTTTTACCTTAAAAACTATTAATAATCTGCGAAAGATTCTTCTTCTGTGCCTTCATCAGATTCTTCAGGCAAATTATCTTTGTCAAGAACTTCCATTTTTCCGAATTTACCGGTTGTAAGTTGTAATTCCCCTTTAAATTCATTAACATAGCCGTTTGTTATTTTAATAATATCTCCAACTTTAACTTTCTCAATATCTTGATTCCAAAGAGTTAATTTAATTTCTCCTGATTCATCAGCAATAACTGCATTTGCAACAGAAATTTGCTTTCCAAATTTATCAAAAGTTCTTGGTTCTTCAATAGATTTAATAGTCGCAGTAATATTAGCTTTTCCTTGTCCAGATTTGAGTTCAGAAATTTTCATTTTAATTAACACTGAGCCCCAGTTGATGCTGAAGAACTAGTAGAGCCTCCGAATCCTGCACTTGGGCTTGAAGTTGATAATGTTTGACTACATTCACTTGGAGCAGTATTGTAAGCATTACATATTGCTTGTTTTATTGCTTCTGGTGTTCTTGAAACTTGAACTTGAACTCCATTAATTACAAATGTTGGTGAACCACCTATTCCAAGACTAGTTGCTTTTGCATTTTGTTGACTATAGATTGCTTCTGCATCTTTTGCCATACATGAATCTATTTTAGCTTTATCAATTGATAATGATGTGAAAATAGTTTGGATTAAAGGATTCACACATGTATCTTTTCCACTGCATGAACCTATAGCTGCATTTTCATTAAATGCTTTTAAGTATGAGAATAATTTATCTCTTCCATAATTTTTTTCAATACATACTTGTCTTAATGATTCAATATGTTCATATTCTCCGTGCATTGCACCAATTGCAACTATATTAATATCTGCTTTACTTTTTAATAAATTATATGCTGGAACTAATGCTTTTTCAAATTGAGTTCCGTATGGGCAGTATGAGAAAATATAAGCTTCAACAATTGGTTTGTCAGATTTAGGAACTTCTGTTGTAGCTGTTGTTTCTGTTGAAGATGAAGAAGCTGCAGTTGAAATAGAAACTAATTCTCTTCCAGGGCTGATGAATTTGCCATCTTTTGTGAAATATAAAGGAATTGATTCGCCATCAAGGCTTACTGTAGCAACATATAATCCGCTTTGTTGTTTTATATCGGTTATATTTGCTCCACCTTCTGCTAATAGCTGAGTATTTACAAAAGTATCTACTTGTTTTTCCATTGTGCTTTGGCTTACAACATTTCCTGTTAATCCAAAAGTATTTCCAGTTAACATCATTACTAAAAGAACTACACTTAATATTCCAAGAACATAAGTTGCAATTGCCCAATTGTGAGTAGGAATTTTTTTAAGAGCACTTTCTTTTTTTTCTTCTTTAGTAGTTTCAATTTGCTCTTTAATTTTTTCAGCCATTTTTATTTTAACTTAATATCCTTTAAAAATGTTGTGGTAGTGAATTCTATTAAAGTTTTACTATCTAAATGCAGAATTATAATATACTAATTTATTTAAATGAACTATAATCAAGTAATAGATGAGAAAAATTAGATATGATGAAGCATCAGGAAAGATGAGTAGGCATATTGATGATAGGAAAGTGTATATTTGTATCCCAGAAGATTCGGAATTTGATTATAATACTTCTTATGTCAGGAAAATTGAAGATGACAGGCAAAGCGTAATTTATAGAACTAAATCAAAAAAAAGAGCAATGGTTAAAAGTCTTAGTGATTCAATTAAACTTCTTGCATATATTCAAAGGTATTATGGTTATAACAAGGCATTTATTGAAGATTTAGAGGGGAATGTAATTAAGGTTGAAATTAGGCACTCTATTGGAAGGTATGTAAAATCTGGAGATATTTCTCCTTAATTTCTTTTTAGATAAAACTCTCACGAAATAATTAAATACACAAATTTGCTATCTTTTCTATGCCTTATGACATTATAATTGGAAGAGATGATGCAGATAAAAAAAAGTTTGGTGATAAAGGACTTGTAAAGCTTGGCAAAGGTTATGTAAAAATGGGCCAGTATACTTCTTTATCTAATCCAATATACATGGATGTCTCACGAAGCCATGTAATTTTAGTTTCAGGAAAAAGGGGTTCAGGAAAATCTTATACTCTTGGAGCAATTGCAGAAGAGATTTCTCAATTACCTGATGAAGCAAGAGAAAATATTGCACCGTTAATTTTTGATACAATGGGAATATTCTGGACAATGAAATATGAAAATGAAAAAGAAAAGAGATTATTAGAAGAGTGGGAATTAAAACCTAAGAAATTGCCTGTTAAAGTTTTTGCTCCGTTTGGATATTTTGATAGCTATATAAGTTCAGGAATACCTGTTGATGCGCCTTTTTCACTTGATGTTTCTGAATTATCTACAGAAGATTGGGCTTTGATTTTTAATTTAGGTATAATTAATCCGGTTGCTGTTTTAATTGAGAGAGTTATTGCTGTGATTAAAGAAAGTGAAAATTATGATATTAAAGATATTATTTCAGAAATAGGAAAAGATGAAAATGCAACAAAAGAAGATAAAAATGCTGCAATTGGATTATTTGAAGCAGCAGACACTTGGGGAGTTTTTGCCCATAAATCGGATAAGAAAACTGCTATTTCTGAATTTTTAAGTGCGGGTGTTACCTCTGTAATTGATTTAAGTGTTTATAATTCAATAGGAGCTTTTAATGTTAGAGCTTTAGTTATTGGTTTGGTTTGCAAGAAATTATTTAGTGAAAGAATGCTTTCTAGAAAAAATGAAGAAGTTGAAGCTGTAAGACATGGAATGGATTATCTATCATATAAAACTGCAAGAGAAATGCCGTTGGTTTGGATATTTATTGATGAAGCTCACGAGTTTTTGCCTAAAGAAGGAGCAACTTCTGCAACAGATGCTCTTGTGCAGATATTAAGGGAAGGAAGACAACCAGGAATTTCTTTAGTTTTAGCAACGCAACAGCCAGGACAAATTCATAGAGATGTTATGACTCAATCGGATATTATAATTTCTCATAGATTAACTGCACAGCCAGATATTATGGCATTAAATGATATTATGCAGACTTATTTATTTGGAAGTATAAAAAAATATATTGATGATTTACCGAGATTAAAAGGTTCTGCAATTATTCTTGATGACAATTCAGAAAGAATTTATCCAATGAGAGTTCGCCCTAGATTTACTTGGCATGGTGGTGAAGCACCAACTGCGGTTAAAGTTGAGAGAAGGATTTGAAAATTGGGAGAAAATATATTATTTATCTATTAATTCTAAAATTTCATTCCAGATAGTAAGGGTATTATCATCATCGATAAATCTAATATTATCTAATTTATTAAAAAAATCTTTCCTTTCTGGAGCACCTCTACAAAATATGTAAAATAATGATTGGGGATTTAATTCCATATTTGATTTCATTTTTTCAAGACAGGTTTTTACCTCTGAAGAAGAACCATATTGTTTTCTTAATGGATGATAGATAATAACCTGCGGTAAACTTGCTTTTAAACTATTTATATTATAACTACATAAACAACCCTTAGAGGTATATATTGTAGCTCCATGATCATTTAAATCATTCCATAGTTCATCCACAATACAATTTTCTCCGTGAATAGATAACATAAATTCCATTGTTCATAGGGATTAATATTATTTATAAATGTGTGGGTTTTCAATTTTGAAAGGGGTAAGATTCGCCTCGCACTTTGTGCTCGGCATTTTTATTTGCAATTTTCGCATAGCGAAAATTGATATTATATTATTTAGAAATCTGATGTCACATGTTTAAACTAAAATAATTTTATGTAAAACAATGTAAAATTAGATACATAATAGTTAATTATAACTTATATCAAATTAGATAAACATATAGATTATTTACTTAATAAAAAGGTACTTCTTTTATACCACAATTCTTTTAAACCCACTAAATCAAGCAAACAAATGAACAGACGCGAATTTCTATGTCTTTCAGGAATTTCTTTAATTTTCTCAATGAATATTCTCGCAGAAGAAACTAATGAGAAAAAAGAATTAAACGAAGATAAAAAAGAAACTCCTAAGGAAATTTATTTAACAATTGATGATGGGCCTGGCAAATATATGGGAGAAATTCTTGAAACACTTGGAGAAAATAAAGCGACTTTTTTTATTGTTGGTGACCAATGCGGAGATGAACAAAAACTTTCACTTCTTGAAAAAGCTGTTAAAAGTGGACATATTTTAGGCAATCATTCTTTTCATCATCCTTCATTTCCAAGCATAAGTTTAGAAAGAGGAAAAAGTGAAATTAAAAAAACAGATGATATAATTGAAGGAGTTTACAAAAAAGCAGAAGTAGAAAGAAAAATTAAACTTTTTCGTTTTCCAGGTGGAGCAACAAAAAATTCTATAATTCCTTATTTAAATGAATTAGGATATAAACCAATAAAAGTTTGGAGTCAGGAAGATGATTGGAATATTGATACAGAAGATTGGAGATATGGCAAAGGCAGAGGAGCAGAAAGTATAATGAGCACTTGCAGACAAACAAAAGACAAAGATGTTGTTCTTGTTCACGACATGCCTAATGGTTTACCATTTACAGCTCACACAATAATTCCGTATTTTGTAAAATCTAAAGATTATAAATTAATTCTGCCAAGTTAAAATGAAAATCTCAAGAAGAATATTTTTAAAACGAGCATTAGCAACCGGAGGAGCATTATATTCAGGAAAAGCACTAGCGCAAAAAGAAAGTGGAGCATGGCCAATTTTAAATCAGTGGAACTTTTCAGAATTTGAAAAATATTCAAAATGGGTAAATAATATTTATCAGTTTAAAAGAAATGGTTCATATAAACAAAAAGGTGCAAAACTAGGTTATATTCTTAATGATGATGAAATGAATCTTTTAAATAATCCTGCATTTTTAGAAAAAGGAAATGTTCAGGCAAAAAAAGAAGAACTTGAAACACTAACAAGTGTAACTCATTGCGGAAGTTTCCCAGAGCTTTTAGTTTTATATTATTCTTACCGCCGAGGACTGCCTGCAATTGTTTCAAAAATTGAAATGGAAAAAGGCGGAGACATAAGATATTCTTATGGAAACCATCCGGTTGGACATGTTAATAGTCTTGATTTTTCAGGGAATTTTAAACAATTTATTTTAAGTTCAATTGAAGGAGGAGATAAATCATATAATTTTGTTACTGGAAATTATAGAACTGACCCTACATTAGAAGGAACAGATTCTGTTCCAATAACTCTTGACAGGCAATTTCTAAGGCCTGGAACAATGTGTTATAATGCTAACGGACATTGTCTAGTTGTTGGAGACATTGAAGAATCTGGAGAAGTTCATTTTCTGGACGCGCACCCAGACCAATCAATAACTTATAATCAAACCCTTTCAGCAATTCCATCTGTTAATTCTGCAAAATTAGGAGTTAAGGGTTTCAAATATTGTTATGATGGATTTAGAAATCCTCGTTTAGTTAAAATTAAAAATGGAAATGCAAGACAAATGACAAATGAAGAAATGTTAGAATTTGGTTATTCTGTTGAACAGTATAAAAAAATGACTGAATTAAAAGAAAATAATTTAACAATAAGAGGAGAAAAACCAACTAGCTATCCAGATATTGTTAGAATGTCATTAAGAACTGGAATTGAAAATCCAATTAAATTTTTAGAAAATAGTTGCCAAGAACTTGCAGAAATGTTTCAGGAAAGAGCAACTTTTGTTGAAAATGGCTGGAATGATGTTCTTAAAAACGGAGCAATAACTTTGCCAGATGAATCTTCAAAAGAAAATATTTATCAAGCAAACGGAAGATGGGAAACCTGGAGCTCTCCTTCAAGCGATGTTGATAGAAAAAATAAATATAACTATATAACTAAACGTTTAGAGTCAATGATTGAAGGTTTTGGAGTTTCTCCTGCTTACGATTACAAGAATTTTAACTCAAAACAAGAAATGATTTCAAAGATTATTGAATTAAAACAAAAATTATTTGAAGAAAAGAAAATTACTTATCTAAAATCAGATGAAAAAGAAGTTGTTTTAAGTTTAAAAGATATTGAACAAAGACTTTTTGATTTATCATTTGACCCAAATCACGACCCTGCATTGCGCTGGGGAGCTAATAATCCTGATGAAAAAAGTAATATGAAATTAATTTCAACTCCATTAAACAGTGGAGGAGCTTTAGATGCTCTTACATCTTATAGTTTAGAAAGAGGATTAAGATATTATCCAGTCAGACAAACAACACCAACTTCTTTATCAGTTGAAAAAAACCCAAGCCAACCTCCTTTTGGAACACTTGATGATACGCTTAAAAAGTATGTCAAGTAAATAATCTATATTGGTTTGTGCTTTAACGAAGTCTTGAGAGAATTATTTCTATAGGGACTAATAATAAAAATATTGTAGTAGCAATTGCTAAAGTAAAACCGGTAATAATTAAACAAATTAATGGTGCTTTTCTTTTATCATTTTCTTTATCATCTATTATCCTATTTATTTCATATTGCAGATAAAATAAATTAAATATTAAAGTGTAAAAACCTGAAAGTTTAACTTTTTCATCTTTATTAATTAAAACTTGATTAAGAATTTTACGAACTTTAAATGAAAGAACAATACCGAATATAATTATTAGTAACCCTAATACTAAAGCTATTGAACCTAAAATTAATAATTCAGAAGGTATTTCTGAAAGTGAACTAACTGATGTAGGGTATTTATCTGGGTTTGATATAATTATTATACCTGTACTAATATTAAGAGTTAAAAGACTTATTAATAACAATAATGTGGCAATTGGAAGAAATTTACCTAATTTTGCTTGTGTTTTAAGATTATTAAGTTCACTTGATTTTTTAAAATACCAAATACAAGGATATATCCCTAATGTAATAAGACTTAATATTAATAAGATTATCACATTCTTTTTTTGAGGAACCTTTTCTTGAACTTCCATATTTGAATATATATTTTACATTATATATAAAGATTGCTAAAATTGCAGATGCTTTATTCTTTGTATCTCTTTTGCAAATGACTGAGATTTTTCATCACCAATTATTCTTTTAAATGATTCTGCCTTTGCATTGATTATATTTCCAAGATTTTTATGATGGGATAATACATCTGCAATTTCTTTTTCTGAAAGAGATGTTTTTGAAAGCAGTCTCCATCCATCAATTTCATCAAGATGATTTGTTTCTTTTTGAGCTAAAGCATTAATTATATTATCTAAATCAATAAGATCTTCATAAGCTAATGTTTCAAGGATATTTTTTGTTTTTTTAATATTTAATCTTGTATAATCTTTTATTACTAAATCTGTTTCTTTTTCAACATCTTTTATAAGCTCTTTTATTCTTAGTTTCAATGCTCCTGCTTCATTTCCAAGTTCAATAAGTGTTTTTTCCTGAGATTCAAGAATTTTTTCCATTACTTTTCCTTTTTGAATAACTTTTGCAGCTTGCCTTATATTTGGCTCATTGTTTATTTCCATCTGATGAAGTCGGCTTATATTAACATCAAATAATTCTCTTTGCTTTTCAAGAATCTGGAGTGTTTCTGAAGCACTTCTTAGAATTTCTCCAGTTGTTTTAAGATGATACTTCATATTTTTATAATAAATATTAATTTCATTTTTTCTTTCTGAAATTGCAATTGACAAACTTCCTGTCATTTTTGCTGTTCTTTCTGCTGCTTTATGTCTTGTACCGGTTTCTTTTGTAGGAATTCTATTATCTGGAGCAAGTGTAACATTTGCAAATAAAACTCTTTTCATATCTTTTGATAAAACTATTGCTCCATCCATTTTTGCAAGTTCAATAATTCTTTGGGGAGTGAAACGGCAGTTAACTTTAAATCCTCCGTCAAGGATTTCATTAATAAAATCATTTTCAACAACTATTAATGCCCCTTTTTTTGCATCAACTATTCCGTTTAGTCCGGTTCTTAGATTTGTTCCAGGTGCAACTAATCTTAAGACACTTAAAAATTCTTCTTTTGTTGATTCGTGATTATTGTTATTAACTTCAACAATTGTAGTTTGTTTCTCTTTTTTAATATCCATGATTTGTTCCATGCCTCTTTTTCTAGGATTTCATTTTATTTAAGGTTTTATGTATAAGATGAAATTAAGTAGCTATTCAAGATTTGCTTTTAAATTTAGTGAAGTAACTTAGAAGTGGATAATACTGGTTAATAGTATTAACTAAATGCAATTATATAAGTAAGTATTCCTGCAAAACTTACCCAAATAAGATATGGCACAAGAAGCCACGACGCTATTTTATTTACTTTATATAATTGAATTACTAAAATTAAAATTGATATCCATAATAATATTAATTCAAAAAATGCGAGCATTGGATTTTTCAATGTAAAGAAAATAAAACTCCATAAAATATTAAGGATTAAATTTATTGAAAATAAAGTGATTACCATATTTTTTTGTTTATTTTTAGACGATATCCATGCGAAATAAATAGAAATTCCTATCATAATAAATAGAATTGTCCAAACAATTGGAAAAACATAATTTGGAGGAGTAATTGAGGGTTTAACTGAATTATACCATCCAGTTGTATCTGTGAATAAACCTCCTATAAAAGAAACTACTAAAACAATAAACAATGATACTCCCAGAACTTTCCAGTTCACCTTTTTCATTTATCTTATAGTGAATCTTAATATAAAAAGGTTATGCTGAAGATTTTGTTTTTAATAAAAGTTCTTTTTTGTTTATAATACTAGCAACTATTTCACATAAATCATTTGGTGATAAACATTCTTCAAAACACTCATGTTCTCCGAATAATTTGTGCCAGTGCTTATCTTCTAGTTCTTGATTTACTTCTTCTCTTGTAACTTTTAGTTTATTTAACGCTTTGATTACTTTTTTATATTCATCTGAAAAAGCTGCTCTTACTTCACCGCAATAAGGAAGACAATTAAGACATTGGTATGGGGGAACTCTTGCATAATCTGTTGCAGAAATTAATCCTTTTAATTTTTCTCTATATTCGGGTATTTCTAGATATTTTTTTTCCATTTTAATAATGCTTAGTTTTGAAGCAAGAAACTGATAATTTCACTCTTTTTAAACTTTTTTATAGGTAGGGACCGAGTGCTAAATCCTAAAAAATCTAGAGTATTTTTGGCAACCATTCGTTCTTACGAACTCAGGTATTTGAACTCGGAGCAGTGATGAAAATCTCAGAAGATTTAATGATATTTCATTTTATTTAATATCATAATAAACGCCCTGACCGAACTACGATGGGGCGTAGGTTAACTGTCTTGTTTTTTTACCAATGTTCCACATTTATATAAACAATATCTTTAGTTTTCAGTACTTTTGAAACAAACTTATCCTTACCCTCATAATACAATCCATCACCATGATTATCTCTTATTTCTTTCTTTGTAATGGGATTTATATAAATAAATCTTTTAACAAAATCTTTCTTTGTATGCAATCCTGATTTCTGATAAAATCCAATATTTTTTCTTTCACAAAAACCTAACCCTGTTTTATTAAAGTTTTGGTTTGTGAACCTAAGATTTAAAAAATAGTTATTCTTAGAATAAATATGAAAAAAACAATTGTAATTTTAATTGTAATTATTATTTTTATCGCATTTGTAGTCTACAATAAAACCAATCCTACAACAGACCCTTTTACAAATGGAGGAAACGAAAGAAATATGATAGTTGTAATCAGCGACCTTCATCTTGGTGCCAACATTTCTTATGCAGAATTCAACAAAAACACATTCTCTCTCCAAAAATTACTCAAACAAATTAGTGCTTCGCCAAATGTCAAGGAACTTGTTATTGCTGGAGATTTGCTAGATGAATGGTTTGTGCCAGCAACAACAAATACTTATGCTGGAAAAAATCAGCGTGATTTTGTGCAGCGCATTGCAGCAACAAACAAAGGCGTAATCGATGATTTAAATAAGATAATTCAAGAAGGAAAGATTTTAGTAACCTATGTTCCTGGAAACCATGACCTAACAATAACTAGAGAAAATGTTGACCTTATTCTTCCAGGAATAAATCAAGCAAGAGATAAAGAACAAGGCCTAGGCATCTACTCTCCTACTGATTATCCTAAAATAGCTATTGAGCACGGTCATCGTTACAATTTTTTCTGTGCACCAGATTCGATTTCCAACCAAGATGTTGCGCCCGGAACTATAATGCCCCCAGGATACTTTTTTACAAGAATAGCTACCCTTCATGCTATACAAAAAGCTACCTTACCTATAGATACAATAAAAGTTGTTACCCTAAATAATTCTGCTAATGCCAGCCAAAACTCGTTATTTGCCTACTGGAAACTCTGGGAATGGACAATTAATTATTTTTCAATAAATAATAAATTTGATGAGAAAATTATTGTAACAAATATTGATGGGTTCAACGAAACATATGCAGTTAATGATTTATTACCATATCAACTAACAGCAGGTGGACAAATAGATGTGAATCTCTTTAAGGGAATCCAGGATACCTGGAATGAAAGACAAGTTCTTAACCATGTAGCTGTCAATATTCCTGTAGCTCAAGCAATTGCAAATGCTTCTTCTGCAGAAGAGACAGATAGCCAAGCAAAGATACAGTATTTTATGAACCCAAATTCTGATAAAAGAATTGTTATTTTTGGACATACGCATGTTGCAAAAATTATTTCATCTAATAACTATAATGGGCAAAAATCAATCTATGCAAATTCCGGAACATGGATTGATAATAATTCAAAACTGACAACCATGAATTTCGTCGTCATAACACCACAAAATAATGATGCATCTTCGCAAACCTATGTTAAGCTTTACAATTTCGAAGGTGGAGTTGTAACAAAAATGGCAGAAGATTCCTTGCGATATTAAAAAGGAATATGTGGTTAGGAAGTTCACACATTAATTCCATTTTTCATTTGTAAAAACAGAGAAAGGAAAGAATTGATGGATTTGCAGGAAGAAATGGAAAGTCTAAAAGAGGAAATACCTAAATTAAAAAATATATTGGAGACTTAATTAAAAAAATTAATGCTAAGCTAAACACTACAAAAAAATAAACCTAATTTCTCTTTTCTTTTCACCATCTTTTTATTAAACAATTAAATATTTTAAGGTTTATAAGTTTTAACATCCTTCTTTAGAGAACTACGCTAAAAAGGTTCTACGCCCGCCTTTCTTGGTAAATTTTATCGTCGATAAATCTCGTACGCCCTGACCGAGTGCTAAAAAATCAAAGATTTTTGGCAACCATTCGTTCTTACGAACTCAGGTATTTGAACTCTCCTCGTTCAAATCTAAAATCTCAGAAGATTTAATGATATTTCATTTTATTCAATATCATAATAAACGCCCTGACCGAGATTTGAACTCGGGTCGCCACCGCTCTGCGATTTTCTATCTCTATAAGGAGATGTCGTAAGAAGAACCATGGGTTCTTTTTACTCGTGACAGGGTGGAATGCTAGGCCACTACACTACCAGGGCATTTTCCTATTTTCTTAAGATAAAGATGGTTTTTAAAATTTGCTTTATTGGTATTTTGAGGCATTATTTGCATTCTTAGAAAATGTTTAAAAAGCATATTGTCTTGTTTTAAATATTACTATGGTCAAAAAAAGTGTAAAAAAAAGTGAGAAGAAAATTGAAAAAGAAGTTAAAAATGAATTTATTCTTAATGTTCCGAATTCTTTGACTTTGCTAAGATTAGTTTTAATGTTTGTTATTGCTTATATGATTTTCTTAAATTATTCTTATGTTTTAATTGCAGCTTTATTTGCTTTTGCAGCATTTACCGACTGGCTTGATGGTTTCTTTGCAAGAAAATTAAATCAGAAATCAGAACTTGGAGCAAGATTAGATCAGGTTATTGATAGAGTATTTATGATTCCTTTAGTATTAATATTATTGTTTAAAGTTTATTCTGTAAATCCTACAATGGCATTCTTTTTAATTGCATGTTTATCAAGAGAAATTATTGGAACTCCAGGATTTGTAATAAGAATAATTAGAGATGTTGATGCTTACAAAGTTAAATATATTGGAAAAGTTACAACCTTTATGCAATCATTTGCAGTTATATTTATCATACTTTCAATGGCATATCCTGGAAATTTCTGGCTTAATGCTTTAACTGCAATATTAGCGATTATTACTGGTTTAGTTGGAATTATTGCAGGATTTGATTATCTTAAAGATTCTCTGCGATAAATTTAAAACTATTAAGACTTTCTTTATTTAATGAATAAATTTGATATTGTTATGCTAGTAGTGTTATTTATTGCCTTAATTATTGTTGGAACTTATGCTTTTTTCAATGTTTTTCCATTTCAAATACAATACTTTAAAACATCTGATATGCCGACAGAAGTGAACTTAAATGATTCAACTTATGAAGCTGTTGAAGCTTATCCTGAAGGAATGCTTTTTTATGAAAATATTAGATATCCTGATAAATTTATTTCCTACCATATAGGAAGTGATTGTAGTGAAAAAAGAACAATTGATGCAAGAAATGCTTTTTCAATTATACAAAATCAGACAGTTCTTAGTTTTGAAGAAAAGGATTTTGGACAAATTGATGTTGCTTGTTCTGAAAATGAAATCAGAGATAGTGGAGAAAATATTATTGCAGGTGAAGGTGGTCCTTCAATAATAATTAATTCTTTTAAATATTCTGTTATACTTAATGGAACTGTTTTATTATATCAAGATAATGATTGTAAAGAACCATTAGTTGCAATTCATGAAATTTTACATGCTCTTGGATTTCAGCATTCAACTAATAAAAAATCAATAATGTATAATGTTTCTAATTGTAATCAAAAAATTGATGAAGATATAATTTTTAAGATAAGTGAATTATATCAAGCTCCTTCTTTACCGGATTTAGCTTTTGAAAATGTTTCTGCTTTAAAACAAGGACGATACCTTGATTTTGAATTAAGTGTAAGAAATGAAGGACTTGTAACTGCTAATAATGTAACTCTAAATATTTATGGAAATGGGGAGATAGTTTCAGAATATAATCTTGGAGATATACCTATTGGGGCAGGAAAGAGCATTAAAGTCCAAAATGCTAAAATTCCTTTTGGGGCGACTAATTTAACATTTATTATTGATGAACCTGGAAATATTTTAGAGTTAGATAAAAAAAATAATATAAAAGAATTAGTTCTTGAATAGGAGCATAAATAAAAAAATAAAAATTGCTCGTCTATTCGTAGTCTTCGTATTTATCCTCTTTGAAGGAGTCTTTATCTTCATCTTCAAAGTCAGAGTCATCAGAAGGTTCATCTTCTGTTTCGTCATCGTCTTCGTATTTGTGTTTTTCTTTCATGTTAATTTAGGAATAAATAAAGGATTTAAAAATTTATCTATCGCCTATTTTTGACATGCTAAGATTAAAAAAGGGCAATTTCTAATGGTTCTGACAAACTTTAAATATGGTTGTCTATTCAAAATTACGTGAGCCTGTAGCTCAGCCAGGTTAGAGCACCGCTCTTATACGAGGCTGTTTCGTTATGTAGGGAATTTTTAATTCCCGAGCATACTAAAAACAAGAATCTCTTGTTTTTTTGATGGAACAGATCTTTCATGGATAGATATCTAAGAAAGGCGGGGGTCCCCAGTCCGAATCTGGGCAGGCTCATATTTAAAAATGAAATCAAAGTTATTAGGGTTAGGAAATTCTAAAGATTATAACTACTATATGTTTGAAAAATCATCTAGTTTTATTAGTAAAATTAATAATTGTTTTAAAGATGTTTTTGCTAAAGATTGTCGCATAAGAGCTTTTGATAGAGATTTTAATAAAAATAATAATTATAAAGAGATAAGAAGGGATTTATTCAAACTTAAGGACTTTCATGAAACTATTTTTAATAGTCCTAGAATAGATATTTTTTATGGAGATAAAATTGTTTATCTTAGTATTATCTGTAGTGGAGATTTAAGAATTAAGTTTAATGAGAGACTTATGAAATCTTTTGAAATACCTAAAGTAAAAAGGTTTAAATAACAATTTTGTTTTATTATAACATGGCAAAAAAGAGAGATAAAAAAACAGCAAAAAGTGCTGACGCGGGTTTTAGCAAGGAAGATGAAACAAAGTTATTTGCATTTCTTGCAGTATTTTTAAGTATTGTTGGATTTTTGGTTGCAATACTTGTTAAAAGAGATGATAAATATGTTATGTTTTATGCTAAACAAAGTATAATATTATTTTTTGCATGGATTATTGCTTGGGTGATTAGTAGTGTTTTAATGTTTATTCCTTTCTTAGGAGCTATTGTTAACTTTGTGTTAATGGCATTTATTGTAATATTATGGGTTTTTGGATTGATTTATTCTCTTTCAGATAAAGAAAAAGAATTACCTTTAATAGGTAAGTATGCAAGAATGATTTCTTTATAAAATAACATCATGGCAAAAAATAAAAGTGAAAGGAAAGAAGCGTGGTTTAGAATTTTAGTTTTAATAATTACTGGGATAATTTTAGGTATATGGAAAATTTTAATTGTTATTCTTGGTATTGTGAATTGGTTTATTGTTGTTTTTTCTGGAAAAAGAAATAAAGAACTTGCAGAATTTTCTGAATATTGGAATACTGAAACTTATAAGTTTATTAGGTATTTGGATTTTGTTTCAAATGTAAGACCGTTTCCATTTACTAATATGGAAAAAATAAGTAGATTTCAATAGTCTTAGTTAGCTTTTTAAACTCTCTTTTGATGTAAATTATAATTGTTATAAACAAGGTGCCCTTGTGGTGTAGAGGCCAAGCATAAAGCCCTTTCGAGAGCGCAGGAAACCTAAGGTTTCCTACCGCACTACCTTCCTTTAAAAGAAGAAAGTGCAAAATCTCCTTAAAGAAGATAAATCAAAGAAAGGCTTTGACCCGGGTTCGAATCCCGGCGGGGGCATTTAAACATATTGCTATGCAATATGTTGTTTTAAATTCTCTCGGGGATATCGAACCCGGGGTGCTCAAAAAACAAGGTTTTTTGGCAACTTCATTTCTTTGAAAGTGAAGTGTTCGAATCACAGAAATTCTTTCAGCCGGCGGGGGCATTTTTTTCATTGATAAAAAACATATATTTAAATTATTTCGTCCTTACTATTTTCATGGGATTTTTTGATTATATAAAAAAGATTAATTTATTTGAAAGAAAAGAAACAGGGGCAGGAGTGGAAAGCACTGAAGAAAAGTCTAAGGAATTGTCCCTTAATGAGATTAGGGAAAAACTTGCTTCTAAACAAAGAGAACTCTCAGAGAAAAATGAAGAATTAAATAAAAAAACAAAATTACTTGTTAAAGACAATATTTCTTTATTAAAAAGCTGTTTAAATTCCTTAAAGGCAGTAAATTTAGATAATAGAAAAGAAGAAGAAAAATTAAAAGAGATTGTGATAGAAAATGTGAATATATATGCTTCTTATCTTGAAAAATTTATAATTGATTTAGAAAATTTTGATAATATTAGTCAAATAACTCGATTATTTGATGATTTTTCTAAAAACTCAAATAAAAGTTATCAAAAGGGAACTATTTTAGTTGGAAAGGAATTTGAAGAAATTAGAAATGTTTTTAAAAAATTTGTATTGGACTTTAATTTGCTCATAAAAGAAAATCAGGAGAATAATCATAAAATAAATAAATTTAAAGAATTTAATGCAAGATTTAATGAAATTACTAAGACTTTAGATGTTGAAAAAGAAATTAGAGAAGATATTTCAAAATTAAAAGAAATTAAAGAAAAGAAAGAAGCAGAGATAATAAAAAATAAAAATGAGTTACATGAGATTATTAACAGTTCTCACTATAATAAAGATTTAGAAGAAAAAGAAAAAGTAAAAGTTGAAATAAAAAAACTAGAAGATGAAATTTATGAAGTTCTAATAAAAATTAATTTAAAAGAACTTGCAAAAATATATCATGGAAATGAAAAAAAGAATAGAATCATACAAGAGTATATAAGAGATTATAAAAAAGCAATTGAAGAAGATAAGGATAGAAATTTTGAAAAGATAGTTAAAGAAGCAAGAGGGGAAAGTATTAATCTTGTTGAGAGATATAATAAAATTAATGAATTGAAAAAACAAGTATTTCTAAATGAAATAAAAAGAAAACAAATAGAAGATTTAATTGAGAATATTGAAGAACAAATAAAAGAGTTAAGTGAGAATATAAATAAAGAGGAAAAGAAAATTTCCAGATTTGAAGATAAAAGGCAAGAGATAGAAAGTAAATTAAAGTTAGAAGCTGGGAATGTTCTGGGAATAGATAAAAAATTATCTTAACTACTTCTTCGCAACTTCCCACAATTGTTCAAATACTTGTTCAAAAGTCTTGGCAAACTTTTCATCTTGAATTAAAAATCCTCTGGGGGTTTTGCTTGTTATATACTTAATAAAAAAGGCATTTCCAATTATGCCCCATTCAGCTTCATTTTTTAAATTCATATACCTTATTTCTGAATTCTGTTTTTTTCTTTTTTCTCCTGTTTTTTTGTCTTCAATTGGATAAATTGCTTGGTGTTTTATTCCTCTTTTCATTCTCACCTTATGAAAATTTTCATAAAAAGCAAGAAGAGATTCATAAGCTTTTTTATTTCCAGCATAAAGTTTAGTTATTGAATTTTTATTTAAATTAGGAATCATAGAGATAATTTCAAACTCCATAGATTTTATTCCAACAATTCCTTCATAATACTTATATTTTGAATATGATTCTTCACTAGGTTTATTTTCTTTCAATTCTTCTATAAACCTTAAAAACTCTTTTCTTTCTGTTTCAATTTTCTTTTGCTGTTCAATAAAAACTTCATTTAGGGATTCTGGGGGAGCAGGCATAAAAATTTTAATATTATTTTGCATCCTATAACTAACTAATCCTTTAGATATTAAGGAATCTAAGATAGGGTATATATTGGAACTAGCAATTTCTGTTTTTTTACATATTTCTCCGGTTTTAGCTTCTTTTAATTGTAATAATTCTAAGTATACTTTTGATTCTGGAATTGATAGTCCTATTACTGATAAAATTTCTTTTTTCTTATTCATACTACTATATAGGATAGTAGCAAATATATAAATATATCTTTTTTATGATTTTTTCTATAAGTGGCATAAAAACACTTAATTAATAGAAAAATAAAATGAAACAAATAATTACATTGATTGAAAGGAGGAAAAATAAAAATGTCAAAACAAAGACTTATTGACTTAGTTGAAAGAAGGAGTATAATTGGAAAGTTACCTAAACCAACAGAGATATCTTTTACTTTAAACAAAGATTTTAATTATCATGCTTTAAATGAAATCTCTGGCATGTTACCTAGTGAAGAAGAAAGATTTACTTTAACAAAAGATGTTCTTGAATTATGGTGCAGTAAAGATGAAGAATCAGCAAATAAAGTATTTGGCAATATTTGGAGAGATAAGCATGATATTCCGCTAATAGCTACATTAACTGGAGATAGAAAGCAGTTAAGATTTTGGGTTGATAAAGCAGGTACAGTAGATATTGATCATTGTGATTCTTGCGGGGTTTTTTATCTATTACAAGCCTATAATTGCCCAATACCGGAAGCGTATATTGAACTTGCATCTAAAATAATTGCACCGCCATTTCGTTTGCTAAATAAAGGACTAGTTTTTGGAAAAGGTAATGAACCAAATCTTCCAAAATATTGGAGAAATGGTTATTATCCAGTAAATAATTCTAAAATAGATTATAAATCTTTAAAACATTAATTATTTAAAACTAAAGAGGTGATTTTCTTTTTTTATTTTCAAAGCAGTAATTTGCTAAAGTTTTTTAGGACTTCGCAATCTTCCAAAAAATGTCAAAATAGCTTTTATAGGCGTCTGCGATTTCTTTGTTTTTTATGACAATTGAAAAGGGCTCGCTTGCCCATAAGATAATGGCTGTTTTGTCTCCGTAGATGTTCATTGAAACTGGATTAGAATATTTTTCAGGAAGATATTTAATTTCTGCAAGAGGAATGTTCTTTATTTTTTTATCAGAAGCAATTATTCTTGTTTTAATTTTATTTTGTTTTCTTTTTTTATCATACCATTTAAAATAAAATTGTAGAATATCATATGCTTTTGGAGATGCACCTAAAATTAGTATTTCCTTGTAATTTAATTGGTCTTCAAATATTGTCTTTAAACCGTCTTTGCCTTTGTAGAAATTAGTTTCTTCTTTTTCTCTTGTTTTACTGTATTTTTCAAAAAGGTTATTAATAATTGGTGAGAGAATATCTTGTTTTTCCTGAATCATTTCAAGAATTCTTTTTGGATTAGATGCTTGGAAGAGACGCCGATTATTTTTTAAAATATATCCTATAAGCCCTTTTTTAATTAGCATTTCAGTTGTATCATAAACTGTTCTTCTATGGAGTCCGGTTTTTCTTGATATTTGTCCAGCTAAACACGGGCCCATATCAATTAGTGCTAGATAAACTTTAGATTCATTTTCTGTTAATCCGGCTTGTTTTAAATCTTCTACCATTTCCATTTAAGGATATTAAGATTAATAAATTTAACTAATTGTGGTGATATTAATCACCTCATAAAACTAAATAGCTCTAGATATATAATTAATTAAATAAATGTAAGGAGGAAAAAATAAAATGACAAAAAAATTAGAAACACATATAATAGAACTTATTGCAACAGACAGAATTTCAATACCTATTAAGAGTATGGCTGGAAAGCTTGATAGAGCAAAGCCAAAATTAGGGTATAAAGTAGTTGAATCTATGGAATTAGAAGATAACTATTTTGGAGATAGAGTTTATGCAAGGATTAGCTATGAAGATGAAATGAAAGCAAGAGGAATGAGAGAAGGAATTGAAGTTTTCTCTGAAAAATTTCCTAGATACGGAACAATCTTAAACGGGATAATTGAAGAGAAAAGAGCAGAAAAAGAAAAACATCTTTATTTTGGAATGAATGAAGGATGCAAATTAACTGCTGGAGATTATAGAGAAGTTATGGCAGGTTTAGGATTTAATTCAAATGAATCTGAACAATTATATCCTAGATTAATGGAAATTTCTCGAAAGCTTTCAAGAGCAAGAAATGAAGAAAGAAGCATTTTGGTGGGTTAAACCCCCAATGCTTTTTTATTTAATTTTTTATTTTATTCATTATCTTTAAATATTATAAAATTATATATAATTATGTTAAATGAAATAATGCTTTCAGTTATTCAAGCAGTAACTGAATTTTTTCCAATTTCGAGTGATGGGCATTTGGCACTTTATTCGAATTTATTTTCATATCCAGATTTGTTCTTTATGGTTTTTCTGCATCTTGCTTCGTTATTAGCAGTTTTGGTATTTACTAGAAAAGAACTTAAATTTTTATTATCTTTTAAAAAAGAAACAAGAAAGTTATGGATTTGGATTATAATTGCAACAATTCCAGGAGCATTAGTTGGTTTTTTATTTAAAAATTTAATTGAACAGACATTTTCTTCTTTATTGGTGACTGGAATTGGTTTTCTATTTACTGGAATTATTTTATTAATGACTAGATTAACAAATAATAAAAAAATAAATATTCTTAATGCAAAAAGTTCTTTAATAATTGGGTTATTTCAGACAATAGCTCTTCTTCCAGGAGTTTCAAGAAGTGGTATGACAATATCTTCAGCAAGATTTAATGGTATTGAAAAAGAAAAAGCTGTAAAATTTTCATTTCTTTTATTTATTCCACTTACCATAGGTGCATTTAGCTTGGAAATATTAGATGTAATAAAGAATAATATAACAATAACAATACCAATTACTACTTTAATTTTATCATTTATTATTTGCGCAACATTAAGTCTGGTATTTCTTAATCTGCTTACTATTATAGTTAAAAAAGATAAGTTTTGGATGTTCTCAATATACTGTTTTATAATTGGAATAATAACCCTTATACTTTATTTTCTTCAATAAAAGGAGAGATATTTACTTAAAAAATCATATAGTAAGCTTTAAAAATGTTCTTTAATCATAGTATTTATGGCATTTAAGGTTAATATTTCAGATAAGGGAAAAACCTATCATCTTGAGACAGAGTCAGAAGAACTAATTGGCATGAAAATAGGAGATAAATTAGCAGGTAATGTTTTATCTGGGGATTTAGCAGGATATGAACTTGAAATAAAAGGTACAAGTGATAAATCTGGCTTACCTGGAAAAAAAGATGTTCAAGGCCCTGCATTAAGAGGAGTTTTGCTTACAAAAGGTGCTTTTTTACATAAAACTCCACATAAAGGATTTAGGAGAAAAAAAACAGTTAGAGGCAATGAAATTTCTTTGAATGTTACTCAGATTAATATGACTGTTGCAAAAAAAGGCGGAAAGTCATTGGAAGAAATTTTTCCAGAACAGGGAAAAGGTAAGGAAAAGAAAGAATAATTCTTAATAATTAAAATAATTAAAATAATTAAAGATACTTTAAAATATAATTATACATCATAATCTGTTTCAAATCGATAAAAACCCCAGCCTATATTTTTAAAGTAAGCTCCAGCTAATCCTTCTTTCATAAATAATGTCCGATTACCAAGTTCATCATGTAAACAATTAAGGTTATATTGCCCTTTAATAAATCCAATTATTCCTTTTCCAGCAAGACCAATTTTTTCTAATTTAGATAATACTTCTTCTTTAGGATATTCTTTAGCTAGTTGAAAATTTGATCTTAATTTATCATAGGAGGTTATGGGTGTTTCTTTATTTGTCATAAATAATTTTAATAGTTGTTCTTTAAATATTTTTAGATAGTAAACCCATCATCACATTTAAAAAACCTCTTATTCTACAATTATCAATGGAAAAACAAAATATTGATATTGCTAAATTGCCTGTATTAAATGTTGGAATGGTTGGGCATATTGACCATGGAAAGACAACACTACTTTATGCACTTAGTGGCAAGTTTGCAGATATTCATTCTGAAGAATTAAAAAGAGGAATTACAATTAAGTTAGGTTATGCAGATATAATTTTAAGAAAAGGTAAAGAAGGTTATAATACTCAAGACGGAGAACCTTTACGATATATTACTTTTGTTGATACACCTGGACATGAAATGCTTATGGCAACAATGCTTTCTGGAGCTGCAATAATTGATGTAGCTATTTTACTTGTTGCTGCAAATGAGGGAATTAAACCTCAAACTCGCGAGCATTTAGTTGCATTACAAGCTAAAAAAGTTGAAAAAATAATTATTGTGCAGAATAAAATTGATTTAGTAACTCCGGAACAAGCAAAGAAAAATTATCATGAAATAAAAGAATTTGTTAAAGGAACAATTGCTGAAAATTCTCCAATAATTCCGGTTTCTGCACAACAAAAAATTAATATTGATAAGATTTTTGAAATTTTAGCAACAATAGAAATTCCTAAAAGAGATGTGGAATCTAATCCTTTATTTGTTATTGCAAGAAGCTTTGATATTAACCGTCCTGGAACTTCTACATCAAAACTTCATGGAGGAGTTTTAGGAGGAGCATTGAAAAGAGGAAGTTTGAAAGTTGGAGATGAAATTGAAATTAAGCCGGGATTAAATGTTATTGAAAAAAATCAAAAAATTTATGAAACTGTTAAAACAAAAATTGTTTCTTTGTTTAGAGGAGAGCATGAAGTAAAAGAAGCAGGGCCTGGGGGAAGCTTGGCAATTGAAACTGAATTAGATATGACTTTAACAAAAGCAGATAATTTATCTGGATGTGTTGCAGGATTAACTGGAAAATTGCCTGAAATAAAAAATAGATTAAAAATGAAAGCAACTCTTTTTGCGAATGTTCTTGGTTCTGATGAAGAAATTAAAGTTGAATCTTTTAGAATGAGTGAGATGTTAATGCTTAGTATTAATACTTCTATAAGTGTAGGCAAAATTTCTAAGATGCATGGAAATGAAATTGAAATGGATTTGAATATTCCGGTTGTAATTTTCCCAGGAGATAATATTGGACTTGCTAGAAATTTTGGAGGACATTGGAGATTAATAGGTTTTGGAGAGGTTATATAGACATAAAGAAATTGTTTAAAAATCAGCAATGTTAAGAATCAAAGATTCTTGAGCACACCCAAGAATTTAACTTTCAAAAATTCTTAGTGTTTCTAATCTTCAAATTGGCACGAAGTATTAAACCCAATTTGAAAATAAAGAAATCGCCTAAAATTTATCACTTCGTGACTGACAATTTCTAATCTTCAAATTGGCACGAAGTATTAAACCCAATTTGAAAATAAGAATATTTTTAAACTCTTAATATTATAATTAGTATATAATAAAGGTAAAGGAGGAAAAATGGATAAGAAATTTGCAGTGGCCATTGGAATTATTGTTGTATTAGCTCTTGTATTAGTATATGTACTTTTTATTGGGCCTACAATTCAAGGATTTGTTGTTCAAAAACAAGTTGCAGCTCAAAAAATAGCTGTTCAAACAATAATGCAGGTGGTTAATCAACAAGGTTATGTTGTTCTTGGTGAAGGAAATGACACAATGATACTTGTTAGATATCAACAACCACAATCAACAACAAATAGTTCATTAGGAAGTTAATTTTAACATGAAAAAAGAGGTGATAGTTGTTTTAGGATTTATATTTTTAATATCAGCTGGAGCTTTTGCCCAAACTATTTCTGATGGAGCGGTTTCTAAAGAGGTTTCTGACTATGTTTCTTCTTTTGTTGAAAAAGGGGGAATTGATTCAGATAAAATTACCGACATACAACAAGTTGATCAGTCATCTTTACCTGATGATGTTCAGATTAAAACAATTGATGAAAATAATGTTGGAATCTATGAAGTAAATTATACTGAAGGAAATAAATCTGAAAATCTTTTTATTGTAACATATTCTGCAAATGAATTACCAAAACTTGAAACTGCTATAACTAAGAATATTCAATATTTGACATTTGGATTTTCTGGTGAATCTGTTAAATCAAGATATCTTGATAGTGCAACTGGAGTTCAATCAAGTGCAGAAAGAGGTTATGTTATGATGAGACCTGGAAGCATTACAGGAATATCAACAAGCTTAGGTATAAAAGATGGAACTGGAAAATTATATATTAAAGTTTATAAAAATGGAGTTGACACAGGATTTAGCAATATGATAACTTCATCTGACCAAAAGAAAATTGACTTTGATACTCAGTCAGAAAATGTTTTAACTTATGTTCCTGGAGATGTAATTGCAGTTTATGTTGAAAATGTAGGAAATGTTGATTGGAATAATGTTATAACAACAGTGGAAACGACAAGTTAATATGAAAAGAATTTTGAAAAATAATAAAGAATTAAATGAACAGAATTTAGTTAAACGTAAAAAATTTGAGTTTAATAATAAATTTTGGATAGGTGCATTTATAGTTGTATTAGTTGGAGTTTTATTTGTTTTTTTTATTAATATTGGAAATTTTGGAACAACTGGGCGTGTTTCATTAACAGTTACTACAACTTATCTTCCTAATGAAACTTTGAAAGGGAGTCTTGCATTAAGCCTTAAATCAGGAGAGCTTATTCCTTCTGATTCAATTATTTCAATTAAAATTGGTTCTAATTATTCAAATTATACTTTGTCTGGTTTAACTTCTGAAGCAGCTCTTAATGGAGATTATTATGCTATTGGACAAGATTTATCTGGAAGTGGAGAAGGATATGGAATTTTGGGCGAGAAAATAAGTTATCCAGAAGTTTCATTTACTATGAATGTAATTTCTTCTGGAACAAGTGAAGGAACTGGAACAGAAGGAATTAGTGGTGAAACTAGTGAAGAAACAAATACTTCAACAGAAACAAGCGAAACTTCTACTGAAGAAACACAAACAACAACTGAATCTACACCAGAATCAACTTCAAGTGAAACTCCAGAAACAACAACTGAATCTATACCAGAATCAACTTCAAGTGAAACTCCAGAAACAACAACTGAATCTACACCAGAATCAACTTCAAGTGAAACTCCAGAAACAACAACTGAATCTACCTCTGAAACATCTTCAACAGAATCAACAACTGAATCTACCTCTGAAGTAGGTGAAACATCTCCAATTACTGGAGAAACAATAAATGAAGTTGGAGAAGTTAGTGGAGTAACTTCTTTTGAAAATCCTTATACTTATACTCTTGAATCAGGACAGACTGCAGAAATTGTATCTTCTTCACAACCAGTTTCATTATCTATTGAAAATGGAGTTGTAACTGTTACAACTGATTATTCTGAAACAGAAGAAGGTTTTGGAGAAGATTATTTAGGAGATATAACTTATGAAATTAATATTAATTTATCTTCACTTAATTTAAATCCTGAAGAAGGAGAAATGATTGTTTCAGTTATTTCGCAAAATAAAGAAATATTATCTGTAAGCAAGAATTTAGTTCTTTTAGAAACTTCAACTGCTAGCAATGAGACTTTACTTGCTAATTTAACTTCTAATTTAACTGCAAATGTTACCTTTGAAGATGAAAATGTAAGTAGTTTTGTATTAAGTGATGAACAGAAGTTCAAGCTTAAAATGATTACTGGAGAAGAAGATGCAGAAATTGTTAAGTCTGAAATTTTAAATGATAGATTGATTATTAGATTTGAAATTGGAGAGTATTGGATTGAAAAAACTTATGATGCTGGTTTGTCTAGGGATATTTTGAAATCCCAGATTTCTTTAGATAAAGCTAAATGGCTTATGTATCTTGCTCAAAAATTAATGGAAGTTGCTCCTTCTCCAGTTGATGCGCCAGAATATGTTGAAAATTTAAGTGGGTAAATTTGGGAAATATTATTATCTATACAAAAATTGTTCTTAAATAAATGTATCATATTGGTTTATGCTGGCGCAAAACCTAACTTATTTTAATATTATTAAATAATGATTAATTAGTTTACATGAACTATAACATTCTATTAACTTTGCATATTATATTTCTTACTTATAGTTTTAAGTTTTCTTTGAAAACTTACAATCTTTCCCATTTTGATAATATTTATATAGTATTTTTCGTCTATTTAGTATATAAAAAAGAGAATGAAAGCACTTAATTTAAAATATACTTTAGCTATTGTAATGTTTATGTTATTTACTGGTTTTTTAACCGGTATTTTTTCAATTGTTTATGCTTTTCAAGGAGATTCTGCAAGCTATACTTCTGATAATAAGCAAGGATATTTTGCACAAACAGAATCTACATCTACAACATTTGCACAAAGAGTTATTGCAAGTATAGAAGCTGTTGGGCAGTATATTTTTGGACTTTTTACAGGAAGATTTGGAATATTAGAAGATGAGGAAGTAAATGTTTTTTATATTTCTAATTGCACTAACCTAACTGTTTCAAATTCAGTTTATATTCTTACTTTAGATGTTTTATCTACAGGAACTTGTTTTAATATAAAAGCAAATAAAGTTACTTTGAATTGTAGCGGGCATTTAATTAATTATTCTAAAACAACAAATGGTTATGGTATTGCTTCTGTTAATTATAATGATAGTATTGTTAGAGATTGTAAAATGTCTCAGGCAAGTGCAACAAGGACAAATAGTTATGCAATTTATTTTCAGAATGGGACAAATGCAACAATTGAAAATAATAGCATTACAACTTATGGCTCAATAACTTCTAATTCTGTAAATCATGGAATTTATTTTAATAAATATAAGTCTGGTTCAATAAATAATAATATTATTAATACAAGCGGGTATGGTTCTTATTCTATTTATTTATTACAGCAATCAAATTCAAGTTTAATATTAAATAATTCTATTAAAACAAGTGCAACTTCTGCTTATGGCATATATCTATTAGGTTCATCTATTGGAGTTATTTCAGGAAATAATATTACTACTGCTGGTTCAAGTGCTTATCCAGTTTATTTATTTAATTCAAGCAATAATAATTTTACTTCAAATAAAATATTATCTTTAGGAACTTCAGGTTATGGAATATATTCTTATATGAAATCTTATTCAAATATATTTTCTACTAATATAATTAATACTACTAATACAAGTGCTTATGGAATTGCTTTGTCTTTATATGGAATTGGAAATAGTATTTTAAATAATTCTATTGTAACTTCTGGAACTTCTGCTTATGGAGTATATTTAACTGGAGGGATAAACTCAACAATTATTGATTCAAATAATATTTTAATTAATGGAATAGGAACAAATTATGCAATAAGATTTAACAATTATAATTATTATAATAATATTACTAATAGTAATCTAACTGCTTTAACTGCAGGAGGTATAGGAATATCATATTCATTAAGTGGGAATAGTTTTATTGTTAACAATACTGTTGCTTCATTTTCTCTTGCAATACAAATGAGTAGTTCAGGTTCTAATTTTATTTCTAATAATATCTTTAATTCAACTGGGTCAATTGCTTCTTTTTCAAATAGTGCTAGCTATCTTAATTATTTGAATAAAACAAAAACACTTACAACAAATATAATTGGTAGAAATTATATTGGTGGAAATTATTGGGTTAATTCTCTTGGAACTGGACGTTCTCAAACATGCGGAGATCCTGACGGAGATTCTATTTGTAATCAAACTTATGTAATTAATAACTATAATATTGATTATCTGCCTTTGACTACTCAGGATTCAACTCCTCCAGATATTTATATTTATTCCCCTTCAAATAATTCTTTTGTTAATGGGCCTGTAATAATAAGGGCAAATGGTTCTGATAATCATGGGTTGGGAGTAGCTCATTTCCAATATAAAAATTCTACTGTTACAAGCTGGACAAATATAAGTACTTGCATAAACCGTATTTCTTCTGCCAATATTTATAGTTGCACTTGGAATACTGCTTCTTTTTCAAATTTAAGTGAGGGTTATGATATTCGTATTATGGCATATGATAATTCTGGGAATTCTAATTTTGATACTATTCATTATATAATTGATAGAACAAAACCAATTGTTATTGATATGCAAGTAGTATATCCAATAGGACAATCAAGTGTTAAAAATAATCAGGGAGTTAATTTAACTGCAACTGTAACTGATTCTCCTTTTGTTGCTGCTGGAATAAATTATGTTCAGGCATATTTAATTAATTTAAATGGAAGTTTATGGACAAATATGACATTCTCTTCTGGAAGTATGGCTCCTTTATTTAATAGTTCATGGAATATACTTGCAAATATAAGCACTGCAAGTTCAGGAATAAAATATGCAAATATAAGTGTTAATGATGCAGCTACTCCTACAAATAATAATAGAAAAGGAGATTTATGGGCTGTTCAAATTGATAATATTGCTCCAACTTATAGTGGACTTTATTCCACTGGAGGAGTTTATAACAATACTTTTGCTCACTTTGGAGTTTTAGCAAATGATAATTTTAATTTAAGCAGATTTATTTTTTCAAGCAATCCAAATGGTGTTTGGCAAAATGATTCACCTGTTGCAATTGGCGGGACATCTTATTTAGTGGATTATAGTAAAAGAGTTTATACCGGAACTTATTCATATAAATTTTATCTTTATGATGATGCAGGAAATATTGCTGAGACATCAACTGGAAGCATTGAAGTTTTAGGAAATCCTCCTGAACCTACAATTTATTTAGTTTCTCCTGAGAATAATTTAATTTCAAATAACCCTTCACAGAATTTTGTTTATTATTATACCGGTCCTCAGGTGGATAGTTGTTCTTTAATTATTAATGGAATTTCTGAAGATACTGTTATTTCTCCGGCTAATGGGACTTATCAAACAGTTTCAAAAACTTTATCAGATAATAATTATGATTGGTTTGTTTCATGTATTTATACTTTGAATTTAGGTGATGAGAGTATAACCACCGAATACTTTAGTGATCCTAATTTTTTGATAATAGATACTACTTTCCCATTGCTTAATATTATTTCTCCATTAAATGATAGTTATGGGCCATCATTAATTGAATTTAATGTAAGTGGTTCAGAAAACCTTGATTCTTGCAAATTTAGTTTGAATTTGATGACAAATATTACTATGAATAGATTTAATGAGACTTATTTTTATTCTACTTATCCTATTTTAGCTTCTGGTTCAAATAATGTTGTATTTACTTGTAATGATAGTGCAAATAATATTAATTTTACTTCTGTGTTTTTTTCAACTAAATATCCTTCTGTATCAATTAATTTTACATATCCTGAAAATGGGATTGAATTAGTTAGAGGAAATAGCTTAGTTACCGGAGAAGATGATATGGGGATTGTTGCGAAATCTGTTAATTTAACTGCAAGAGTTTATAATGAAACAAATCAAGGAGTTGCAGGAGCAACATGTTATTTTTATAATAATAATAGTTTTATTACAACTGCTTATACAAATGATTCTGGACATTGTTCTTATTCTTATAGTAAATCCTCTTTAAGTGCAGGAACTAATTCTTTATTAGTTAATTATACACTTCCTTCACAATATTATTCTAAGGCAATTAATGAATCATATACTAACTTTTCAATTGTTAGATATATTACTAGTTTGACAATGGTAAATCTAAGAGCGTTTGGAGGTTATTATGATGGAGATAACGCTACATTATTAATTAATATAACTAAAATAAATGAAACTGGAACATTTGTTTACGATCCACAGAATATTAGTGCTAATTCAACAAATTCTGCTCAACAGCCTTATGGGCCAACTTATTATCCCGAAAAAGGAATAATTAAACTTGTTAATGGTTCCTATAGGGCAAATGTAACTGTTAATAAAAGTTTTGGAGGATTTATACGATGGGAGGTAACTTTAAGTAATGATAATTATGGAACATATATTGGAAGTGCAATTCACGCTGATAAAGAAGTATGTACTCCGAGTTATAGTGCTTGGAGTGCTTGGAGTGCTTGTTCTGGAAGTGTTCAAACACGTTCAAGAACAGATGGTTGTGGAGGAACAGAAGTAGAAACACAAAGTTGTACTGATGTTCCTACATCTTGTTTCCCTGCTGGAACAAAAATATTAATGAGTGATGGAAATGAAAAAAATATTGAAGATGTTAAAGTTGGAGAAGATATTCTTAGTTATAATGAGAAAAATAAAATAAATGATATTGGCAGAGTTGAAGAAATTGAAACACCTGTTAGAAATCATATGTGTTCTTTGGTATTTTCTGATAATTCTAAACTTGAATTAACAAAAGAACATCCAGTTTATACAAATGAGGGATGGAAGGCAATTTCTTCAAAAGAAACTTTAAAAGAAAATAGTGCAATGGGCTTTGTAAGTGATTTAATTGTTGGAGATTATGTTATGTTTGACGATTTGAAATATAAAGAAATAAAATCAATTAATTGTTGGAATGAAGTAATTCAAACTTATAACTTAAAATCAATTGATAAATATCATAATTTCTATGCAAATAATGTTTTAGTTCATAATAAAGGAGAAGGGGGATGTACTTCTTCTTGGAGTGCTTGGAGTGCTTGGAGTGATTGTGTAAATAATCAACAAACAAGAACAAGAAGTGATGGATGTGGAAGTACTGAAACTGAGTTTAGAGCGTGCGGATGTACTCCTTTATGGGAATATGGTGTATGGAATATATGTGAAGGGGGAGTTCATAGTAGAATCTGGACAGATAGAAATAGATGTGATGAAACTAATCTTACTTATACAGAAACTCAATCTTGTATAAAAAATTTAATTATTACTTATACTCCTCAAGAATTATTTTTAATAATTGCAAATGGTTCTTCAATTGAGTTTTCAGTTACTATGGTAGATAGTGTTAGTGAACCTTTAACAATTAAATGGTATTTAGATTCTACTTTAAGAAAACAAGATTCAGGAACTGATAGTTTGCAAAGTTTTAGTACTGAAAGATTTTTGAAAGATTCAAAGATAAAAGCTGAAATTAGCAATGGGCTTAATATTCAGGAAGTTTTATGGGATGTTAAAGTATCTTCTAATCTTACTCTTTGTGAAGAAAATTGGTATTGTACATGGAGTGTTTGTAAAGAGCCTGGATTTAAATATGCTGAAGACTGTGTTGATTTAAATGAATGCGGAACAAATTTAAATAAACCCTATCAGCAAGAGTGTTCTTGTATTCCTGATTTTAAATGTGGAGAAAATTCTCTTTGTGAATTTAATTATAGCGTAACTGATGTTCTTCAAGGAAAACCTGTTTTATCTGGACAGCAATTTAGTCTTTGTTCTGATGCTAAAAAATGTGAGAATAATACTGTAAATTATAGTTCTTGTGATGTTGGAACTCCAGTAAGAATTGTAAACTCAAAAATATGTTATGAAGATTATGTTGAAGTTTATGATATTGCTTCTAATAAATTAGTAAGCAGACTTAAATCAAGCCAGGTTTCTGGATTAAAAAAATTAGATATTGGACTTATTACTTCTTCATTTGCAGGTTATTGTAATTTCTGTTTTGATGGAATTAAAGACTTTGATGAAACTGATGTTGATTGTGGAGGTTCATGTGCGCCTTGTATTATTAAGAAAGCATACTTTGATTGGTTGTATTATTTGAAATTAATCTTATGGATATCTTTATTGATATTAGTTGTTTATGCAATAATTAAGCATAGAAAAGAAATTATTGAAAAAATTTCAGGTATTAAGGGAATGAAATTGAAGAAGATTAAATTACCTCAATTCAAAGCAAGAAGAGAAATTGAAAGAGCTGTGAAACCGGCAAGACCTGGAATTGGAATAGAAGAAAGAATTGGAAGAGTAGCTGGAAGCGCAGTTGGAAAGATTAAGAAGTTCTTCTCAGGAATTGAAGTTAAGATTAGATTTAGAAAAGTAAGAAGAGAAAGAGCTGTGAGAATTGAGAAGCCAACTGTGATAAAGCCAATTGAAATGCCTGCAGTTAAACCTAGAAGAAAGATGTTTGCTTCAATGTCAGATAAGTTGAAAGAATGGAAACAGAAGAAATACTATGGAGTATCTAAGTTAGAAGAGGGAATGATTGCTTCAATGGCAAAGAAAGTTAAAAAAATCCCAAGAAAAATAAAAGAATATAGAATTAAAAGAGCGGTTGCGAAAGCTGAGAAAAAGATAATAAGAGCAAGAGAAAAAGCTCAAAAGAAATTAATAAGAGAAAAAGCAAGAGCTGAAAGAAAAGCGATAAGAGCAAAAGTAAAAGCAAGAAAGAAGTTTGTAAGAGTTGAAAGAAAAGCTGCAAGAAGAAAAGCTAGAGAGATAAAAAGAAAGATAAGAAGAAAAGAAGTTAAGAAAGAAGAACTAGGTGATCTTGAGAAACAATTAAGAGAATGGAAGGAAAAAGGATATTATGATACAACAAGACTTCAAAAGAAACTTGATGAATTTAAAGGAAGAAATCCCTTAAAAGGGTAAGTTTTAAAAAGAAAAATAACTACTATATATTGATAAAAATATGGTGAAAAAGAGTGATGAAAAGCTTAGAAAAGATTTTTATTCTTTTCAGAGCAAAGTAAATAAACTTGAAGAGATAAAGAACGAGTTGAAGACATTAGATACTAAAGGTTTTGAAAAAGAAGTTAGTGTTATTCGATCTCGTTTAAAAGATACAACTGCTATTCCTGAAGTTGAAAAATTAATGAGAGATTTAAGACATAAAGTATTAAATAAAGGAGTGAGAAAATCTCCTCTTAAAAATATTGAAAAAGGATTTGAAGAAATTTCTGATACAAATTTAGAGATAAGGAAAGAAATTAAAAATTTAAAAAGTTCTATTAATGATCAATTAACTAAAAAAATAAAAGAAGATTCTGATGTAAGTTTAGTTGTTGATGAAGGATTTCAGGATTTTGTTAATCATTTGAAACTTGAGCTTTCTAATAGAGTTAAAAATAAAGAAAGACAGCTTAATCAGGATTTAAGGCAGGACTTGATATTAAGGAAAAAAGAACTTGAAGAAAAGTATAATGATATGCAGGGTAAACTTAAGGAAGATTATAAAGATAAAGTTAAAATTGAGCTTCAAAAAGAAGTTGCTCAAAAGTTTTCTGATGAATTAAGAAAAAGATTTGAAGCAGAGAGGACAAAATTAGATTTATTTTATGTTTCGCGAATGAAGCAAAAATATAAAGAAGAATTTGAAAAGGAAAAAAGAAATCTTGAAATACAATTTAGATCACAATTAGCAAATGAAGTAAGAAAAGATAAAGTTGCACAGCAAAGACAGATGGAAAATGAACAGAAAGATATTAAAGAAAAATTACTGAGACTTCAGAAAGAGAAAAATGAAATTGAAAGAAAATTAATTAGTAATGATAAAATTAATCGGGAATCATTGGGCAAGAAATTAAGAGAAATTGATAGACAGAAGATAATTAATGATGTTCTTTTAAAGAAGAAAGTTCAGGAACTTGAAAAACAGAAGATTAAAGACAGACATGATGTTTTGAATTTCCAGAATAAAATTAGAAGCGAGCTTACTCAGCAGGCAAATGATAGAATTAATCAGGAATTGATTTTGAAAAGAAAAAAATTAAGTGATGATTTGAAAAGGCAGTTTGTTATTAAGATGAATAATTTTGTTAATATGCAGAGACAAAAACAAGCTGAGCTTGTTGAAGAGCAGACAAAACAGTTAAGAGATTCTTTAACTCATGAGCAAAAAATGAATCAATTGCTTAATCAAAATCTTTCTGAAACAACTTATGCTCTTGAAAAGCAAAAACAGAAAAATAGGCATTTAATTTTACAACAGTCTAAATTGAAACATAATCAGCATAAAATAAAAGAAGAAGAACATAAGAAAGTTATTGAAGAACATAAAAAAGAAATTCATAATTTAACTGAAAAGCTTAAACAAAGCTACAATAATAGATTCGATTCTGAATTAAATAAACATATTAGTGAAGAAAAACAAAGACTTCAGCAAGAATATGAATCGAAGAAAAAAGAAATGGCTCAAAAAATATCTGAAATTGGAATTATGGAAAGAATGGAATTAAAAAGAAAAATGAAACTCGATTACAGCAATCAATTAAATAAAAGTATTCAACTTAAAAAGAAGAAACTGCAAGAGCAATTAAGAAAAGAGTTTGGACATCAGGCAAATGAAGAAATTTTATTAGAAAAGAAAAAACTTGAAAATAAGCTTAAGGAAATGAATGCAAAACATGAAGCTCAGGAAGCTGCTCTAAGATTAAAAGAAAAGAAATTGCTTGAACTTGAAAAAGAGAAAAATATTGAAATTGCAAGTGAAAAAAGAGTTATTATGGATAAAATTAATTTGTTTAAAAAAGAAGAGGAAGATAAAGTAAAACAGGAAAGAATAAAACTGCAGAAGGAGTTTGCTGAAAAAGCTCATCTAGAAATGCTTCAGGAATTAAAGAGAAGAGAAGATATGCTTAAGTCAAAATATAATCGTCAATTTGAAGATAGAATGAGGCAGAATGCAAGAATGCAGGAAGAACAGCTTTCAAAGAAAAAAGCAGAACTTGCTGAAGAGCTTCAAAAAAGGGCAAGATCTATCCTAAGATAAGTTTTTTATATCGATAATTTGTATTATATTAATGGCTAGGAAAAAATTAACAAGAACTAAGAAGATTATTTTGTGTTTAATATTATTTTTATTTATTGTATTTATATTTTTATTTGGGGCAAGGATATTTCTTTATTTTAAATTTATTCTTGGGCATGATGTTTTAATAAACTTAAATGCAAATAAAGAAAATTTTATTGTTTTAAATGGAGAAGAAGCAAAAGTTAGTTTTACTACTAAAGTAACTGCAAATCCCTTTTGCAAAGTTCAATGCACTTCTCAATTTTTAGATATAAGTACGAATAGGGGAATTGATAAAGATAGTTCTATTTTAACATTGGCTGTTCCTTTAAGCAAAGATTATGTTCTTAAACCAGATAAAACTGGAGAAGGACAGGAATTATATCGTTTTGAGGTTGAATGTTTAAGTATTCCTACATTTTTATGCGATACTTCTCAAGATTTGAAAAGGAGAGAGGTTTTGATTACTTTAGATTATAGGTTAAATAATGAACAACAATTAGCAAAAGAGCAGTCTAAAAATAATTTTGATGTTGCTGTAGGCAAAATAAATCAAATTGAAAATGATATTAATTCTCTACAACAAATGCTTGGTGAAATAAGCAAGACAATGCTAGTTGATAATTATTATGTTAGATTAAATAAGTCTAAATCTGAAAATGATTTAATTAAAAGTGATTTAACTGGATTAAAAACTTATTGGGATAGCTATAACTTTGATGAATTTGAATATAATTTAGGCATAGTTGGAAGTTTATATGTTCCTCATTCGAATCAGTTTGAAAGTTTGAAAGGTGAGGTAATTAATAAGTCTGTTATTTATAATAATGCAATTGATCGACTGAATAATTTAAGTTCTGATATTGGAAATTTAAGTTCAAATGTTTCTTTATTAAAAAATGATAGTCTGAATAGTGAGTTAAATAGTTTAATTATTGATTTTAATAAATTAAATGATGATTTTGGTTTAAAAAGTGAGTTGAATAGTAAAATGATTCAATTAAATGCATTTGAATTAGAATTTGTTAATGGGAAGGAAAGTTTAGTTGAAAAAATGAAAATAACCTCTGTTGGTGATGGTAGTTTGGTTATTATTAAATCTAATCCAGTTTTATATGGAAAAATAAATTTTGTTAGAACTCGAGATAATTTAGTTAATATTTCATTAGGAAATCAGCCTTTGCAATGTTGTGTATTTGGGGTTTGTGAAGAATGTTGCACTGATAATTTATGCAGAAGTAAAGCTGATAAATATCCAATATTATTATTGCATGGACATGATTTTAGCAAAGAAGTTTCTGCTGAATATAGTTTAGATGCATTTAATGAAATTCAGGCTAAATTTGAAAAAGAGGGCTATCTTGATGCAGGAATAATTTCTCTTTATTCAAAAGATAATGTTTCAAGGGGCGAGATTGTCTGGGCTGATGTTCCTATTACCTTAAAATTAAGTTATTATTTTGATGTATTTAAACAAACTGGAACTGTAATTTCTGTTCAGACTAAAAATGAGAATATTGATACTTATGCAGTTAGATTAAATGATTTAATTAAAACAGTTAAATATGAAACTAATAGGCCTAAGGTTGTTATTATTGCTCATTCAATGGGCGGGCTTGTTACCCGGAGATATATGCAGATATTTGGAACTAATGATATTGAGCAGGTTATTTTGATTGGAACTCCTAATAAAGGAATTGTTGGAGATGTTGCTACATATTGTGATTATTTCGGAGAAACTCTTGAATGCAAGGATATGAAAGAAGATAGTTTGTTTATGAATAAGCTAAATAATGGAGATTTGCCAGATGTTCCAATTTCAGTTATTTATGGTTCGGGTTGTGATATGAATGGTGAAGATGGAGATGGAATTGTAACTGCTAATAGTGCAAAGCTTGAGGGAGCTAATAATTATCAGATAAATGGAACTTGTGCACTTGTAGGAAAGTTGCATTCAAAACTTATTAGTGTTGATGAAACTCCAGAAGTTTATAACCTTGTTTTAAAGATATTAAGAAATGAAAGCACTATTTAGATAACATTTATAAATTACTTATGACTAAATATAATATGGCTAAAAAAAAGAGTGAAGTGATAGAAACAGTTACAACAAAAACTGTTAAAAAAACAGGAACTCCAAAATCAATTAATATTAAAATATCTTCTCCACATAAAAGTTCTAAGAAAATGTCTGATGTAGAGATGCAAAAACTACTTGTTGAGAATTTTGTTGGTTTGCAGAGAACAATGGCAGATATGGCTGTTAAATTTAATGGACTTTCTGATAATATTTCTAAATTATTAACTTTATTTGAAATTTCAGCTAAATCATTTGCTGAAAAACAAAGTGTAGGAATAACAACTGAAGATAAAGAATTTTTAGAAAAACTTGATAAATTATTAGAACAGAATAAGTTAATTGCAAAAGGATTAACAATGATGGAAGAAAGAGTAAGAGAAAAAATGCCAGCTTCTACTCCTGCACCTGCGGTTGTTATTCAGCAACAAATGCAACCTTCAATAAAACCTGCGCCAGAACAACCTAATGCTGAATCTGCTAAACCAAAACAGCTTCCAAGATTCTAAAATGTCTCAAAGAACTGAATTTGTTAATGAATTTACTAAAGAGTTAATTCTTAATTCTATGTCTGAACAATCTAAGGAAAAATTAAGACAGGCAATAACAAGAAAAGTTGCGCAAAAATTAGCTCCTTCAATTTTAAATTTAACTAAAAAAGAAGAAATTGTTTTTGTTGCTTCGCCAAAACCTGAAGTTAAAACTGAGTTAGTTGTTCCATTACCTGCTGTAGAAGTTGGAATAAGTGAAGCTGATTTTTATAATGGATTATATTTAAGTAAAATTGCAAGAATAATTTCAAATTTAAGTGTTGTAAGTGTTGAATGTCCCGGGCCTGGAAGATTTCTTAATGTGAGAACAATTAGCAGACAGTCTATAACTAAAATTTCTTTAACAAAAGAAGAAATAGAAAATATCTTAGCATCATTTTCAGAAAAAGCAAAGATTCCGCGAATTGGAGGAGTTTTCAAAGCAATTGTTAATAATTTGTTGATAACTGCAATTGATTCTGATGTTACAGGCGCAAGGTTTATTATTTCAAAGATGTCTTCCCAACCGTCGATGTATTTGGAGTGAGAAGTTATAGCAAAACATTTAAAAGTCTTTGAAGGTTAATTATAGAAAGGGGATGAAAAAACATAATTTATGGATGGATTACTTCTAGCTGCAATTCTTGGAGGTGTTGGAGGATTAACTCGTGGAGTTGTTGGGCTTTTAAAAGCTCTTTCGCTTAAAAGAAGAATAATCTGGAGTTACTATGCAATTACTGTTGTAATTGCAATAATTATTGGGGTTTTTGTTGGAATAATATTTGATTTTGATCCTAGATTATCTCTCTTAGCAGGTTATGCAGGAACAGATATTTTAGAAGGAATTTACAAAAGCTTTGCAGTTCAGAAAGTTTATGTTAATCCTAAAGGAAAAAAATAAAATGGTAAACCAAGATTTAATTAAATTTATTAAAGAAGCTAGAAGACGTGGTTTCGATGATTATCAAATTCGCGAGCCATTAATCAAAAATAACTGGCCAGTCAGTGAAGTTGATTCTGCATTTGCTTCTTTAAGCAGTTCTTCTAATCAAATTGCTAAAAATAAAATTGAATTATATCTTAATCCTGAAGTTATAAAGCTAATTCAAAAGCGCGCTAATAAAAATATGTTCAGCATCTCTGAACAAATTGAAGATATTTTAAGGCGAAGCTGTGTTAATTCTAAAAAAATAAAGAATCAAGAAGAAAAGCTAGATGACATGTTTATAACTTTGTTTTCAAGAAAGGGCAGGAAAAGATAGCTTTTAATTCTCTGAAGTGTTAATATAAAAATTGAAATGAAGAGTTAGTTTTTTTCTTAAGTGAACTTTTCACTACTCCCCCTAATTCTCTAACTCTTAGTAATAAAAGAAAATACCCTAGAACATTACAATATTGCTTAAATAGGAAAGGAGGATAATAGAAAAATGAAAAAGAGAAAGAGCAAGATAACAACCACAATTTTATTATTAATTAGTATTATCTTTATATTATCTATTTCTATAGCAGGGGTTTATGCTTCGTGTATTGTGCCGTATAATGGAATGGTTATAAACAAAAGTACAGTATTTTGCCAGGGAAACTATTTCCTGACAAACGGAATTAAAATAAATTCTGTTTCAAGCAATATAACTATTTTAGATTGCAATAATTCTCGTTTAATTGGAGATAGTTATGTTCTTCATTATAAAACCGGAGTTCTAGTAAATTCTTCTAATGCAGGCAATATAACTATAAAAAATTGCAATGTGGTAAATTATACAAACGGATTTTTTGTTCAAAAGAATAAATTAGGAGTTATTAACTTTTTCAATAACACTGCAACAAATAATACCTGGTTTGGTTTTAGATTAGAAGATAATAGAAGCAACCTTATAGGAAATACTGGTTCAAATAATGGTTTTTATGGTTTCTACATATTATCACAATATAATTATCTTGAAAATAATACTGCTTCAAATAATTATATGGGCTTTGAGCTATCTTCATCTGAAAAAAATATTGCTAGAAATAATATTTTAATTGGAAACTATATTAAAAATAATACTCAAGGCGAAATTGAACTAAATATGGATACAGAAAATAATACTATTACAAAAAATACTATGATTTCAAATAATATCAGTCTATCTATGTTAGTTCTTAGCATAAATAACCAAATCTGGGACAATGATATTTATTTCTTAGGGATATATGATTTTAATTATCTTCAAAATACTTATTGTGTTAATTGCATAGGTAATAGATATTATAATGGCGCCTTAGGTCCAACTTGTCCATTTAGTTGTAAGAATTGCACAGATGCTGACAATGATGAGGTTTGTGATAATGAAGATTTATGTCTTAATACTAAAAAAGGAGTAGAAATTGATAAAGATGGATGTTCTCAAATTCAATTTTGTGCAAGACAACCAATTTGCGGTTCGGGTTGTGATAATGCACATTGGAAAGAGGATATTTATCCTAAGGCATTGACTCATCAAGATTGCATTACAATTATTGTAGAAAATGAAGGAAAATTAGAACCTCGATGTGCTGCTTTAGTGTGTTCTGCTTGATTGTAATTTATTTAAATGGATAAATTGGCTATTTTCTCTCCCCAAAACAAGGTTATGTGATTAGGAAAGAAGGGAAATAGAAAGGTATTTAAACTAAAGTTGATACGTATAAACTAATATGGAAACGAATAAACTAAAGTTTACAAGACTACAAGCAGAAATATTCGGGTTTTTATGTGAAAATGTAGGTAATGAGATAAATCAAAGTTTAATTGCTAAAAAGTTAGGGGTTTCTTCAACAGCAGTAGCTAAAGCATTAGTTTATATTGAAAAAAATAAAGTTATTACAATTAAAAAAAATAAGTTAATGAACCTCAACATTATTCAGTTAAATAGGGAAAATTATTTAGCTGTTCAGCTAAAACAGGTTGAAAATCTTAAGGCAATTTATGAATCTGGTATATTAGAAAAATTAGAACAAGATTTTCCAGGAAGCACCATTATTTTATTTGGAAGTTATTCTAAAGGTGAAGATACCTTTAAATCAGATATAGATTTAGCAGTTATAGGAGAAAAAGAAAAACAATTAAATCTTTCTAAATTTGAGGAAATTCTTAAAAAAGAAATTATTATTAATTTTTATCCTTCTTTTGCTAAAATTCATAAAGAATTAAAAGAGAATTTATGCAATGGAATTGTTCTTTATGGAGGAATAGAGTTATGAAACATCTTTTGAATTTTGAAGAGTTTCTTGATATAGGAGTTATTATTAAAAGAACCCCAGATAATTCACGCGCTATTTTCTTAATTAAAGAATCCAAAAGAAAGCATGATTCATTAAACCAAGTTTTAGAGAAAATAGGGTTAAATGAGTTAAATGCTCATGAAATTGTAGAATATTGTTATGATATTTTAATATATTTATTAAGAGCAAAACTTTGCAAAGAAGGATTTATTTCAACTGGCGAAGGAGGACATGAAGCAGAAGTATCATATATGAGAAACTTAAGCTTCTCAGAAAATGAGGTTTTATTTATGAATCAATTAAGATATTTTAGAAATGGTATAAAGTATTATGGCACAATTCTTAACAAGAGCTATGCTGATAAAGCTCTTGTTTTTCTAAATAAAGTATATCCTAAGCTCTTAGAGTGAGGGGTTGTGATTAGGAAAGGGGGAGCAGGGAAAGAGTTTTTAAGGAAGGGGGGAAGGGGAAAAAGATAGAAGAATTAAACTAAAAAGGAAAAAGATTATCAAATGCTTTTACAAACTCCAATATAGGTTTCATAATTGCAATAACTATGATACTCGTAAGCATAATCCCTGCAAATGTCCAAAGAAAGACAATTTCTACACCTACTGCTTTATCACTAATTGTGCTAGCTATATTCTTTCCAGCTTTATTGAAAGTTGATATTACTTCACCGCTTACGGTTTTCGAGGTATCAACTCCAGTATTAATTAGAGTATCAGAAACATTCTCTTTTATCTCTTTGATTGTTGATGGTACGTTTACTACATCATTTCCATTAGGCTGTTGAGTTAAAAAAATTAAAAAGAAAAAATTCTAAATAAATATAATAATATCTTTACCTAATTTAAATATAAATTAATAAGTTTATACAAATTTTAATTAAGTAATAACTTTAGATGCATAGATTCCAGATAAAATATGATTATTTCGCGAAGCGAAATAGTATCTTTTTATAATATTTATTTTCACCTCTCTCCTCTCCATCCACCTCTAACCCACTCCTCAATGGATTTTGCTTTTAGTTCAGTTGAGGAATATAACTTCTCAACTTCTGCAGAGATGTCTTGGACTGCGCTTTTGTCCTCAACTTTTATAGTTGTTTCATAGTGAGTTTTAAATCCAGAGTATGTAAAATTTGTAGAACCAAGAAAAGCAATTTCATCATCTATTACAAATATTTTTGAGTGTATAAGTTCTGTGCTTCTTGGGTTTTTTCCAGTTGTAGAATCAAATACTTTAATTCTAAAAATTGGTTCGTATTTAAAAGAGTATCCTAAAATTAAAAATGAAGAAACAAGAGAAATTATGCTTGCAATAAATAAGATTCCTGCAAGAATAATTAAAATTGGTAAAACTAAAGCTATAACTACTGATATTACTGCACCAACAAATAACCAAATAAACCATTTAAGCAGAGATTTCTTTAATTTATTATCTTCAACTTTTTCTGTTTTTACTAAGTCTGAAATTTTAAAATCTGAATAGGAATTTATTTCTATATTATCACAGGTAACAAGAGTTATCTTTATGCCTTTTTTATGTAGACTAATGAGGTCTTTTATATAATTTGGAGAAAGATAAGGTGAAACGATTTTTACAGACTTTTTAGCAGTTTTAATTTTTTCGTGAATTTCTTTTCCAGCTTCTCTGCCGATGTATATATGGTTTTTATTGCTAAAAGTTATCATCTATTAAACTCTCCCTAATTTACCCCTCCAACCCCAAAGCCCTCAGGGCTTTATCTATTTCTGAATCAACATAATCATACTTTTCATCTGGGAGAAAGTCCTTTGATTCAAGTTCCTTTCTTAGCTTTCTTTTTAGTTCCTGCTGTATATTTAATTTGTCCTGATAATTCCAATTGTGCTGGTCTTTTATTTTCTCTGCTTCTCTGAAAAAGATTTCAGAGTCTTTTGCATATTTGTCAGTATATATTTCATTTGGCCTTACAATCGTTCCTATTTTATGCCTTAAAGCTAATGCTAAAATGTTTGTAAGCTCATCTATAAGCAGGTTCTTATTCATGTTTTTTCAGTAAGCTGTTTACTTTTTTTAGTTTTAGTTTAATTATGTCTCTTAATTTCTCTATTATCTCACTATTAACAAGTTCGTTATTTCTTATGTCTTTTACTATCTTCTGGCTGATAAGAGTTTGAATTTCTTTATTTGTCTCTAATGAATTTAGGGAAAGATTTTGCAAAAATCTTTCTATAGTAATCAATCTTCTTATAGAATCATAAAGAACTTTTGGACTAGCTTTTATTTTAAGAATATCTTCTGGCATCATAAGCAAAAATCTTATATGATCTTTGTTTATTTCAGTTTCTTTTGGGAGTTTAAATTCTTTATTTGAAATAAAATAAAAAAGCATACTTTGGGTTAATGGGCAGTATCTCTGCAAATCTTTAAACTTATTTTCTGGAATAGAGATTATATGAAATCTTAATTCAAACTTATCTAAAAGCAGATTATAAACTTCTTTTTCAAGGTTTTTCTCTGAAATTAATATTATATCTATATCCTTATAATCTTGTTTCTGAGTTAAGAAAGAACCTACAATAAATATCTGGGATATACCCTTAAATACTCGCAATTCTAAAAAAATATCTTTAATCAAATTTAATTTAAATTCACTTAGTTTAATTGAATCAGATGAATAGTGAATAGAGCTTTTTTTCTCTATTAAAACTACTTCTACTAAATCTCCTGACTGGAAGTGGTATTCCATTTCTTTTGGCACGTAGATTTGATTGAATCTCGAGCCCTTTGATACTCTATGCACAAACTTAATCTTTTCCATATACGGACTAAGTACGTACTATTTATAAAGGTTTCTCTTATAAAAATCAAAATATCTGGAAATGTCGCATCTAAAATTAATAATAAAATATAATTTATTTAAACTAATTAATCCTCACATAAACATCATAAAAATTAGGAAGGTTTTGCGAAGCATAAACCCTTATGGTATGTTTACTAAATATCAATCCCCAAAACCCCAAAAAACCTCAATTTAAACCGAAAGGTTTAAATTGTTTAAACAGGTATATATATTATAGAGGAACAGGTCCTGACGAATCCCGTACTCGCTTTGCGATGATGCGGTTAGTAGGATTGACAGACCTACTTACTCTCTCATAAACCCAATACATAACAACCACTCCAAAAAACCTAAAAAGCCTTACTGCTTCTATAATAAAATAAAAAATGAGTGAACAAAAAGCTTATAAATCTCAAAATATTAAAAATATTAGCAGTCTTCGGATTGTGAGTATGATCCCCAGTGATCGTAAGGTTGCTGGATGTTTTAGTTTTTCTAGTCAATTAAAATGGCTTTTATAGATTACTATTAATTGTTTAAACTGGCAATACTTAACTTAAACTTATTAAAATCAGGAAGGTTTTGCGTAAGCACAAACCAATATGGTGCATTTACTAAATACCCTCTCACAAAACCCTTACAAACCTCACACCAACAACCCTTCAAAACTCCAAAACTCAAAAATGGTAAGATTTAAAAGGATATACTCATTATTTCTTTTATCTGGGTAAGTCCTAGAGAGGTTTGTGTACCGGAATGGTGCACCTTGTCTTAATCTCTAGGGGCCGGATAAACTTCAAAAATTTCTTTTTTTGTTACTATTTTATCTTTTATTATATTCATAAACCTCGGGTCTTTATATTCATAATTTCTAAATATTGACCATGAAATAAAGTCTAAAACTTGAAGACATCCCTCGCTTTGAGAATTTTCGTGTTTTATTAGTAATTTGCATGACTGGTTTTTCTCATTTAAGTTTCTTCTTATATAATTATCAAAATCCTCTCTTAATGATCGATTTGTTTTTGATTTATCTACAACTAAACAAATTGAATTGTCTTCCAAAGAACACTCAGTTAATATAAGATTTGATATATAATTATATAATTTATCTTTTTTGCCTTTAAGATATTCATATACTTTTGATTTATCTAAAATAATTGCAAAAACTTCTGAATTTGTCTTAACAAATCTTTCTAAGACTTCTTTTCTAATTTTATCTGAGCTATTATTCCCCTTTATCTCAGGATATTTCTTAATTTTCTTTTTTATTATTTTTTGTCTAACTTTTTTGATTATTCTTCTTAACGAATAAATCTCCCCTTCATCGCAAGATAAAAGAGTTATAATAAAATATTTACTTGAATAGGAGGATTTAAAACCTAACTCCCCACTTTCATCAAGAAATATATATTTCATTATTAGATTAACCTGATTTTTATTTTAATCTAAATAATTACTATCTTTTAAATTTGTCCTTTATTTCTCAATCCTCTTCCACTAAAACTTCCTGCAACTCACCAATCTCTTCAGAAGTATCTTGCAATTTAGCAATATCAACAACACTATCACCTTGCTTAAGATTAATTATTCTTACACCTTGCGTTGCTCTTCCCATTGTTCTGATATTCTTTACACGTGTTCTGATAACCATTCCTTTTTTAGTTGTTAAAACCAGATTATCTTTGTCTTCAACTGCAATTGTAGAAACAACTGCACCTGTTTTATCAGAGGCTTTCAAATTAATTACTCCTTTTCCACCTCTGCTAATTAATCTATAATCATCAATCTCACTTCTCTTACCATAACCTTTTTCAGTCACTGTTAAAATTGTTTCTTTATTTTTTCCTTCCATTGGTACAATTTCCATACTTACAACTGAATCTTTATCTTCTAAATTAATTCCAGTAACTCCATAGCTCGCTCTTCCCATATTTCTAACGTCATCTGAATTAAATCTAATTGCCTGTCCTTCTTTTGTCATAAGCATAACTTCCTGCTTATCAATAATTATTTTAACATCAACAACAGAATCAGAATTATCTGCAGGAAGATTAATTATTCTTATTCCTGTATTTCTTGGCTTTGCAAACATATCTAATCTAATTTTTTTAACCTGTCCTAACTGAGTTGCCATAAATAAATATCCTTTAAAGTCTTTAACAGCCATTACACTTGAAATTGAATCATCTTTAATACTTAACAAATTAACAATTGCCTGTCCTTTTCCATATCTTTGTGTTTCTGGAACTCTATAAGCTTTCAACCAGAACATTCTTCCTCTTCTTGTGAATAACAACAAGAAGTCATGAGTTGAACACGGAATTATTTGTTTAACAAAATCATCAGAAGCTAATTCAGTTCCAATCATTCCCTTTCCTCCACGATTCTGCTCGTGATAAGATTTATACGGCATTCTTTTAATATAACCTTTATCTGTAATTGTAATAATAACATCTTGCTTCAAAACCAAATCTTTTTCTTCAATTTCCTGAATAGTCTTAATTACCTTTGTTCTTCTATCATCTCCATAATTTGTTTTCAATTCATTTAGCTCTTTTTTAATTATTTTATAAATTTCTTTTTCATCTGCTAATATCTTTTTCAGCTTTTCAATTAATTCTAATAATTCTGCTTCTTCTTTTTTCAGTTTATCATGCTCTAATGCAGTTAATTGTCTTAATTTTGTTTCAAGAATTGCTTCTACTTGTTTTTTAGAAAAGCCAAATTTCTTCATTAAATTTTCAGCAGCTTCTTCTTTGCTTTTCTTAATAATTTCAATAACTTCATCAATATTCTTCAATGCAATTAACAAACCTTTTACAATATGTTCTCTATCTTCTGCTTTTCTTAAATCAAAGTCAGCTCTTTTTCTTACAATTTTTCTTCTATAATGAATATAAGCTTCAATTATTTCTTTCAATGTCAAAGTTTTAGGAATTCCATTAACTAATGCAACAAGAACAGCATTAAATCTTGTCTGAAGATTTGTTGATTTATATAAACGGTTAATTGTAAATTTAGGGTCAGTATCTTTTCTTAATTCAACAACAATTCTAATTTTACCTTTTGCAGATTCATCACGAATATCAGTTACATCAATTAATTTCTTATCTCTTGTTAGCTCAGCAATTTGTTTTATCATCTCGCTTTTATTAACCATATACGGAATTTCTTCAATAACAACTAGCTCTCTATTTTTAGTTGACTCTGTTTTAATTTTTCCTCTTACAGTCATTCCACCTCTTCCTGTTGAATAAAGTTTAAACAATTCATCTCCAACAACAGTTGCACCTGTTGGAAAATCCGGCCCTTTAATAAAACTCATAAGTTCTTTTACATCAATATTAGGATTATCAATTGTTGCAATAATTGCATCACAAACTTCTGTTAAATTATGCGGAGGAATATTTGTTGTCATACCAACTGCAATACCTGAGCTTCCATTAATTAATAAATTAGGTAATTTCCCAGGAAGAATAACTGGCTCCTGAACCGAATTATCAAAATTAGGTATAAACGGAACAGTTTCTTTATCAATATCTTCTAATAATTCAGTTGAAATTTTACTTAGTTTAGCCTCAGTATAACGAGAAGCAGCTGCATTATCCCCATCAAGTGAACCAAAATTTCCTTGCCCGTGAACTAAAGGATATCTTAAAGAAAAATCCTGAGCCATTCTTACTAAAGCATCATAAATTGCCATATCTCCATGAGGATGGAACTTACCCATTGTGTCTCCGACAATTCTCGCAGATTTTTTAGTCGGCCCTTTCTCAAGCCCCATAGCTTTCATAGCAAATAAAATTCTTCTATGAACCGGCTTCAAACCATCTTCAACAGCAGGCAAAGCTCTAGAAACAATTACACTCATTGCATAATCAATATAAGCTCTTTGCATTTCACTTGCAATTTCCGAAGCAATAACTCTATCTTCCCCTAAATCTTTAAGATTAATTTCTTGTTTTGTAAGTGTTTCAACTTCTTCTTCAATTCCTTCTTCTTCCAACTCTTCCTTTACATCTTCATCTTCTTCATTTTCATCTATATTTTCGCCAGCTCGGTTTTTCTTTGTCATTTTTTATTTTCACATTTATTACAAATATTTTTATTTTTTCCAGGTTTTATTCCAAAAATAGGCTTTGCTATTAATTTATAACCCCATCCTTCAAGAGGAACTTTACATTTTTCACATTTTTTTACCATTTTATTTAATTAACTCATTATCTTTTAATTTATTTTTATTAGGATAAGAGCATAAAACATTATCTAAATATTCAACACCACAAAAATAATCACATATTGAAACATTTTTAACTGCACATTTATGAGTATTAACTTTTTCAGCTTCATTCCAAGGGCATTTCATCTGTTTCCAAGATGTTTCAGCTCGATATATTAAATCAATATCCATATTTGCTCCATCAAGAGGTTTTATTTCGTTTTTATCTGCCATTATATTTTCTCACCTCTTGCAAGTTTTTCTCTTAAAATATCTTTGTAAGATTTCTTTTCATCTTTATCCAAAACTGTTTCAGGTTCTCCAATTTCTCCTAATTCAAATCCTTGTTTATCAAGATAAGCAAGATATTCTTCCTCAGACAATTCTTTTTCAGTAAAATCAATTCCTTTATATTTACATTTTCTACATTGCCATACTCCAACTCTTTCACCAATAGCAATTGCTACATCTTCGCTTTTACATCTCGGGCAGTATTTTATTATAAATTTCTTTTCTTTCTTTGTTTTTGGTTTCATTTTTCAAAATCAATTTCAGTATAATTTAATTCTTTTGTAGCTTCTGCAATATAATTATCATAATATTTTACAGAATCAACATCTTCCATTTGCACTAGTTGTTTTCTGTAATTCATATATGCTTGAAAATAAGCACATATAGGATATTTTCCACTTCCAGCAATTCTTCCAATTTCATTTACAACTTCATCAATTACTAATATTCTTTTCGTTTGTTTTCTTTTATTCATTTCTCTTCTAGCTCGTTCTTCATGAGCCATAATAAACATAATTTCTCCCATTTTAGATATCAATCTCCGCAATATTTGCATTTTTTTCAATGAACTTTCTTCTTGGCCCAACAATATCTCCCATAAGCATTGAAAATATTTCATCAGCTCTGACAGCATCATCAATTGTAATTCTTTTTAAAATTCTTCTTTTAGGGTCCATTGTTGTATCCCATAGCTGAGAAGCATCCATTTCTCCTAATCCTTTAAATCTTTGAACATCTGCTTTCCCATTATATTGTTTTAAAACTTTTTCTAATTCTTCATCAGAATAAACATAAGTGTCTTTTCCTTTTCTAACTCTATATAACGGAGACATAGCAACATAAATATTCCCGTTTTCAATTAACTGAGGAACATATCTAAAGAAAAATGTTAAAAGCAAAGTTCTAATATGCTGTCCATCAACATCTGCATCTGTCATAATTATAACTTTACTATATCTTAATTTATCAATTGAAAAATTTTCCTTAATCCCGGTTCCAATTGCAGTAATTAAATTAACAATTTCTTCAGAACTTAAAACTTTAACCGGATTTGATTTTTCAACATTTAAAATTTTACCCTTTAACGGTAAAATTGCCTGAAATTCTTTATCTCTTGCCATTTTTGAACTATTATGCACAAAAACACCTGAAGCAAGCGCAAAATTATGTGTATCTTTAACTTCTAAGTCATAAACATCAATCAAATCATTTAACAATTCAATTTTTCTTATTTTATGATTATTTTTAACAGTAACTTCTAAATATAATGGCATCAACGAATCTTCATTTGTCAAATCTTTTGCTTCTTTATACTCTCCACTTCTTAGCATAAACTTATGGTTTGGAGTACAAACAATTTCTTGATTATTGTCTAAAATTACTTTAATTACATTAGCATTAATTTTCGTTACTCTTGGATTTTCAATTTTTTCAATCCCAATAGTTCCATCATTTTTTATAGTATAACAAAAATTATCTTTTCCATTTTCGTACTCTTTAACTAATTCTTTAAATGATATATTTCTTCCGTCTGCTAAAGCAACTTTTGTATCTCCAGAAAAACATCCAGCAGCAGAATCTCCTTCAACAATATACAATTCTGTCAACTCAAATTTCTTTGTTGAACAATCTGCCAACTTTCCAGGCAGTCCTGAAAATCCAACAGCAGTTTTTCTTCTTACTAAATCTCTTGCTTTTTTTGCAGCTTCTCTAGCTTTTGCAGCTGAAACGCATTTATTAGCAACTTTATTTGCAATATCAGGATTTTCTTCTAAAAATTCTGTTAATGCAACTGAAACTACTGAATCAACATAACCTTTTATTTCTGAATTTCCTAATTTTGTTTTTGTCTGCCCTTCAAACTGCGGACTTTTCATTCTCAAACTAATAATTGCAGTTAAACCTTCTCTAACATCATCTCCAGTTAACTTATCACTATTTTTTAAAATTCCTTTTTTAGTTGCATAATCATTAATTGCCCGTGTTAAAGCTGTTTTAAATCCAGAAATATGTGTTCCACCTTCAACAGTATTAATTGTATTAACAAAACCAAAAATATTATCCTGATAACCTTCAACATACTGAACTGCAACTTCTATAATTGTTGAATCAGTTTGTTTTTTAAAATAAACCGGCTTATGAAGAGAAGATTTTGAACGATTTATCCATTTAACAAATTCAATTAAACCACCATCATAATGAAATTCTTCTTTCTTACCCTCTTTTTCATCTTTTACAATTATTTTAACATTTGAATTTAAAAAAGCCAGCTCTCTAACTCTATTAACAATTACACTAAAATCAAAATTAAGTGTTGAAAATATTTCATCATCTGGCCAAAATGTAATACTTGTCCCTGTATCATCTTTTTCAGTACTACCTATAACCTTTACAGAGCCTTCAGGAACTCCTCTTTTATACACTTGCTCATAAATCTTACCTCCTTGTTTAACAACAGCCACAAGCTTTTTAGAAAGTGCATTTACACAAGTTACTCCAACTCCATGAAGCCCTCCAGAAATCTGATATGCTTTATTTTCAAACTTTCCACCTGCATGAAGTTTAGTCATAACAACTTCCAAAGCAGATTTACCAGACTCATGCTTTTCAACTGGTATTCCTCTACCATTATCGGTAACACTTAAAGAACCATCTTTGTTTATTGATACAACTATCAGATTAGCTTCTCCTGCTTGAGCTTCATCTATAGAATTATCAATAACTTCATAGAAACAATGGTGCAACCCATCTTTACCAGTGCTTCCTATATACATTGCAGGGCGTTTTCTAACTGCTTCTAAGCCTTCTAGCACTTTAATTGACTTTGCTGAATATTCTTCTGCCATTTTTGTAAAAGATATGAGAAAATCCGTATTTTTATTCAGATTTTACCCTCTGAAAAGGCCTTCTTGGTTTAAAAAGCTTTCTATCGACAAAAGCGCTTTTATCGACGACAAAATGCCATTTTTTAGCGACGAGAAGATAATCTTATTGATTTAAGGGTCAAAAATATAATCGAATTCTATAGAGTTATCTAAAATCTCTAAATCAAAAGTATTGGTTATTTCATTTTTGTTAAGCCCGCTTAGATAAACTTTGTAATATCCTTGTTCAGAAATATCTGTAAATATTGCAATAGGTTGATTATCTCCTTTTCTATATACATTAATTCTTGCAGGGCTGTTACTAATTGATTTTGCATAAATAGAAAGATCGTTTCTATTTCCTAAATTATATTCAAAACTCACTCTGATAAACTCGCTAGGCTTAATTATTTTCCAATTATCATCTTGTGATTTAACCCTTTCATAAATATCTGAAATAACTAATTTATCTGAATTTAATTGCTCTGCTCCAGATAAAAATATAATTTTTGGGTTGCTTATTAATATTGCTTCTCCAGTAATATTGCTTTTAATAATAAATACTCCAAAAATAATTATTGCTAATAACATTATTATTATGATAAATGGCAGAGTTTTAGGAACTATTATTCTAATTCTTTGATAAGAATTTATTTTTTTTGAATTTTCAAAATTTTGTTTTTTATTTTCCTTTTTGCCACTAGACTTCTTGCTAAGATTTAGATGTTTTAGATATGACAACTTATTATTCCCTCTTTTATAATTATAATAATAAATTGTATATAAAACTTATCTATTTAACATTCTTTAGAAAAAACCTTTTTCTTTAGAATCCAGTTAACTAAAAGAAGAACTAAAGCAATTAGTACAAAATATGTTAAGAGCATAAAACCGTTTATTTTTGCAGGAGGGGTTTCAACAGCTTTATCAAGACTAAGTTGAATAGTTGCTCTTCCAGCAGTATCTAAAACTCCCCAGTTAAAAATTAAAACAACTGCAATAACAATTACTAATAGAATAACTGCAGCAGCTATTAAAAATTTAAATGAATTTTTCTCTTTTTTTAAGGCCATATTTATTATTTTATGAAGTGTTTAAGGTATTTATTCTTTTTCTTCTGCTTCTTCAGAAGCTTCAATTTCTTTATCTTGTTTTCTTATCCAATTTACATTATCTGGTTTTCTTCCCATTCTATGATTTTTTTGGCATTTGCTTGAACAAAAATAAAGAATATCTCCATTAGATAAAACAAAAGTTAATCCTCTTGGAGGATGATACATTCTTTTACAATATGAACATTGTGGCATGTTATGTGTAAGCTCCTCTTGTAACTTTGCTTCTTATTCTTCTTGCTTCAATTTCAGTTTCTCTAAGCATTAGAACATCATCAATTCTTACAGGCCCTTTAACATTTCTTCTCATGCTTCTTCCTTTATTTCTTCCATCAAGAATTTTAGCTTTAACCTGAGTAACTTCTCCTCTAAATCCAGTTCTTCCAAGAATATCTTCAACAACTGCAGGCACAGCTTCTTCACTAAATCTAATTACTTTTTTCTTCTGCTGTTCATTCTGATTCGAGTCTTTTTGTTCTGCCATTTTAGTTTATAAAAAATTATTTTATATTTGCAATGTCTTTTTCAGCATCACCGGCTGTAATAATTGCAACAGACGAACAAGCTACTGGTATTCCAACAGATATTCCTAATTTTTGCTTGCTGTCAACTTCTCCGTATTTTATGCCTTTTTCTTTGCACAAAATTGAAAGGTGTTGTATTATTTCTTTTGGAGAAACATCTGAAGCAACAACTACTAATTTAGCAGTTCCTCGTTCTATTGCTTTTGTAACTTCATTAGTTCCTTTTTCAATTTTTCCGGTTTTTCTTGCTTTTTCAACAATTGTATAGAAGTCCATTTTTGGCCTCCGTATAATTTAGTACCTCATCGGTTAATTATCTATCAAAAAGAAGGTTTATAAAACTTACTAGTAAACCTTTTCCCAGATTTTTTGCTTTTTTTGTTTTACGTCAATACCTATAATGTGTTCAATATCATCATTTTTATTAATATAAGTATCATCATCAAGTCGATTAAAACAGCCTATTTGAACTGGACGATTATTATTTTCATTAGTATAAAAGCCGGGAGCAGAAAAATCTCCTCTAAAATTTAAAAGCAGATAATCTCTTATTGTATCTATTCCAAAAGCTGAAAAAGATTCATAATATTTTTTACCTTCAAGAGTTGAAATTCTTAATAGATAATTTTTCTTAATTTTATTGTTACCGTGTGGTTTAATTTTCCTATTTAATCTGCTGAGCATTACATTTTGCATTAAAAACAATTTAAATAATTTGTGATTATTGATATTTTATTACATAAATCTTTATAAAATAGCAAAAAAGCTTAATGGCATGAAAAGACGACGTGCAACCTCCAATGAAGAGTTTTTTGAAAGAGAACTAAAAAAATACGCTCGAATAAAAGATGGTAAAATTGAAGATGTTAATTGGGAAGGTTTAAGTGAAATTAATAATAAAAGAGAAGGAAATGAACAAATTTATGAAGGTTTAATTAATTTACTCAAAGATAAAGGAATTATAATTACTCCTAAACAAAATACTTATCTAGTTTTTGGATGTGGAATGATTTTGTCTCCAGACCATTATCAAGGAAATATGGGATTTACAAGAAAAAAAGATGCAGAAGAGTATAAAAAAGCATTTTATGGTGGTGCAAGATATGATACTTATATTGCAAAAGTAGAATAATTATCCCAGTTTTTCTCATTATTTGTGATAATAAAAAACTATAAATTTATAAACCTCAGAAAAAACAAATGTTTATGTTAGAACAATGGCTTCAAACTTTAGAAACAGAAAAACAAAAAGCAATTGAGAGAATTGAAAAAGCAACAAATGACTCAAAAATTGTTGATTTCGCAGTTAAAAAAATTGATGATAACTATTCAATTGTTGAAGATTTCTTAAAGGAAATGCATATAATGAGGTTTAAATTAAATGATGACTTATCAGCTATTGAAGAAGATTATGATAACTCTTTGGAATATCGTGCATTTTATAATCATATCAGCCATCATCTTTGGGAAATTAAAAAAAATATCCCCTCTCAAGTTGAAAAAGGAAAATTTAACCCAAAATTAGCAAAATATTATTAAAGACAATTTGTATTTTTATTCCATCTTTTTCAGCATTTTTATATGTTCAATTGACTGAGGTTCATGCTCAATGTCCCACATCATTTTTTGAGCATAAGTATGGACTCCCCGTTTATACCACGGACGTGCAGAATCTTTTATATAAGGATTATTTTTCAAAGTATAAAATTTTTTATCCATTTCAAGTATTTTCATTTGTAATTCATATGGAGAAAAATTCTTTGGTTCAATAACAACGTGAAAACCATCGTATAAATAATAATCTTTTGAAAGCATTCTTCCTTGTTTTTCCATTTCTTTTGTAAGTGAGGTTCCTGGAAATGGAATAGGTGCAAAAAATTGGACACTATCTACATATTTTCTTGCCCATTCAACAGTTTCATCTAAAGATTCATTTGTATCTCCATCTCCCCCAATAACCATCATAACATGATTCCAAAGCCCGGCTTTTCTAAATTCAGTTACTGCAATTTTATTTCTTTCAGCAGTTGCAGGTTTTTTATAAGATTTAAGAGTATCTTCATTAATTGATTCAACTCCAAGGCATACTGCAATAAAATTCGCTTTTTTTAATAAATATAAGAATTCTTCATCAATATTATCTTCTCCATTAACAAATGCAGAATTAACACTTAATTGACAGGTATATTTTCTTCCATTATTTAATTTAGCCATTTCTTTTAAAAGTTCTTTTGTTTCTTCTTTTTTCATTGCAAAGTTGTCATCTGTAATAAAAATACTTCTATTAGAAAATATTTTTTTGGTTTTTTCCATAGCAGCTAATTCTTCAAGTATTTTTGAATTTGATTTTCTTCTGTAATTTCTACCATAAAATTCGGTTACAGAACAAAAATTACATCCATACGGGCATCCTCTTGAAGTATTTAAGACTCCCATTGTTCTCCGTGGATAAATTGAATAATCTGGATTAGGAAGATTAGATAATTCTTTTTCTGTTAAAAATTCTCTGCAAGGATTATTAATAAACTCATTTCCAATTCTATAACTAATTCCCTTAACATTTTCTAATGAAAGTCCGTTATTTAAATTTCTTAATAATTCAACAATTGTTTTATCTCCTTCATGCCTTACAACAACATCTGCCCATTCTAAGACTTCTAAAGGAGATAATGAAGCATGAAATCCTCCTACAATAATTTTGCCAGTTCGATTTGCAAGTCTATATAATTTTGCAAGTTGTTCTGTCTGATTAATTGTTCGAGTAATTGAAGAAAGAAGCAAATAATCTGAACTAATAATTCTCTCTAAATCTTTTCCATCTATTTCATTTCTTTTATCTGCCCGAGGGTCTATGCTTTTAACATCTTCATAACCTTCATTATAAAGAATAGCATGAAGCAAAGGATTTGCTCTTGCAGGAAGTCTAAATCTTGTATAAATATCTTTTACTAATGGAGTATTTAACTTTCCAAAAGAGGTTGGAGGGAGCTCAACAAGGGTTATTTTTGGATTATTCATTAAAAATCCAGAAAAAAGACATTTATAAAATTATATTTATTAGATTATTTCCAGCTCACAACTATATCATCTGTTCTTTCTTTTGGTTTTATATCAACTTTGTCTAAATTTGTTTCTTTGATTCCTGACTTAAACATAATTTCACCAAGATAAGCAATCATTCCCCCATTATCAACAAGAAATTGATTTTCAGGGCAGAAAAATTTAGCTTTTCTTTCTTTACACATAATCTCACACATTTCTTTTAATCTTTTATTGCATGCAACTCCTCCCCCTAAAATTAGTTCATTTTTTCCAGTATGTGCTAGTGCTCTTTCACCTGCTTCAACTAACATTGCAAAAGCAGTTTCTTGAAGTGAAAAAGATAAATCTTCAATTGATGCTTTTTTCTGATTTAACATTTGCTGTAATTTTGTTAATAAACCAGAAAAACTTACATCCATACCTTTAATTGAATAAGGAAGTTCAATATAATTTTTTGATTTTTCAGCAAGTTCTGCAATTTTAGGCCCTCCTGGAAATCCTAAACCTGCTCCGCGTGCAAAAGTATCAATAAAGTTTCCAACACCAATATCTAATGTTTCTCCAAACACGCGATATTTCCCTCCAGCATAAGCAATTATCTGAGTATTTGCTCCAGATGCATATAACATTACCGGATCTTTTGCACCGGTTGTTTTTCCAATTTCTAAATGTGCAATACAATGATTTACTCCAATTATAGGAACTTTTAATTCATCAGCTAATTCAACTGCAAAGTTTTTTCCAGCAATTAAACACGGAGCTAAACCCGGACCTTGAGAAAATGCAACTGCTTTAATATCTTTTAATTTAATTTCAGCAGTTTCAAGTGCTTTATCTAGAACAACACGAGAAGCATCTCTATGATGTTTTGCAGCATCTATAGGAATTATGCCTCCGCTTTCAGTGGTATAGCTGTCTTTAACATTTGCCAGTATTTTACCATTATTAACAATTCCAATGCCAAATGTATGTGCTGTTGATTCAATGCCTAGGATCATAAATAAATACTTAAAATAAATGTTATAAATCTATCGAATAAAATATAAAAATAAAAGAGAAATAGTAAAATAAAAAAGAATAAAATAAAAAAAGAAAGTTTACTTTTTCTTTTTCTTCTTTCTGCCGCCTCTAGCCATTTTTGCTTCACAAACATTACCTTTTCCGTCTACATAGTAAAGGTAACCTGACTTTCTTTTAACAGCATTCTTAACTAAAATTTGTCCCATTTTTTACCTCCTTTTTTAACAATTATATTATTTATAGACGATTAGTCTTTTTAAACCTTTCTCCGACGATAAAGGTAACTAAAGAGTGATATCGTCGATTAATTGGAATTTCAATTATTTTATAAAATTCAGCATTTGATTTTTCATAAGGAGAAAAGGGTTTTACAATTTTCCATTCTAAGACACGGTTTTTATTATCTAACCATAAAGTAATAAAGTCAAAAAACACAAAAAATGAGTGTATTGCATATTGCTTTTTCATGTTAAATAGCAAAATAGGTGCTTTTTCTTTATTTCTAAACATCAAACCTCTAAATCTTTGGAAAATACCTGCTTCAATTGCTTCTAAACTGATTTCTTTATCTTTTAACTTAATTTTTATTTTCATCAGAACAATTAATTAAATCCTCCTTTTTTAAAATTAAATATCTAAATTTACCCTGAAGTAATTCTCTACCATAACCTTTGATAACACAACAAGTAATTGCTTCTTTTTTAGCTTCTTTTATTATCTCCATAACTGGAATAAAATCTGCATCTCCGGATATCAAAATACAAACTTCACAATTGTTTTCAACAAGGGATTCTTTAATCATATCTGCACTAATTAAAACATCTACTCCTTTTTCTACACTTATATTCTCTTTTATTATTTTTTTTAGTTTTCTTGTTTGAACAATAATCCCCTGCTTCTTTAATTCCTCTAAAAATTTAATATGTTTATAATAAACTTCTTCATTATCAGCAATATCTGGAATAGAGTTATAATATCTTATTTCTTTTAAATCAAAATTAAAATGATTACAAATAAAATTTGAAAGTTTAAGAAAATTAATCTTACTTGGTTTTATTATTGATTTGCAATTATGGTACCAATTACTTCCATCAATAAAAATAATTGCTCTTCTTTTTTCCATAATTCGAAGCTTTACCTCCTAAAGCGAGAAATTGAAAAATTTTTTAATTTTCATAAAATAGGTACTCCTGGCATTACCCGAAGGCCATACCAGGGATTTAATAATAAATAATAGCAATTAAACTATTTAAACTTTAGGATTGTACTTAATTCCACCTAAAGTAATTTCCAAGCTTTTTATCTTTTTCATTATTAATTAAACTTGGATTTCCATCATTATTCTTCAAGTTTAAATATTGTTTATATAAAATATTAATATTCCTATCAGTTACCCAGTCATGATGCTTAAATCCTCCACCAAATGAATATGGGATATGCATCAATTCATGAATTAAAACTTTGGTTTTTTCTTCTTCTGACATTTTATCAAATCTTTCTGAAATAAATTCCAGAGCATAATGCGCTTTAACTCCAATTGTTTTCTGCATTAGCTTTCCAAGAGCATGACATCTTGCAATAGTCCCGCGAGAAGATGTTCCATAACTCCTAAAGCATTTAATTCTATCAAGTTTTACATGAGGAAACAATACTTTAGAAATTTCTTCTGCCTGAATTTGCAAATCAGGCGCCTCTTCATATTTTATTCCCATTAATATAATCAGAAAAATCAATATTTAAAGATTGTTCAAATAAGGGGAGTACCGTAATGACTGCTAACTCTTGAAGCAGCAAATTTTTTAGCTTTAACCCAGTCTCCTAAACTTGTGTCTCCAATTTGAAACCCATAAAAATTAGATAATTCTTCTAATTCTTTTCTATAACCTAATGCTCTATCACTAATTGATTTTTTAACAGCGCCAAGAACATTTTCAGGCCCTGTTTTAAGTTCATAAAAAGTATAACGCGCAAGTTTCCTGAATTTTGTAGCTTCTAATTCATTTTCTTTAGGTTGTTCTTTAGGACTTAAGTCCCTAGCATGAAAATTCCTAGGATTAATTAATTTTAATAAATTAAAAATATCGGGATTATATTGGTTAATAATTAAAACTTCTAAATTTGCTTTAATTTGTTCAACAACTGCAGGAGATTCTATTCCCATTAGGATAATTTCATATTCTAGTTTTTAAAGATTTATATTATTAATTTACATCACAAGCTGGAAAACTTTATCTTCGCTTGCTAATCCTGATTTTAAAATAATCTTATTCTCAGGAATACCCATATATCTTGAAAGCATTGTAACAATATCTCGATTTGCAGTGTTATGTTCAGTTGAATCTGTTTTTATTAAATATCTGTCTGCACCAAAATTCTCAATAGACTTTTTCATTGACCCTAATTTTACTTTAACAACAATATCTCCTTTCATTTTAATTATTTATCTCAACAATCTTATTTCTACTTGTTAATCCTCTTTTTATTTTAATATTATTGCTTGAAACTTTAAAATATTTAGCTAGCAGATTAATTAACTCAATATTTGCCTTATTATTTTCAGGCTCTGCTTTAACATTTATTATATAATCTTTATCTTTCACAACTTCAATTATTTCACTTTTCCCACTTTTTGGTTTTACTTTAACATTTATTATCATTCTACTTAACCTATTTAACCATAATCTCTAACCCATCAAGATGCTTTAAAACATAATCTTTGCCAACAGCTTTTTTTGTTTTAATATGAACTGCTTTAACAAAATTATCTCCAATGTCGCTATGTAATCGATAAGCAAAATCTAAAGCAGTTGAACCTTGAGGCATTAAAAAACAATCTGGAAGCACATTTCCTTTACTGTCTTCCATTTTTGAACCTGCTGGAAAAATAGCAACTTGTTTTAAAATATCAAAAACAACTTTATTCATAATTTCCTGAACACCTGTGCCTCCAAACTCGTCCATTATCTTTTTTATTTCATTAATTGCTAATTTCTGCTTTTCATTTAGTTCTTTTTTAATTTTAAAGCTTTTTTCCCCCGGAATATAATCAATTATTTCGTTTTTGTCTGCTTGTCTTAATGTTAATTCTCCTTCTGCAAAGCACGGAACAATAGGATAATCAAATTCTTCTTTAATTTTTTCATAGTTCTCTCTGCCATTTGGCCTATCAATTTTATTTGCAGCAATAATCATTGGCTTTGTCTCTTTTCTCATTGTTCTTGCAAAATGCATTATATTTTCTTCGGTCCATTTGCTTGGATGCTCAACATTTAACCCGCTTTTCAAAACAACGTGTTTTACATCTTCAATTGATACTTTTAACCCAGAAAATTGCTTGAAAATTGCTTCTGCGAAATTCGTTTTTTGTGCTTCAACAGTTCTTGAAAATGTTTTCCATACTTTTTTTAAAATACCTAGATACCACAAATCTAGTTCTTTTTCAATAAATTTTATATCATTTGCAGGATTATAGTTTTCAGTTGGTTTACCTTCGCCATCTGTTTCTCCGCTCATATCTACAATATGAATAAATGCATCTGCCCCTGCCAAATCATTCAGAAACTCATTTCCAAGCCCTCTGCCTTCACTTGCACCTTCTACAAGCCCTGCAACATCCATTAAATCACATGGAACAAATCTCCAGCCTTCTTTAACATAACCTTCTCTAGGATTGGATACTTTATCAAATTCTGCAGCTAAATCTTTAATCTTAACATAAGCCATTCCGTGATTTGCTTTTATTGTTGCAAAAGGATAATTTGCAATAAGAACATCTGCCATTGTAGCAGCTTTAAAAAAAGTGCTTTTTCCCACATTAGGCTTACCAATAAGTCCGATTAACATATTAATTTAAAATTGTATTGCTTTAAATAAATATCTCTGGCAAAAAATTAAGAAAAAAATAAAAAAATAAAAAATTCTTTACCACGTTTGATCAAGTTGATCTAAATCTTCTTCGACAGGGAATTCATCAATATCATCTTCATCAATGTCCTTTTCTAATTCCTCTTCGGCAGTTTCTTTTCGTACCATTTATCCTCTTTATTTTAACTATTTCTGATAAATATGTTATCTTTTTAAATCTTTTTATGATTCAAGCGATATAAATTAATAGAGGATAAATATAAAAAGGGTAATAAATTATTATTTCAACCCATTTTGATAATTTAACTATTAATATTCATTTATATTATTATATTAACATTTTAATCTCTTCATTTAATAATGATTTAGATCTTTCTTTTAATTTATCAATAATTCTTTCCCCATCTGATGGAACAAATGGTTGATAAATCCCGCATTGCGGATGAGTTATTATAGGTACAACCTCAAAATTATTAACTCCATTTTTTGTGCATTTAACTTTTGCAATCATTGAATCTCTATCTGAAGGAAAAGTATTTCCTCCGAATGCAAAATTGCCTAAACTATAAAAGATTATTCCATTATTATATTTTTCAATTCCTTGTAATACATGAGGATGATGGGCAAAAATTATATCTGCTCCACTATCGATAATTAATTTTCCAAAATCTTTTTGAATTGAATTCGGATATGATTCTCTTTCATCGCCCCAATGTGTAGAAACAACTAAAACATTACAATTATCTTTGGCATCTCTAACTTCATTTTTAATTTTTTCTTTATTTATTTGATTTGTTCCTGCAGAAGCTTTTTTTGCAGGATAATCAGCACCAACCCAAGCATAACCTAAAAATCCAACTTTTACATTATTTCTTTCTAAGAACCTTGGAGTAGATGCATCTTCAATATTTTTTCCTGCTCCACAATATTTTATATTACAATCATTTAATGTGCATATTGTATCTAATGCCCCTTCTTCATAAAAATCCATTATATGATTATTTGCAAGATTAACAATTGGAATATTCCCCTCATTTAAACATTTTGCATATTTAGGGTCTCCTTTAAAATTAAATTTTTTTGGTCTTATTTTATTTGAATTAGTTAATGCACCTTCAAGATTAACAATATTAATATCTGAATCACAAAAGTATTTACATACTTTTTCAAAAGGTGCTTTGAAAGCTTTATCTTCTCCATTCTCTTTTTTTACTTTTTCAAACATATACGGAAATGCGCCTCCAAGTGTTACATCTCCTGCACCACATATTGTAACTTCATTATTCTGATTTTTTTCATAATCTGGTAATAAATAATAAGGTAATAGGCTTCCCATATATCTTAAAAATTCTCTTCGTTTCATCGCGTTTTATATTTTGAAGCCTTTATAAGGATTATTATGTAGGGAATTAAAACTATATTATTTATAATATAGTTAAATATTAGTATTTTAATTCCCGAGCATCCAAAAAACAATGGAACTATTGTTTTTTTGATGATTTTACTTTTTATTTTTCAATTTATACATTAAATAAGAAATTGCTTGAGGATCACGAATATATTTTCCGTTGTGGAATTGATTATTAACTTGTTCACAAATTTTAACTCTTTTAACAAAACTTCCTTTTCGATATTCTGGAGAATTAATTAATTCTTTCGTAAACTCAATTTCCTCTTCACCCCATAGATTAAAACCGCGAGATAATGCACTTTGTTTTCCGTTTTCAACATTTTCTTCATGGCTATAGGCATGAATTCCTCTTTTTTCTAAATATAATTTATTTCCCCCTATTTTTCCTCCTTTTTTTCCTGCTTCTACTACTTGTTCAATACCTCTAGCAAAAAGCCCTTTTTTTTCTTCATAGAATTTTTTCCCAGTAATAGTTCCATTTTTCATTCCATTTTTCGACCTATGTTCAAAAGCAAGTTCTTCAAATTCTTTAGCAGGTATTAGTCCATTATATATTGTTCTGCCTTGTTGGTTTCCAACTAAAGCATATCTTACAATACTTCTTGCAACTTCTGGGGAGATTTTGAATTTTTCTGAAATAGAATATTTTTCAACAATTTCTGGCATAATCATTCCGTTTCGATAATCTTCTGCTATTTCTGAATTGTCTCTTTGAAGTATTTGTGCTGATTTATGTATTTGCCTAAGAATTATGTATGTTATTGGAATAGGAATTTTAGTTTTTCTTTCATTTGCCATTAAACTCTATTTTTAAGAGATTTATAAAATTAACTAGTAAGCCCAAGAAGTTTAATCATTCCCTTTCCAGTATAACTTGCTTTTTCATTACAAATTTTTTCAGTAAGATATATTTCAACCTTAGAACTTTTCTTTTTTGATTCTAACCTTTGCCTTTCAGTATATAATACATTCCATAAACTGCTAGGATAATTAGAATATTCAATTTGTATAAATTGTTTAGAATTCTCTTCTTGAAGAACAAGATAATAATCTTCATTACCTTTACTATTATTACTATGACTACCACAACCAACAATATCTCCCCTATATGGCACTAATTCTTCTATTTTTTCTTCAACCATGTTTAATCTCAACTAGCTTATTATTTAAATATTATTATTCTTAAGAATCTAATTTATGAATAAGAAAAATCCCTCCACCCAGAGTTGAACTGGGGATCTCCCGGGGTCTGCTAAATCCGTAGCGGATTTATTCTAATCAGGTTTCATTCTATATTCCATACGGAACAGTCCACCCTAGACATTGTCTACAGCCAGGCGCTTTAAACCACTAAGCTATGAAGGGATGAAAATTAATAGCTATATTGATTTTTAAAAGTTCCTATATCCTTTTTTATCAAATTATTTAATATACTTTATGATTAATTAAATAATCCTATTCTTACTTACTTTTTTATAAGTTATAATTTAGATTAATAAATTTACACCTAATCTTAAGTTTTCTTAAGAAAATTCATCGTGTTTAGAAGCTTTTTTTGGTTCATTAATAAAGAAAGCTCTGTTAGAATGTGTTTCATGCATCTTGCCTTGCATTTCGTAAACTCCGGTTGAAGAAGGCAATTCAAACTTGCCAACAACATTAATTTTTGAATAAAATACATATGAAAATACTCTTTCTTCTCCTGGAGAGAGATATGGAATATTCCATTGCATTAATCCGCTTTCTGCACTGAATTTTGTTGGTGGCTCTCCAAATCTTTCATAAAGCTTTGCAATTCCTGGAAGTCTATCATAGATTACAACTTTTTCCATAAACTTTCTTGCTTTAACATGAACAGTTACTCTAAGTGCAAAATCATTTGTTTTTGTTCTTACAAATCCAACTTTTTTTGTAATAACTAGATTTTGTCTTATATATGCATTGATTAAAATAACTATAACAATAAAAGCAATTAACAATAAGAATGGAAATATCCAATTTGTTGTAACATTAACTTTAATTTTTTCATCTGGATTTAATTCTTTCTGCCATACATAATCAATAAAAAATCCGCTTCTTTCAACACGATTTGGTTCAAGTGAAAATGTTGTGAATAATCTTGAAATTATATTTTTTCTTACATTAATTTCTGCAACAAGTGGAATGTTTCCTTCATTTGTTTTTTCAATTATATCATTTCTTATTATTAAGCCACTTGCTTGCTGACTGACTGTTAATCCTGATTTTTCTAATATTTTAATATATCCTGATAAAGTAACACTTTTTCCATCTAAATTAATATTAGAAGTAATGCTGTATGTTCCTGCAATAAGTTTTTTTATCTTGCCGTAATTTATAGGAATTGTAAGTTCGTATTTTTGGTAAGGTTTTAATGAAATTGATCTTTTTGTATCATCAAAAAAAGCAGATGAAAATGTTGCATCTATATTTTCATAAGTTGCATCTTCTCTATTATAGAAATAAACCTTTATTTCACTTGAATTTAAGTTAATATTTTCCCCTCCAATATCAAATGCTTCTGAGAAACTGACTAATTTAACAACTATTTTACTTAGTTCTCCCTGTTCGTTTATTGCTTTGTTTTTAATATAGACTGGTATAGTAATATAACCGGTATTTTCTCTCATTGAGCCAGTTGGATAAAATTCAACTTTAACTGTTTTTGTTTCTCCAGTTTTTAGTTCAACTTCGCTTGGTTCTATTCTGAATTGTTCAAAGCTGTAAATTTGAAATGTTGAAGCTCCTGCATTATTTGTTATTCTAACATCAAAAATTAATGGTTTATCATGGTCATTAATGATTGTAGAGACAACTGGTTGAGAGCTTACTGTTAAGCTTGAAGCGCAAATTAAACTTATATTTAACATTAAAAACAGTACAAACACCCCAAATACAACCACTTTTTTTATCATATTAAGAAGTTTATGAAGCATTAATATATAAAGTTTTGGATAGAATTTGATATAGTTTTTACCCTTATATTATAACAAAAACTATTAAATTATTTCATACCTTCAATTGCAAAAAATGCTTTTATCTGCTCTGCAAGGTCTTGTCCATCTAAGAAACATTTAATTTCATATGATTTAATTCTTCCTTCAATTAAAAATCTATCATAAAGTCCTCTTAAAAATTTCATGTAAGGTTGTTTTTCCCAGGTTCCTTCCCAATCTTTAACTAATGTTGAAGCAATTTTAATTTCAAAATTACCTTTATTCATTTTTATCTTTTTTCCGTTTTTTTCAACTTCAATTGAAGTTAAACCAATAATTCTCCAATTAAGTTTATGCTCGAATTTGAAATAATCAGAAATTTTTTTAGATGCAATCCACTGTATTTCAACTTTTTTTGTATCTCCTGAAACTTCTTCAATATATTTCTTTTCTTCAATCCAATAATCTTCTTCATCAAGCCATCTGTAGACAAATTGGTAAACCTCTTTGAAATCAAATATGCCTGAATATTTTACTTTTGATTCAGTAATTTTATCTTTCTCAGCCATAGAGTAATAACAAATCAAGCGTATATAAATATTACTAAAAAATAATTTATTTTATTTTGTTTTTTAGATTTAATAACCTGCGATCTTGCCGCAGTTTAATTCGAAAAATAAAATTAGAAATCGCGTCTAGGAAATTTGCGAAGAATGCCTTAAGTATTACTATAGAGATAACAAATTTCCGCGATTTCTTTATTCAAAACCCATTCCAGGAATCATTCCCTCTCGGGAATTTGATTTTTTGCTTCTGGAACTTGCTATGACATCATCAATTCTTAGAATCATTATAGCAACTTCTGAAGCAGAGCTTATTGCCTGAGTTTTGACTTTTAAGGGTTCAATAATACCTGCATCAAATGTATTTTCAACTTTTCCATTGAATAGGTTTAAGCCAAAATATTTTTCATTGTTTTCATGTTGCGCTTTTAATTCAGTTATTATATCAATAGGGTCTAAACCTGCATTTTCTGCAAGAGTAATTGGAATATATTCTAAAGCAGATGCAAATTCTTCTACTGCTAGCTGTTCGCGGCCTGATAAGCTTTGGGAAAATTCTCTTAGTTTCTTAGCTAGCTCAATTTCAATTGCTCCACCACCTGCTACAACCATACCATCTTTTAAAACTGCTCCAACATCTCCAAGCCCATCTTTTATAGCTCTTTCTGTTTCATCGATAACATGTTCAGAACCCCCTCTAATCATTATTGTTATTGCTTTGGGATTTATGCAACCTCTAACATAAGTCATTGCATTATCTCCTTTTCTTACTTCTTCTACACTTTTTGCACTTCCTAAATCATCACTGCTTAACTCATTAAGATTGCTTATTATTTTTCCTCCTGTAGCCATTGCTAATTTTTCTAAATCGCTTTTAGAAACTCTTCTGCATGCATAGATTTTATTTTTAGTTAAATAATACTGAGCAATATCATCAATTCCCTTTTGACAGAAAACAACATTTGCTCCAGATTTTTTTATTTTTTCAATCATTTCTTTTAAAATTCTTTCTTCTGAATCAATAAATCCTTGAAGTTGGTCAGGTGTTGAAATATTTATTTTTGTTTCAATGTCTAAATTTTTTAGTTCAATTGCAAAATCAAAAAGAGCAATTCTTGCATTGTCAATATTTGAAGGCATATCAATGTTGATTTTTTCATTATTTAAGACAATTCCAGAAATTAATTCAGTATCTTTAATACTGTCTCCTTTACTTTTTTCAATTTTAATATTACTTAAATCTATTTTTCCATAATCTTCAATTAGTTTAACTGAATTAACAATAATTTCTGCAAATTTCTCTTTTACCCCTTCAACACTTTTTCCAGTCATTGAAGTTATTGCAATTTGCCTTAAAATTTTGTCATCATCTGTTGTAACTCTTGTTGCAAGTGAGTTAAGAATTTCAATTGACTTTTCAGAAGCTATTTGATAACCTTTAGTTATGACTGTTGGATGAATTTTCTTATCAAGCAATTTTTCTGCATTTTCTAAAAGTCTTCCGGCTATCATTACAGCAGTTGTTGTCCCATCTCCAACTTCATTTTCTTGTGTTTTAGCAATTTCAACCATCATTTTTGCAGCAGGATGTTCAATTTCCATTTCTTCTAAAATTGTAACTCCATCATTTGTAATAACTATGTTTCCTACACTATCTACTAACATTTTATCCATTCCTTTTGGTCCAAGAGTAGTTTTAACTGTATCTGCAACTATTCTTGCTGCTAAAATATTATTTCTTTGTGCATCCTGCCCAAGCATTCTTTGAACATTTTCAGGCAAAACATATACTGATTGTTTGTCATTCATTTTCTTTTTTATTTTTTAATTAAATTAATATGAAACTAATAAAATTTGTAAGTTTCTCTTAATGCTTTGTCTCTTCTATTAATTTCTTCGTAATATTGATTAATTTTAATATCTAATTTTCGTTCTTCTTCTTTAATCATTTCAGGAAAATGATCTTTATTTATCTCAAGTTTAATTACTTCTCTTACCAAATCTCCTAATCCTTTTTCTTTTAAATCTTCCATAAAATATGGTATATTTCAAATTTTTAAAGATTTATGTGGTAATCAGCCTAACTAAAAAAGAAATATTCTTAAACTATATTTTTCTATTAATTATAAGGAGGTAAAAATATGACATGTGCTAATTGGGGTATAACAATACTTGCATTAATTATTCTTGCACTTACTTTTTGGCCAACTATATTAAGCAGCGAAATTACAAAATGGGTATTAATTATTTCAGCTGTTTTAATAATTATAATTGTTTGGACAGGATGCAAATGCAAATGGTGTGAAAAAGCTTCTAAGAAGAAGTAAATATTTTTTTTTATTTTTTACTTTACTTTTTTTATTTTTTCACTTGAGATTTTTTGACAACATTATATATTTTAATTGATTCAGAAATATTACTTTGAGCTTCAGAACTAGCTCCTTCTTGTAAATAGCAATTTACAATTTCGCTATATGGAGAAATAGTAACTCTAAAACTTCCTTTTGGGTATCTTGACAGAATCTCTTTTGGAATAATTTGACAAATGCCAAATGCTTTTATTTTCCCACTTGTTGGATTATAATAAAAATTAGCTCCTGCACACGGACGTTTTTCATAAAATCCTGCATTTCCTCCAATACTTTCATCTACTAATTCAAAGTCCATACAATATCTTTCTTGTCCAAGCATTCTTTCAAGGTTTTTCTTAATTATTTCAATATCCATAGATATTCTGTTATGCTTATGCTTTTAAAGGTTATTATAAAGAAAAAATGCGCCACCCGGGTGCTAAAAATTTTTAATAAAACACTAAAAAATCAAAGATTTTTTGTGCCTAAAAAACCAAAGGTTTTCTAGGTTTTGGCAACATTCAAAATACATTTTGAAGTAATTGAACCCCGGGTTCAATTCATGAAGTATTATATGGGATTTTATAAATCCCATTTATGCGCCACCCGGCTGAAAGAATTTCAAGAAAAAATTCTTAGTGCCGTGTGTCGCTAGGATTTCATTTCATTCAATCCTACACATGCGCCACCCGGGAATTGAACCCGGTTCCCGTCCTTTTTGCTTCTATTCTTTCTTTTGACTCTAAGAACTTTTCTTTTTTAAAGAAAAGTTGTTATTGGCAAGGACGAATTCTACCGGTAAACTAGCAGCGCATTATTACTAAAATATAATAAACTTAACATTTAAAAAGACTTTGATATAATATTTAATATGGGCGCTTAGGCTAATGGTAGACCCTCTCGTTTACACCGAGATGACGGAGGTCCGATTCCTCCAGCGCCCATAAAGACAAATTTTTTAAGGTTTTTTAATTGGATATTTTTTATTTATCCCTAATTCATTCAATACTTCTGAATATTGTTGAGGAGACATAAAGTTATATTCTCTAAGCAATTTTAATTTATTTGTATAGGCCTCATCATTTGGGTCTGCATATATAAATTGAGAGTCTTCTCTTGAACTATGATAAATTGATGCAATATATTCTGGGGCATCATCCCTATATGTAGAAACAATTACTTTTCCATTTTTTTTCTTAGATAATCTTTTAGGAAAAGTGCTAGTAGCAATAACTTCTTCAAAATTTGGATTAGAACCATACATTGTCATAAATCCCCTAAAAGGAAATTGATTGGAATTTGTCCTTTTAAGTTTTTTATCACTAGGAAAGCTTTTAATTAATTTCATCCATTTTTCTTTAAACTCTGGAGAATTTTCTGCTTTTACATGTGTGAATTCATGAGCAAGTATTCTTGGAGCAATAACTTTATAGGGGGAAACTTCTATTAGTTTTTCAGATGGAAAAGCTTGAGCTGTAATAAGGTTAGGTTCTTCATCAATATCTTTAATTCTAATATTCTTAGTATCGGAAATAAGTCCAGAGTATATATCTCCTAAACAATAATCTAATCTTTTTAAAGCACTTAATAATCTATCCTCGTCTTTACATAATGATTCAACATTTAGCCCATATTTTGTATTTATTAGTTTTATTAGATGCTCTATGTCCTCTCTTTTAGAATTGACACTAGACAAATAAACTTGGGGGGATGTATCGCATTCAACCTTGAATAATGGGAGATTTTGTGGTTTTTCTGTACATCCAATTAAAGAAGATACAACTAAAACCAAACCCAAAACTTTTTTTCTAGTCATAATGAAAATGTATTTTGCGCTCTTTTTAAAGTTTTCTACTTGTTACTACCAGTAAGAGTTAACAAAATATTAAGTAACTCATTAAAAAAGATTCCCTTTTAGGATATATTCATTTACATTATCTATCTACCAGTTCAATTCTCTTCAGGACCATATTTCTACTATACAAATTTTTAAAAATCCAAAGTGAACTAAATTTATATGGGAAATCCAAGAAAACTTAATGAAGTATTTGTTTTAGATGATGAAGGTAAAAGAAGAATTGTTAAGGCTGGAGACTTAGTTGGATTATTGCCTCCTCATAAAGAATCAGCAACATATGAAAATTTTATGGCTCAAGAACATTATGATTTTTTAAAAAACTGGCTTGGTGGTGAAGGACCGTTTACAATTTCTTGGATAGGTCAATGGCCTTGTGGAAGAATAATGTTATATTTAAAAACAGAACGTAGTGAACCTGGAGCATATGCAAATGATTTCAGATATGTTGAAACAGCTCGTTAGAAAATCAGAAAAGATTATATAGTAAAAATTGGTGGATAATAAATGGAAGCATCTCAAATTTACATTTTAATTTTAATAATAGTTTTATTGATAATCGCTATTTTAGTATTTTTTGTTAGAAAAAACAAAAAGCAAAAACCACTAACTCCATTAGCAGGATTAGCGTTTGGATTTATTATAGCTGGGATTGTCTTTGGACAAAGTAGATTAGTATGTTATAGCTTAATGGGAATAGGCGTTTTATTGGCAATTATTGATGTAATTATCAAATTGAAGAAGAAATAAATTTAGCTCAAAAATTAATAGCTCGTTACAAAAATTACCTTTAGAATACATCTGTTTACCCGGAGTATTCCAAGGTTCAACTTCTCGCAGGCCCATTAGTTTTTTATATATTCCTTGTATGCTAAATTTTCTAAGAAAACCTTAAAAACTGGATAGATGTTGGATTAATATGGAAGCTAATAAAGAAATAGAAAAAATAAAAAATAAAATAATTCCTGTGTTGAGAGAATATAGAATAACTAAAGCCGGAATTTTTGGAAGTTATGCAAGGGGAGAACAAAAGAAAAATAGTGATGTGGATATACTTGTTAAAACTGGAGATGAGATGGGATTGCTGGAATTTATAGGTCTTAAGCTAATGCTTCAAAGGGTAGTTAAAAGAAAAGTAGATTTAGTTGAGTATGAAACTATAAGGAAAGAATTGCGAGAAACTATCTTAAATGATGAAATAAGAATTTTACAATGAAAAGAGATTATAAACTTTTTATTAATGATATTCGTGAGAGCATAAAACAAATAGAAGAATATATGAAAGATATTTCTGAAGAAGAATTTAAGAAAGACAAAAAATTGCAAGATGCCGTAGTAAGGCGTTTTGAAATTGTCGGCGAAGCAAGCCGGAATATTCCAAGAGCTCTAAAAGAAAAAAACAAACAAGTTCCTTGGCTGAGAATGGAACAATTCAGAGATCTTATGACTCATTCCTATTTTGAAATTAGTCTTAACAAGATTTGGATAACTACACTTAATGAGCTTCCTAAGATAAAAGAAGCTATGAGTAAGATTAATTTAGTTTAAAATATGAAACTAGGAAAAACACTTTATGTAATTAATAGGAATGATTGGCGTTCATGGCTTCAAAATAATCATAATAAAGAAAAAGAAATCTGGTTAATTTATTACAGAAAATCATCAGGTAAATTAAGAATCCTTTACAATGATGCTGTTGAAGAAGCACTTTGCTATGGGTGGATAGATAGCATAGCCAAAAGAATAGATGATGAAAAATTTTGCCAAAGATTCACACCACGTAGGCTAGGAAGTCCAATATCTGAGATGAATAAAGAAAGGGTTCGGAGACTCATAAAAAGTAAACTTATGACTCCAATTGGACTTAAAGCAATTTCATTTGATAGAAAGGAGAAGTTTACTATTGCTGGAGATATATTACAAGCATTGAAATCAAATGAGCAGGTATGGAAAAACTTTCAAAAATTTTCCTTAGGTTATAAAAGAGTAAGAATTGGATATATAGAGGATGTAAGGAATTATGATAAAAAAATGTTTCAAAATAGACTTAATAATTTTATAAAGAAAACTGCTAAAAATATAAAATTTGGACAAGTTATATAAGAAAATGGCAATCAACAAAGAATGGCACCTAAAAAATAATTTACTCTAAGAAAACATTTATATACAATATTTATTAATATTAATTGTAGTAAAAAAAGAGATGGCATTAAAACAAGGATTTAAATTAAGTCTTGCAGCATTTGTTCTATTAACATGTGCAGCGTTAGTTAGCATTAGAACTTTTCCAACACAAGGAGTAGTTGGATGGGAATTAATTGCATTTTCTATTTTAGCAATAATAATGTATTTAATTCCAGCATCTTTTGTTTCAGCAGAACTTACAACCGGCTGGCCAAAAGAGGGCGGAGTTTATGTTTGGGTAAAAGAAGCATTTGGACAAAAATGGGGTTTTACTGCAGTATGGCTCCAATGGTTTCAAATGACAATAGGTTTTATTTCAGTTCTAACATTTATTGCCGCGACACTGGCATATCTTTTTAATCCAAGTTTTGCAGAAAATAAATTATTTCAATTTTTAATAATAGTTGTAATTTGGTGGGGATTTACTTTCTTAAATTTTAGAGGTATGAAAACATATTCTAAAATAAGTTCTTATTCAGTTATTATAGGAACATTTATTCCTGCAGCAGTTTTAATTATTGGCGGACTTATTTACATATTCTCAGGAAATCCAGTTCAATTATCACTTAGTCCATCATTTTCAGATTTTATTCCTGATTTTTCTTCACTCCAAAATCTTGTTCTTCTTATAACATTTATTTTTGTATTTATTGGAATTGAAATGACTGCTACTCATGCAAGAGAAATTAAAAATGTTCAGAGAAATTATCCTTTAGGAATTCTAATAGTTGGAATAATAACAGTAACAATTGGAATTTTAGGTTCATTAATTGTTTCAATGATTGTTCCTCTTCAAAATTTAAATCTTCTTGGAGGAATAATGCAAACATTCCAATTAATCTTTCAAGGTAGTGGCCTTGGATGGCTTGTAAAAGTATTTGCATTCTTAATTGTTGTCGGTGCAGTAGGGCAAGTTTCTACTTGGATTTTAGGTCCAGTAAGAGGACTTTCTGTTACAGCAGAAGAAGGACTTCTTCCAAAGATACTGCAAAAGAAAAATAAAAACGGGATTCCTACAAATCTATTAATTTTACAAGCAATATTTATAACTTTCTGGGGACTTGTTTATGTACTTCTTCCAGGAGGGGTTAATAGTTCATTCTGGATTCTTTTTGCATTAACAACAGCAGTTTATATTATAATGTATCTATTAATGTATGCAGCAGCAATAAAACTTAGATACAGTCATCCTGAAGTAAAAAGATCATTTTCAATTCCAGGAGGAAAAGTTGGGATGTGGATTGTTTCAGGATTTGGATTTATTTCAATGATATTCCTTTTTGTTTTAGCAATTCTTCCACCAAGTCAAATTGCAGAAAAAACCGGCTTTTACACAATATTCATGTTAATTGGAACTATAGTTGTTGTTGCAATTCCATTAATTATATATCACTTTAAAAAAAAGAATATAAAGTTAAATAAGAAATGACAAAAAATAAATCAAAAGATACAGATGTTAAAGCACTTTTTTTAGGACCTAAATCTGAAAACAGCGACTATTTTAAAAATACTCTTAATTTTTTAATGGATGAACATATGCATTGGAGAAGTGATTTTCATCCAGAAGATAAAGAAATAATTCCTATTAAAGACATAGAAGATAAAGAATATCAAGAAACATTAGCTAAAACAACCGAAGTTTTACACGAACTTTCTGCAAAACTTAAATCAACTTCAATGCCATGGTTTTCTGCAAGATATCTCGGCCATATGAACTCAGATACTTTAATGGTTGCAAATCTTGCATATATGGCGACAATGCTTTATAATCCAAACAATGTTGCATATGAAGCTTCAACAGCAACTTCTCCGATGGAAATTGAAGCTGGGCAGGATTTCTCGCTTTTACTTGGTTATGATACAAAATATTCATGGGGGCATATAACTACTGATGGTTCAATTGCAAATTATGAAGGGCTTTGGATGGCAAGAAATATTAAATCTTTTCCACTTGCAGTAAAAAAAGTAAAACCATCTTTAGTAAAAGGCATGAATGACTGGCAACTTTTGAATATGCCAATTAATAAAATATTAGATTTAGCTGAAAAAGTAAAAAAAGCAGGATGTTTTGATGAAGTTAGAAATGAAAGTGCAAGAGGAACCGGAGTAGGTGAAGGAAAATTAGGCGTAGTTCTTGTTCCACAATCAAAACATTATTCTTGGGTAAAAGCAGCAGACATTTTAGGAATTGGAAATAAAAATTTCATACCTATTCAGGTAGATGAACATTTCAGAATGGATATAAATATTCTTAAAAAAACAATTGATGAACATGTTTCAAAAAAAATTCCAATAATCGCAGTAGTTGGAGTTGTTGGAACAACAGAAGAAGGAGCAATTGATAAAATTCATGAAATTACAAAATTAAAAGAAAGCTATGAGAAAAAAGGAATTTCATTTTATTTTCATGTTGATGCAGCATATGGCGGATATTCAAGAGCATTATTTTTAGATGAAAAAAATAAATTTATAGATTATAACAATCTTAGAAAAAGATTATATTCAGACAAAATTTTTGTTAAAAGTCATAATTATCCTTCAAAAGAAATTTACGAAGCATATAAAGCAATTCCTTTTGCAGATTCAATTACAATTGACCCTCATAAAATGGGTTACATTCCTTATTCAGCAGGAGGAATTGCAATAAAAGACAGGCGAATACTAGATTTAATCTCTTATTTTGCAGCGTATCTTTTTGAAAAAGGAAAAAATGCTCCGGTTCTTTTAGGTTCATATATTATGGAAGGTTCAAAGGCAGGTGCAACAGCAGCAGCAGTCTGGGCAAGCCACAGATTAATTCCTCTTAATATAAGTGGTTATGGGCAGATAATTGGAAGAAGTGTTGAAGGAGCGCAAATGTTTTCAAATTCTCTTAAAAAAATAAAATCATTGAAAGTTAAAGGAAAAGAATTTTTATTAGAACCATTGATATTAGATCAAGATTTTAATATAGTCTGCATGGCTTTTAATGAAAAGGGAAATAAAAATCTTGAAAAAATGAATGGATTAAATTATAAAATTTATGAAAAATCTTCGTATGTAAGCGGGCCAGTATACAAAGACGATTGGATTACTTCAACTACTGAATTAAGTGTAGAAGATTATGGAAATGCTCCTTTAGGATTTGTAAAAAGATTAGGAATAGAAGAAAAAGAATGGAAAAAAGTTAAAAAAGTTCGAGTTCTCAGACTTTGTATGCTAAATCCTTTTATTGCACACTTCGACAATTATGAAGTTGTATGGGAAAAATTTATTGAAATATTAAAGGAAAAATTAGAAGAGTCAATATAGGCTAGATATTTTTTAAGGAAAAATACATATACTTATATTTATAAACCAAACATTTTATAAATCACTGAAAGTTAGTAATAATAAATAGTTAAAATGGTAAGCGAAGAAAAAAATCTTAATAAAGAATTGAATGATTCTAAGAAATATGTTGCTAAAGATGCAATTGCAGAAATGCCAGAAGCAGAAAGAAAAGAAATGGAAAAAAGAAAAGATGAGCTAGATAAGGTTAAAAAATTTATTCTTAAAAAATTCTCGTATACTTTGGCTATTGGACTATTGCCTCCTCAATCAATTCCTAAAATTGAAGAAGAAGAGGATATTCCTGAATCTGAAAAAAAAGACAAGAGAGTTCATATAATGATTTTAGTTCCAGAAGAAAAATTTAAAGAAATTCCTAAAATAAAAAAAGAAGTTGTTGAATTTACAAAATCTATTAAACCAAAACTTTGGTTTCATATTATTACTCCGGTTGATATCTGGAATTTCTTAATGGATTCAAGATATGAATTTAGTTCAGCAATTGCAATGTCTTTCCCGTTATATGATAAAGGTTTATTGGGAGCATTAAGAGTTGCAGAAGTTCATAAAAGTTTAGTAATGAGAAAGTTTGAAAAATATGTAAGCAGTTATGTTATTGCAGGTTCACTTGTTAGAGGAACAGCAACAAAAACTTCTGATGTTGATGTTTTCATAATTATTGATGATACAGATGTAAAAAGAATGCCTCGTTTAGAATTAAGAGAAAAACTAAGAAGTATTATTTACCAATATCTTGCAGATGCTGCTGCAATTTCAGGAGCAAAAAATAAATTAGAACCTCAAATTTATCTTTTAACTGATTTCTGGGAAGCTGTTAAAGATGCTCATCCAGTTATGTTTACTTTTATCCGAGATGGAGTTCCATTATATGACAGAGGAACATTTATTCCTTGGAAATTGCTTCTTAAAATGGGAAAAATCAAGCCATCTCCTGAAGCAATTGATATGTTTATGTCAATGGGAGACAAAGTAGATAAAACTGCAAAAAGAAGATTGTTAGATATTGTTGTAGGAGATATTTATTGGGCTGTAATAACTCCTTCACAAGCATTGTTAATGTTATACGGACTTCCTCCGCCTGTTCCAAAAGATACTGCTCAGATATTTAAAGAAACATTTGTAGAAAAAGAAAAAGTTCTTGAAAAAAAATATGCTGATATTCTTGACAATATAATTAAAATATATAAGGACTATGAACACGGGAAAATTACAGAAATTAAAGGAGAAGAAGTTGACAAACTGATAAAGGATACTGAAGATTATGTAAAAAGAATGAAGAAATTAAGAGAAGAAATTGAAAAAATTAGCCAGAAAAAATTAGTTGAGCAAATAGAAAAAGATGTGTTTACAATTCTTGAAAATTTGTTTGGAAAGAAATCAAAATTACAACTAATTGATTTATTTGATAAAGAGCTTGTTAAAAAAGGAAAAATGCCTCCAAAAATGCTTCAAACATTAAAAGATATTGAAAAAGCTATTAGTGAATTTAAAAAAGGAAAAATACATAAGAATGACGTTGAGAATGCAAGAAAAGATTCAACAATCCTTATTAATCATTTAATTGACTATGGACAAAGATGCGATTTAGTAACCATAGACAAATCAAGAATGCAGATACTTTATGGTAAAGACCAGAGAGCAGAAGTTTTAATGACAGAACAAGGAACTTTTCTTGTTAGAGGTACAGAAATTAAAAAAATTACAAATAAACTTGAGGATTCAACTATTGAAGAATTTGAAAAAGCAGTTGCAGGGCAGAAAGGAAAATTACAAGTAAAATCAAATTCTAAAGTCTTTGAAATATTAAGAAAAGAGTTAGGTGATTTTGAGATTATTTTATAAATAATCTTGTAAAATTTACCTGATTTTTCTAATTAAAAACCTTTTTAAACCACCTTTTTCTGATAAGAATACTAATAAAATGGCAAAAGGAACTGTTGTACAATTTAGACGTGGAAGACATGTTATTCATGAAAAGCATTTTTTAATAGATGTAAATGCAAAAAATCGTGAAGAAGCAAAGAAATTTACAGGGAAAGATGTAGAATGGAAATCACCTGCTGGAAAAGTAATAAAAGGAAAAATAGCAGGAGCTCACGGAAATAAAGGACTTGTAAGGGCAATATTTGAAAAAGGGCTTCCAGGACAATCACTAACAACTGAGGTAGAAGTAAAATGACAAATGGAATAATCTCGATTCATGGTCATCGTATATGTGAAAATTATGATAGATGTTCAGTTCCAAAGGGAGTTACTTCAATGATTAATGGTCAAAGAGAAACTAATGAACCATTAGTTGTTCATTATAATTTAGAATGTCTGCAAAGAGGCGAGAATTGTGAACTTAATAAAACAATAGGAGAATTAAGATAAAATGGTAGCACTAAGAAAAGCAGGAGCTTATTCAAAAAGATATGCAAGACCTTATACTAGAGTTTCAAAAAAAAGAACAAAGAATTTTATTAAAGCTAGTCCGGGAAATAAAGTAAGCAAGTTTAATATGGGCCCTATAAAGAATTTTAATAATCATAAATATGATACAGTAATTCATATTATTAATGGAGAAAATAGAATTGTTCAAATAAGAGATAATGCATTAGAAGCTGCAAGACAATCATTATCAAGAAATATGGAAATAGCTATTCCTAATCAATTTTATTTTGAAGTAAGAGCACATCCTCATCATATTCTAAGAGAAAATAAGATGCTTACTGGTGCAGGAGCAGATCGTATGCAGACTGGAATGAGTAAAGCATTTGGAAAAACAATTGGGCGTGCAGCAATGTTAAAACCTGGACAAGAAATATATTTAATTGCTTTATCAGGAGAAAAATCTTTACATACCGTAAGATTACTTATTGATTCTATAAAAGCAAAACTTCCCTGTAAAGTAAAAACAGTTGTTGAAAAAATTGTTGTTTCTAAATAAAAAATAATTTCTTTTTTGTAAAATATTTAACTTAAAGAGATTATATAATTATAATTTGTGTAAACCTACTAATCTTCATTATATTCTGTTAATCTACAATTAAACTTATAAAAAACTAGGTAGATTTTTCCAGAGGAAAAATCCTATTATGCATTTACTTAATATTATTAGAAATCTAATGTTGCATCTAGATTTATTACCTAGTTAAAGTTTATAATAACCTATTTATTTACTTAATCTTACGAATATTTTTACCCCTCCATAAATTTATATATTTCAAAATTATCTAATTATATGAAATTTTCAAATAGGTTCTTTATAATCCAAAGTATTCTTTCAGTTTTATTAGGAATTGTTCTTTTAATTAATGTTCAAACAACAATTATAGGTGCAGTTATTGGCCCGCGAGAAATTGAAAATTATTTAAGTATTATGTTTGGGGTATTTTTTGTTATTGCAGGTATTGCACTTTATGTAGTAAATAAGAGTAAGAAATAAGCATTCTTCTATAACAAACTTTATTAATACTAGTAATTTATTTCTTTTATGGTAGAAAGAGGTGGAAAAAGTTCTAATGAGTATATTCGATGGCTTTCTGAATTAAATAAGAATTCAGGACCGGTAGCTGGAGGCAAAGGAGCAAATCTTGCAGAAATGTTTAATGCAAAATTTCCAGTTCCTCCTGCATTTGTTGTAACAACAAAAGGTTATTATGCATTTATTGAAAAGAGTGGAATTAAAGACGAACTATATAGAATTCTTGACAGCATTGATGTTGATGATACCTTAGATTTAGAAGCAAAAGCAAAGAAAATTCGTGAATTAATTATTAGTGCAGAGATGCCAGATGATATGGCTACAGAAATTACAGAAGCTTATGAAAATTTAAGTATTGATAAACAAGCTTTAGAAAAAGCAAGCAAATATGCTTTGAGTATTTTAAAAAATAGTAATGAACCGGTTTTTATTGCAGTTAGAAGTTCAGCAACAACTGAAGATTTAGATGATTCAAGTTTTGCAGGACAACAAGAAAGTTATCTTAATATTAAAGGAAATAAACAATTGATAGAATCAGTAAAAAAAGTTCTTGCAAGTCTCTTCACAGCACGAGCAATTTATTATAGAAAAAAACGTGGATTTAGTAAGGAGAAATTTGCATTAGCCGTTGTTGTGCAAAAAATGATTGATTCTGATAAATCAGGAGTTATATTTTCAAGTAATCCTGTTAAAGAAAATAATGATGTAATGATTGAAGCTGTTTGGGGACTTGGTGAAGGAATTGTTTCAGGAAAAATTAATCCTGATAATTATATTGTTTCAAGAGAATTAAAATTACTTGAGAAAAAAATTTCTGAGAAAAAAATTGCAATTGTACGAGATTCTCAAGGAGATACTTCAGAAGTAAAACTTTCTCCAACAAGGAGTAAAGATCAGGTTCTTGAAGAAAGTGAAATTAAAAGTCTTGCAAATTATGCCTTAAGACTTGAAGAGCATTATGGAAAACCTCAGGATATTGAATTTTCAATTGAAAGCAGAGAAATTTATATTATTCAAACTCGTCCAATAACAACTCAAGCTAAGAAAGGTGGAGAAGAAATTAAAGGAGAATTATTATTGTCTGGTTTAGGTGCTTCTCAAGGAGTTGCATCTGGAACTGTTAGAATAATTAAAGATTTAACTCAATTAGATAGAGTTCAGAAAGGTGATGTTCTTGTAACTGAAATGACAAATCCTGATATGGTTATAACAATGCAGCGTTCTGCGGCAATTATAACTGATGAAGGAGGAATAACAAGTCATGCAGCAATTGTAAGCAGAGAAATGGGTATTCCTGCTGTTGTAGGCACTGGCGAAGCAACAAAAAAACTTGTTGATGGACAAATTGTAACAGTCGATGGATTTAATGGAAAAGTCTATGAAGGGGCTACAGAAACAAAGTTAGTTGAAATAAAGCCAGTTATAGAAACAAAAACAAAAATAAAAGTTATTGTTGATTTGCCTGCATTTGCAGAAAGAGCTGCACTAACTAAATGTTCTGCTGTTGGTTTATTAAGATTAGAAGGAATAATTGCTTCTTCTGGAAAACATCCAATTGCTTATCAAAAAGAAGATAAGCTTAGTGAATATTCAAAAGTTTTAGAACAGGGAATTTCTAAAATTGCAGAGCATTTCCAAGAAGTTTGGATAAGAACTTCTGATATTAGAACAGATGAATTTAGCAATTTAGAAGGAGCTCCTAAAAAAATTGAATTAAATCCAATGTTAGGAATGCACGGAGTTAGATTTTCTCTTAAAAACCCTGAGATTTTAAAAGCAGAATTAGAGGCAGTGAGACTTTCTTCTCAAAAATATCCTGATAAAATATTTGGAATAATGTTACCTCAAATAATTTCTGCTGAAGAAGTTAAAGAATCTAAAAAATTAGTTGATGCAGCTGGAATTAAAAATTATAAGTTTGGAATAATGGTTGAAACACCTGCTGCTTGTCTTATAATTAAAGATTTAATAAAAGTAGGAATTGATTTTGCAAGTTTAGGAACAAATGATTTAACTCAATATACTTTAGCAATTGATAGAGGTAATGAATTAGTTCAGTATTTATATAATGAAACAAATCCTGCTGTGTTAAATGCAATAAAAAGGGTTATTAGAACATGTAATGAAGAAGGTGTAGAATCAAGCATATGCGGACAAGCAGGAAGTAATAGTGATATGGTTAAATTTTTAGTTGAAAATAAAATTTCAAGTATATCTGTAAATGCAGATGCTGCTCATGATGTTTCTGTTTTAGTTGCAGAGCTTGAAAAAAATCAATCTAAAGATGAAGAAACAGCAATAGAAGTAAAAGCAAAACCTCTTGTAGAAATAAAACAAGAAGAAATTAAAGAAGAAAAATTTGTAGAAACTGAAGATGTTACTGTTGAAGAAGCTCCAAAAACAGAAGGAATTGAGGGGAAAAAAGAAGAACTTGAAAAGAAAGTTGAAGAAGAGGAAGAACAAAGAGGTTATGAAAATCATGTTCCGGCATATACTGCAAGTTCTGATGAGGCAACTCCTGAAGAAAGAAGTGCAATGCATCAGCTTTTCGGAGAGTTTGATGAGCTTGAAGAAATTAAAGAATATGATGCTCCAATAGTTGAAGAAATTGAAGAAAATCAAGCAGAATCTCTTGAAGAAATTACTGAAGAAGAAGGTAATAAAGTTTTAGATATTTTTTAATCGCTCTTCTGTTTCCTTATCTCAGCAACTGCATTTAATCCAAGCGGGCTAACAGAAAAATACATGGGAAATTTATTTGAATTATCATATGGTGCATCAAGAATATTTCCTTCAAATTCTTTTTCAATATATTTAGGAACTCTTTTTCCCATTTTTCCAGTTATTCTTTCTTCATATTTATCAAGAACTTCTTCATCATACTTAATATTTTTTTCTGTTTTTCCTTCAATTTCTGCTTTTCTCATTGCTCCGACAAACTCTTTTCCAGCAATATAAAGTCCGGGTTTTAAATCACAAGATTTTTTAACATTAAAATGCAAGATAACATCATTTAAATTTTCATTCCAGTTAAAAACTTTAGCATCATAACCTAAAAATCCATCACTAACTTTCAATCTTTTGCTATATGGCATCCACCAATCAATTCCACCTTCAAATCTTTTTTCCAGTTTAAATTCTGGATTTAATATCATTACATCAACATCTTTATGAGATGCAAGCTCTTCTAAACTTCTTCTCTGATTCCAAACATCTTCAGCAAGCCCACCAATTAATAATCCTACAGAATCTCTTTCTTTAAGAATTGCATTCGCAATTCTCATTCCTGAAAATCCTTTGCTTGCATTAGGAAACTCTGGATGAACCAGCTCATGCTTCAGCATCATAATTTGTTTTAGCTGAAGTTTCTGGCTCTGGCTAAGCAATTGTCTTTGACAATGCACAAGATAAAGTCCCATCCCCATTCTCATTCCCATTTTATTTAGCTTCCTCCACTGCACAATCTTTTTGATAAAGACTATTTAAATCTTCAGGGCTTGGAACTTTGTTATTTAAAACATAATTAAGATAAACATCATCAAAGAAATTTCTTACAGAAATTTCACTTGGAACACTTTCTCTCTTACGTAATTTCTTAGCTAAATTAAAACCATTAAATGATTCTCCGATAGACTTAACATAATCTTCATTAACACCAGCATTTTTAACATCTTCAACAAAATAATTCATTCTAAGTTTTGAATCTTTAGTCAACAAATCTCTATGACCATTTATATGAATTGCTTGTTCTAATTTTTGATAAGCTGTAGGTCCACTAACTATTGGTTTTTCAATTTTAACAGCTGGGTGAAAAGTCCTCCCAGCAGGAATTCTTTCACCATTGGTAAATCCATTTATTTTAGATATTGTTAAATTATCAATTATGTTTTTATATAATAAATTATCATTTATTACAAAATTACAAACTCCTAAATAATACTCGTCCACTAATATCGGTTTATCTTTTCCAAAGTTTCTTATAACCTCTAAATTATTTCTATCCTTTTCATCAATTGAATTTATATCATTAAGTGCAGCAATGGTGCCTAAATTAAATTTTAAATAAATTTTTGCTAAATCTAAATCAATTTCAGCAAGTTTCTTAGTTCTTTCTAATTTAGACTTAATAAATAAATTAAATAAATAAAGATCCGGAAGACAAGTATGTATAAATAGATAATGAGCAATTTCTTTTTCTAGTCCACTATAGGTATTTATCACTTCTCTTAATGATTGTCTATATTTAACAATATGTTCATCAGAATATCTTACTTTTCCTGTCAAGGTATTAACTTTCTTAGTTATTTCTTTTAATTCTTCAATTGGTAATTCTTTTGAAGAATCTAAAGTTATAAGGAATTCATAAAATCCTTTTCTTAAACTATTATAATTATCTCTATATTTATTTTCTTGTTTGGATGCTTTATTAGTTAAATTAAATCCAATAATTTTATGAACTCTTGCACTAAGAAATCTATTGTTAAATCTTCCATTGAGAATATCACTATATTCCTTCAAAGCAATTAATTGAGAAGAAAATTTATCAGAACAAACTAAATTTTCTAATTCTGATTTCTGTTTTTTAGTTACTTCAATAGATTGCAAAAATCTTTCTTTATTTTTTAAATCTGGTTTAATAAACAATAAAACTTTGTAAAATAACGGCGCTTTATCCCACTCAATTTCTTCAGGAGTTTTATCTTCTTCTCTTCTAACTGGTTGTCTAACTGCTCTCCTTACAACCCTTATTTTATCAGTATCTTTTTTTCTTTTTGCCTTTCCCCAATCAATTGGCTTTGGATTTTCAATATTATCTGGAGTAATTTCTAAATAATTATACCCTCCATTACTTTGAGTATAACCAAAAAACTTTATTCTTCCTTGTTTTCTAAAATCATCTAATGAAAATGCAATTGTTTTAAGCCCAGGATCATCTAATTTAGAAAGAAATATAACTCTTTCATCACCTTCAGGATTATCATTAAAATATTTCATAATCTGAAAATGATAATGTCTAGCAGCTTGATTTCTTGACTTTAATTCAATTTTTGCTTTTTTTCCTTCTTTATCTCTAGCAACAATATCTAATCTTCCAGATCTAACTACCTGCTGGTTGTCCATGACATTTAATCCTTCTTCAAATTTATTAAATTCTTCAGGATGAGAAATTAAATATTCTTCAAATTCTTTTTCTTCAGATCTTATTTGTTTATTTCTCTCTCTTTCAAACTCTCTTATCCTTTGAATTTTTCCATTTTGCCTATCAATTTCATCAATTCCAGCAATTATATCAGTAAAATTATTTTCATAGGCAATATTTTCAACATCTTCAAAATCTAAAGACATCTCTTCGTGATCATCAATAACTTCTAAAATCCTATCTTCTAATCTTTTTCTAAGAACTTCTCTTAATGTTCCAACAACTCTTGCCATTTGTATTTGTTCTGCCATTTTCAAATCCTCCAATTATAATCTTTCAACTTTCCATCTCTTTCAGCATCCCAATATGCAATTTCATCATGCCCTAAAACTCCGATTGCTCTTGCAAAAAGAATTGACTTTTCATCAATATGCAATTTTCTAAGTTTATCTTTGCTTTCTAAAGTTGGGTCAAAGATTAAAACATTATTACAAATTCTTTTATAAAAGTCTGCTCCTTTTTTTGAAACTAACATAAACGGATTCATTTCAAGAGGAGTCAAATTATGTCTTGAATAAAGCTGTTTAATTATTCCGATATATGCTGCAATATCATGAGGATAAAAAACAATATTTTGGCTTCCTTCTCTATCATTTTCTTTTGTATATTTAATTCTATAAAAGTCATGAGGAATTCTTTTACTTTTAATTTCTCCAGATTCTTCATCAACAACTAAAGCAGGTTGTAAACCCCAGACAATTGCACTTCTTTCAGTTGAACCATCTATTGGAACATGTAAAAGTTTAAATTTATATCTTGATTCTTTTCTAGTTCTTGAAGGAACATCACAAAGAACTTCTCCACCTTCATATTTAACTTTCTTTGAATCAGTGTATTTAACATTAACATTTATTCCATTAGTCATATTTTCACCATAACCCCATAACCTAACAGCTTCTGGACACCAAACAAACGGAACAACTCGTTTAACTCTATTTCTTCCCTGAACCGGTCTAAATGAATATCCAACAAAATCAATATCTTCTTCTTTTCTTGATTCTAATTGTTCATGAAAATCTCTTGCTCTTATTGCTAACACACTTTTAACACAATTATAAGCTTCCTGCTGTGATTCTGGCTGACTTAATGCAATTAAATCTCCGTGTTTATAACATTTTCTTGATGCTTCTGCACCATTTAATCCTTTAACAAGAAATCTTCCAGGAGTTATTGGAAATCTAATTTCAACAGCTTCACAATCTGGATTTAAACCTATAATTTTATTTACAAGCCCTCTTGCATTATAAGTTCTTTCAACATCTAGATTTCTTATTTCTCCAGCTTCTCTCTCATTAAAAAATGACTTTTTATTCATCTCTTATCCTCTCCTTTCTCCTTTTTAAACCTTTTCTTTGTTACTACTATCAAGTTGATAATACCAAAAGATTTATAAAGTTTAAAGATATCTAAAATTATGACACTTGAAACTAAAATAATTGAGGGAATATATGAAGGAGTGGGTAAATCTAGCCTCTTTAAAGATGCTAAATCACGTCTTTCACAGGGAATTCTTAGATATAATCCTAATTTAATAAATGCAATTTTAGATTCTAGTGAAGGGGAAGTTAGCCCAGAACAAAGAGAACTTTTAATTTATGATACTTCTGAAAACCGACTTGCTGAGGAATTTGACAAAGAAATCCCTAAATTATCTAAGAAAGCTGAAAAAGATTTAGCAACACTAGTTGAACCTCATTATACAAATATAGCAGAAGATATGATGAACTTTAATCCTCAAGCTTTAATTGAACTTGCAGGAGAACTTCCAGCTTATGAAGTTAAAGGAAATGATTCTCATAATAAGAGAGTTGTTGCAAAAAAGACTCTTGATAAATGGAGAAAAATAGTTAATCCTGAAAATGATAAATATGATGAAAAAGCTTATATTGAAAGTGCAAAAAATAAATATGTTAGAAATATACTTGCAAAAATAAGAGGAACTGAAAGAATTAAAGAATATATGAAAAAGCGCCTTCAAATTGAAGCACAAAAATATCAGTTTGCATTTTCAGATGCAGTTGAACGTGATGGAAAAAAAGGTTATTCTCTTAATCCAGAATATTTTAAATCATTTGTAGCTGAAAATCTTTCAAAATATAATGAAGATGAAAAGACAAAAGCATATTCTATGATTGGAGAAGTTTACGTTGGAATGATAGAAAAAGCTAAAGAAGAAGCTAAAAAATCTAAAAAGTAATTTTATTACTCATTGAGTAAATATATCTCCCTTTGACGAATTTTACAAAAGTTATATTAATAATTAATAAGAGTATAAAATTATAATCATATAAAATCTTTAGGTTCAGCATTTATTAATAAGATATAATCAGTTTTACTTTGCAAAACTAAACAAGTAAATGTATCATATTGGTTTGTGCTTTCGCAAAACCCTCTTTATTTTTAATAAGTTATATTTAGGGGCAATTTATTTAATTGTATATATTAAATGATTTATATTAATATTCTTTATAATATTATATTTTTATCCTAAGCTTTCTTTAACAAGTCCAATCATTTTTCCAAGAAAATCTTCTGTTTTTTGTTGCCATATGTCGATGTCTTCGCCCTTTATATTTGTGACATCTCCGTGCACAATTTTTCTGTGAAGAGTATAAAGATCTCTGAACCAGATTACATAATCTATTTTTAATTTATTGTTATCAACAAAAGTTTCTTTTAATAAAACTGGAATTTGTTCAGGTGAAGGAGGAGAAACATTATGTGCCATCAGTGCTGCTTGTGAAGAATCAACCATTGTCCAAAATAATCCTTCTATTGAACCTAAAACAGAATATTTACTTCTTTTGAAATGTTCAGGAGCTCTGCCAAGTGCAGTATAAATTGCTTCAGGAGTAGGTTTTATTCTTCCTTGTTCAAGAAGAACTTTTAATGGATTAAAAAATCCTCCAATATCAATTATTGCTTCTCCATAACGAATCATATTTATTATAACTGGGTCACCTTTCATTAAATCATTCCACCAGGTGCTAAGTTTAACAGTTGTTAAATGAAGTTCTTTGTTATAAAGATTTTCAGAAACTAATTTTCCAAGTTCTTCTCTATACCAAGATATTAATTCTTGATCCCATTTTACAGAAACATCATCAATTACAATTACTAAATCAATATCTGAGGTAGATAATGATGTATTTTTTGTTGATGAACCGAAAAGTACTACTGCTTTTACTATTTTATCAAATTTTTTATATATCTTAACTCCAAAATCAGAAGCAACTTCTCTTTCATTTTCTAAATTTAGCTTAGGAACCCCTACTTTCTTAGACTTTGGTTTAGAACTTTTATTTTCTTTTTCAGCCATCTTTTTATTACTTATATTAGATGAATTTTGTTTTTAAACTTTTGTAATCTATGGTTTTCTAGATTCAAAAGTTAATGACGTTAGTACTTTGAACTTTTGTAATACTGGATTTTATTGCAAAAGTAAAGGATGTTAATACTTTAAACTTTTGTAATACTGGATTTTATTGCAAAACTCAGGGATGCTAGTCTATGGAACTTTTATTTTTAGTATACTTCGCTCGCTTCGCTCGAATATATTATAAATAATTTAATAATTGCATGGTTAAATTATTATGGATTATGTAAATGATGTTAAGGTTAGGCATAAATATATTATTTATGTAAATTTTAATTTATTCTTAAGCCATTGGTGTTCCGCCAGTTGCTCTTGAGCCACGGGTTTGTTGTTGTCCGCCTAATTCTGTTGGTAAACCCGAGAAACCTCCTCCATACATTGAAAAATGCTGTTCTGGTAACGTTGTTCCGTATCCTGCAAAATAACTTCCATATGTTGATGCTGCTCTGTTCCAATATTGGCTTGCTCCACTTGAATAAATTGGAGAACCAAAAGCACTAAATGTTTCCATCATTGGAGGAGTTTTAAAGTGCTGCCACCAATCTCCTGTTTCAACAACTTTTTGAATTTTATTTAATTTATCTCCAAATTTTGCAAGTTCTTCTTTTAAAGGGACATTTCCCATCCCCATTGGAAGTTCAGTATGTTCATAACCAAAATTATCTGATAAATGAACATGTTTAACATAGGGTGCAATTGTTTCTGCTTGTTTAACCAGCTGTTCTTTTTCATAGCCAAATTTTCTAAGCATGTTAATATGCCCAACATCCCAGGTTGCACCAATCATTTTTTCAGCAATTTTTTTTGCTTCACCTTCTGAAACACCTTTTTTTGATAAATTCTCAACTAATTTTTCTCGAGATTTATCTATTAAAATTTTCATATCTTCTGCTCTGCTTATACCACTTCCTGCAGGAGGATTTTCAATACTTATTATTGGTGCATTATCTATAAATTTTTCATAGGCGCTTGTAGCAACATTAGCAAATGTCTGCGCAGATTTATCAATTACAAAATTATTAAATGGTTGAAAAATAGAAGTTTGTTTAATATCTTCAAGAACTTTAACTCCTTCTTGAACAACTTTATTCATTGTTTCTAAATCGTAATTTTTTAGTTTATCATAATCTTTTGATATTTCTCTTGCAAATTTATCTAATTTATCTAAATCTCCTTGTCTTCCATCATCTTTTGCACTTCTATATGCCATATCATATAAATCTTTTAATTGGTCATAAGAATTTCTTAAATAAATTCTTGCAAAATTTTCTCTTTTTTCACTCATTGAACCTGCTTCGGGATTATAAACTTCAGGATATTGTTCCATAGCTTCTTTTTCAGTTAATTTTCCTTCTTTAATTAAATGATTTATTTGTTCTTCAGGAGCTTTAGGGGATTCTAATGCTTCTGATGCTCTATCTGCATAATATGCAAACTGGTTAAGAGTGTTATCCCAAGTCTCACGATTTCTTTTTTCAAGTTCTACATTAACATCAAATTTATATTTTTTACCTTGAATATTTTCTTCAAAATATCTTTCAGTTTCTTTAAGCATATCAACTTTTCCAGTTCTTGGGTCAACAATATACATTCCAGTAACTTTTTCTTCATATTTTCCATCAGGAGTTTTTACTCTTTCTCTTTGAAGCATTTCTGGAAGTTGTGCAGAAGAATGTAATGTAACAACAATATTTCCTTTTGGGTCAAGCATATGGCTTCTTTCAACAGCATTTGTTAATTGTCTTTCAATTTGCTGTCTATTTGATTCATCCCATTTTCCTCCTTGTTGATTAAATCCAGAAGGTTCAAGTAGTGGGCCGTGAAAACTTAATTTGCTTCCAGTTAATTCACTTACTTTTTTAATTTCTTTTAAATGTTCATCTGGAATTGCTTCAAGAATATTTGCAAAAGTCCCCTGAACTTCAATATGTTTCCCTCCAATATTTAATTTATTTGAAACTTCTTGTAATTGGTTTGCGGTTCTTGGATCAATTGCTAAACCTAATCCAGAGGTTCTTTGCTCATAACCCATAGGAGCTTTATAATTATCATCAAGACTATAATACCTTCCGCCGTAAATAGAATTATAAACTGACATTTTATATCTTAGAAATAAGGATAATTCTATTTAAAAGTTCTTCCTTCTTTGCCCGGGAAGCAATCTTTCAATTTCTGTATCTTCTTTAACATTAGAGCGATAGTTAGCTTCTTCATTTCCACCAGGTTTTGAATAATCATCTCTTGAATTAAAATCGGGATTAACAAATCCAATTTCTCCTTCTCTTCTATTAGTTTTAATAGTTGTAACACCGCTTTTATTCATCATAAGTTTATATTCTGAAGAAGCACTTTCACTTCCAAGAGAAGAATAAGAAGAGGAAAAATTAGAATATTTAACTGCACTTTTTTCTTCATTTGTCTTTGCTACAGGCACATCAGCTAAATCTTCTTCTAAAATTTCAATAGGTTTATCATCAGCAATTTTTTTTAAAGTCGGTTCGTTATCTATTAATAAAAATTCTTCAAGACTATCTCCATTTTGTTCTTCTAAAAATTTACTATTATCTGTTTTTTCATCCTTATTATTTGCCTCTTTCTTATCATCTTTTTTAAAAATATTAATTTTATCTTTTTTTAGTTCAACTTTTATCTTTTTTGCCATATATCTTAATATCTTTCTAATATAAATACCTTGTTCTATTTTCTTTCTCTTACTGCCTGCAAGAAATATGATTTTAAACACAATATAATCTGATTGAAAGATACAATGGAAAAATAAAAAATAGAATAAAATCAATTAGAAGTGAATTTAAAAGTTTTAGTTTTAGAAAACTAAAGAAATCACTATTATAACCAAAAAGAAGAATTCAAGAAAAAATACTATAAAAATATTTTAAAAAAAACCACAACCATTCCTTAAATGATCAATATTCATTAATGGAGCAATATTTCTATGATAATTAAAATCTATTAAAGATTCCCTTTCAAGAGATGAATATTGCATAGGGAAATCAGAGTCAGATATTATTTTTCCTGATACTATTTTTTTCGTAAGCTTTTTCTCTAAAATATCTTCATGACCTAAATGTTGAAAGTATTTTTCTCTTAAATGATGCTTCTTTTGAATTTCTGGCAATTCTATTATGCTCTTTGATATTCTTTCACAAGAATCGTTATAAGACTTAATCGCAAACTCCCTGAAATAATCTTCTTGCTCCCTTTTAGATTTTTCTACAGATTTATTAAATTCTTCAATAGAAAAATTAATCTTTAAATTATTTATATATTCCATGAAAAACTTCTTATTCTTTTATTTATAAACCTATGTCTTAGAATTAAAATTGTTTTATTTTTCTTAAACTTTTTTCCTTCCTATACCTGTGGGCAGTCTAACATCTATTCTTCTTTTCTTTTCGCTTTTATTTAGAAATATATCTTCCAGTCCTCCTTGTTCCAATAATATCATAATTCAACTAACAATTGTTAATTATAAAGATTTCTGATTAATCCTATTTATCTTAGTCTGTCCATTAACATTGTATAAAATCTCAAATTGTGCATTGTAGCAAGTTTTATTGATAGCCTGTCTTTCTTTTTAAATAAATTATAGATATCTGCACAAGAATAATTTTTACAGCAAATTGAATCGCAGTATTTTGATATTGGGTTTTTATCATTAATATATTCCCCATTTCTTACACGCACATATTTATAGAAATTGTTTTTTGAAGATAGTTTTTTTAAACCTATTAATCCTTTTTTAAATGCATATAATCTATTATTTCTGGCTTCTCTTGTTGGGATAACACAATCAAACATATCATAACCCATTTTTGTGCAAGCAACAATATTTTCTGGTTTTCCTATTCCCATTGCATATTTTAATTTATTTTCTGGCATTAATTTACAAGTATATTCTAACAAATCTCCTAAAAATTCTTTATTTTCATCTATTGGCCAGCCACCAAATGCATAACCATCAAAATTAATCTCTTTTAATGCATCAGCACATTTCTTTCTTAATTCAAGATTATTACCTCCTTGTATAATCCCAAATAATAATGGTCTTTTATCTTCACTTAAATTTCTTGTTTGTTTTTGAAATTCCTCTTTGCATTTTTTTGCCCAGGCAATTGTTCTTTTAACAGATTTTTCTTGTTCTTCTTTAGGTAAATGTGGCTCAGTGCAATCATCTAAACACATTATAATATCACTTCCAATTTTAATTTGCAGTTGGATACATTTTTCAGGTGTTAAAAATACTTTTTTACCATCTAAAATAAATTCTGCTCCTTCATCTGTTATTCTTCCGTATTTTGAATCTTTTCTAATTAATGACATAACTTGAAAACCTCCAGAATCACTTATAATAATTCCTGGGAAAGCCATATGATTATGAATTCCTCCTTGACTATTAATATGTTCAATTAAATCATTATGCAGAAGGTGGTAAGTATTTACAACTAAACCTTCTATATGGCATTTTACTAGATCTTCTGAATCAACTCCTCGCACAAATCCTACAGTTGCATCTGGAAAAAATCCTGGCAGATTCATTTCTCTACCTTTAATTTTTAATATTTTTATCATAATGATAAAACAGAGAAAAACCTCTTTAAATGTTTCTACTAACTTCTTAAATATCCGCCTCTTTGCAGATTCCAAAGCTTTTTGTACTCACCTGGTTGTTCAATTAATTGATAATGTTTACCTACTTGAACAATTTTTCCACTCTTCATTACAATAATCCTATCTGCTTTCATAATTGTTGAAAGTCTGTGAGCAATGATAATAGAAGTTCTTCCTTGCATTAGCTTTTCTAAATCCTGCTGAATTTCATGTTCGGTTTCAGAATCAAGTGCAGATGTTGCTTCATCCAATACCAGAACTTTTTTATTTGCAAGTATTGCTCTTGCAATTGAAACTCTTTGCTTTTCGCCTCCAGAAAGTTTTATTCCTCTTTCACCAACAATTGTATTTTCTTTTTGTGAGAAACTATTTATAATTTTATCAAGCTGAGCGAATTTTATTGCTTTCATAACTTCTTCTTTTGTAGCATTTGGTCTTGAAAATAAAACATTATTATAAATAGTATCATCAAATAATACACATTCTTGAGGAACTATACTCATTTCACTTCTTAATGATTCTTGCTTAAAAGTATTAATACTTTTGTTATCAATTAAAATCTCTCCGGAATTAACATCATAAAATCTGTATAATAATTTTATAAGTGTTGTTTTTCCACATCCTGAATGTCCCACAAAAGCAATTTTTTCATTTTTATTTATTTTAAGACTTAAATCTTTGAATATTTTTCTATTTCCATAACTGAATGAAATATTATTAAAATTAATTTCTCCTGCATTAATTTTTAGTTCTTTTGCCCCAGATTTGTCTTTTACTTCATTTTCAATCTTATCATATTGAAATAAAGAATCAAAATCTGCCATTACTCTATAGAAATCTCTCATTCCGTGAACAAAACTAAATAGTGGACCCATTAAACTAAGATATACTGTATATATGAAAACTAATGTTCCAATTGTTAATTGTCCTTCTAAGAATTTCATTAGTGGGAAATATACCATTAAGAAAGTTCCAATCCCTAATATTATTGCCTGACCTGAATCAAGCCATCTGAAATAATCCCAATTTTTAAGAGCAGCATTTCTTGTATTATTAGTAAGATTTACAAATTTGTTAATAATCAGTTTTTCTTTACCAAAGTATTTTATTGCATCAATATTTGTAAATATATCTCCGATATTTCCCTTTTCAATATCTTCTGCATTGTTTGCTTCAAGATTTGATTTTTGCTGAATTTGCTGATTGATTAGATTATAAAATATGAACACAATCATTATTATAAAAATTGTTACAGCAGAAGTGAAATCAAAAAATATTAATGAAAGTCCAGCAACACTAAATTGGAAAATTAGCGGAGCAAAATTAAATGCAATGGTATCAGTCATTCTTTCCATTGCTTTTCCTCCACGTGATAATCGTGAGATTAGACTTCCGGTTTTATGGGAAGTATGGAAATTATGAGATAAACTTAATATATGATTGAAAAATTTCCTCTTTAAGTCTACAATTAGATTTGCATCTAAACGATTTATTAAATGAATTTCAAGAAATTTACAAATTCCCTTTGTTATTAAGGCAAATATAAATATTCCTCCAATAATTAAGAGAATGTTAATAAAAGCTTGTTTAATCAAACTTCCTTGGGTAAATAAAGTGCCATTATCAATTAAAACTTTAAATAAAAATTTATCAACTACGCTAGTAGTTTCAATTAATAATACTACAAATAATAATCCTATAAAAATGCCCTTGTATTTACTAAGCAACCTTAAATAAATTTTAAGATTATACTTCATATCTATTTTTTCTTTAGTTTCTGTTTTCATATTTTCTCTTTTAATAAACAATTTAAGTTTATAAAACTTCCAGACATAACCCTTATAACCTTATTTTACCTTGATTTTATATGTTTAAAAAACAAATACCTTCGAAAAATCTCCCAAAAGTAATGGGTAGCACAGATATAACTCCATATTGGGATGTTATAAAGCAGATAATTCGTGATAGTGATATCCTTCTTGAGATTTTAGATGCAAGAATGCCAGAATTATCAAGAAATAAAGAACTTGAAGAGACTATAATAAAAAATCATAAGCCATTTATTTTTATTTTGAATAAAGCAGATTTAATATCTGAAGGACAATTAAGAAAAACTTATGAAAGATTAAAAAAAGAAAATTTATGTTTTGTTTTATCTAGCAAAGACCATATGGGAACGAAAAGATTAAGAGAATGGTTGATATCTCAGGCAAAAGGAAAAGAAAAATTTAAAGTAGGAGTTTTAGGATATCCTAATACTGGCAAATCTTCTGTAATTAATACAATTGCCAAAAGAAAAGGTGCAAAGGTTTCTTCAAAAGCAGGCACAACTCATGGTCCCCAATGGATTAATGCAACAAATAATTTAAGAATAGTTGACAGCCCAGGAGTATTGCCTATAATTAAAGAAGATGAAATTCGTTATGCAATAATTGGTTCAAGAAATGCAGAAAAAATAAAAAATTTAGAGCTTGTTGCAACTGCAATAATAAACCTATTTGAAGATAAACTTCCCTTAAAGAAATTCTATGGTATTGAAACAGATTCAGATGATGCTTATGAGATAATTCATGAAATTGGAAAAAAGAAAGGATTTATGAAAAAAGGTGGGCAAGTTGAAGAGAATCGAGTTTCAATTCAAATTATTAGAGATTGGCAGACTGGCAAGCTGAAGTTATGATTATATAACTTTTTTTCTAAATCTTCTATTCCTTCAGCAAGATAAACTATTGAACATATTGATTTTGGATAATTTGGCTCTAAATGACTTTCTTGAATAATCATATTTTCTTCTAATATTTCTAGATTATGATTTAAATTATCTAAATTGTTTTTATATTTGCATTTATCTCTCTTTTTTATTTTTTCTTCTAGAATTTTTACTTCTTTATCTAAGATTTTATGGTACCTTTCTAATTTTAATGAACCTGTCCATACTCCTCCATATAGTTCTTTTATAAGATCTGAAAATTTTTTATTTCCTTTATTAATCTTAATATAATTTCTTGCCATTTGAAATTATTTATTTCAATCTTTAAAAAGATTATTGCTATTCAAATTATCTCTTATATTAGATAAATTTATATCCTTCAATGACTTTAGTTTAATATGGTTGATCCCAATTCAAAATCTATTAATTTGCATGCAAATTCAAACAAAGAATTTTTTTTAATTCATGGGTATACTGGAAGTCCTACTGATTTTAATGGATTAGGAGAATACCTTAATAAAAGATTTAATGCAAATGTTAGAATAATATTATTAAAAGGACATGGGACAAAAATTAGTGATCTTGATAAGATTCAATATAATGATTTTAGAAAACAAGTTGAAGAAGAATTTCTAAAGGATTTTAATAAAGGCAGAAAAATAGTTGTTGGAGGCATAAGCTTTGGGGGACAGTTGGCACTTTATCTTGCTTCAAAATATCCAGTTGCTGGAGTTTTTAATACTGCAACACCTTATAGGCTTAGATTTCCAATATTATCCTGGGGAATTTATAACTTGAAATCAATTAAAAAATATTGGGCAAAGGGATTATATGATTTAATGTATAAAGACCCTGGAAATGCTTTTTATTATAAACAGTTTCATGTAAATATTTTTGAGATTCTTAAAGAAAGCTTAAGTGACTTTAATATTTTTGCGAAAAAAGTTGTATCTCCATTCCTTACATTACATTCTAAGTATGATTATCTAAGTGATTTTAGAAGTGTATTTATTATGGAAGGTAAAATTAATTCGAAAGTTAAAAAGAATATTATATTTAATTCAGTTTATCATAATTTGTTTTTTTCAGATGATAAAGATAAAGCTATGAAAATAATTGGAGACTTTTTTGAAGAACAGCATGTTTTTGATAAAAAAATACCAATTCATAAACGTATTTGGCATAAAATTAGACATAACATTAAATCTAGCATTAAGGATTAAAATGTTTATATTTTTAATAAATTAACTTTTCATTTCAATTTTTATATTAACACTTCTTGGTATAGAAAGTCTCATAATTGAATGAAGCACTTTATCATTAGATGGTAAGTCTATAATTCGTTTATGTATTCTCATTTCAAATCTATCAAAAGTAGCAGTTCCATCTCCACATGGAGATTTTCTAGTTGTTACTTTAAGTTTCTTTGTTGGTAAAGGTACAGGCCCTTTAATATTAACTCCTGCTTTATTTGCTATATCTCGGATTGTATCTGAAATTTCATTTAGTTGATTAATATCAATACTGCTAAGTTTTATTCTTACAATTGCCATTTTTCAATATCATATTAGGTAAAAGTTGGTTTAAAAACCTTATTATATGAAGAAAAAATAGCAGGGCAGCCCACGCCGCGTGTGGCTGCCCAACCACTTCAGCCAAAGCGAAGTGGTAATTTTAATGAGTTTTTGCACCTTAAAAAGCTTATTAAGACTTCTAGAATAAATTTAAATATCCTAGAGCGCATATTCTTTTATGATTGATATAAACCTAATAAGAAAAAGCCCTGAAATTGTTAAGAAAAATCAAAAAAGGGCAGGAAAAGAACCTGGCAAGGTTGATGAACTATTAGAGCTTGATAAAGAATGGAGAGAAATAAAAAATAATTTAGATACATTAAGGGCAGAGAGAAATAAGATTTCTGAAGAAATTAACAAAGCAAAAAAACAAGGCAAAGATGCAGGACAATTAATTAACAAAGCAAAGGATATTCCAATTAAAATAAAAGAAGGAGAAGAAAAAGAAGAAAGATTAAAAAAACAAATTGATTCAATTTTACGCGCATTACCTAATATTATTTCTAGCAAAACACCTGCTGGAAAAGATTCAAGTGAAAATGTTGAAATAAAAAAGGGTGGAAAAATACCTAAATTTACATTTACTCCTAAAACTCATGTTGAACTTGCAGAATTATTAGGAATTGCAGATTTTGATGCATCAGCAAATACCTCTGGAAATGGATTTTATTATATAAAAAATGAATTGGCATTATTAAACCAGGCATTAATCAGATTTGCAATAGATCATATGCGAAGCAAGAAATATGAATATATTGAAACTCCAATTATGATAAAAAGAGATATTTTGACAACTTCAGAAGGAAGTGAAGCATTTTCAAATTCAATTTATGAAATTAAAGATACAGATTTAGCATTAATAGGAACAGCAGAACATTCTTTAATGGCAATGCATAAAAATCATACTTTTCAAGAAAGCGAATTACCAAAAAAATATTTTTCTTATTCAATGTGCTTTAGAAAAGAAATAGGGAGTCATGGAATAAATGAAAAAGGATTATGGAGAACTCATCAGTTTAATAAAGTTGAACAATTTATTTTTTGCCTTCCAGAAGATTCAGAAAAATTCTATGAAGAACTGATGAAAAACTCAGAAGATATTCTTAAGGCATTAGAACTTCCGTATAGAATTATTGAGCTTTGTACAGGAGATTTAGCAAAGTGGAAATTTAGAAGTGCAGATTTAGAAGTTTGGCGTCCAACCACAAAAAGCTATGGAGAAGTTATGTCATTATCAAATATAACTGACTATCAAGCTAGAGATCATAATATTAAAGTTCTTAGAAAAAATAATGAAAGGCAAATAGTTCATACTTTAAATGATACTGCTTTAGCAACTTCAAGAATTCTTGTAACAATTCTTGAAAATAATCAGCAAAAAGACGGTTCTATTAAAGTTCCAAAAGTATTGTGGAAATATACTGGCTTTAAAGAAATAAAACCGAAACAAGAAAAAGCTAAAGAAAAACAAATTAAGAAAAAAGCTAAAAAGAAAAAATAATTATTAATTATCTATTTTCTAAGACTTTTATAAATAATTAAAAGAATTAAATTTTAATTCTGCTTTCTGGGAGCTTTTCTGAATGCTGCTCCATTTTACCTTCTTCAAGGCATTTCCAACATGTGTGAAATGTTCCGTCTTTTTCTCTTACTACTCCAGTATCTTTACATTTTTCACAGCGGTAGATTTTATTTGGAATATCCATATAAATATATATTTTAGGGCTTTTTAATCATTATTGTTTTAAGTTGATAAGGTTTTATGTTTTATTTGTATTTTAAGATGACAACAATTTATTTAAAGCCTTAATATAATGATTGTTTTATAGATCGATAAACTGAGAATTATGGCAAAGGTTCTTTTTATTCAATGTAATTATGATATAAGAGATATTAAAGAAGGCTCTTCATTTATGCCTCTTGCACTAGTTGAACTTGCAACATTTATGAGAGAAAAAGGAGGACATAAAGTTAAGATTCTTGATAGAAATATCCATTATCATGATGAAGAATTGCTTAAAGTTCTTAAGGAATTTAATCCAGATATTGTGGGAATGACATGTTATACTTCTCAGGTTATAGTTGATGTAATGCGAGTTTCAAAAATAACTAAGGAAAATTCTTCTGCAATGGTAATTATTGGAGGAATCCATGCTACTTTGGAACCAAAATCTCTTTTAGATTTTAAGTATATTGATTATATTATTAGAGGAGAAGGAGAATATCCCTTATTAGAGATTTGTGATTTAATAGATAAGGGCAAAGGAGACAAAAAATCTATACTTAAGATTAAAAATGTTAATTATAATCCTATGAGGCCTATTATAAATTTAAATGATTTACCCATACCTGATTATGATTTACTTGAAGTAAAAAAATATCCTATTGCAACTTTTTATACTTCTCGTGGATGTCCGGGAAGATGCAGATTTTGCTATAATCAAGGAAGAGCTTTGAGGTTTTATAATACTCAAAAAACAATTCAGTCAATTACAAGAGTTTTAGATAAATATAAAATCAGAGAGTTTACAATTGCAGATGATAATTTTGCGAATATGAGCAATAGGACAACAGAAATATGTAATGCACTTTCAAAGTATAATGCTATTTTTCATTGTTTTCTTAGAGTTGATCAAACCCATGATAAAGTTATGAGAGATTTAAAACGAGCAGGTTGCTGGTCAATTCAATTTGGATTTGAATCAGGGAGTCAACGAGTTCTTGATTTTATAAATAAAGACACAAAAATGGAACAGAATATAAAGGCAATTGAGCAATGTAAGAAATATGGAATATTTGTTGATGGAAGCTTTATGTTGGGATTACCTACTGAAACTATTGCAGATATGAGGCAGACAGTTGGTTTTATTAAAAAATTTAAGCCAGATGCAGTTGATGTTAAAGTCTATAAACCCTTTCCTTCAACAGAGCTTTATAATTATTCAATTGAAAAAAAATTAATTGAACAGCCTAAAACTTTAAATGATTGGGTTAAATTTTGCGATTTGAAAAGTGGAGAACCAAATGTAAGTGATATTCCTACTGGTTTGTTGGTTAAAACTGTAGATGAATTAAGCAAAACTTCAAATAAAATCTATTTAAAAAAAGCTTACTTGTTGCTGAGAAATAGGCATTGGAATTACACATTGTTTAAAACTAAATCTATTCTCAAACAAAAATTACATTTGAAATAGGTTATTTTTGATAATAAATAATAAAATAATAAAAATTTAATTAATTTGTTCTATAATTTAGAACTTTTTATGTTTCATAAAGCATTCTTTACAGTAGACTGGTTTGCCTTCTGCTGGTTTGAATGGAACTTCGCATTCTTTTTTACATTCAGAACAAACTGCTTTATGCATTTCTCTTGGTCCAAAGTTCTGCCTAGGTGCAAAATCTCTTCTTGGTCCGTTACTATTGAATCTTCCCATGGTTTTCCTCCTTGCGGTTGTAATATATTCAAGAACAAGTCTGATATATTCTATAATTTGTTACAATACTCGGTTTATAAACGTTTCTTAATTAGTTACCTTTAAATAGGTTCAATAATTGCTATTTCTGAATAAAATAGTATAAAGATCCGCAGACAATTAATCTGCGTGTGGATAGAAATAGCGGTTTTTACCATCTATTTCTAAAATATTGCTAAGCAATAACTTGAAGCTATTATAGACTAGTATGATAAGTTTTAAAGAATTAAACCTAAGTGAAAGTTTGCTCAAGGCAATTCATGATGTAGGAATTACAGAGCCAACTGAAATTCAAGAAAAAACAATTCCTTTAGTGTTAGCTGGAAAAGATGTTATTGCTCAATCAGCAACAGGTTCTGGAAAAACTTTAGCTTTTGGAGCAGGAATTATTCAAAATATTAAAAGAGGGCAGGGAATTCAAGCATTAGTATTAACTCCAACAAGAGAGCTTGCAGAACAGGTAGCACAGGCTTTGAGAACATTTTCAGAATATAGTACAGTTGGAATTAAAGAAGTTTATGGTGGAGTTGGTATGAGTGCTCAGATAGAATCATTTTCAAAAGTAGAAATTATTGTTGGAACTCCTGGAAGAATTTTAGACCATCTTAAAAGAGGAAATTTAAATCTTTCAAAAATAAACTTTTTGGTTTTAGATGAAGCAGATAGAATGGTTGATATGGGTTTTATCCAAGATATGAAAGAAATTATCAGAAGATGCCCTGAAAAAAGGCAAACATTATTATTTTCAGCTACAATGTCAACAACAATTGACCATATTGCAAGGCAATATATGGTTCATCCAAAGTATATCACTGTTGAATCTTTTGTTGAAGCTGCAAAATTAAAGCAATATTTTTATGATGTGCCTTCAAATATGAAATTTTCCCTTTTAGTTTATCTTTTAAGAGAAGAAAAAGGAAATCTTGTTATGGTATTTTCAAATACTAGACATAATACTGATTTTATTGCAAATAATCTTAAAAGACTTGGATTTGATGTTCTTGCAATTCATGGAGGAATTGAACAAAAGAAGAGAAATTTAATAATGGAAAAATTTCACTCTGGAAAAGAATTTGTTCTTATTTGCACAGATGTTGCTGCAAGAGGACTTGATATCAAAAATGTTTCTCATATTTATAATTATGATTTGCCAAAAACAGATACAGACTATATTCATAGAATTGGAAGAACTGCAAGAGCTGGAACAGAAGGAATTGCAATAAGTTTAGTTTCAAAAATGGATTATGAAAACTTTCAGAGAATTTATGCAAATGACTCTCTTGAAATTGTTTCAAAAAAAGTTCCAGATATTCCTATGATTCATATTTTTGTTGATAAAAATCGACATGATAGATTTAATAGAGGTGGAAGATTTAGAGAAAGGGATAGAGATGATAATCGTCCAAGAAGTAATTTTGGACAGCATAGAAGAGATCATTCAAGATATAGTAGGGCTGTGAAAAGAATGCCAAGTCATAGAAGATAAAATATCTTTCACAAGGTTTTTAAATAATTTTTTATTATTTTAATAAATGGAACAGAAAAAAACTATTTTAAACAAAAAGACAATAATTATAATAGTTCTAATAGCATTAGTTTTATTAATAGGTGGAATCTATATAAGTAAAATGAATTCAAGTAAAATTGCAGTCTTACACACTAATTTAGGAGATATTAAAATAGAATTATCTTCTAATATGCCAATAACTGCTGGTAATTTTGAAAAACTTGTAAATCAAGGATTTTATAATGGGGTGATATTTCATAGAGTTATCAATGGATTTATGATTCAGGGTGGAGATCCTACTGGAACTGGAATGGGTGGACCAGGGTATAATATTAAAGATGAATTTACTTCAAGTAATAAAAATGACAGGGGAACAATAGCAATGGCAAATGCCGGGCCAAATACAGGTGGAAGTCAATTTTTTATAAATCTTGTTAATAATAATTTTTTAGATACAAAGCATCCAGTATTTGGAAAAGTAATTGAAGGAATGGATGTTATTGATAAAATTAGTAAAGTGCCAACAGATGCAAATGATAAGCCTTTACAAGATGTTAAGATAATTAGTGCTGAGATTGTAAGTTAAAGATGAATTGTTTGAATATTTTAAGTAAATATACTATCTCTTTACTAAAATTAAAATAGTTTAATTGATATAAATTTAAATTGATAATGTGATGTAAGGATTTCCTAATAATTATATAATCAATTTTCGCTTTGCGAAAATTGCAGTTTAGTAAACAAACTCGCAACTCTGCTCGTTATATTTATTAATTTGTTCTCGCAAAGTTGCTCGCCATAATTTTACCTAATTTTAATATATTTTAATTAAAGATTAATCAGTTTATACTAATTATAATAAAATAATAAGTTTAGCTTTTATAATTATATTTTAATCTTCGCAGTCTTCGAATTTTATGTCTGCGCGGTTTTCCCAGGCTTTTTTACGCTCTTCAGAACATTCTTTGCAGTATTTTCTTCTAAATCTTGCATTAGTGTTTATTTCAACATCTTTTCCACAATCCCCACATTTAATAATTTTCATTTTAATATAATATATAGTATAAAACTTAAAATATCCTTTATAAGCCTTATGGATTATTAATAGTTATTTAATCTATTTAGCATTGTTTAACAACGCATTAATAAAGCGATTTCTTAGGTAAATTAATCAAAATAAATCATAAAAGGTGAATTAACATGAAAAATAAATCCAAACAACAAATGCCTGTATCAAGAAGGACTTTTCATCATAAGCCTCCGCCCACATTATACCCTTTCACATCACTAATACTCATTTTAATCTTCCTCTTTTGAAACACCCCGATAACAACAATAGGGCGCGCATGGAGTTTCTCGCACTCATCTCTATGCGCGCCTAATTTATTATTTAAACATAATATTTCCTAATTATATAATATCAATCTTTTACACTAATCTCTAAAACTCCATTTCTATTCTTAATTCAAGAAGAGCATTGATATAACGATTAATCATTCTAAGATGGTGGAAGATTTCTTTTTCTTCTTCTGGTGCATTTTTATATATTTTAGTAAAATTCAAATACATTTCTTTGTCTTTCTCAGATATAAGCTTTATTTTTTCTTTGTCAAATTTATAGAATAAATCATAAAAATTATCTATTTCTTCTTTTGTTGAAGCTGCAAGAGCAGCAAGATTAGAGAGTTTTGCATTTGGAAAATCATAAATCAAATGAAATGACATATTTCTAAGTTCATCACCGGTTAATTCTAATAAATAAAGAGTTGCAAATAACAGCGAAGTTTTTCTTGTTTCTTTATAACCTTGCCTATTTAATACTCGAATGCAATAATCATGGAACTTATCTAGATTAATATCTACATCATACATATGAGATAATATTTTAGGATTATTTGTTCTTATTGCTTCTTCTGTTTCTTCTGCCATTTCCTGAATAAGTAAAAAGACACGCCTAAGAGAATTATCAAATTCTTTGCTTGTCATTTCCCCCATTTCTTTTATTAAAATATAATCTTTTCCGTGTTCAACTATTTCAAATCCAATAAATCTATTAACAAATCCCTGTAAAGCTTCAATAATTGGTTTTTTTTCTGTTTTTTTATTAAGCTTTATAGATAATTTATGCTGAGAAAGAAATTTATATGGATTATCTATTTGAATATTAGGTTCAAATTTTACTAGAACTTCACTATAACCTTCACGATAAATTGACATAAAATATTTCCATATTGTTGGAATATCCATGCCTGTAATGTCAAATTCTGCTCGTTTTATAATATGATTTTTTTCAGAATTAATAAACAACCCATTATCTTTTTCTATAATATCCACTTCTGAGCCAGGCTGTATAGAAAATCTTTTAACCCATTCGTTTGGAAGGGTTATTGTGAGAGTATTATGCCCTTGTTTTATTACTTTTCTTCTCATTTTCCAATTACTCCTGCTTATTCTAGAATATTCACTATATTTAAACCTTTCACAATATACTCCCTAGTGAGAATAAGGAAAGGTATATCCACTATTGAACAAAGATTAAAATAAAAAGTTTCTATATTTTTATGGCAATAGTATTAGAAGAACAAGTAAAAAATGCAAAGATTGTTGAAAATCAATGTGATTACTGTGGAAAACCTATACCTTTTGGGGGAGCAATATATAACAGATCAATTATTGACCCAAAAAATAAGGTGCCTTACTGCAGTGAGCTTTGCATTATGATAAGTACAGATGATTAAAAGCAATATATTCTGAATATTCTTCACATATTTTAGTGAAGGAATATTGCTTATTTATTTAACAATCTGTTTGTTTTGATTATTATGACAATAGAAAATCTTGAGTTTTGCATAAGTGAACTTGATTTTATTAATACTTTAAGAGATGCAAGTGGCGTGCTTTTTATGGATTTTAATGGAAGAGAAATTCTTAGCAAAGATTCAAAATATATTATTGAAAGAAGTGAAGAATCTAAAGAAAAAGAAGGAGAAGTTGAAAGATTTTATTGTGTTAGATTATTAAGATTAAATGGCAGAGAAACAAATGTGCTTGAAAAAATAAGTTTTATGTATAATTCTGAAAGAGATAACGGAGGATATAATAAGAAGAGAAAAGTCTCTGTGAAATTAAATGAAGAAGACGAGCTTGGAAGGCTAATGATTAAACTGCTTAAGATAAATTATAAGAGAGATATTAGTTTGAATATTAAGTAAAGAATGTGACACTAGATTTCTAAAAATTATGGCATTATAGAATGTATGCGAGATAAAGAGATTTCTATGGCTTTGCTATTTTCCAAAAAGCATCAAAATAGACTTTAAATCCTTTAGTTACTTCTTTATTTTCAATTAGCAAACCAACTGAATCTTTTGCTAAAAAGAAGATAAACGCTTTATTTTTATAAAAAAGAATAATCATATTATTCATGAGATATTGTGGTAAAAATCTAACTTCGGAATATGTTTGTGTAGATTTAACTAATATATTTCTTGAATCATGATTCACTAACATTTTAACTTTAATTTTCTTTTTTGCTCTCTGATTATGGAAGTTCTCAAAGAATTCTCTTACTCCTGGAAGATTATCTCCATAATTAACCCCTATAACATAATATTCTTCTCCGGGCTTTAATTCTTCTAATAAATTCTTATAAAAATTTTTAATTGCTTTAATTCCTTCAAATAAGATAGCATTTGTTTCTTCTTTTTTTGAAACTGATTCAAGTTCTGGAATAAATTTTTCAAGAGCTTTTTTTTGCTCATGAAACTGAGATGTTTTTTCATTAAAGAAATCTAATATTCTTTTTGGCTCCATTGCTCTGAAATATTTTATATTATCCTTAGAAATATAGCCAATAAGACCTTTCTTTTGAAGTTTGTCTGCAACTTCATAGATTTTTGAAGAGGATATTCCGGATTCTTTTGAAAGCTCGCTTTTTTTAGATTCACCAAGCTTCAATAAAGCCATATAAACTTTAACTTCTCCTTCAGTTAATCCTATATTTTGTAATAATTTTTTATCCATGTAAAGACAATATCTCCTTAATTTATAAATCTTATCATTCTAAGCCCCCTAAGGGGGCACTAAGTATTAAATAGCCTTTTTTATTGATGCTATTAAACAGTAGTTACAATGTAACTACTTGAACCTTTCAAATTAAAAGAAAAATGAAAGGAGGTTAAAAATAAAATGACAAAACAAATAGAAGAACAAGAAAGAGAAGGACAATATCCATTAAGTTTAGCTGAGACATTAAGCCTGGCTAAAAAAGTTAGTTGGCACTACCATAAAGTTCCTCCGGGATTTGCAGGTGGTGGCTTTTGTGGGCAAATTGAAAATGCCAATGTTCTGTTAAGTGGAAACTATATTGAAATAACTGCCTCTTTTAGAAGTGTGGGGGATTATTGTCAAGAAAATAAATGTTTAGCCGAATATCAAGATAAAAGCTTCAGAGAAATATGGGACAGATTAATAGATAGAGAAAAGCAGGATGTTGAAAGACAAAAAAAATCTCTTTTGAATAAACTTAAAACTATGGCAAAGTAATAAGTTTATTAAATTTTTATTTTGTTTTTTTTAATTTAATACTCTGCGGTCTTGCCATAGGGATAGCAAATTTCAGCGATTTCTTTACTGAGTCATATAATATCCGCCTAATGCCAGAAGTGTTAGAACAGAACCGCCAACTGCATAACTTATTAGTCTGCTTTTTGCACTTTGCTTTAATTCTTTTGCTTTTGTTCTTAAACTTTCCATTTCTGATTGCTGAATATAAACTTCTGATAGGGTGGATTTTGTAATGGCTTTTCTGAAATATTTGTCAGATAGATCACTGCTTGAAACTTTGTTTAATGGTTTTCCGTCTTGAGTTCTTTTATCTTCTGAAATATAAAGTGATGCTAAACTTACAATTTCTTTTAATGGACTCCCGGTTTTCATCTGGTTTTTTAATGGTTGTTTGTATTTGTCTGGTAAATAATCTAGCAAAGCTTCTGTTGCAATAACTTCTCTTAAACTATTTTCATCTTTTACAAATCGCGCATGTATATCACTATCTTGCAAATGTCTTTGAAGAAGAGCTGCAGTTGCTTCATATATTGGATGAACATTGTTCAAACCTTCAATTCTAAGATCTTTTTTCTTTTCTCCAATACTAACAACAAGTCTTACTAAGTTGCTTTCATCATCTGATTCTGACATATTATGTTATACATTGACTAAAGCAGTTTTCATCTACTTTCTGGTCAAAGATTCCTCCGCCGGAAATATAATTTGATTTTTCATAATTTCTATTTATTGATTTACTAAGGGAATTTAACATTAAACCTGCAGTTATTTGATTTGAAATAATTAAACTTGGATTGAAACAATCGCCGGCTTGTCTTTTTTCTTTTTGTTTTTCTAAACCTTCTGATAATTTAAAACCAGTTTGGCAGTCAAGACATGCGGTTTTATTTGGGTAATAAGGCATTGCAATTCCTGCTGTTAAACTAGAGCCTCCGTTAATTAAAGGAACATTGTATTTTTTTGATGCTTTATTCATATAATATCTTGCTTCATCATTATCAACGCAGGAAAAAATATAGTCAAATCCAGATGGGTTGAATTGGCTGTCTATTTTTCCATTAAATGAATTAATATTTTTTGAAAATTTTTTAAGTCTTTTTTCAAGAACTTCTGCTTTATTTAAACCAACTGAATCATAAAATAAAAACTGTCTGTTAAGATTTGATTCTTCAATACTATCAAAATCAACAATATTTAAGTCTGCTCCTAGTAAAGCTAAGCCAATAGCTGAAAATGTTCCAATTGCTCCTGCACCAATTTGTAAAATTTTTTTTTCTAGTGTTTTGCTTTCATGAACAGTTTCATATTTTAAATTTTCCATATCAATATCATCTTCTAAAGGCATTATTTTTTTTCTTAATTCATCTGAGACCATTGCGCTACAAATTATACTATTTGCTATTCCTTGTCTTTCTCCTAGATAATTATACTGGGAATTAATTAACTGTTCACCTGATAAATCTTTAGCTAATAAAAGTCCGGTTTTTGTTGAAATACATGCAAAATAAGGTATTTTTTTATTTTCTGAAGCAATTGATGAGAAAAATTTTGATTGCCAGTCATTTGATGTGTCAATAACTGCATTTGAATCTTCAACTAATATTTCTGCTTGTTCAGATGTTGAAAGCTCTTCTTCTTTTTGCTCAAGATAAACTTCTGGGTTTATTTTTTCAAATTCAAATGTTTCACTCGAACCTATTCGATTTATATTTCCAAAACCCATTGATAATAAATCCACAAGAATTAAATCAGATAGAAAATTTGAACCAACTAAAGTTACTTTTGAATTAGTTAATTTATCCTGGTCCCAGTCTTTGATTAAACCCTGGCGGTTATATCTTTCTTTTACCATCCAAACCCCCATTTCTTAACTCTTTTTTTAAGTTCACTAATCATTTCTTTTTCATTAATTTCAATATCATTTTCAACTTCAACTTCTTTTAATTTTGCGTTTTTGTTTATTATTATATCGTCTTTTTCACACATACTACACCAATTTGTATGGGCAAGCTGAGCATATTCTTCGCCGTTTCTATTAACAACTATAGAATATGCAACTCCAATTGTTTTAAAATCATTTTTTCTTGGAATTTCAGTTTCTATTCTTATTGGGTCTTTTAATGTAATTATGCTGTCATTGTCTTTTATTAAAAGTCTGAAATCTTCTGTTAAAACCATTATAGGTTTTATATCTGGCTGCCCAATTATTTTAAGATAATCTGAACCCACATAATCACTTCTATATGATAGGCTGTTCTTTTTTAGTGTAACACATATACCATAATTTCCAAAATCATAAATTAATCTTGATTTTTCATGGTCAACAATTCTTGAATTTCCGTTTTTTGTATAAGTTTTTTCTTCATTATCTCCTGCAAATGATAAAAGAAGATTTTCTAAATTTCCGTCATCTGTTGATGAATGAAATGCATTAAAAGTTCCGTGGCTGTGCCAGAAACCAATTGAATTATAACCCATATTTTCAATTTCTGCTTTTGCCTGCCCAACTGCTTCTCCATAAATTCCTGCACTTGCTCCTGATGCAACTTGATTATTTGCAAGCAAAATATTTCTAACTATACCATCATTTTCTTCTTTTGATGATAGCAAAAGCCCGTAAACTTCACTTCCATTTGCATATTTTGCATATCTTTTCATTTTTTCTCTGCAATTCGCAGATATTGGAATTATTGTGAAATTCTCTGTTATTTTTTGTAATTTGCTTTCCATTTTAATATCCTTGATAATCACTGCTTGAGTCATCTGAACTGCTTGATTGAGATACTTGGTAAAATGCTTGGTTAGTTTCAATAACATGCCTTACTCCTCTTAGAAAATACATTTTATCTTCAAGAGTATTTCCATTTAATGAAATGCCAAGACAATGAGACTGTGTACTTAAAGCAAAACTTTGATTTCTATCATTTCTTTCTGCAAATTTAGGGACACTTCCTAAAACTCCTTTTGATAATGGTAAAGTTATTGCACTTTGTCCTTCTGAATAACTTTTTCCAGTGGTATAATTGCTATGTGGAGAAATTAAATAATAAATACAGCCTATACCAGTATCAAATCCTAAATCATTGCATTCATATGAATATGGATATCTTTTTACTTTAAGATTATGTTCAAGCACTGCATTTTTCTGTTCAATCTCTGAAATTTGTTTTTCAATTTCATTTACTTTTTCAGAATCTCTCATTGCTTGAATTTGAATTTTTCTGCCTAATCTTTCTTGAAATATATTTTCTGCTTCATCAACTGTTCTAAGGCTTGGGGCAATTGTGTAATTTTTTCCATTTATATTAACAAATAGAGGCTCTGAACATTCTTTCAAAGGATATATTCTTTGGTTTATAGCAACACAATCTTCACTTATTATTCCTGGGAAAATTAGTTCAGCATCATCGAAAATTAAATTTTTTGAAGAGTTTAAATTAGGCTTATATTCTTGTTCTTTTAAGTCTCGATTATGGGGTTTGCATATATCTGATAAAAAGAAATGTATATTTTCACGTTTAGTTAATTCATTTGTTAAAGATTCAATTCCTTTGCCTTTGTTGAAATCTTGTTCAGTTTGGTTTTTCATTTTTTTTATTTCTTCTGAATTTTTCTTCAAGTAATTTTTTTCTTCTTCAGTTATTAAACCAGCACGGTGAAGGGGAAAACATAATCCACATAAATTCAGGTAATTTTCATTAACCTGATAGGAATTTGATACATTGTAATATCTGTTTTCAATTATTGCAAATATCAAATTACGTTTTTTGTGAAAATCTGTTTCTGGCAGCATTTTACTAGTATCCTACTACGTGATTTCCTAAAACTGAGATTCTTACCATCTCATTATCTAAGTAGTCTTTTCTGATATATTCCTGTATTCCTTCTCCAAGTCTTACTGGCTGAAACCTTACTGGAGAGCCAACACCTACTGAAGGAGTAAATCCGCCACTAGCTTTTGCTTGTGTTTGTATTAACTGTTGTGTTCTCTTATCTTCGCCTTCTCTGCTTTTACCAAGAATCTCATTAACTATCTCACCAATATTCTTCTTCTTCAATTCTTCAGCTGAGAATTCTGAAGTTAATCTTTTGTTTCCAAAAGCTTCAAGAGACACTTCGACTTTTTTGTCCATTTTTTTATTTTTTATGTTTATATTTAGGTTATAATTTATAATCTATTAAGGCATTTATTTTTTGACAATATCTAATATAATCGGTATATTGAGGAATATTGAGGGGAGAAAAAATGTTTAAAAATAGATTAATAAGTTTAATTTAAACTATATATTTTATAATTAACCTCAATCACATAATAACTTTAGATGCAAAATTTTCTAATATACAATTTATTTCGCGAAGCGAAATAGTATCTAGTAAATAATATATCTTTGCCAAACTTTTAATAAGTTATAGTGAAGAATAATAGGTTTAAATAAATTATAGTCCTACAATAACTTTAGGCATTAGATTTTTAATTCAATACTCAAACTTTTTTCTAATTCCTTTTAACTTGCCAAAATCATAAATTTTATTTCCTTCACCAATTGCAAATACTTCAAAATTATAAAGATTTTTTTGAGGAATCATGCATGAGCCATCTCCGAGATATTCATTTATACTTGTGCCTTCAATTAATGGGAAAAAGCTTGGAAGAATAAAAACTTGTTTGTTTTTATATTCTCCAATAAGAAAACATTTATATTTTTCAGAGCGTATTCTTTGTTTGTCCATTATTGTTACAGCTGGATGCAAATGTCCCATTACAATTTTCTTAATGTTTTTATCAAGCAGTTCTTTAAACATAATATCTCCGTGAACAAATGCTATTTCTCCTTGAATATAATAATCAACAAATTCCTTGCCACCCAGTGCCATCATTTTTTCATGATTACCTTTTATTAATATAATATTCTCTCGGCTAATATACTTTTCAAGAAAAAATATTATATCTAAAAATACATTTTTCTCGTATTTATGAAATGAAAAAAAGTGTTTTATATCTCCTAAAAATACTATTTTATTAAGTTTAATTTTTCTTTCATGAAGTATATCAAATATTTTTTTTAAATCTTCTTTTGTCTGTTCAATCTGAGTTTGAGGCAGTAGAGAACCATTTTCCTTAAGCATTATTTCATATCCTAGATGCATATCTCCAATTGCAAGTATTTTTTCTTTTGGAAAAAACACTGCCTTTTCAATAAATTCATAATCTTTAGTGTTTTTATCTATTTTAGGGGGTTTCATAAAAATTAATATAAAAATGACTTTATAAGACTATTTTTTTCGCCCCAAAAAATTTATAAATACTTTAATTTGTAATAAGCAATGGCAAATAAATTAGCAGTAGGAATACTTGGGGCAACAGGCTCTGCAGGAGTTGAATTTGTTAGAGCTTTGCAAAGTCATCCGCAGTTTGAAGTAAAAGAATTATATGCTTCTGAAAAAAGCGAAGGAAAAACATTTGAAGAAGCCTGCACTTTAGATATAGACGATGTTTCTAGTGAAATTAAGAGATTAAAGATTAAAGGCATGAATGGAATTAACAAAGATTTAGATTTAATCTGTTCTGCATTACCTGGAGAAATTGCAAGAAATATTGAAGGCAATTGTGCAGAGCATACACCTGTAATAAGTACAACATCTGCCTATAGATATGAATCTGATGTGCCAATTTTAATTACTGAAATTAATCCTTTTCATGTTAATCTTTTAGCGGTGCAAAAATCAAGAGGAGGGGAAGGTTGGATTGCACCAGGACCAAATTGCACAACAGTTGGTTTAGTAATGTCTCTTGCACCAATCTATAAAAATTTAGGTATTAAGAGAGTTATTATGAGTTCTTATCAGGCAGTTTCTGGAGGAGGCTATCCTTTAATTCAAGAATGGAAAAAACAAAAAACTTCTGAATTACCAAAACCATTGACTTTAGACATGATTGTTGAAAACCCTGAAAAACAATTAGAAGGAAATGTAATTGGATATATACCTAAAGAAGAATCAAAAGTTAATAGTGAAACATTAAAGATTTTAGGAAAATATAAAGATGAAACAATTATGCCTGCAAAGTTTTATATTGATTGCTTTTGCGCAAGAGTTCCAACATTAAAAGGACATTTTGAAACAGTTTTTGTAGAAACAAAAAAATCATGTTCTGTTGAAGGATTAAATGAAATTTATGAAGAGTTTAATTCTAATACTAAACGTATGTATGGCCATTTATTTTCAAGCCCAGAAAAAACACTTACAGTAATTGAAAGAGCACCACAACCTTATTTTGATGTAAATTTAGATAATGGTATGACTACTGTTATTGGAAGAATTGAAAAAAATAATTGTTTTGATAAGGGCATTAAATATCAGGTATTATCAAATAATACTGAAAGAGGAGCTGCAAAAGGAATGGTTCATGTTGCAGAGTTTCTTATAGGCATGAATTTTTTAGATGAAAAGTGATTTACTCCCCTTCTATTATCTTAACATGCAACTCGTGCATTCTTTTTAAAAATGCCTGGCGGTCTTCTATTTTAATTAAATCAGTGTGCCCTTGCATAATAAGATTAAGTGCAAAAGGCGATGGCAGTTTTGTATCTCGGAATTTTATTTCAACAAGCTCTTCTTTGATTAGCTGAATAACTTTTTTTGAATTTTCAATATCCATTAAGTCTTCAAGAACCTCTCGCTTTGCTTCTTTTAATATTGGAAAGCTTTTTGAAACTTTTTTAACAGCTGCAAGGAGAAAATGACTTTTCATATGTTGCTTACCAACACTTTTATTTTGCCCTTTATAATTTCTTAATATCATTAAAGAACGTGCTGCACAATGTCTAAAACGTCTTGTTAAAATATCTGTTTTTTCAATTGCTTCTTCAAGAACTGTTCTTAAATTATCTTGATTTATAGAAGCAATTGCTTTTTCAATAGGTAATCTTTCACCTGCAAAATAAAATCCTGCATCATTTACCCCTATTTCAATATCTCTGCCACCATACTGCCCCATTAAATATCCTAAAGCTCTTGATAAAGCATCATTTACTCTTCGTCCATACATACTATGAACAAGCAGATAATTTTTTTCTCCTTTATATTTTTCAATTAAAATAATTTTAGAATTTGGTATCTCAGAAAATTTAAACTGCTCATTAAAATAATTGTATATAGACTCTGCAACATTATTTGTAACATAAAGATGTTCTTTAATTAGTTCAATTATTTCTTCTTTTTTCTGTCCTGCACTAAATCTATTTTCCATTACTGTTCTAAATCTATTTATTTCTAGTGCAGAATCGAAACTTAGTGGCAATATTTCCGAAAACCATGAAGGAATTGTAGGATTTCTATGAAGTGCTGGCCTAACATATATATTCATTCCCTTACAATACATATAGATATACTTGCTTCCTCCAAGAACAAATACATCTCCTTTTTTCATTCTTTCTAAAAATCCTTCATCAATATATCCTATTTTTTCACTTTCACTTCCTGCTAACTTAACAGTGATATATGATTCTTCAGGTATTGTTCCGATATTTGTAAGATAAATAACTCTTGCCATTTTTCCTCTCTTGCCAATTTGCTTTGTTTCTTTATCATACCATATTTTACCATAAACATAATTTTTTTCAAGAGCATATTCTCCTGCAAGATAACTGATAACATCATAAAAATCATTTTTTGAAAGTGTAGAAAAAGCATAACTTTTTCTAATTAGATTAAAAAGTTCATCAATATCCCAATTTCTGCTTATTGCCATTCCATAAATCTGCTGAGACAATACATCAAGGCAGTTTGTTGGAAAATGTATTTTATCAATTTTCTTTTCTATCATTTCTTTTTGAATTACTGCGCATTCAACCATATCGTCTCGGTCTGTAACAATAAATCTTCCTTTTGCTGTTGCATGAAGTTTGTGTCCTGCACGTCCTAATCTTTGCAATGCTCTTGAAGAAGCTTTTGGAGAGCCAAGCATTATAACTAAATCAATGTACCCAATGTCAATTCCTAATTCTAAGCTTGTACTGCAAACAACTACTTTTAATTCTCCATCTCTTAATTTTTGTTCAATATCAAATCTATAATCTTTACTCAGTGAAGAATGATGTGCTGCAATATTGTCACCATATTTTGTTGGGAACTTATCTTTAAGATGATTGACAATCCGCTCTGTTGCAGCACGGGTATTTGTGAAAATTAATGTTGTTACATGCTCTTGAATCATTTTATCAAGAACCTCATACATTTCAAACATAATATTTTCATCTTCAACTAAATTTTTAACCGGACTAACAATTTCAATATCTAACTTTTTATCTAAAGGAATTAGTGCAATTTCTACTTTTCTAAAATCATCAATTCCTACAAGAAATTTTGCAACTTCTTCTATTGGTGCAATTGTAGCACTTAAACCAATTCTTACAGGAGGCACAGAACTTACATCATTTAATCTTTCAAGAGTTAAACTTAGGTATGAACCTCTTTTATTATCTAGTGCATGAATTTCATCAATAATGCAAAACTCAACTGCATTAAGATATTCAACAAATTTCTTGCTTGTTAATACAATTGCCAAAGATTCCGGAGTTGTAACTAATATATGTGGAGCTTTTTTTGCCATTTTTGTTCTTTCAGCAATTGTTGTATCTCCTGTTCTTAAACCAACACGAATTTCTTGCAGTTTTTTTCCGTGTTTTTCAGCTATCTCATTTATTTGCTGTAAGGGTTCAATTAAATTTTTATGAATATCATTGGATAATGCCTTCAATGGGGAAACATAAACTGCATAAATACGATTATCTAATTCATTTTTATCTGCAAGAATAACTAAATAATTTAATATTGATAAAAAAGCAGTAAGTGTTTTTGTCCCTCCTGTTGGTGCAGATATTAAAATATTCTTTCTTTCCCAGATTGCAGGAACTCCGTATTGCTGAGTTATTGAAAAATCTTTAAATTTTGTAAAAAACCATTCTTTAACAAAAGGATGTAAAGTTCTCTCTATATCTTCACTTTTCTGTCTTATAGCTTGCACTATCTGTGTCATTTTTTAGAAAGAGTTAATGTTTGTTTAATATAACTTTTGTTTTTGTTAGTATGCTTTTTGAAGTTTTAATGCACCATATTTGCAAAGTGTTTGCGGATACATATCTCTGATTTTATTTTGAGTATATTGATAATTATGGGCATCTCTTTCATTCCATTGGCTGAAATCTGCTTTGTGATTTATATCTCTAAAATAGGAGTTTAATCTTTTTAGGTCTTTTTGACTTATTGATTGAGATAATGCCTGAGCTATTAAATTACGATAATTTTCATAATTTTCTTTATTTCTTAATATCTCTTCAATTGTAGATTTTTGTCTTTGTATTTTCATAAAGCTTTTCTATAATTAGAGTTTATAAATGTTTTGTATTGTTACTATCACTTAGGTATTAAAATTAGTGTTATTTTGATAGTTCATCTTCAATTTCACTTTCTAAAACTATTTCTTGTTCTTTAGATATTGTTAAATTTTCTCTTTCATTTATTTCTTCTTTAATTTTTCTCATTTTTTCTGTTTTGTCTTCGGTTGTTGAACCTGCTAATTCATTTAATAGCTTTGTTTTTTCATCTAGAGTTTTTTTTGAAATATCTAGTTTTTGCTCTAAAAGAGAGTTACCTCTAAACATATGCTGTAAATCATATTCAGTATTTTTGATTCTTGTCTTTAATTCTGATATTTCTTCTTCAATTTTTTCCTTTTCTGTTTTTTCTGGGCTCATATATTTTGGTGGTTTTGGCACTATTTATACTTTTATATCTGTCTCTAGATTTAATTGGTAACATTTATATATAGGCTATACATTAATTATATTATAAATGAATGGGTGGAAGAATCATAAGATGTCTTCGGATTATCTTTGACTTTGGACACCCCTTTTTTCTATATAAAAATAATTAAATATGAAGATTTCTCAGGATTATTATGAAGATTGAAGATTTAATAAAAATACGTGAGGAATATAGGCTTGATGAAATTGGATTATCTAATAATATTAAAAGAAGTAAAGATAACTGGACAACTTCACAAGGAATAGAGACTACATTGAATAAACGAGGAGAAGTTGATACAAGTATTGCAATGGAACATTATTATATGTGCATATTATATTGATTTATATTTCTGCCTTATTTTAAGTTGATTAAGCTAAATATAATTTATTAAATTGTATATCTTGATGAGTTATAGTTTGATTATGGGACATTAATTTCTAGATAGATATTTTTAAACCCCTACTAAGGTTTAAAAATTGCTTGATATTAACTTTTCTATGAAAATTAGACAGCCCATTATAACAGTTGCAGGTCATGTAGACCATGGAAAAACCAGCTTGCTGGATTCTATTAGAGGTACTTCTGTTGCAGAGGGCGAGGCTGGAGCAATTACACAAAAAATATCATTTACATGTTTTAGTGCTGAACATCTGAAAAGTTGCTGCCCTTTAATTGATAAGAATGGAATTAAACTTGAAATTCCAGGATTTTTATTTATTGACACTCCTGGGCATGCAGCATTTAATAATCTTAGAAAAAGAGGAGGAAGTTTAGCAGATATTGCAATACTTGTAATTGATATAAATGAAGGAATAAAACCACAGACAGCTGAAGTTATACAAATTATGAAAGCAAATAAAACTCCTTTTATTATTGCACTTAATAAAATTGATAAACTTCACGGCTGGACAAAAAAATCAGAAGACTTGAAAAAAAGCATTGAAATGCAGCCACAGCATGTTAAAGAAGAATTTGATGAAAAATATTATACTTTAGTTGGAGCATTAAACTCTTATGGATTTGAAGGAGAACTTTATTATAATATTCCAGATTTTACAAAAAAATTAGCTCTTGTTCCGTGCTCTGCAAAAACTAAAGAAGGAATTCCAGAAATATTAATGGTTTTATGTGGTTTATCACAGAAATTTCTTAAAAATAAACTCGAACTTGGAAAAATTGCAAAGGGAGTTGTTTTAGAAATTAAAAAAGAAAAAGCAATAAGTTTTATTGAAGCAATACTTTATGATGGAATATTAAAAGAGAATGATGAAATTGCAATTGCGAGTTTTGGCGAACCATTATTCACAAGAATAAAAGCAATTCATGAGATACAGCCGCTTTCATCAAAGTTTGCAAATGTTCCTGAAGCATCTGCTGCAGCAGGAATAAGAATGCAATTAGCAGATAAAGTTGATGTTTTACCTGGAATGCCATTTACAACTTATAAAAATATGGAAGATGTGAAAAAAGAATTTAAACAAGAAGTTGAGAATAATATTGAAACTGATAAAAAAGGAATTATAATCAAGGCAGATTCTCTTGGTAGTTTAGAAGCAATGATGGTTCTATTAAAACAGGCAAATGTTAAGATTGTTAAAGTTGGTATTGGAACAATTAATAAAAATGATGTTCTTGCAGCTAAAGCGAATCTTGAAATTGATCCGGTTGATGCAATTGTTTTAGGTTTTAATGTTGAAATTGATGAAGAGGTTAAAGAAATGGTTCAAAATTATAACATCAAAGTTTTAACAGATGAAGTTATCTATAAACTCATTGAGAATTTACAGAAATTCAGAGAAGAAAAAGCAAAAGAAATTGAGCGTGAGAGATTATTAGAACTAGCAAGAGTTGCAAAACTTGAAATTTTGCATCAGCATGTTTTTAGAAATAGCAATCCTGCAATTTTTGGTGTTAAAGTTTCTGCAGGAATTGCTATGCAGGGAATGGAATTTATTGATGAAAATGGCGAAGATATTGGAAGATTAAAAAATATCCAATCTGAAAATAAATCTGTTAATGAAGCTAATGCTGGAATGGAAGTGGCTGTTTCAATTTCTGGAATAAGTTTTGATAGACATTTAAAAGATAAAAGTTATTTATATTCTAATATCTCTGAAAAACAGTTTAAAAAATTTAAAGATAATAAAGACTTGCTTTCATCAGATGAATTAAGAGCTTTGCAGGAAATTATGCAGATAAAAAGAAAAAAGAATGAATCTTGGGGAGCATAAAATGAATTTAGAATCTAAATTTGTTAAAAGAACTGATGAAAAGGGCTATGATGGAAGAGTTGGAATTTATCTTTCTTATTTTGATAATAATGAATATAATTATCCTATTTTAATTGGAGGAGATAAAAAGAAAATTCATATTAATGATTATCCAAAAAGATTAAAAAAAGTTGTTTTTAATCTCAAACGCGAAAAGTATAATGGAGTTATTATTCATGGATTAAGTGAAGATGATATAATGCAGCTTCCTGGAGATATAATTACATTTACACGAGTTTTTGGTTCAGAATATGGTGAAGATGATAGGAATTTATCTGTGCTTTCAAATAAATATTTTGAATATACTGAACATTATAAAAATCAGTTTAAAAATATTGCACCTAATGAATATGGAGAGGTTGTAAATAAGGTTATTGATTTATTTCAAGAAAGAGTTAAAAATGGGGGAGAATTTGTTCTTAAACCCTGGGCAGTTGCAGCTCTTGTTGATCCTATTGAAAATGATCCTGAATTAATATTTCATTATATTGAATTAATGAAACAAGATAAAATTTTAGAGTCTTTTGCAGATAAGAAATTGTTTCTTAGTTCGAATTTTACAGATTAATCTCCGCCCATATAAATTGTTTCCCAGCGCCTTAAAATATGTTCTGGAATTGATATAACTTGCCTTTTCTTTCTTTTTTCATGAAATTGTTTGAAAGCTATTCCAAAGATTACTCCGAAAAATATTCCTGAAAGATGTGCTATATGTCCGGTATTATCTGGGATAAATACTCCTATTGCATCAATGAAAATCCAGATAATTGCTGCAATAAACATTGGTATAATCATTCCAAATGCCCAGACTGCCATTAATGGACGAATAATTGCTAATGTTCCAATAATTCCCATTATTGCTCCTGAAGCTCCAAGTGAACTTGGATAGAAAAAAAACGAAACAATATTTGCCAATATTCCTGAAACAAAGAAGACTATAAGAAATCGTTTAGTTCCAATTATTGTTTCTAACATAAGCCCAAAAATTATAAGTGCGAATAGATTTGATATAAGATGTGCTGTTGATGCATGAAGAAAAATTGCAGTTAAGAATCTCCAAATTTCTGGTATTGCAGAACTATTTAATATGAATATATTGGTTGTTTGTGGAAAAAAGCTTTGAAACGCAAATATAATTATTAATATTAGTGAAATCCATAGGGTGGCATATTTTACGTTTGGCATAATTATATGTATATTTGACTGTATAAAAATATGATTATTATTGAATATTAAGTGATTTTAGATAATATAAATAAGTTTCTTTTAATCCTTGTTCTATCTGTATTATCGGTGTCCAGCCAAGAACATTTTTGATTTTTTCATAACTTAAACAGCTTCTTTCAACTTCTCCTTTAATTAAGGGTTTGTATTCAACATTAAATTTATTTTCAAAAAAGTTATTGATAATATTAAATAATGAAGTTATGTCTGTTTCTTTTTCTGTTCCTATATTGTAAATTCCATTGTTTAAATCATTTAGTGCAAGAACATTAGCTCTTGCAACATCTTTAACATAAACAAAATCTCGGGTTTGAGAGCCTCCAAATATTATGATATTTTTTTTAGATAACATGTTATTAATAAAAATGCTAATTACTCCTGCTTCACCTTTTGAGCTTTGCCTTGGTCCGTAAACATTACTATATCTTAGACAGGTATATTTTAGTCCGTGAACAAAATTATAAAAATTAAGATATTTCTCAATTGTTAGTTTTGCACAACCATATGGAGAAATTGGGGCTTGATTAGTACTTTCAGATGCAGGTATTTCTGAATTATCATATATTGCTCCTCCACTTGAAGAAAATATAAAATGTTTTATATTATTTTTGACACAAAGCTGAAGTAAATTTAATGTATTAATAATATTAATTTCTGCATCAGCAACTGGATTTTCAAGTGACTTTCTAACATCTATTTGTGCTGCAAAATGATAAACTGCTTCTGGTTTTTCTTTTTCAAAGATTTCACTTATTTTTTCAAAATTTCCAAGATCTTCTTTGTAAAAATTTGCTTTTGGATTTAAATTTTCAGTTGAACCACTTGAAAGATTATCTATAACAATCACTTTATGTCCTTGTTCTAATAATAAATCAACTGTATGGCTTCCAATAAAACCTGCACCCCCTGTAACTAGAATTATCATATTATTCACTTAATCTCTTTATGAGCTCTTTTTCTCCAATTTTACTTTCTTTTCCACTTTTCATATCCTTTAAAGTAAATTTCTTTGATTTTACTTCAGAATCTCCAATAAAAAGGACATATTGTATATTATTTGCATTTGCATATTCTAAAGATTTTGACGGCTTGCCAAACATTAGTGAACAATTAATACCTTTTTCTCTTAATATCTCTGTAATTTTAATTGAAATCTTATCTTGATCTAAAGATAAGATTAATAGTTCTTTCTTTTCAAATTTAATAGGTGAAACTATTGCTAATCTATCTAAACCAAATGAAATTCCGGTTGATGTAACTCCATTAATAAGATAAGTTCCTCCTGCACAGATTGTTTCTTTAATATCGCTTTTTATTTCAAAAATACTGCCAGTATAATAGGATAATCCTCTAACTAAAAATGGCTGAAATTCTGTTTTAATGCCATATTCTTTTAAATATTTTTTAAGTTCTTCAATTTCAGAATAATACTTGAATTTTTTAAAATAGTCTTCTTTATTTTTTAAAATAGTTAATATTTTTTCAGCATTGTATTTTTTTAAATTTGCTAATATTTCTTTTTCAGGTAATTTATCAATTTTATCAATTTCTTTTAACACTTCATTTTTGCTTTTTATGTTTTGAGAATCAAGTATTTCATTTAACAATTTTCGGTTGTTTATATAAATAGTATTTTTTATTTTGAGAAGTTTGAAAATTCTTGATGCTAATGCTAAAATTTCTGCTTCACTTTTTATTGAAGCACTAATAGTATCTACATCACATTGGGTAAATTGCCTGTATCTATTGCCTGAAATTGGTTCATCTCTGAAAACTTCTCCTATTTGATATCTTTTATAAGGCAATTTTTTATTTTCAGCTAATCTTTTTAATTGAAATGTAAATTCATATCTTAATGCTAAATTTCTGTCTCCTTTATCTTTTAACTTGAAAATATCTGATACTGCTTCATCTTGATTATTTTCCCCTTTAATAAATTCTTCATATTCAATAAATGGAGTTTCTACTGGGTTAAACCCGTAAAGTTCAAAAGTTTCAACTAGAATTTTCCTTATTCTGCTTCTTTTTAATGCTTCTTGATTTTCAATATCTCTAAATCCTTTAACTGTTTCTTTGTTCATTTTAATTTCTCTACTATAAAAGAAAAATACTTTATATTTGTTTTGTTTGTGAAAACTTAGAATTATTTATGATTCAGCTTAGTTCCAATTCTTTCTTCATATGGAACTTTTAATGCCCTATAAAGTTCACATTCTTTACCATTGTCAGAACATTTAACTGAAACAATTTCTCCTTCGCAACATACTTTTTTACCTGAACATTCAAACTGCTGGAAGCTCATTGGATTTCCAATTACATAAGTTCCATCTATAACAATGTGTTCTTTTTCAGCTTTACAATAATATATACTTGTCATAAAATATGCATAAAATTAGAGTTTTTAAAGTTTATTAAAAAAAACATAAGAATTCTCACGAATATAAGTGAGTAAACTCCCTCATAAAAGCGGAAGGAGGTGCTAAAAACTTTGAAAAGTTTTGGGAGCTTAAATTTTTTCAAATTTAAGCAGTCGAACCCTCTACTCATGTTCGACTCTTCATAAAAAGCGGAAGGAGGTGCTAAAAAATCCTTTGGATTTTTGGCAACTTATATTCTCACGAATATAAGTGAGTAAACTCCCTCATAAAAGCGGAAGGAGGGAGTCGAACCCTCGTCTTAAGGACCACAACCTCACATTCTACCGTTAAACTACAACCGCCATTAAAACTACAAAATTAAAAGAAATAATCAATATAAAAAGATTACCTAAGCTCTAGGACTTAACCTTTTGGGTCTTGGCATTGCAGGAAGGGCAACTTTTTCAACAAGTCCGGATTCATTAGCTTTTGCTTTAATTGCATCTAATTCTTTTCCTTCTTTAATCATATTAACACCTAATTCACAAATTTGATGAGTAATTCTGCAAGTGGGATTGTATTTTTTTATATCTGGATTTGAAGAAAGATTTCTACAGGAAAATATTCCATCTATATAAGAAACATGTTGACTGTATGTTTTGCAGTAATTATACTGAACCATTAGTTTAAAACTAAAATACCTTTTTTAAATATTTGTATTGGGAAATATCTTAGATAAATTAAAAATATTATTATCCCATAAACTTTTAGAAAACGTTTAATCAAAAATTTAGAAATTTAATGTTCATAATTACAATAATAAATAGATTATAATAATTAATTTTAATAAACATTAATTTTAGACATATAGATTCCAGATAATACATGATATTTTGCTTCGCAAAATAGTAGCTTTTTGATTTTTAATTAAACATTCACTTTTTTTCAATCTCGTCTTCATATTCTATGCCTTCAATTCTTTCAAGCCCTTCTTCAAATTCTGTCTCAATTGTATTTGTAATAATATCATTTTCATTATCAAATTTTTTTAATCTTTCTTTTAGAATCCAGATTTCTTCAAGATGTTTTTCTTGTTCAAGCCAGAGTTTGCTTTGTGTATCAAGATGCAAAAGAGGAATAAAAGTATTAATTCTTTCTTGTCTTTCTTGTCCTGCAAATTCACTGAATTTAATTTTTTCTTGGGTTTGAAAAACATTTTTAATTCTTTCATGAATAATTTTAATTCTTTCAACAAGGCTCATCGAGTTTTTTGGCATAAAGAATTTTGTTTTTTCATAAACTTCTTTTTCCATATTTTTTCTTACTATTCTTCTGCTTTCTGTCTCAACTGCTTTATTTAATGCAGCCATTAGTTCAGTTAAACTGATTTTCTTGAATCTTGGGAGGGGAGTTCTTGGAAGAAGTTGAGGAATTTCATCTTCTTCAAATTCTGGTAATTTAAGGGTCTCCTGAACTTCTTCTTTTCTCTTAAATAAGATGTCATCAAGGTCTTTTAGATAACGATTAATTAAAAGTTCGGATTTAATTCTTAATAATAATGAAGATACAATTAGAACTTTACTGCTTATAGTGAAATTTGCTTCTTCTAATTCCCTAATTTTTTCCATATATTTTTGAGACAATAAAACAAGATCAATATCCCATGGATCCAGCTGTTCACTATTAATTAAGTCATAGATTATTTCTTGCCAAGAGAGCTTTTCACCGAAGACAAAAGATTGAAATTGTTCCTGCCCTATTTTTTCATGTTCTGTCATAAGCTTAGAGCGTAGAATAATTTATAAACTAACAGGTTATGAACTAATTACTCTATAAAACCTAAAAAGTCTTATAGTCATTTTAAAAGAGTAACAAAAACGAAAGATTTAAATACTAGTCACTCATGCTTTTATTATCACCTCTTTTTCCCCATTAGAGGCAATTCAACACTCTTTTTGATCGTTGAATTTCCTCTTTTCGGGGTTTGATATTTACTATTATTAATTTCTCAAAAAGCAAAGGTATATATACTTGAGACGACACTAATACTTATACAAAAAGAGATTTTTAGTGGACTTAACCATTATCATTAATCAATTATGAAAGATTCTGGTTCCACGTTTATATTTAAAATTATTTAAGATTATCTTCTAAATGCAATTATAATTATTGCAATTAAAACAATTAGTGCTAATAAACCTAGAATTATCGCTCCAATTATCCAGATATTAGAATCTAAATTTATTCCTTTGCTTTGTTTTGTATCTTCAGGATATTGAATATTAATTATTTGAATTGGTTGTTGTGTTGGCTCTGTTGGTTTTTCTTCTTTTGTAGGTTCATTGTAATTATCATAGATATAATTGTATAATTCAGTATAATATTTTGCTCTGTGGATGCATGTTGAATCAATATGTCTGTCACAATTTGTTTCATAATCATAATAGCTTATTGAATCACAATGGTTAAAGTTACATTCTAGTATTTTATGATCACTGCATTTACTGCATGAAGAATCACTAGCTTGAACAAGTGCAACTGAAGTTAAAGCTGTTAGAATTAATAGTAAAATTAAATAGCTTTTTTTCATTAAATAAGAATTATGAATCTATATATAAAGTTTATCGTGATGGAGGATTATTTTTTATCTTGTTTGCTAACAAATTCAGTATAGTGGCATTTTCCACAATATACTCTATCTTTTGCTTCCATTAAAAATATTCCGAGTCCGCATCTTGGACAAGTTTTTCCTCTTTTAATTGTATTTCCTGAAATAATATATTTTGTGTATTTTTTACTTGTTGGTTTATTTTTATGAGGTTTTTTTCCTTCTTTTCCACCAGTTTTCTTTGCCATTATTTATCTCCTTCAGCAGGAACTGCTTTAGCTGCTTCTGCTGCCTTTTTCTTTTCTTCTGCAATTTTCTTTTTTGCCTTTCTTGTTACTGTTTCAAACTTTTCTTTGCTTTGAACATCATTGTAAACTTTAGCATTAACTCTAACATTTTTTGTACCGAAATTACTTTCAATTTTTTCAATAACAATATTTTCAACAGGTTTTTTTAATTGATCTGAAATCATTTGGGTAACTTGAGTTTTTGAAGGAGTTATTTCACTTTCTAAAGAAGCAACTATTTCTTCTCTATGCAATAAATTATTTTTTTTAGTTTGTAGAATTTCCATTTTTATTGTTTCTTTTGAATATAATCTGCTTTTTTTGTGATTCCAAGTGCTTTTGCGAATTCTGATTGTTCTGGATTAAAAATTATAACTCTTCCTTTTATTTTTTCCATTTGTATTTTTTCAAGTTTTGTATCTGGTTTTTTTTCGTCTGTCATTTTTATTTTTTCTTTGATTTAGTTGGTTTTTCAGCTTTTTCAGCTTCTTTTATTGCTCTTTTATTTTGTCTTTTTTCTTCTTCTATCCATTCAATTTTTCCTAAACCTGGCTGTCTCATTGTTAGCCCGATTTTTGGGTCTCCAAGTTTGTAACTTATTGCTACAACTCTTGCAATACATGTATCTCCTTTTTTAAGGCTTTTCTTTCCTGATTTTCCTATAAGAGTATTAGTTTTACTGAAACTTACGTAATCATCCATTGTCTGGCTGATATGTATCATTCCTTGCATTGAACCTAGATTCATAAATGCTCCAAAATTAGTTATTTCTGTTATTACTCCATAAACAAGTTCTTGCATTTCAGGTTTCCATACAACAAGCTTAAAATTTGACTTGTAATATGCTGCTCCGTCTCCAGGTATAATTATTCCTTCTTCTATTGTATCTACCCCTGCTACAGCGATTACAGAGCCTAATTCTTTATCGAAATGGTTAGTATAAGTTTCTCTAAGCTGTTGTTCTACAGCCTCGCGAGTAGGTAAACCAAATAATCTTGGTTCTACTCTGATGAAATCTTCGACGTCAATTAAATAGAACATTTTTACTCATTTTAAATGATGAAAGAAGGTTTATAAAGATTACCCCGGGAGCTATTCTTGAAGGATTATTCTTTTCTTATCTCTTATAGTAATAAATTTTGTTTTAGGGTTTTTTATGCTTTTTTTAAGCTTTTGATCTAGGGTTGCTATAACACAATTATTTTTATCGGCATAACGAATTATGCCTGCATCTACATTAGGAGTTTTAAGGTCTGTTATAAATACTACCTGCTGATTGATTATATCTATAGATATTTTTGCAGCTTCTCTTTCTTTAATTTTTAATTTTTTATCTTCTTTTAATTTATTTAATTCATCAATTACTTGTTGAGGGATTATTATTTTTACATTCCCAAATATTTCTTTTATTTCACTGAATAAATCTATTTTTTGTTTTGCACAGGTTATTAGAAAATTTGTATCAATTATTATTTCCATGTTATTTAATGTAGAGTAGAGTTAATAAATATAATCTTGATTTAGGAATAATTATTTCTTTACTTTTTCCCACTTCTCTTCAAGTGTTGGCTTGGTTATTTGGTAGAAAATTCCAATTGGGACAGGATTGTTTAAAGAATTATAATCAAACTCGCTTGCAAGACTCATTGCTTTTTCCATATTATCTTTATTGTCTTCAATTTTATACATTTTTTTGTCGAAGTTGTCTTCTACATTAAAAATTAGGCAGTTTTGAATTATTTCTACAAATGCAAATCCTTTATGTTTTATTGCTTTTTCAATAATTTCTGCAGTGTGTTGAATGTCTTTTGCATTGCATCTTGCAACAAAAGTTGCTCCTGAAACTAATGCAAGTTTTATAGGGTTAATTGGCTCGTGTAGCTCGCCAAATGGCTCTGCTTTTGTTTTATATCCTTGTTGTGATGTTGGTGTTGCCTGTCCGGTTGTTAGTGAAAAAGCCCGATTATCATGGACTATTGTAGTCATATCTGCATTATATCTGCATGAATGAATAAAATGCTCCATTCCTTCTGCATAAGTATCTCCATCACCAGTAAAAGTTAAAACTTTTAATTTAGGATTTGCAAGTTTCATTCCAATTGCAGTTGGCAAAGCTCTTCCATGCAAACCATAAATTCCTGAAATATTCAAATAATCAAATATCTTTGAGTTGCAACCAATTCCAGTAACCATTGCAAAATCTTCATGCTTCACACCCTCACCAATTAATTTTCCCAAAGCTTTTTTAACAGATTCTAAAATAAGAAAGTTCGGACAGCCCGGACACCAGGTTATTGGATATGTTGTGGATATTTTTAATGTCATTTTTTCACACTTATATAAACAAGATAACCTCCTATTGTCGCTCTTATAATTCTAATAACATTTCCAAGCACACTATTATTTAAACAAGTATCGGGCATTGCCCAGAATATGCTTATTATTCCATCTAATAATAAAAAGAGTCCAAATATCAATAGAGTTATATTTCTAATTTTAGTTTTTTGGAGTTTCATTTCATCACCTTTTTTATTTCTTTATTTAGCTCATCACTTGTAAAAGGAAGCCCGTCATATTTTAATATCCTATTATCAATCTTAATTCCGGTCTTCTCTCTGATTAGTCTGCCTAACTGTCCGGTTGAGTTTTGCTCGATAATAATTACTTTCTTTGCTTTATTTATTTCATCACGAATTTTGTTTGACATTGGCTTCATATAAATTACCTGCAGAAACTTGCAGTCAATATCTTTAATTGCATCTAAAATTGCTCCTTTTGTTGAACCCCAGCCAATAATAAGATTTTTAGAATCTTTTTTGCCGTGAATTTTAATCATGTCAAATTTTTCACATTCTTTTTTTATTTGTTCGTATTTTTTTATTCTTGCATCTGCATTTGCACTTGCAATTTCTGGACTTTCTGTGGTATTTTGCTGTTTATCATGTTCATAACTATTTGCTTTAACAATTGCATTGCCTGGTAGCTTTCTTTTTATTTCTACATTTAAAGTTTTATTTGGTTTTTTATCATGGCTGTATCCGCTTTCTGCTAAATGTTTATCAGAAAGAATTATTGATAATGTTGAAAATTTTTCAGCTAGATAAAATGCTTCATTTGTTGTTTCAATGCATTCAATTGGGTCTCCGGGAGCAATAACAACTCTTGGAAATTCTCCGTGTCCTGCTTTTACTGCAACATCTAAATCTGATTGACAAGTATATGTAGGTATTCCGGTTCCTGGCCCTGGACGCGAAGCAAGATAGACTACAAGAGGAATTTCAGCCATTCCCTGAAAGCTCAATGCTTCTGTCATTAAATCAAAACCTCCTCCACTTGTTCCAACTAATACTTTAGCACCTGCAAAACTTGCACCAATTGCATTATTGATAACTGCAATTTCATTTTCAGGTTGAAATACTTTTAATGATTTAATATCAAGTTCTCTTAAAGCTAAATTATCTAAAACTCCGGTTGCAGGAGTCATTGGATAAGAAAAGTGCAAATTAATCCCAGAATTAATTGAACCCTGACTAACTCCTTGACTTCCATTTATAATAGAAATATTATTATTGTTTAATTTTTTTAAATTAAATTTTTCTTTTTGTCCATTAAAACCTTTATCAACTGCAGATAGAGCTTCTTGGTTGTTAAATTCTTTTTTAATTATTTCAACTAAAACATTTTTATTAATACCAAAAACTTTAACCAAAGCACCTGCAAATGCTAGATTTAAGTTTCTTCCAAGGTTTTCAAAACCTTTTGATTGTATAACAAAATTATTTTTTTTCAGCTTGCTTTTATGTTTCTCCAGTGTTAAATCATCAAATGCAACTATTCCATCAATTTCACTTTCATGACTTCCAATCCATTTATCTGAAATTGAAATAATATTAAAATTATGTCCGCCTCTAATAAGCGACTGATAATCTCTGTAGCTAAATATGAAATAGCCCTGTTTAACTAAAACTTCTGAAATAATCTCAGACAGTTTGTTAATTCCCTGCCCTGCTTTTCCTCCAATAAGAATATTCAGCCTCATTTTAATAATATATTGATAAAGAGCATATTTAAATATTTTAGTTTAGTTAGAATACTAGAAAAAGAGGCGAAATGAACATCTGGAAAAAAGCTGAAAAAGATATAGTAATGCATGGTGATAAAATGAATATCGTAGAAAGCTGTGTTGATAGACATGCAGGTAAAACTCCTGCAAAGGTTGCTTTATTATTTTTAGATGAATATGAAAACTTAAAAGAAATTAGTTATGGTGAGCTTGAAAGCGAGATAAATAAATTTGCAAATTATCTGAATAAATTAAAGGTAAAGAAAAACTCACGAGTTTTTATTTTTCTTCCTAAAATACCTGAAATGTATATTAGTTTTCTGGGAATAATTAAACAAGGAAGTATTGCAGCACCTTTATTTGAAGCATTTCAGGCAGATGGTTTAGAGTTAAGACTAACAAAAGGCGATGCAGATGTTCTTATAACAAATAAAGAACTATTGCAAAGATTAAAACATAAACCAAAGAATATGGAGATAATTGTTATAGACTCTCAGGAATATGAATCTGAAATTAAAAAAATGTCTGCAGATTTTTCAGCTGAAATAAAAAATAAAAAAGATACAGCTATAATGATATTCACATCTTCAACTGCTGGAACCCCGGTTGCAGGTGTTGAAATTCCTCATTACGGTTTAGTTCAACAGCATTTTACAGGAAAATTAGTATTAGATTTAAAAGAAAATGATAAATATTGGTGCACTGCTCATCCGGGCTGGGTAACTGGAAGTGTTTATGGTATAATTTCCCCGTTATCAATTGGTTGTTCAGTTTATGTTTTTGAAGGACATTTTGATTCGAAAAAGTGGTTAGACTTTATAGTAAAAAATAAAATATCTGTTATTTACACTGCACCAACTGCTCTGAGAATGTTAAAATCAGAAGTTAAGAAAAGTGATTTTGCTTCTGTTAGAAATATCTGCAGTGTTGGTGAAGCTTTAACAGACGCAATTTTTAATTATTATAAAGAAATTGGTATAGAAATAAATGATACTTATTGGCAGACTGAAACCGGAGCAATAGTAATTGCTAATTATTCTGGGTTAAAAAAGAAACCCGGAAGCATGGGAAAAACAATTCCAGGAATTAAAGCTAAAATAAAAGATGATATGATTGTTCTAAAACCTGACTGGCCTGCAATGATGACTGGAATCTATAAACATGATAAAATGTATAAAAGCTATTTTAAAGCAGGACTTTTTTTAACAAATGACAGAGCAACAGTTGATAGACAGGGTTATTTCTTTTTCAAAGGCAGAAAAGATGATATTATTAAAACTTCTGGAGAGAGAGTCTCACCAATTGAAATTGAATCAATACTTTTAAAACATAAATCTGTTAAAGAAGTTGCTATTATAGGTATTCCAGATGTTGTTAAAGGTGAAGTAATAAAAGCATTTATTGTTCTTGAAGAAGATATTGCTGAAAGAAAAGAATTAGAAGAAGAATTAAAACTTTTTGTCAAAGAAAATTACGCAGGGCATGCATATCCTAAAATAATTGAATTTGTTAAAACTCTGCCGAAAACACATTCTGGCAAGATTGTAAGGATGGAGCTTAGAAAAAATGGATAAAAATGCAATTGAAAAAATAATTGAAGTGTTAGATAAAAAAGAAAAAGCAGTTGCAATGCTTGCTCCGAGCTTTGTTGCAGAGTTTAGCTATCCTGAAATTATTGGGATGTTAAAAAAACTTGGCTTTGATAAAACTGTTGAATTAACATTTGGGGCAAAAATGATTAATAGAGATTATCATAAAATTCTTGAGAAAAGTAAAAAACTAATTATTTCTTCTGCCTGTCCAGGAGTTGTTGAGACAATTAAAAGCAAATATCCAAAATATATAAAAAATATCATCCCAGTTGATAGTCCAATGATTGCAACTGCTAAAATTTGCAGAAAGATTTATCCTAAACATAAAATAGTTTTTATAAGTCCGTGTAATTTTAAGAAAATTGAAGCTGAAAAATCAAAAGATGTTGACTTTACGATTGATTATCAGCAATTGCAAAAAATGTTTAGTGATAGGAAGATAAAGTTCGATAAAAAAAGAGTATTCTTTGATAAATTCTATAATGATTATACTAAAATTTATCCGCTTTCTGGAGGACTTTCAAAAACAGCTCATGTAAAAGGAATTTTAAAACCAGAAGAAATAAAAATTATTGATGGTTGGAATAATGTTGAGAAATTTCTGAAAAATCCAGATAAAAAAATAAAATTTTTAGATGTAACTTTCTGTAATGGTGGTTGTATCGGTGGACCTTATTTAAGCAAGGCAAATTCAATTGGTGAAAGAAAGAAAAGAGTTATGAAATATATTGAATTTGCAAAAGCTGAGGCAATACCTAAATCAAGAAAAGGTGAAATCAAAGAAGCAAAGGGAATAAGTTTTTACAAAAAAGGGTTGTGAAAATTTTTATAATATATTATAATTGTTTGTGCTCTGCAAAACCTACCTAATTTTTATGTTTTTTATGTTGATTAGGATTAATTAATAATCTATATAGATATTAACTTTAGTTTCAATTTTTCCCAATAATATAATCTTTTACAAAGTGAGTATTTTCTTCTCACAATAAATTTATATAATATCTAAAACTATTACATCTATGCAAGAAATAGGGCATGTGCTTGATGTTCTTCAAAGAGCAAAAAGAGCTGCAAAAGAGGGAAATATAAGTGAATTAAAAGGTTTAAGCGACCAAACAATTCATACAGCTTCAATTGAAAATGATGAAGATAATTTAATCGTTGCAATAATTCTTTATGCATTAAGCAAACTTATTGAAAGAAAGGAATATTATCCTGGTAAAGATTATGATGATTTTTTAAATTATTATCTGAAAACAATTGACCAGCTTATTGAAACAACAAAAAGAAAAGATTTTCATGCATTTGATAATTATATTAAAGAAATGATGAAAAAAACTGATAAATTATCAATTGAAATTAGAAAAAGTGTTCAGGATTTATTTAGGAAAGCGAGAATTAACAAAGCTTCAAAAGTTTATGAACACGGACTTTCAATGGGAAGAACTGCAAGTATGTTAGGAGTTTCAGAATGGGAGCTTGCAGAGTATATTGGGCAAAAAAGCATGGGTGAAGGCAATTTATCCAGAGCAATTGATGTTAAACAAAGAATAAAAAATGTAATGGAGTTTTTCAATGGTTAAAGCAATAATTTTTGATTCAGGAACATTAATAACTCTTGCAATGAACTCACTTTTAGATATAGTTAGAAATCTCAAAAAAGAGTTTAATGGAAAATTTATCATAACTCGTGAAATAGAATATGAAGTTGTCAAGCATCCGATGAATATTTTAAAATATAAACTTGAAGCAATGATGATTAAATCTCTTATTGATGATAAAATAATTGAATTTCCTGATTCCGTTGGTATAAAAGATAGTGAAATAAATTCTAAGACTCAAAGTATTTTAAAATATGTTAATGGACTTTTTCAGGCAGATGGCAGAAATATAAATCTTATTCATGGAGGGGAAGCTTCTTCGTTAGCATTAAGCATAATTATGAACCAGAAAAATATAAAAAATATGATTGCAATTGATGAAAGAACAACAAGATTATTAATTGAAAAACCAGATAATCTAAGATCTCTTTTAGAAGAAAAGCTTAATACAAGAATTAAAATGAATCCAATTAGTGATGAATTAAAAAAAATAACTTTCATGCGCTCTTCAGAATTAGTTTATATTGCATATAAAAAAGGATTAACAAAACCTAAAACAAAAGATATGCTGGATGCAATGCTTTACGGCACAAAATTTAAAGGTTGTGCAATTTCAAATGAAGAAATAAAAGAGCTTGAAAAATTAGGTTAATTAATCGAGATAATTTTTAATTTCAAAACCTTCAGCAGGCTTTCCATCTATAATTAATTGAGCTGAATAAAGTTCTCCAGGTTTTATTAATGAGGGATTTTTTGCAATTAATTTATCTATCATTTTTTCTTCAAGATTTCTTGGACGTCCAATTCCATAAAATCGATTAAATAAATTTCTAAATCCAGGATATGTTCCAATTGGCCAGAGAGTTCCATTTCTTAATGGATAATATAAAGAAAAACAATCTGTATCTTGTATCCTATTTCGCTTATAAAATAATTTAACCCTTTTTTCCTCATCTCTTTTCATAAATCTATATCTTTACAATCATTTATAAATTTTTATATGTCAAGATTTAGTATTTAGTATTTACTATCTTACCAATTAAAGTTAAGATTTTTCACAAATACTAAATCTTGAGCATGCTCAAGACCTAAAAAACCATTGGTTTCTAGTTTTTTGGTCCAGAAAATCTTTTATAGATTTTCTTGGAACCAGATAAATCATATAATTTAGTAAATAGTTCTTAACATATTTTTATTTCAGTTATACTTATAAATGCATAATATGTTGATTTTGTAAGGGCACGTAGTTTAATGGTTAGAATTTTCGGCTCCAGAGCGCAGGAAACCAAAGGTTTCCTACCGCACTACCTTCCTTAATGGAAATAGAAGAATAAAAGCGCAGGAAACCAAAGGCACTCAAGAATTTGAATATTCTTGGTGCATTCAATTCTTACGAATTGAACGTTTCCTACCGCACTACCTTCCTTAATGGAAATGCGAAATAGAAATGGAGATACCGAACGATGAGGGTTCGATTCCCTCCGAGCCCATTGATAAGGAATCGAGTTCGATTCACTTTTATTTGGAAAATAAAAGTCACCAAGAAATCTGAAAGATTTATTGAGTGCCTCCGAGCCCATTGATAAGGAATCGAGTTCGATTCACTTTTATTTGGAAAATAAAAGTCACCAAGAAATCTGAAAGATTTATTGAGTGCCTCCGAGCCTATTTCTCAAGAAACTTTAAAAACCTTGAAAATTAACATAGCAGATGAAATCTATAGGCTTTCCAAAACCAGTAAGACAAGATGAAAAAAGAATAGCACTTTTACCTAAAGATATTAAGACAATTAATAATCCTGGCCTTTTAGTTTTTGAATCAGGTTATGGACAAGCAATGGGAATAGAAGATATAGAATACAGAAAAGTAGGAGCAATAATTGAAAATCAAGAATCAGTTTATAGACAAGATATAATTTGCCAGCCAAAAAAGTGTTCAAAAGAGTTTACAATATTCAAACCTGAAAGAACAATTTTTGGATGGTTATATGCTGAATGGGATAAAGAGTTTGTAGAATTATTAGTTAAAAATAAAATGAGTGCAATTGCTTGGGAACATTTAGGAAAAGGAAAAAATTGCGTACTTTCAGAAAATAGTTATCTTGCAGGAAAAGTTGGAGTTTTACATTCAATTGCCTATGCAGGAAAAATTCCAGAAGAATGTAAAACTGCAGTAATTGGCAGAGGAAATACTGGAATTGGTGCAAAAGATCAGTTAGAAAAATTAGGGGCTCAAGTAGATGTTTATCATACAGGCAATATAAAAGATTTACCTGGTAAATTAAATGAATATGATATCTTAGTAAATTGTGTTTATATTGGTAGTGATGATATTATAATTAAATGGCAAGATATTCAACAAATGAGAAAAGGAGCTTTAATAGTTGATTTAGCTTGTGAAGGAATAGAAAGTATTGATGTTACAAAAATTAATTCTCCAGTTTATGAAAAAGACGGAAAAATTATTTATTGTGTTAATAATATACCTTCAATTTCAAATTTTACCTCAAGTACTTCAATAAGCAAAGCATTAGCCCCTTTAATTGGAGATTTATCACGTGAAAGACCAAATAAATTAATTATAGATGCAACAATTATAAAAGATGGGAAAATACTAAATAAAAATCTTGAAAAATTACTTCTATAAAAAGTTTTAATGAAATTTTAAGTTTTACTTATACTTATTGCATTAACTGGGCAAGAATCAGCAGCTTCTTTAGCACATTCTTCATTTGTTTTTGCAACTTTAACATTTGCTTTTCCATCTTTTAATTTAAATACTTTTTCACAAATTGATACACAAGCTCCACATCCAATACACAACTTTTTATCAACACTTACTTTATACATAAATAAAATAATGAAAGTGGTTTTTTAAATATATTGTTATAAATATATTAATAAGTATGTCTAAAAATTTATTATTTATCTTATTGATTAATTAACAAGTTTGTCAAATCTTTCAATTTTTTCCCATGAGGAAACTAATCTTTTATTTGCTTCATCAATAATTAAGTTAAGATAAGAATCATCAACAATAAGTTTTTCATCTTTGATAATTGGCAGTTCAAGTCTTTCACTTGTATTTAACTCAACAATTATTCTGTTTAAAGAAATAATACCGCATCTTTTCCATCCAGCTTTAACATTTGCCAAATCAATTAGTTTTTGAGCATCTTCAAGAGTTTTGCAAGCAATATGTAATATGCAAGGTTCTTGTTTAAGATAAATTGTTCCTTTATTTGATATATTTTCAATTGCATTTTTTAGCTCATTAAAAGTAATTTTTCCATGCCAAGCATTTAAAATAACATCATTTCTTTTTTCTTTAATATCTCTTAATAGCAAAATTCTGCCAGAACAGCTTGAAGTAGTGTAATATTTGTCAGATTTATTTATTTTTTCACATAAATCTTTAATTTTTTCATCAACTTCCTGCTTAATACTTCTATCGTTTTTTGATAGCTGTTGATTTTTGCGTCTTAAAAATTGTTCAACCATAAAATTGCATAGCAATTATCTTTTTAATCTTTGTGAATAACCTTTAACAGAATTCATTCCAGTCTGAGCAGTATTTATCTTTTGAGCAATTCTATCAAATTCATTTCCTTCAACATTTCTTATTGCCTGCCTATAATATTCAATTGCTTCTTTAAAATCCTTTTTTCTATATGCTATGTCTCCTCTGCATTCAGAATTATCAAAATCAACTAATGAAGCTAAATTACCTTCACTTTTTCTTAATTTTAATTCTTCTAGAAAATAGCTTTCTTTTTCAGCTTCAACAATATTTCCTGCTTTTTGATAACATTTAATTTCAAGTTGTTTTGCAGTAACTGCCATTTCATTATCTCCTAATTTTCTTAAAACCTGACATACGTGGCCAAATTGATTTCCTGCTTCATTATATTCATGCATTGAAGAATATCCAAGAGCTGCAGTTAATTTGTAGATAATTCCATTAACTAAATCTCCTTCTCTTATTGCATCTTTTCCTTTAAAATCAAGTGTAGAAATATCTCTTCTTGAAATTCCTTCAAGATTAGGACTAAGTTTACTTTTAAGCATTCTTTCAATTTTTTCTACAAAATCCCTTTCATCTCTTGCTTCTGATTCATATGTCATAACTGCTTTGAGAAAAAGGATTTTATAAAGATTATGGAAAAGGTTCTTAAGTTAATAATATATCTTTGCCTGATTTTAAGATGTTTAAATAATAACTAATAACTAATGGGTTATAGTTAAGTTATGTTAATTATTATAATGTCAATCATGTAAAATATTTAGATTTAACATTTCCAAATATTAAAATAACTTGTTGATAGGCAAGCATCTTCGGATAATATTAATCTTACTTGAATCTTGTGCAAATCTTATCACCATTAATTATCTGCATTAAATTGTCTCCGGCAAGTGCAATTATACATTCTTTATTGTTGTCTACTGCTTTTTTTGCAGCTTTAAGCTTTGATTCAAGTCCTCCAGAACCATTCATAGAAATATCTAAATTATCATAGTCTTGATAATCAAAAGAAACTCCGTATTTGATTATTTCTCCTTCACTTATTAAAGCACCTTTTTCAGTTAAAATAACTAATTTATCAAAATTAAATTTAACTAAAAGTTCAGCAGCTAAAGGATCATTATCACCAAATTTTAGCTCTTCTATTGCAGTAGGGTCATTTTCATTTACAATTGGAATTGCATGTCTTCTTAAATTATCATAAGTTTGTTTTAAATTATTAAGTTTTGTATAGCTATCTAAATCACTATAACTTAAAAGAAACTGCGCAACAGGCAAATTATATTGGTTAAATGCCTTTCTATAAGCTTCCATAAGAATTGGCTGTCCAATTGCTGCTTGTGCTTGTTTAACTGCTATACTATCATTACCAGAAATATATTTTTTTCCACATCCAACAGCTCCTGAACTAACTATCATAAATTCATGTTTTCTTTTATGCATGTCATAAATATTCTCAGCAAGTGAGCCAATTATATTCATTTTTAGCTTTTCAGCTTTTGAATCATAAATTGCCCCAGTTCCTATTTTAACTATAGTTTTCATAAAATAACTAGTATTTTAAGGGGTTAAAAAGTTTTTGATGATAAAAATATTATAAGGGTATTTAAAAATTATAATTATCACTTATTTTTATGAATATTGTTTTAATATATTTTTAAGTTTTATTACAGGGCATTTTTTCTAATAACATACCTTTATAAACACATTTTAGAATAAGAATACATGGGAAGTTTTAAATCAAATAGTAGAAGCAGAGAGTTTAGTGGTGGAAGATCTAGCCCACGCTCAGAAGGATTTAATAGAGGATTCAGAGGCGAAAGATCAGAAGGAAGAAGTGGAGGAAGACCAGGAGGAAGAAGCGGATTTAGGAGCAGAGATTCTGGAAGTTTTGAGAGAAGATCTGAAATGCATAAAGTTACATGTGATAAATGCGGAAAACAATGTGAAGTCCCATTTAGACCCACAGGAAATAAACCTGTTTTTTGCAGTGATTGTTTTAGAAAAGATGGCGGTTCAAGTTCTAATTTTAGTTCAAGAGATAATTCTTCATCAGGAATTTCACAAGAACAATTCAAAGAAATTAATACAAAACTTGATAAGGTTTTAAAAATTCTTGAAGCAATTGAATTTGAAGAAGACGAAAGTGAAGATGAAGAAGAAAGTGAAGATTAAGCTGAAAACTTATATAAAAATTTAAATAAACTTATTATATAATAAATTTATGAATAATAAAATATCTAAATATATTATGGTTATTATAGGATTTATTATGCTTTTAATAAATGCAATAAGTTATATATTTAATTTAGATATTACTTCTCCAGCTATGGTTGTTTTAGGATTAGTATTTGTTGTAATTGGTATGAAGATTTCTAATATTAATAAAAAATAAAGTAATTTAATAATGTATTTTTTATATCTTAATAGTAATTTTAACTTTATTATTCAAAAGGGCTATCATGAGAAGCCATTCCGTGAGCTTTTTTATAGACATCGTAAATTGTGAAGCATGTGTCTTTTGCACTTTTTTCTGCAAGATTTCTCATTATTTTTTCAATATAACTGTCTTTTTTTATGTCTTCTAATTTAATTTCTTTATTATCTTCTTTTTTCTTCTCTTCTTTCTTTTTATCTTCTTTTTTCACAAAACTAAAAAGTGCGCTAAAAGGATTTTCTGTAGAATATTTCTTTTTTTCTTCTGCTTCTTTTTCATCTTCTTTATTAAGGAAATAATCAATATCTTTTTTCAGAACTTCTAAACTTTCTGTTGTTCCCCCTTCTATTAGTTTTAAAACATCATTTAAATCAGATTTTTTTATTTCTTGCTCTAAAAGTTTAACTTCATCACTGTTTAATGCATATGCTTTAAATGAAAATATTGCTCTTCCTCCGAGTGTAAAATGCTGGCCGGTTTTTTGAGGTATTCCTCTAAATTTAAATTCAACAACAAGAACTGAATAATAATCTCTTTTTGGTTTTTTAACTTTTTTTGGTAAATCTCTTGATAATTGCGCATCTTCAAAATTTACTGCATTTTTACCCATTAAAGTTAATTCGAGCCAGGTTGTGCTAAAAGCAGTTACTAATGCAGGATTTTTATCACTATCTTTCATTTCAAGTTGTGTTGCTGCTTTAAGATATGGTTTAACCCATCTTGCATATAATTGAAGAAGATTAACCTGACTTTTTAGATAATTTTTTTCTATAGAAAATCTTTTTCTTAATTCCATTTCACTTAGTTTTTTCCATTCATTAAATTCTGAAATTCTTGGTTCAAGAATTCTTTGAACTCTTTCATTTAATTCAAGTTTTTTTACTTCTTCAACCGTATTTACTATCATAAATGCATCTCTTAAAGTTACAAACTGCAAATTTCCGCTTGCAAGTGCATTTATACTTCCTGCTCCTCTTTTTATATCAACATTATCCATCCATATTTGTTTTAATGCCAGATTTCCTGCCATTGATTTGTTTTTATCACTTGACTTCTCAGCATCATAATGTTCAAGGCGTATTTCAAAATCTTTAAGATCATAAATAATATTGACAATGCTTTTTATTACAGTATTAACTGTACCTAATGTCTCGGTTACATTTTTTTGCATAATTGTCTTTTTTTGACTTAGTTCTGAAAAATATCCTGAACCAGGAGATGCAGAAAAATTATCTACAAGCTTTTCAACTTTTCCTCCAAAAAATCCGTTCATCATATCAAGTGTCCAAAAATATATAGGTTCAAGAGTCTCTGTTGCAGAATCATATGTTATTTCATGCTCTCTTACTGCTTTTTGCTTAATTTGCTTTTCAATTATTTCAGATATATCTGGCATTTTTCACTCTTTTTTATTTTATTAAATCGTTAGGGAATTATTTAAAGTTTTGCTACTAGAGTAAATAAATCTTTAAATAGGATTTTGGGCTATTTTTATTATGGCTAAAAGAATAAAATATGCTCCAGGAGACATAAGGGCAGATAGAAGATGGCAATTAGAAGCTAAAGTTTATGGTAAAAATAAAGCAACTGTTAAGGCAATTGAAAGAATATTTCAAAATGAACATTATGTTGAATTAGGCGAAAGAAGTAGAAAACAAGAAAGATGGAATAATTATGTATCTAAAGGGAATATTGATGATTTGATTTTAACAGCAAAAGATTTATTTGAATTAGTTGAAAATGAGTGTAAAGGGGTTGTAAAATTTGTTCCTAGAGGAAAAACGTGGAAAGAAGGAATTTATACTTGTGTTGATTTTGAAGGAAAAGGAGATAAAGGTTATCCAACTCATTGGGAAGTTGAGGGAACTAGTAAATTAAGTGCTCATCTTCATTATTCTTCAAATGTTGAAACCGAGATTTGGAGAAGAATTGTAAATCATGAGAATAATATATCCATAGATGTTGAAGTTTTTGGTAAAAATCTATCTTTTGAAACATTGAATGAATATTTTGAAAATTATCATAGAGATTTTGAGTCATCACATAATTCTATGCCTTATCATGTTGAATCTGCTTTTAATCATATACCTGAATTAAATAAGCAATTAAAAGTTGAAGGATTTCCTTATCCACATGTTTTTTCTAATAGATTCTCTGATTTTTGTTGTTCTCAAGCTTAAAAAGTTTATATTTTCCAAACCCCGTTTTCCTGAATAACTTTGTTGTCAAGAATTATTTTAGCTTTTTTCATATCCTTTACAATGTCCCAATGAATAGCTGAATCTCTTTTTTCATTTTCAGGAAGATTTTCTTTGTAAGCCATACCTAAAGCAAGGTGAATTGTTCCTCCAATTTTCTCATCAAATAAAAGGTCTTTTGTAAATCTATTTACTTTAAGATTCATACCTATACCAAATTCCCCAACATAACTTGAATTTTCATCTGTTTCAAGCATTTGTCTAAGAAATTCTTGATTTTTATCAGCTTTTGCTTCAATAACTTTTCCTTTACTAAACTTAAGATATATTCCACTCACTTCTTTTCCATCCCTAATTGCAGGATATTCAAATTTTATCCATCCTTCTAAACTTTCTCTTTCAGGAGCCATAAATATTTCTCCTCCAGGCATATTTTCCTCACCTTTGTCTGCAACTGCTTTATCTCCGTGAATTTTAAATTTTAAATCAACGTTTTCTCCAATTAAATGAACTGATTTTCCTTTTTTGAATTTATTAAGTATTTTATCAATTTGTTTTCCTAATTTTTTCCAATCCTGAAGACATGCATTAAATACAAAATTTTCATATTCTATTAAATCTATTTCAGCTTCTTGAGCAAGTGCTTGACAGGGGAAACCGACAGTACATCTCCTAATTTTATCTTTTTGATTAACAATATAATTTGTTATAGGCGCTGTAACTTTTTGTCTTTGAGATATTTTTTTAGGGTCACATCTAGTTAGTTCCCGAGTATTTGTTTCTGTTGAAATTCCAATATATTTTTGAGCACCTTTAACTATAAAATCTAAATGATCCGGAAACTTATTTATCTGGTGAGGCTTAGCATATTTATAAAAAAACGGAGAAATGCCCGGGATATTAATCTTTAATATTGGATGAGCTCCTTTTAGGATGATTTCTTTGTATAATGCTAAGATAAATTCTTGGGCTTCTGTGCTTCCTGAAATAATAACATTTTCACCTGGCTTTATATCTACAGAATAATTAACCATTAGTTTTGCTAGTTGTTTTGTTCTTGGGTCCATGGCTTTAAACATATATAATGAGTTTAAAAAGGTAATGGCAGGGAATAAGATTTATAAACTGGCTTTTTTCTAAGAAAATACATGAAAACCTTAGAACATATAAGAAAATTTATGAGAATTGCTGAACATGAAGGATTAAAACAGGCAATTATCTACGATATTGAGATAACCCAGACAAAAACCCTAAGAGATAGGCGGTTTATTGATACTACTTATAGTTGCTTGTTTGAAGAGCCAAGATTGGTTAAAAATAATAATTATTGCTAGCTATTTTTATAGATATATTTATAAGAATTAATTAATTAATCTATTTATGAGTTATATAAAGGGGCTTGGAAAAGAGAGTGAAATAATTGATTATACTGATGGGGGTAAGAACATACCGGAGATTAAATCTGATTATCGGATGACTAAAGAAGGATTTATTGAATTTAAAGGAAAAAGTGAGACTGTTTCTCAGTCAGCGACATCTTCTGAAAGCTCTGATGCAAATTCCGGGTTTGATTTTTTAAATAATATGGCTATGGGTTCAACAAGCAATGTAAGTTCTTCTTTTAATATTGGTTCTGAAAATTTAGATAATAGTGAAATAAAAAAACAATTAAGAAGTGTGACATCAATGGCTGAACAAAATAGCAATGAAGTTTATAGACTGTTACAAAGAATTGAAATTCTTGAAAAGAAAATTGAAATTCTTGAAGGAATGAGATAAATTTATTTTGGAAAACTTTTGAATATTTTTTCTAATAAAGTTGGTTTTCTGATTCTTATATCATTTTCATTTAAAATTAGATTTCCATAATCATTTAATTTAAGATTTATCATATAGCTTTTTGATTCAGATGAACCTAGAAAAGTAACTGGTTTAGTTATTTCTTCTATTGATTCAACTATTCCGTATTTAATAGTTGGTCTAATTTCAACTTTACTTCTTCCATTATTTTTTTCAATATAAACTTCTAGGGGGCTATCAAATACTATTTTCTGCCCTCTTTTATATAATGATTCCATTTTTCAATTAATTTTTATTGAAATAGATTATTTAAAGTTATGTTCTAACATAATAGTATTTTTAAAACATAATATTATAGAAAATCATGGATATAAAATCAAGGTCAGATAATGTTATTGAATATACTCTTGCATCTTTTGCAGAAAAATGTGATAAAATAAGTGTTGAGTCTTATTTTACTGACTCTCTGCCGAATTTTCATGATTTTTTTTATAATATCATTGAAGGTAGTAATAAAATATTATTTGAAAGAAATTTTTTCTTTCAACAGAGAATTGGATTTAAATATTCAGAAAGAATTGATAATCAGTTTTGGATGTTACATATGGCGGATTTTATTGGGCAGGATATATATCATGATGCTTATGTGGCTATGCCTAATTTAAAAAAAATTTATAATAAAATTCCTGAAGAAGAAATACTATTTTTTGATAAAATTGGTGAAAATTTTTTAGAACAGCTTGGCAAAGGTAAGAAACTCTGAAAACCATAATTTTATTAATTGATTTTCTGTATTTTATTTATGGTTAAAAGTCTGACTAATGAAATATATGCATATGCACTTGAAAATGCAGTTCTACATGAAAAAGCAATTGCTGGAGCAGTTATGCCTAAATTATTTCAGCATGGTTTGAAAAGAGAAGATATTGGGAAGGTGATGCCTGAGATAAATGATATTGTTAAGAAAGTTAATAGTTTTTCTAAAGAGCAAAGAGAAAATGAGTTTGAAAAATATAAAAAATATTTACATGAAAAAACTGTTGAAGAAAAAGGTTTGAAAGAACTGCCAAATGTTTCTAAAAATATGGTTTTTAGACTTGCACCTGAACCCTCAAAATATAATCATATAGGGCATGCACTTTCTTTTTTGCTTAATTATCTTTATGCTAAAAAGTATAAAGGGAAATGTTTATTGAGATTTGAAGATACTAATCCTGAAAAAGTTTCTAAAGAATATATTGATGCAATGAAAGAAGATGTAATTAATTATCTTGATATAAAAGTTGATGGTGTGAGATATGTCTCTGATGATATGAAAATGCTTTATGATTATGCTGAGAAGCTGATTAAAATGAATAAATCCTATATGTGTTTCTGTGATAGAGATAAAATGCAGGATTTAAGGCATAAAGGAGAGGAATGTGGATGCAGGAAGTTTGATGTTAATAAAAATTTAGATGAATGGAAAAAATTTGTTGCTGGAAAATATAAAGAAGGAGAAGCGGTTCTTAGAATTAAAGGAGATATGAAAAGCCAAAATCATGTTATGAGAGATTCTGTAATTTTTAGGGCAGTTAAAGCTAAACATTATAAGTATAAAGATAAATATAAAGTCTGGCCAATGTATGATTTTTATAATCCTATTGAAGATTCAATAATGGGAGTTACTCATATTTTAAGAAGTAATGAATTTGATATGCGAGTTGAATTGCAGGATTATATTAAAGATTTATTGAAATTGAAGAAACAGACAATTGTTCAGTATGGAAGATTTAATGTTATTGGAGCATCATCTCAGGGAAGAGAAATTCGTGAAATGATTGAATCTGGAAAATATATTGGTTGGGATGATCCAAGGCTAGTTACTTTGAGAGCTTTGAAAAGAAGAGGAATTGTTAAAGAAGTTTATTATGAAATTGTTGAAGAGCTTGGATTGACAAAACACCAGGTAAATATTGATTTTAATATGATTGCAGCAATAAGCAGAAAAATACTTGACAAAAAAGCAGATAGATATTCATTTGTTAAAGATGCTGTAAAACTTAAAATAAAAAATCAGCCAAAAATAAAAGAAGTTAATGTTAAAATTAATCCAAATAAAAAAGAAATTAGAAAAATAAAAGTTGGAGATATTTATATTTCTAAAGAAGATTATCAGAAAAATATTGGAAAAGAAATAAGATTAATGCATTTGTTTAATGTTAAATTATTAAAAGGAGACAATGCTGAGTTTACAAGTTTAGAGAATAAAGATATTAGTAAAGTTAATTGGGTTTCTGATAGCGTTAAGGTTAAATTAATGATGCCTGATGCAAAATATATTTTTGGTCTAGCTGAAAATTCAGTTTCAAAACTTAAAGTTGGAAGCATTATTCAGTTTGAGAGATTTGGTTTCTGTAAGTTTGATAATAAAAATAATAAAACGGGTGAATATGAATTTTGGTTTGCTCACGAGTAATATTTATAAAGAGAATATTTCTAATATAGTTATGAAATTAAACAATAAAAGAGGTATTTCTGATGTAATTACCACAGTTCTTATGATTCTGTTGGTAATCGCAGCAATTGTAATCCTTTGGGCAGTTGTTCAGAGATTTGTAACTCAAGGAACATCAACTGTTGCTGGGACAGGAGAATGTCTTACAACAACATTGACAGTTACATCTGCTACAAATACTAGCGGATTAACAGTAAGAGTTACAAGAGGCGGAGACTTTAGTGGAAATTTAACAGAACTTAGGTTCTTTGTTGATGGAACTAATGTGCCTATGACTGGAACAAAACCAATGCCTGGAGAAACAATGACTTTTGTAAGTAGCACAACTTTGCCAAATGGATGGTTAGATAAAGACATCCCTGGAAAACAGGTAAAAGTTGCAGCAGTTATTGGTACAAAGACATGTGAAGCATCAGACTCTATAGCAATCACAGCAGCTTAAATTTTTTTATTTTTGCTTTTGAATTTTCTTTTTCTTTATTTTTTAATTTTATTGATTTGAGGTAATGTGCATTATTAGATATACGCCTCGGGCTTTGCCCTCGGCTTATCACTTCTCGATTTACTCAGGGTTCGTAAATCTCGCTGAGGTATAAAGTAAATATGTGAGAAAAACTGTATAATTATTTTTGTTGATGTTGAAGTGAACAATTGATGTAAGGATTTACTAAAATTATATTCGAGCGAAGCGAGTAATCAAAAGCCGAGGGTGTAAACAAGTAAAATTGCTTTGCAACTTTAGGATACAGCGAGGCGATATATTATAATTAAATCTCCTTAATCATATAACTTCCTTCAAGAACATAACCTAATTTTTTATAGTAGTCTCTGACACCAATGCCTGAAATAACTGCGATTTTTTTGATTTTTTGCTGTTTTGTTATTTTTTCAGCTTGTGCCATTAGCAATTTTCCCATTCCTTTATGCTGAATAGCTTCTTGACTCTCGCTTTTTTCTCCTATGTTTAAAGTTTGTCCGTAAACATGAAGCTCACGAACAATTGCTGAGCCATTTAATTCTTTGACTGGCGATTTTTCTTTTTTATTTGGGATTCTTAGTCTTAATAATCCAAAAAGAATGTCGTCTTTATTTACTGCTTCTATGAAATATTCTTTTCCATTGCTTGCTTGATAGATGGTTGTTTTGATTTTTATTGCTTTGCTGATTTTTATTTTGTTTTGAAGAGCAAAACCTATTTCTCTAAATCTAATTTCTTTTATTTTTGCACTTTCTTTTCTTAAATCTTCTTCAACATCTTTTCTTAGAGATATTCGTGTTGTTCCTGCAATAATATAATCTGGAGCTAGTTCCCTCATAATTCTCATTGCACGGCAATATCTTGGAATTAGTTTAATCATTTTTTTAAGAATCTCATAGGTTTGTTCTTGTGAATATGGTTTGAATAAACCTTTTTGAAAATCTTTTTCTAATTGAGAGCCTTTGATAACTTGAGTTGGGTAGATTTTAATTTGGTCGGGTTTGAAATTTTGGTTTGAGAATATTTTTTTAAACATTTGGATATCTTTTTTTGAATTTGAGCCAGGAAGTCCGGGCATAATATGATAGCCTAATTTGAATCCAAAATTTTTTATTCTTTGAGTTGCATCAATAACATCTTTAACTGTGTGTCCTCTATTAACTTTTTTATATATTTTATCATCAATTGCTTGAACTCCAAGTTCAATTCGTGTGCAGCCAAATTCTAAAGCTCGTTTCAAATCTTTTTCAGATGCAAAATCTGGACGAGTTTCTATGCATAAAGCAATGCATCTGTGTTTTGCTGTTTCATTTATTTTTTTAGCTTGTTCTAATGTTTTTGATGGCTTTTCATTTAAAGCATCATAGCATTTTTTTATAAATTTGTATTGATAATTGGTTGGATATGCTAGAAAAGTTCCTCCCATTATTATTAGCTCAATTTTATCTGTTGGGTGGTGCATTAGTGTGTAAGCTTTTAGCCGAGACTTAACTTGTTCAACTGGCTGATAATTAAGAATTTTTGCTCTTATTACTGGAGGACTTATTGGAGTATATGATTGTGGAACATTTAGTTGAGGACAGTAAGTGCAAGTTCCGTGAGCGCAAGCTCGTGGTTCAACCATAACTGCAATTGGAGTTACACCTGAAAGTGTTTTTGTTGGTTTTCTTACTTCGTTGGGAAGAGGAGGTTTCATATATATTTAACTGACATAATGTATTTAAATGCGATTTTTTTAACATTTCTATGGAACGCCCAGGAGTTGGACTGTCGGTAATTATTTTTAATAGTAATGATATGAAAATCTTAATGGGAAAAAGAAAAGGGGCGCATGGTGCAGGACAATGGGCTTTTCCAGGAGGGCATATTGAAAAATTTGAAACATTTGAAGATTGTGCAAAACGAGAGGTTATTGAAGAAACTGGAATGAGGATAGAATTAATTGATAAATATCCGGTTGCAGCTACAAATGATTTTTTTAAAGAAGATGATAAACATTATGTTACTTTATTTTTTAGAGCTCATAATTGGGAAAATCAAGAGCCTAAATTAATGGAACCTGAAAAATGTGAAGAATGGAAGTGGTATGCATGGTATAATTTTCCTTCAAATCTTTTTACACCAGTTTATAATTTAAGAGAACAAATGTTTGAACCATTTAAGGATTTCAAATGAAAATATATGTTTTCTAATTAAATAACTTATCAAATACTTTTTATATTCAAAAAGTGTTGATTTTTCATGGAACAAGAAGAAGTTTGGGATGAAATTGCGCCGTATTGGGATGAATATAAGAAAAAGCCATTTGGTAAAGAAGATGATAAGCCAAAACTTGTAGAGGATTTTATAACTGCTGATGATAAAAAGGTTCTTGATTTGGGATGCGGAAGTGGAAGAAATTTTTATAAAATAAAGGGAGTAATTTATGGAGTTGATTTTTCAGCTGAAATGTTAAAACTTGCTGAGAAAAATGCAAAGAAACAAGGCATTAAAGCGGTTTTTAATAAAGCTAAAACAAGCAAATTGCCATTTGAAGATAATTTTTTTGATAAAGCTTTGTTTATTGCTACTCTTCATTGTGTTGAAGGTGAAAAAGAAAGAAAAAAATCTATTCAAGAGCTTTATAGAGTTTTAAAACCACGAGGAAAAGCACTTATAACTGTCTGGAATAAACAATCTAAGCGTTGGAAAAACAAACCTAAAGAAAAAATTGTTTCTTGGAATGCTGGAGGGAAAAAGGTTATGAGATATTATTATCTTTATGATTTTGACGAGCTAAAGAAATTGCTTGAAAGTGTTGGATTTAAAGTTATATGGAATAATTTTACTGAGCTTGCGAGGAATATAATTGTGGTTGTTGAGAAGTGAAATATTAATTATTATTTTATATTGAACAAATCTTTATAAACCTAGTTTATTCTTAAAATAAATGATTTATCCACAATCTTATGCGCCTGTAACTGGAATGGATAGAGTTAGTGTTGTTACAGAAGAAAATGGAAAGGGTAAGATTCAACAAATTAAATTAGAAATTGGTGCTTCTCCTATGTTTTTTACTTATCTTGGTCCAACTTATGATGAGATTAATAATATAACTTTATGTCAAGGTAAAGAAAGTTTAAGAGAAAATATACCTCGTTCTGTTGATAGGCGAGGTCGTTCTTTAGATGAAAATCAAAGAAAAGAATATAAAATAGAATTAGAAGAATATCATAAGAAAAATACTGGCCCATTTGATTTTTTTCCTCGCTTAAATGATAACAATAAAGGATTTGAATTTGATACAGATAGAGATGGTTTAATAGTTACTTATTTTGATGTTGCTTATGAGGGTATAAGGGGTAATGATAAACATTTTGTTGTTGGACATGAAATTTTTTATCCTGCAAGAGATTTAAAAGAAGCTATTCGCATGTCTCAGAGACAATTCACTTTATTAGATAAAGTTTATATTACTGGTGGAATTGATAATAAATCTATTGAAGTGCCTCAAGTTAAATATGATAATGGCAGACTTGTAAAGATTTTAGCTGAATAAGTTTGTTAAGAGATTCTTTTGAATAAAATTAATATCAGACTATAATGTATGTAAATAATGCCTCGGGCTTCTACTCAAAACTTCACTCGTAAGTATATTTTATTAGCTCTCGTGAAGTTTTTCGCCCTCGGCTTTGATTGCTCGCTTCGTGAATAAAAAGAACCAAAGGTTCTTCTTATGACATCTCCTTTTATTAGGAAATTATGCGTCTAAAGTTAATTGTTTTTTGATAATTAATTTAAATTAGCATAACTTAACTTAAACAGCGTAAAATTAAGTAGGTTTTGCGAAGCACAAACCAATATTGTATATTTACTAAATTTCTTTCATTTTTTATTTAGAAATTGCTTCTTTTTGCAAAATCTTTTATTTAAAGATTATAAACAATTAGTTAAGAGTCTGTAAAAAACTTTATTTCTTCTTCAGTTGGAAATATAATTATTTGAGATTTGTCTTCCCTATTTTTCCAACCAATTGAATTATAGAACTTAAGTGGAAGTTTTTCTTTTAATGCAAACTCTCCAATATCTAAAACAATTTGAGCAGTTCTTCTTTCCCAACTAGTATTTTTTGTGTAATCTGTTTCCTCAAGATAATTAAGATTGCATATTGTGATAGATAAAAATTCTTTAAACTCTCTATCTCCATATCTTTTACTTACTTTATCTATTGGTTTCCTAGCAATCTGAATGTTCTTGTCTAAATCTTTACTTTTTATAGAATAATTTGCTTTTGGAATTCTATCTATTATGTCTAAATTAGTATATCTCCACCATTCTGGTTTTACATATTCCCTTTCACTAACCATATATTCTACAAACTCTTTTAGGTTTTTTCCAATACCTATTGGCCAATTATCATAAACTCCATATTCATAGGTTAACCTATGAATCTTTCTTGGGCGATTGCAATATATAATTTCCACATAATCTTCAGGACATTTCTTAATAGCTTCTAAGTAATCTGAAAGCTCCATCTTAGAAGTACCTTCTCTTTACAAACTCTTTTGAAAACTGTTGATAGTAATTAATGCTATTTTTGCATCTTTGGAGATTGTGCTCTGCAGAAGTATTATATTTTGTTTTGTCCCAGACAAAATAATTTTCTTCAAAATAATCATTTAAGAATCTGGCTGCAAGTTCAAGTGTTATAAGCCCGGTTGCTTTCATTAACATTGATTCTTCATATTTTACCGGGTTTTCACTTAGATAACCTGCTATTGATGAATCAAATAAACATTGATTATATCCTTTTTTATCTTTACACCAGCTTCTTAGGGCATCTCCTAAATCTATTAGCTCGTTTGATTCCATCATTGTATCTAAATCTAAGATTGCAATTGCTTTATTGTCTTTGAATAAAAAATTGCCAATGTTTGGGTCTCCGTGAATAGTTGTTGTTGGAAAATTTTCTGGAAGATAATGTTGTTTTATCCGGTTAGTTATAAATTCGTATTCTTCTTTAACTTTATTTGATTTATCTGGGTTGTTTTTTTTGGTATATAACTTATGTAATTTATTTATGGTTCCAATTGTATCATGAAAACCCTCAAGTTTAAATTGAGGTTTGAAAGTTGAGTTTTTCATTATTCTATGGAATTTGCCTAAAGCTTTACCTGCTTCGTAAACTATATTTTCACTTTTTTCAGATAGTTTGTCTCCTTCAAAAATTTGGTCATTTGGAATATATTCAAATGTTCGCCAGAGATTTTCATTTTTAAAATAAGGTTTTGAGTCTTTTGCTGATAAAAGAACTGGTACTTGTAATCCATAGGTTCTAAGATAGCTTTGCACATTTTGATAATCTTCTATAACTTTTTCGTTAAATATTGGGCTTAGCTTTTGAAGTATAAATATTCCTTTAGGAGTTGCTATTTTATATGAAGTATTAACAATTCCATCTTCAAGATTTGTTATATCTTTAATTTCTCCGAGGTTAAATTCGTGTGCAATGTGTGAAAGCTCGTGGTTATTTTGTTTCATTTTTTCTCCCCATTTCAGCATAATGAATCATGTGAAGATATGGGCATAGCCCATTACCCCAATCACCATTTAAAGCAACAAGATTTTCATCTCTAAAGTTAAGGTGATCAGAAGCTATTACAAGTTCTAAATAACTTTTTCTAATTTCATTAATTTTTTGCTTAAAATGTTCGCCAGATTTTGGGTCATTTACTATTAATTTAGATAAATAATCAAAATATAATGTTGATTTATTGAATATATCTCCCCATGATTTATCTTCAATTTTATTAGTGCAATAAGCACAGGTAATTGCTCTTGATAATTCGTATCTAAAATAACAATTTTCATATGGATTTATGGGAAATAATTCTAAAGTTTTATCCCAAATTGATAAAATGTCTAAAGGAGCAAGTTCAAAGTCTTTTTGTTCAATATCACGAGCAAAAGGTATTAATGAGGCAAATGCAATCTTTTGTACTTCTGAATTTTCCTTTAACTCTGTGCTTTCTTTTTTTCTTATAAAATAATCATTATATTGATTAAGTGTATCGATAATTAGGTGTTTTTTGTTTTCCATTACTTTTCTACAAAAATAAGCTTAATAAGTCTTTTTAAAAAATTCTTAATACTATTATAGTAAAGTTTATAAAAGGTAGTTATATGTTTGATATATAGAAAAATGAAAATTGTTAAAACAGATAAGGGAAAGAGCTATGTGCTTAAGACAAAGGAAATACCTTTTACTAATTTACCTTCTATGAATGAGCTTTCAATTAATATATTAAAAGTGTTAAAAGAGCATGAAATGTATCCTAAACAAATTGCTAAAAAGCTTAAAGTTCATGAGCAAAATGTTTATTATTACATTCATCAGCTTGAAAAATCTGGCATAATTAAAGTTTCAAAGCAGGAAAATATTAATGGTACAGTCGCTAAATTTTATACTTTAACTTCTGATTCATTTTACTTTAAACTTCATGACTTTAGAGAAAGTTCTAAACTTGAAGAAAAAGAACCTGAATTTTTAAGTCCGTTTATTGATAAGGGTGAATTAAATGCTTTGATTATTGTTGGAAGTCCGGATCCGCATGGACCGCAGAAAGCAAGAAGTAGAGATGGGTATTTTGGAATGGATTTGGCATTATTTCTTGGGACATTTTTAAATTATGTTGGAAACAGCAAAGTTATGTTAGATACAGAAGTTCATGATAGTGACCTTGAGGAGAATAATCTGATTATTCTTGGGGGACCAATTGTAAATAAAGTTACTGAAACTATAAATAAGAAAATGCCAATTTATTTTGATGAAGAGAAAAAAGGATTTTTTTCAACAATATCTGATAAAGTTTATTTTCATGATGAAATTGGAGTTATTAATAAGTGTAAAAGCCCGTTTAATAAAGATAAAATGGTATTAACAATTGCTGGGCTGAGAAACTCAGGAACAAAATCTGCAATTATTGCTTTTTTGAAAAAATTTGAAGAGCTGAGCAAAGGAAATATTTATGATAAAAAAGTTTTTAGTAAAGTGGTTGAAGGAGAGGATTTAGATTCTGATGGAATTGTTGATAGTGTGGAGATTTTAGAGTGATTTATTCACAATATTCAGAGAATTCTTTTGGTCAACCCAGGTTAAAAGGTCAAGGGCTTCATTGAAACTTGCCCATTTATATGTTTCGTGCTCTTTTTTGTCTAATTTAACATTTCTTGATTTGATCTTTACGGAATAAAGCTTGAAACTTTGGCCGAAATAACCTTTTCGCTTTTTATCTTGCTTTGTTTTTTTATCATAATTGTATTTGCCTTCATAATCATGGGCAGTTATTTTTATTGGTTTAAGATTTGTTTCTTCTTTTAACTCACGATAAATAGTTTGCATTGCAGTTTCGCCTGGCTCAATTCCTCCTTTTGGAAATTCCCAGCCTGTCCAATGAAGTTTTCTTTTTAATAGCAGATAACTTACTTTACCTTTTTCTTTTTTATAAACTACTAGAAAGACTCCTCGTCTGTAATTATCTTGTTTTTTTAATGATAATTGCGAAAATAATTCTTTTAACATCTTTTTTATATTTTTAATAATAAAATTAAGTATAAAAATGTTTATGATACCAAGCCCAAAAAATTCCATTATAATTTATTGTAATAATTATTCTCCATGAACAACAACTTCTTTAACTTTTACACTAAATTTCTTACTTAATTCTGCTACTTCTTTTCTTACCTTTTCATGCCATAGCTTTTGATTATTTTTTGCCCATTCAAACTCTTCTAGTTCTTTTGGAAAATATTTTTTATAAAATGGAAGCATTTTATCAATAGCTGATTTCCTCATATTAAATAATTCAACCCAAACATAAGAAACTTTAGCCTTGCTTAATTCTCTAAAAATTTCTTTAAGATTACTTATGCCTGGCAATACCGGAGAAATAAAACCAAAGGTTATAATTCCTTTTTCTTTTGCTTCTTTCAGTGTTTCTAAGCGCAATCTTGGGGGACTAGCCATTGGCTCTAGTATTTGTGCAATTTTTTCATCTAACTGATTGATTGACATTCCTAATTCAGCATTTAACTTTTTTAATAAATCAAAATCTCTTTTTACAAATGCAGATTTTGTTAAAATTTCAACATCAAACTTTTTGTTTTTTGAAAGAATTTCTAAAATTTTTCTTGTTAATTGAAATTTGCTTTCTTCGGGCATATAACAATCACATACACTTGACATAAAAATATGTCCTGGCTTGCTCTTCTCTAATTCTTTTTCTAATAATTCTGGACAATTTACTTTAGCAAAGACAAATTCACCCCATTTATCTGGAATGTTCTGGAATCTTTTTATAAAATCAGCATAACAATATTTACATCCATGTGAACATCCTGTATATGGATTAATAACATAATCGGTAAGTTTGCTTTTATTCAGACAAGTTTTTACTTGAATTTCTTTGATTTTCACTTATTTTAAAGATATTATAATTATAAAAGCTTTGCTTAGATACTAAATTATAAAGTTTAAATGAGCAGTAATTTTACAACTTCTTCACAATATCAAATAAATTAATCTTTTCAAACTTAAGAATTGAATGAGATTCATCATCAATATGCACTTTAATTATTCCCATGTCAGTTGTTAGGCAATTTAAATTCCATATAAGCTTATCATCAATATTCTGAACTACTGCTATAATCTTTTGAACTTTAGTTGTAATTGTTTGATTTTTCATTTCATCCTGAACAAGCCCTTTAAGAACATCTAAATCTAAATTAATATCTCCTTCAATTTTATTTGGCACAAGAGTATTAGCAGTTTCTCCAATTTTTACTTCAACATCGTTATCAAGAATAAATGTTGCCATTTTTTTTGTTTTTGGGTCATAATAGTCAATTTGATGAAGGTTCTTTTTTGATTCAAAATCTAAAACAAAAAATCCTGCTGCAAAGTAAGCTTTTGGATTTTTGTCCATGAATTTTTTAAATTCTTCTGAAGAATTTAGTTTTTCTATATATGGTTGAATTTTCATTTTCTTTCTTTAATCTCTTTGTCAATATTTTTTATAAAGTTTTCTATGTTTTCTGAACTTATTTTCTTTTCACCGCGCTTTCTTATTGCTAAAGTCTTTTCTTTTTCTTCTTTGTCTCCTATTACAATAATATATGGGATTCTTTGTATTTCTGCTTCTCTTATTTTTCCATTTATTGGTATGTTTTTAAAATCAGAGTCAATTCTTATATTTGGAACTGCTTCTCTGATATCTTTAATTATCTTTTCACATGCTTTTGTATTTCTATCTGTAAAATTAATCACACGAATTTGAGTTGGTGAGAGCCAAGTTGGAAGAGCACCATTTGTATGTTCTAATAAAACTCCAATAAATCTTTCTAAAGAACCATAAACAGTTCGGTGAAGCATTATTGGACGTTTTTCTTTTCCATCATTATCTATATAAGTTAATTCAAATCTTTCAGGCATTGCAAAATCTAATTGAATTGTTGCACATTGCCAAGTTCTTCCTAAAGAATCTTTTATGTGAAAATCAATTTTTGGGCCGTAGAAAGCTCCATCTCCTTTATTTAGTTTGAAATTTGTCTTTTTCTTTTTCAAAACATTTTCTAATATTTTTTCTGCTTTATCCCAGAGTTTTTCATCACCTATTCTTTTTTCAGGACGTGTTGAAAGTTCAACATGATAAGTAAAATTAAATTTTTTGTAAAATTTATCAATTAAGTTCATGATTTTAATTATTTCTTCTTCTAATTGTTCTTCTTTGCAGTATAAATGAGCATCATCTTGTGTAAATTTAATAACTCTGAATAATCCCCCTAAAACTCCTGAAAGTTCTTGCCTATGAACAATTCCTAATTCTGCAACCCTTAATGGCAAATCTTTATATGATTTTGGTGATGATTTATAAATCATCATTCCTCCAGGACAGTTCATTGGTTTTACTGCCATTTCTTTATCTTCATAACTTGTTAAGAAAATATTATTTTTGTATTTTTCCCAGTGTCCTGAAATCTGCCACAATTTTTTATCTAAAATTTGTGGTGTTGAAACTTCTTGATAATCTGCTTTTTTATGTTCTTCTCTCCAGTAGTTTATTAGTTCATTGTAAATAATTAAACCATTATTGTGCCAGAAAACCATTCCGGGTGCAATTTCATTAAATGAAAATAAATCTTGTTTTTGTCCGATAATTCTGTGATCGTTTTCTTTTAGTTTGCTTGTATCTAATTTTGATTTTGATATTTCTCTTAAAAGTTTTTGAGGATCATACTTTTCCTCGCGAAGTTTCTCAGCTCTACCTTCCTTTTCTGTAATTTTTCCTTCTATTTCTTTAAAACCAATATCTCGTGAAAGCTCTGCTAGAGGATGGCCTTTGCATTTTAGTTCAAATTCTTTATAGAAACCAAAAGGAGCTCGTTCAACAATCTTAAAGTCTTTGTCTTTTTTTAGAATTTCTTGAGCTTCTTCTAAAACATGTTTTGCAAACTCGGGTTTTCCGAGATTTGGTGAAAGATGAGCATAAGGATAAAGAACAATGTTTTTTGCACCAACTTGCTTTGCAAGTTCTTTTATATTTTTAACTAGTTCTTGAATTGAAGCTTCATTATCAGAAGATTCGACTGCTGTAAGAATTACTAGCGGGTCTTTAACTTCTTTTTCAGCTTCTTCGTGTTTTGCAAGCTCTGCACTCTTCAATGCTTTCTTTAATGGCTTGAATTTAATATAATCGCAATGTAATGAAAGTATTTTCATACGCCTATTAAAACTAAGATATTTATAAAACTAACTAAGATAACTTTTATAAACATATTAATCGTCAGTGATAAATGAAAGAGCAGGGAAAAATAACTCCGTGGGAAGTTTCTGGTGAAATTAATTATGACCGGCTGATAAAAGAATTTGGAACAGAGAAAATTCCTGAAGAAATGTATAAACAGCTTGATAAGGCGCATATGTTGTTAAAGAGGAAGATTTATTTTTCTCATAGAGATTTTAATAAATGGCTTGAAGATGCTAAAAAAGGAAAAAAAGTTTCTGTAATAACTGGCAGAGGGCCTTCTGAAAAAATGCATCTTGGACATTTAGTGCCATTTTTAGTTGCAAAAAGTCTTCAAGATATGTTTGACTGTGAAGTTTTTATTCCAATATCAGATGATGAGAAATTTTATGTTAAAAAAGATTTAACTTTTGAAAAAGCTCTTGAATATTCAAAAGAAAATATAATTGATATTATTGCTTTAGGCTTTAATCCTAAGAAAACTTTTATTTTTGAAGATTTTGTTTATACTAATATTTACAAATATGCTGCAATGGTTGCAAAGAGAATAAATTATTCAACTGCAAAAGCTGCTTTTGGTTTAAGTCCTGAAAATAATATTGGCTGGAGTTTTTATCCTGCAATGCAGGCAGCACATATTTTATTTCCTCAATTTTACCGAGGCAAACACCGCTCAGTTGTTCCGGTAGGAATTGATCAGGACCCATTTATTCGGTTAACACGAGATATTGCTTCATATCCTGAATTTAATTTTGAAAAACCTGCAGCACTTCATGCAAAATTTATTCCTGCTCTTAGCGGAGATCAAAAAATGAGTTCATCAGGAGAAGGTGTTATATTTTTAACAGATTCTCCAAAAGAAGTTGAAAGAAAAATAAAAAGATATGCATTTTCAGGAGGGCAGGCAACAATTGAAGAGCATAGAAATCTTGGAGGAAATCCAGATATTGATGTTTCATTTCAGTATTTGAAAATATTTTTTGAAAAAGACGATAAAAAACTGAAAAAAATTGAAGAAGATTATCGTTCTGGAAAGCTTTTAACAGGAGAATTAAAGCAAATAACAATTGATAAAATAAATGAATTTCTTAAAGAGCATCAAAAAGCTCGTGAAAAAGCAAAAAAAGACATTGATAAGTTTTTGATTAAATAAGTTAATTCTGTAACTACTTAAAAGACATAACAATACTAAGGTTTATAAATGCTGAATATAAGATTTGATAATGAGACGGCACTATAAACCTAATGTAATAAGAAAGGAGTTTGGGGTTATTAGAAAGAAAACCTTAATTCCAGAACAAGCTGCTTATATAAGAAAACTTGAAGAAACAATAGCTGAAGCTTATATTGATGAAGACATTGATAATAAAACAATTGATAAGTTATATGCAGAAAAAGCGCGTTGGGAAAACCCAAATGTTACAAAACTTGAACTTATTCTTGGAGGTATTGGTGAATACTGGACTTTAGATAAAAGACTAAAAGCACTTGAAAATTATGTTGCAAATTCAGATGGAATTGCAGATAGAAAAAGGCATAAGGAAATAAATTTTTTATTTGAATCTCTGAAAAATAGCAAAAGTCTTGAAAAAAAGCGTGCTAAAAATTCAAAATATATTAACTCGCTTTTTGAAAATGTAGAAAATTATATTTCTAACATAAAAGAAAAACCAAATAGGGTTTATAATAAAAAACAAGTAGTTTATCCTTATAGAAAAAATAGCCGAACTTATGAAGATAGTCTTAATTATACTATGCTTGATAAAATTGAAAATGTATTAAATAAACCATCTCAACCAATTTATTCTGCTGCTTATTATGTTTTAGATAGATTAGATAAATTTGAAGAGGTATTTAATCGTCCGCTTGAACCATTTTATTCGGCAATTAATTATACCTATAATGCTGTAAGCAATATTATGGAAAAAATAGAAACAATTAAACCAGTTAGTGCTTTTAATACTGTGAAAAACTCAATTAAATCATTTTTCACAAGAAAACCAAATAAATTAATTGATTCTATCCCTGCAACAGCTAATTTTATAGATTAAAACTAATTTATTTTTTCTTAGTTTTATGTTTAGGGCTATATAAATCAAAAAAGAAAGTTACTTTACCATCATTGCATTTAATTTGTTTAATTGGTTTTTTTCCAACTGCCCAATTTGGTTGCCATTTGCTTTTTTCTTTTTTATCATAATAATGAGAAACTTTTTTATAATCTTTATTTTCAATTAAATTTTTTGCATACTGATAATATTTATCAAATGCTTTTTGATATTCTGGATGTTTATCAACATCACAAAGAGGATTATCATAATATTTTCTATTATGGTCTTTTAATGAAGTAAACTGATGAGGTTGTTCAATAACATCTTCAATAGACTTTCCAGTTTTTTCAGCTCTATAAAGTGGAACACTTAACATCGTTCTAACATAATCATCATTTTTCCATTCTCCTCTTCCTTCTGCAAATCCAATTTTTGCAAGAGCTAAAATTTTTGCTTCTTTTTCATCAACTTTTTGTTCAACTGTTTCTTGTTTAGGATTCTCTGATTGAATATTTGTTTTAGCAATGCTTTCTAATTGTAAAACAGGTTGATTATAAGCTACTTTGAATCTTTCATCATCTTTTTGCTCAACATGAGCAGGTTTTGGATTATAATTAATATTAACTGGTTTTGCGCCCATACTATTTGCAATTCCTATAAAGGGAATAGGCATTAGAGCTCCAACTAAGAAATGTCTCCAACTCATTTTATTAGATTTTCTAGTTTTCATATTATGTTTATCCCTCAATTATTAAGTTAAATTGAATTATTTTTAATGCCCTGACCCTTTTTAAAGCTTTCGCTTTGTTACTATGTTTGAATGATGACAAAAAGAGAGATGAAAACCATATAAAATCTTAAAAAGGATTATTTATTTGGCTAAATATGGGAGAAATAATTACAGAATATTTTGGAGGAAGATGCCTATTAAAATATCATCTTGAATTAGAAGATTATGCCAATAAAATAGCTGAAGAAAAACACGGAAAGTTTTTTCAGTATCGTTTTAATGGAAAATTTTCGCTTGATAAAGCTAAGGATATTGATTACCTTAATGATCTTTGGGTTTTTAATCCGTGTGTTGAAGGAGTATTTAATGATTTTGTTGAAACCAAGATACCTTCATATAAATGGATAACATATAGGCAAGATGAAAAGAATATAGATGATAGTTTAAGATTAGATTTAGTTATTAATCGCAAGCTTATTCATATGACTACCACAGCAATTAGCACCCGTGTTGGAGGTATATTTCCTTGGCCACTTTTTATTTGTTTTGAAGGCGAACAAAAAGAAACTTATAAATTAATTAGAGCATTGGAAAAACATGTTAAAAGCTTAGATGAAATTCCTGGAAGAGAAGGTATTAATAAATTATTATCAAATCTTTCTCGAAAAGACCCTTTTGCACAATTATATGCTGAATGATTTAAATTAGAAAGGAAAGAATTAAAATATAATTATTGTTAAGATTTAGATTTCTCTCTGTTTTTAATGATTTTTTGAATTTCTTCTGTATCCATTGCATAAATTCTTGGATTAAATTTACCAAAAAAGGTTCCAGATATTTCGTCAATAAAAATTTCGTCTGTCATACCATAAATCATTTTATTCCCAAGGTTATATCCTGAAATGAATTTTCCTACTTTATTATGTTGCATGCCCTTTGAGATTACCTTAATTTTATTTTCCCAAATTCTTTTTGTTTCTATATTTTTAAAATAATCTCCTCCATCATTACAGCCTACAACTGCGCTTTCAAGAGACAAAAAAATTCCAAAAGTAACTATGCTATTTTTTCCATTTCCATGAGCATATGCATTTTTCATTAGTTCTCTTGGAAGAAAAAATGTTTGATAACCAATTTTTTTATTTATATTTTGATAATAATTATCTAATCTATCTATATATTCTTCTTTTAATATATCAATTGTATCATCATAACTAGTACCAATTGGAAATTCTAATATTCTAATCATATCTGGAGTTGATAATAAATGTTTTGGGCATTTCATGAATATAAAGTTTAAAGTTAATTATAAAAATTTATAGATACCATATTAGACAAACTTTATTCATCGTCTTCGTCATCACTTTCATAATTATCATCGTCATTTTCATAAATTGTGCCGATTTTCCATTCGTCGCCTTCTCTTTTCCGCTTTTCTTTTTTTCTTTTTAAGTTGTTATTTTTTGGTTTTTCTTTTTGGTTTATTAAAGAGTCTAGTGTAAAGTTTCCTTTTTCTGAATAAGCCCAATAATCTTCTATTGCTTCTTTGTTCTTTAATTCTACGTAATTATCCATTTTTCTCATTGAAGAAGCTGCATTTCTTGTTATTTCACTACAGAAAGGTATACATAAATAATGAGGGTCTTTAGTTGTTGCCCAATAAGCAAGTCCTATTATACTTACTATATTTGGAATTACTTTACCGCCTATAATAAAACTAAAATATTTTTTTCTTAAACGTTTTAATTCATCTTTTAATTCATTATCCTTTTCATAGAATTCTTTATAAAATGCTTTATCTCTTTGATAATCTTTAATTATTTCTGTTCCTAGAAAATATTCAGAAAGAGTTTTTATTTTTTGTTGCATATTATATTGCAGAAATAACTATTAATAAATATTATTGGGGTTTTTGGATTTAGAGAAATCTTTAAATATATATGTTTTCTCTTTAACTTATGAATAAAAAGAGTGTACTGATAGTTATAATATTAATGCTTGGAATTTTTATTACATCTTTTGCCTCTGCAGATGTGTTTTTATCAACACAACCTTTGAATACATATAATGTTGGAGATACATTATCTGTTGTTTTAGGTTCTGATGGAGGAGAAGGTTGGGCAAGTGTTAATCTTCTTTGTAATAATCAATCTAAAATGCTTTATTTCCATTATATTTCAGATACTTCAAGTGCAAATATTGATGCTCCTTTAACTAGAGATTTTTTAAGGACAGGAATGATTGGAAGTTGTCATTTAACGGTAATTTTCAATGGACAAGAAAAAGATAGTTTTTCTTTTTCAATTTCTGATAGCATTGATGCTTCTGTTACTTTTAATGGTGTAACCTTTTTACCTGGAGAAGAAATTATTTTTAATGGTGTAGCAAGTAAACCTAACAATGGTTATGTTGAGGGTTCTGCAGAGATTAAATTTAAGGGTATTGGTTTAGAAACAATTGTTCCTATAGTTGATAATGAGTTTTCAGGAAATATAACTATTCCAGAGAATATAGCTGCTGGTAGCTATGAAGTTACTCTTTTGGTATATGAAAAAGATTCGCTTGGAGGAGTTACAAATAAAGGAGAGGCAAAAGCAGACACAATAACAATTGATCAAAAACCTACAATACTTAAGCTTGATGTTGAGAAAAATGTCAATCCTGGGAAAGAATTATCCTTTAAATCAATTTTATATGATCAAACTGGAATGATGATTTCAGCAATACCTGTTGTTTATATATTAACAGACTTAGATGATAATGAAGTATTTAATAAATTAGCTAATACAGATGAAAGCATCTCAGTTAATATAGAGAAAAATGCTCCTTTTGGATATTGGCTTCTTTCAGCCGATGCTGAAGGAATAACTACTTCTTCACAAATCTATGTTGAGAAAAATATGGAAGCAGTATTTGAAATGCTTAATGGGACTTTAAGAATTAAAAATGTTGGAAATGTTCCTTATAATAAAACTATTGAAATTAGAATAGGAAATGAAACAAAAGTAAAACCAATTGTTATTGACCCTGGAAGAACAATTGAATTTGATCTTACTGCTCCAAATGGAGAATATGACATTGGGGTTAGTGATGGAGAACTTTCTGAATTATTTACTGGTATTCCTTTAACTGGAGGAGTTATTTCTCTGGATGGTAGCGGAAGAAAAGTTTCTTTAGGATTTTTTAATAGAAACTGGCTTGCTTGGTTGTTTATTATAGGAGTTTTAGGATTATTTATTTTTGCTGCTTCAAGAAAGGTAGTAAATAAAAATACATTTTTATCTTCAAAAGATTCTTCAAAGTATACACCAAAAGAACCTGATAAAAAGGGAGGTGTTGTTAAAGTAACACCTGTTGGAGAAAATAAAATGCCCATGATTGAGCCAGACAGCGGTATTGCTTCACATTCTTTAGTTATTGATGGGACAAAACAGAATGCTTGCTTACTTGCACTTAAATTAAAGAATTTCCAGGAATTAAAAGCAAATAATACTGCTGATGCAAATGAAGTATTAAAGAAAGCTATTGAAGAAATTAAAGATGCTAAAGGAAAAGTTTACAAGACAGATGATTTTATTATTGGAATATTTGCCCCAATTGATACAAAAACATTTGAAAATAATCTTAATGCAATTAAAACTGGAAAAGTAATTTGTAATAAACTTAAAGATTATAATCATAAATTTAAACAGAGAATTGAATTTGGAATAGGAATCAATACTGGAGATATTGTTGCTAAGAAAGATGCTGGAAGACTATTATTTACTCCTCTTGGTGCAACTCTTACAGCTGCTAAGAAAATTGCTGAAATTTCTTCAAGCGAGGTTTTGTTAAGTGAAGAAACACATAAAAGAGTAATGTCACAGGTAAAAACAAATATGAATCCTGAGAAAAATGGAATTAAAACTTTTTCTGTTGCAGATATAGTTGATAGAGGGCAAAATAGCAAGTTTATTGAATCATTTTTACAAAGAAATCAGGAATTTAAAACATTAAGAGATTATAGGACAGGAAGTCAAAGCAATAGACCTACACCACAATTTAGCAATCCTAATAAGTTAGATAATAATAAACCTGCTTTAGATAAACCTGCAGAAGATGTTTCAAAGCCAAAGTTTAATCTTGATGATTGGACAAAGTAAAAGATAGTAATTATATGTTTGGAAATGTGAACTCTAAAGATATTATTTGATTAAAATTATAATATTCCTTAATTTTTTAATTTAATTAAAACAAAAAATATCCTTAAACTCTTCAACATCTTTTTTATTTACATCTAATTCAATCATTTTCTTTTCAACTATATTCGAGAAACTTTGAGGTGAAATATATGCACTTTTTCTTTCGCATGATTGACAAAATAATGCACTTGATTCTAACTTTGAATTTTCATTAAGAAAATTATCAATATATAATACTAATTTTTTTAGTTCTTTATTTCTATTTGCAAGATACTTTTTATTTGCCCAATGTTCAATTGAATCTGCTAAACATCTTGGACAGATGTAGCTTGTATGTTCTTTTTCTATTGCAATACATGTTGAGTAACCTTTTTTTATCATTTTTTAAGATGTGCAAGTTATAAGAAAAATCTTATAGCTTACCAGAAAAATTTAAATGAAATATAGACTCTGCTACAAGATTTCCCTGCTAAGGGATTAATACTTGCTTTTAGATGTTCCATATTCATATTATATTAAACGCTTTAGACTTTAAATATATTTCTATTGTTTTTAGATTATTATAATTATATTTATAAAATCTCCATGTATCTATTTAATATGACCTTAGACGATATACAAAAAGATGTTGATAACTGGACAGGACAGTTTACTCCCCAATATTGGCCGGTTTTTGAACAATTTGCTAGATTAGCTGAAGAAACTGGAGAAGTTGGAAGGGAGCTAAATCACTTATATGGCACTAAAAAGAAAAAATCTGATGAAGATAAAAAAGATTTAGGACAAGAATTAGTAGATGTTATTTTCACTATAGCTTGCATTGCTAACTCTCAAAAAATAGATTTACAAGAAGCATGGAATAAAATGATGAATGAAAAACATTATGGAAGAGATAATCAAAGATATCGGCCTAAGAATAATATATAATTTTATTTTATAATTCGTTTTGTACTTTTCTCGTTTTTGAGGTATTAGAAAAACCAAACATACCTAATGTTTTTGATACATGGGGAAATATTTCATTTAAATATAAAAGCGGATTTCCTTTTATTGGCTTTGTTGATTTTCTAACTTCCTTTATTTTAGGAAGCATAATTATCATAACTAATGCTCTTATGATTCCTGATAGAATGAAGATAAATAAAAATATATTCATAAAACTTATTGTTAAATATTGTGCTATAATTCCTCCAAGAGTTGCGCCGAGAAAAACTCCTATCCCATTTAAAACATTATAATATGCAACAACAATTCCTCGCCTTTGAACAGAAACAGCGTCGTAAATAAAGTTGGATGCAGCTAAATTAAATGCAGCCCAGCCAATTCCTGAAACTAACTGCGGACCAAGCATTAAATAAATTGGATTTGGAGAGATTAACCATAAAAATGGAATTAAAGTAACAAGTATACCTCCAATTTTCATCATTTCCCTGTTTCCGTATTTATCTGCGAATTTTCCCCAAATAGGAATAAATAGCAATCCGAAAATTCCTGCAGAAATATTTACAGCTGTAAACCAAAGTGGATTAAATGCCAAATCTTTCCACATATAAACTGAGAAAAATGGACCTGCAATATTAACGCTGAAAGTTACAAGAGCAATAAAAATTGCAAATTTACCAAAATTATTTGAAGGGGCTTTTTTAATAAATTCCCAGAATGAAAAATAATACTCTTTTTCAAGTTTAATTTTATTTACATAATGTTTTGTTACATAATAAGCAGAAATATACCTTGCTATTGCTGCAATTGCAAATAAAACCATAAAACCAATTATTAAAAATCTATATTCTTCTGCATAAAATAACCAAATTGAAGCTAATAAGGTGGTAATTGTTGCCATTATCCCGGTTATTCTATTTCTTTTTGAAAAGTATTTACCCCTAATTTCTTGGGGAACTGCATCTCCCATTAAAGAAAACCAGGCAGGACCTCCTAAAGAGCCAAATAAGGCATAGAAAATATATGAAACAATAAAAAGAGGTATTAAATAAAATGTTTGTCCTTTGTTTAAAAAGATGAATCCTAATGCTAAGAAAACTAACCACATTGTTGCTTGAAGAATTACTGCAATAGTTACAATTTTTTTTCTAGAGTATTTCTCCATTAATTTACTTCCATAAATCTGAGATATAGGTCCAAAAACTCCTGCCAGGCTCGTAAGTAGGCCTATTTGCGCGTTATTTGCCCCTAATTCAATTGCATAAGGAGTTATGTAGCTATCACCTGCTCCACTCATTACAGATGTTGCTGAACCTTCAATTATTGAGTATTTTCTGGTTTTTGCCTGTTTTTGTTCTTCTGTTAATTTGGGTTTCTTGGGTTTTTTATTTGCCATATTTATCTTAATTAACTTGCTTATTTGCTTATTAAATTTTATTATTTTGTTTTTCACAGGGACGACAGATTTATTAACCCTAAATTAAATAATTATTTATTAGAAGAATTAAATGGAAGAATCTAACAAACTTGCTAAAATTTCAAAGAAAAAGATTATGACTTTTGTAGCAATAGCTTTTGTAATAGTTATCTGTATAGCTTATTATCTTTCATTTATTGAATCAAATAAGAATTATGAAGATATTGCTAAATGTTTAACTTCAAAAAATGTAACAATGTATGGTTCTATTTTTTGTTCTCATTGTCAGGAAGAGAAAAAAACATTTGGGGATAGTTGGAAATATGTTAATTATGTTGAATGTTCAATGGTTAATTTACCTGGAGAAAATGAATTTTGTATTAGCAAGAAAATAGAAGCATATCCTACTTGGGAATTTCCTAATGGTTCAAGGAAAGTTGGATTTATAAGTCCTGAAGAACTTGGTAAAATAACAAATTGTCCATAAAATGGTATTATTAGAAACTTTTGTAAATAAAATTGCAGCAATTTCTATTTTAGCTAGTCATATTTTACTTGCAGTATTTTTGTTATTTTTTGTTTATGTTAAATTTTTGAAAAAAGAATTATCTCCCTATTGGCAGGAAGTTTGGGAGTTTATTGAAAAAAATTCTTTGCTATTTGCTTTTTTAATGGTTACTGGTGGAACTTTTGGAAGTTTGGTTTATTCTGAAATTTTAAAACTTCCTCCGTGCGATTTATGCTGGCTTCAAAGAGTATTTATTTATCCGCAAGTAATAATTTTAGGTGTTGCACTTTGGAAAAAACAAAGAGATATTTTTGATTATGTTATTGGGCTTAATGTAATTGGTTTAGTATTTGCAATTTATCAATATACTATGCAAATGATAAATTACTCTGGGCCTTGTCCTATAGGGTTTGGTACAGCATCGTGCTTTACTAAAGATGTTTTTGAATTTGGATATATTACAATTCCTTTAATGTCTTTAACACTTATGGTATTTTTGATTATATTAACTTACATTTCGAAACAATCTGGAAAAAGAGAAAAGGTTTCAAAAGAAAATATTCAAAGAATTGAAGAAGAATAAATATGAAAAAACAAATATATATAGATAATGCTTCTACAACTGAAGTTGATAAGCGCGTTGTGAAAGCAATGTTACCTTATTTTAGCGAGAAATATGGAAATGCTTCTTCATTTCATGAATTTGGGCAAGAAGCTAGAAAAGCACTTGAAAATGCACGTAAGATAATTGCAAAATCAATAAATGCTAGAAGTGATGAAATAATTTTTACTTCAGGAGGAACAGAATCTAATAATTTAGCTTTGAAAGGACTTGCATTTGCATATCCTGATAAAAAACATATAATTATTAGTAAAATTGAACATGATTGTATTTTAAATTCTTGCAAATGGCTTGAAAAACAAGGATGGAAAGTTGATTATTTGAATGTTAATAGTGAAGGATTTGTTAATTTAAATGAACTTGATAAATTAATAAATAAAAATACTTTAGTTGTTTCTATTATTCATGGAAATAATGAAATTGGAACAATTCAAGATTTAGATAAAATAGGAGAGATTTGCAGGAGCAAAGGAGTTTATTTTCATACAGATGCCTGTCAAAGTTATACAAAGACTATAATTAATGTAGAAAAACAGAAATTGGATTTGGTAACTCTTAATTCTCATAAAATTCACGGACCTAAGGGTGTTGGAGCGTTATATATTCGTAAAGGAATTAGAATTGAACCAATTGCACATGGAGGGGGACAGGAAAGTGGGAAAAGAAGCGGAACAGAAAATATTGCGGGAATTGTTGGATTTGCAAAAGCTGTTGAGATTATTGATAAAAAAGATTTAATTAAAATTGAAAAATTAAGAGATAAATTAATTTTAGGATTGGAAAAAATTCCTGGAACAAAATTAAATGGGCCTAAAGGAAATAAAAGATTATGTAATAATATTAATTTTGTATTTAAAGGAGTTGAAGGTGAAGCAATTATTGGTTATCTTGATAATAAAGGAATATGTGCTTCAACAGGTTCTGCTTGTTCATCTAATTCACTTGAACCAAGCCATGTTTTGATTGCAATTGGTTTAAATCCTGAACAAGCTCATGGGAGTTTAAGATTATCTTTAGGTAAATTTAATAATGAAAAAGAAGTTGATATTGTTATTAGAGAAACTGAAAAAATAATTAAAAGATTAAGAGAAATTTCCCCTTTTGGAGAATAAATGGTTGAATATAATAAAAAAGTAAAAGAACATTTTATGCATCCTAGAAATGTTGGAGAAATAAAAAATGCAGATGGAGTTGGAGAAGTGGGCAATCCAACTTGCGGAGATGTTATGCATGTTTTTATTAAAGTTGCTAAGAAAAAATTTAAGGGCAAGGAAAAAGAATATATTAAAAATATTAAATTTAAAACACTTGGATGTGGTGCTGCAATTGCAACATCTTCTATGATAACTGAACTAGCTAAAGGCAAGACTTTAGAAGAAGCTGAAAAAATTACTCGTGATGATATTGCTAAATCTTTGCAAGGATTGCCCCCAATTAAAATGCATTGTTCTAATTTAGCTGCTGATGCACTTAGAAAAGCTATTAAAAATTATAAGAAGAAACTATAATAATATTTTTAAATAGATTTTGATAAATTGTTTTATGAGTAAGAAAAATAGAAAGCCAAGCCATGTGCATAAAAATAAATATGAAGAATTTAGCAGAGTAAAAGAAATGTTTGGAAAAATTTCCTCTGGTAGAGAAGATGATAAGAAAAAAGGTTATTCATCAAAAAATGAAACTAAAGATTACCTTTCTTCTGAAAGAAAGTATTATATTTCTCCAAGGCATTATAGAGAGGAATTAAAAACTGATTTCTACTAGTATTTTTTTGTTACTATTTAGTGACTAAATACCGAAAGGTTTAAATATGGTTGTTTTTATTGAGATTTAATACAAAAAATGAAACAAAAAAAAGATTGTTATACTGGAGCATATTTAGGTAGTCTAGACCATGGACTTTTAGAATTTCCTGAAAGTTTTATTGAAGCTTTTAGATTAAGAAATCCTGGAAGAAATGTTTCTTTTAATAGTTTTTTATCAAATGACTCTATAGAAGAATGTTTGGAACTTTATGATTTAAGAGCTTTACATTTGCTTGAAAATTCTTATTATACAAAAGAGGAATGTGAAAATGTTGCTTTAAGTGAAAATGGAAGAGTAATTATTCCTGAAAACGCAATTTCAAGATTAAAACTTGATAAAAGAGGATTAATTGTAGGACATAAAAATTTTGTTGAAATTTGGAATCCTGAAATATATTCTAGATTTGTTAAAAGATTAGAACTAGAAGAAGAAAAAGATCAACATAATCTTAGTAATATACTTTATTCTTTTACATAAATTAATTATTTGTCATCATCACTTTTGATGAATAATCTTCTGCTATAAACTGACTTTTAGATTCTATTAAGTTAAAAAATTTATTAAAATCAATAAATTGTTTTTTATTTAGAGATTTTTTGATAATTAATGTTACTCTTGATGGAATATGTTCTGCAGCAAATTCATATTCTGGGAGAAGTTTTAGTAGATTATCTGTAAAATCTTTAACTTCTTTCATATTTGGCATATTTTTAATTGAATAACTTTTTTGGCTGTCTCCTACCCACATATAAGATTTGATTTCAATAAAATCTGGTTCTCCTCGGTTGATTAGGTTGGCATAACCCTTTATGTCTTCTATATTTTCATCTTTAATTAAAGTTAATCTTATGCATTTTCTATAGTTTTTTGTTTTCAATATATCTAATGAGCTAAGCATTCTTTCCCAGAAATCTGGAAATAATGGACTATCTATTTTTTTTAAAAGTTCTTTATTTGGAGCATCAATGCTAAGATATAATTGGGTGATATTATCAATATTTTTTATTTCTTCTGGAAATTGGGCGTTGGTTACAAGGAAAGTTGATATTTTTCTTTTATGAAACTCCTTGATTATTTCATTTATTTTAGGATAAGTAATTGGTTCGCCTGTTAATGACAATGCGACATGGCGGATATTTTCCATTTCTTTGATAAATTGTTTATTTGCTTCTTTATTTCCTTTATTTCCTTGTAATAGATTTATTTGTGCTTTGATTGATTGTTCAATTATTTCTTTTGGAGAATCAATATTTCCATACCATTGTTTTGATACAGGCGCTTTAAGACCTCTCCAACAGAATTTACATCGATTTGCACAGTACATTGAAGTTGTCATTTGAAGGCATTGATGGCTTCTAATTCCATAAAAAGCATATTTATAGCAACCTCCTTTGCCACGAATCATATTTCTTGTCCAGTTGCATATTTTTACAGCTGAATGATTACCAATAATTCGATAACCTTGTTTAGTAAGGGTTTTTTCTTGAATTGATGATAAATGTTTATTTGACTTTTCCATTTTATTTGTTATTAAATGCGGTTTTTATACTTTATTTATACTTTTTGATTAAATTAGACTAATAATCTTTATAAATCTTGGAAATAGTTAATTTTATGGAAAAAGACATTGGCAGAATAAAGAAAAATGAAGAAACTGATATTGTTATTAGAATAGATGACTTTGGGGGTAAAAAAGGAGTTACTATAAGAGAATTTATAACAAGCCAAAAATATTCTGGATTTACAAAATCAGGGACAAGAATACCTGCAGATAAACTGGCAGAATTCAAAGAATTAGTTAATGCAATTGATGAAAAAGATTTGCAGTGAAATCATTTGACAAATTTATAATCTGATAATTGGTTTATAATCAAGTGTTCCAGTTATTTTCATTTCTAAGGGTCTACCAAGAGAAATAAAATCTTCTAAATTAATAGTTAAATCTAATGTTCCAAATCCATAGATTACTTTTTTAACTTTTCCATCTTGTCTATGTTTAAACCAGTCTATTTCTTGTGGAGGTAAATTATAATTTCCTTCATTATCACAAGCTATTAAAATATCTTTTAGAAAATCTAAACATCCTGTAATTATACAATTTGTTCCTCCTGATTTTGGGAAATCTGCAATTATTCTATCTACTGGAACTATTTTATCTGTATATTTGTTGAGACTATTCATTTTAAGTAACTTAGGTTTATAGTTTAAAAAACTATCTTTTTAAGTATTTTCTGATTGATAACAATGTTTTTATATATTGCAGAAATGTATTATTTGAATAGATGCTCCCGTAGTCTAGTGGTCAAGGACAAGGCCCTCTCGAGCAGAGCCATAGACTTGTTGAAAGTCCGGCATTCGATGCTCTCATCGACTGCGCTCTAGAAGTGAAAACTTCAAATCTCATTGTTAAGTTGAAAGATTTAACACCTTAGACTCATTCGAGTTTAAGATTGATTGAGATTCGGAGAACGGCCTAGACCCGAGTTCGAATCTCGGCGGGAGCATTATTCGAACTCGGGATGCTAAAAACTTTTCAAGTTTTGGCAACTTCACTTTTGAAAAAGATGAAGTGTTCGAATCTCGGCGGGAGCATTATTCGAACTCGGGATGCTAGTGTTCGAATCACAGAAGTTCACAAGAATTTTGTTGCCAAAAATCTTTGATTTTTTAGCATCGGCGGGAGCATAAAATAAATTGTAAACAATTTATTGCTACCGACGACCCTAAGAATTTTTTCTTGAAATTCTTTCTGTCGGCGGGAACATTTTACTTCAATTCATCTAAGACTTCTAGAGGATTAAAAGCATCTTTAATATTTATCAAAGGCTTATTTATATTAAGAATATCATCTGTTGCAATTCTTGGGCATGCACTATTAACCCATGCATCAATGAAATTAAAATTTTCAAATTCATTAGGATTTATAGAATCTTCAATAAAAATATATACGTTTTTACCTTGACTTTTTAAATGGTTTTTTAAGTCTAATGCTTTTTGTAAAAATTGCTGTCCAAATTTAACACTTACTAATATTCCAATTGTTTTTGCATTGAAATATAATTTCAAGTTTCTTTTTATTTTGTTAATTTGTTTTTCAATTTCTTTTTTATCAAGAATGTTCATTGTTTGTGAAATTGGATTATATGCAAGAATTGGTTTTATTTCTTGACTTTTAATTTGTGATAAAAGCAAAGCTTTTGGATGGAAAAGTCCGTCGCCAATATAAATCGTCAAATCAGCTTCTGAAATAATATCTTCTTTGAAACAATCACTATAACAATCACATCCTAAAATTTGAATAAGTTTATCTGCTCTTTTTGCTTTGGTTACAAGCACATTTATATTAAGTTCTTTAAGCTGTTTTAATATTTCATCAACATTTGTAAACTGAATAGATGCAAATAAAGCAATAGATTTAATTTTATTTTTAACTAAATAATCAATTACTTTTTTATTAAGCTCTACTTTTTCCTGCCATTTATTTTCAATAAAAACTACTCTAGTCATTTTACCATTGCTCCTTGTTAAATTTATTATGTCCAAACTGAAAAATTAAATCAATTTTCAAAAAATCCATTCCTAAAGGTATATCACATCCTCCAAAGCAAGTTCCAAGCCAGATAAATACTCTACAATCTGTATTTTTCTCAATATAATCTGTAATTTCTTTTGCCTTAGGCTTCAGTCCATCAGGCAATTGAATAAGAACCTGTTTAGCATTTTGTTTTTTTATTTCTGAAATTATTTTTTCTAATTCTAAATTATACATTTTAAATAAATTCCTCACAATTTCTTTTATAGTGATTATAATTATATATCAATGAACCTGGGATGTGAATTTTTGATTTATATCCTGCTTTTTTAAGAGCTTTTTGATGACGATTTATACACCAAAATTCTCCCCCATAATAAGCTCCACAAACTTTTACTTCTAAGTCTTGAGAAGGTTTAGGCATTAAATTACTTACTTCTTCAAGAGGTTCTTCAATAAATATATGCTTTTCTTTAGTTTTAATTCTTTCAAGTTCTTTTTCTACTTTAATAGATATAGAGTTCTTTCTAGCAGCTTCTGTTACACAACTTTCATGGACAATTACATATAAAATATTGCCTTGTTTCATAAAAACTAGTGTTAATTGACGATATTTAAAGCTTTCTAAGAAGAGGCATAATTGACTTATTTTAATATATCCTTAATATTATTATTTATTTAATAATATAAATAACTTTGTTTATATTATTTCTAGATAGATATATAGCTTCGAAAAAATCGAGCAAAAGGAGATTTTTGAGAAGCGGATAAAATTTAATAATCTTATATTGTTTTAAAAATATTCTTAAGCTCATTCAGGCTTTTACAGCATGAAATTTGTTCTCTAAACCTTGCTCCGTTTTGCATACCTTTTGTAAAATAAATTGCTTGGGCTTTAATTTGTTTAAACTGAATATCGTGCTTTTTTGCTAGTTTAAGATATTCAGAAAAATCCCCTTTTTTATCTGCTTTTTTATATTTGCCAGTTTTCATATAATCATTAATTTGTTTGAAAATATACGGATTTCCAATTGCTCCTCTGCCAATCATAATATAATCAACTCGCGATTCTTCAAGTCTTTTTTTAAAATCTTCAGGAGTAAAAACATCTCCGTTGCCAATAACAATAATATTAATAGATTGCTTTAATTTTTTTATTATTTCCCAGTCAGCTTTTCCAGAATATCCTTGTTTTTGTGTTCTCCCATGAACAGTTATTGCACTTGCTCCGCTTTTTTCAACAATTTTAGCAACTTCAATTGCATTAATAGTTTTATCATCAATACCAATTCTGATTTTTACACTAATTGGCTTTTTTACATTATTAACTAATAATTTTACAAGTTCTCCAATACCCTGAGGTTTTTTTAATAGTTCACTTCCCGCACCTATTTTAACAACTTTATATGCAGGGCAACCACAATTAATATCAATTATATCAAATTTATTTTCAATAGCCCTAGCAGCTAATACAATTTCCTCAAAAGAATTTCCAAAAAGCTGAATACCAACTGGTTTTTCAGATTTATCAACTTTTAAAATATTAAAACTTTTTCTATTGCCTCTTGAGATCCCTGCACTGCTTACAAATTCTGTATATGTCATCCCAGCACCATATTTCTTGCATAAAGCTCTAAATGCAACATCTGTAACTCCTGACATGGGTGCAAGTATTGCCTTATTTTTCAGACTCGGAAATATTGATTTATTTTTCATAAAATTTAAAAACAATTAGGGTTAATAATTTTATCGAATGTGATTACTTCAATAATATTTGAAGTCTTCAGCAAGTTTATAAATTAAATCAATCAATTTTTGATAATGACAAACGAAAAAATTAAATTAGTTATAGCATTAGGTTTTTTGATACTTGGAGTATTTAGTGTGGTTTCTCAATCAGCCTTTTTTTGAATTATTTTATTTAATTTTATTACTAGTTTGTCTAGTTCTTTTTCTGTAAATCCATGAAAAAGCATGCCTTGTTTAAGTGTTTCATATACTGCTGCCTGACATCCAATACAATGAAGCCCTGCTTCACCCATTGCTTGAGCTATTTCAAATGATTTATCTGGATATTTTTCTATAATATCTGTTATAAGCATCTCTTTTGTTATGTTCTTTAATAGATTTTTCTTCTTTGCTTTTGTTTTTTTAATCATTATTAATTGAATTACTTGAAATATATAAATATTAGCTTAATAGTTTAATTTAACTACTATTTTTTGATGAAGATTTATATGATAAATTTATATATTTTAGATGATTGTTTATAAAATGAAGGCTAAAATAAAAAAATTTAATGAAGATGGTGTTGTAAGGCTTGAGACTTCTGGCGAAATTAAAGAAATGATGATAAGTCAAGATATAATGGCTCCTGGAAAGGATTCTGTTGATGTTTGCTTTAAGGGGATAAATTCTTCAGGAATAATTAGTTTTAAGCCTGAAGAAATTGAAAGATTATATAATACCTTGCAAAAGAAAAATAATTTAATTAAAGGATTTGGCAAAATTCTTGATAAGAGTGATTATTAGACTAATGCATTTACTCTATTTTGTTTATTCTAATCCAAAAGAATTTACAAAATCTGAGACTAGGGAATATTTATTAAGATAATTATTGCCATTTGGTGTAAGGGAATAAGTTTTCCCAGTGTTTGTTTTTTTTTCAATAATAAGTTCTTTTGCAATCAGCTCTTTAAGATATTCATCCATCATTTGATATGAAAGGTTTGATTTATACAATATATGTGTGGGTTTAATTCTTCCGTCTTTCTCTTTAATAACCTTTAGAATATCACGGATTATTTCAAGTTTATTTCTTTTTTTGTTCATTTTTCTTTATGATAAGAAGATTTGCAAGTATTAGTCCATAAGCAATTAAGTTGAGAATATGGCCACTAATATATGAATAATAATTTGTAACTATGAATATTAAATTTATACTTGTAAGGGTCATGAAGATAAATGCAAATAATACTAAAAATGCCCTTTTATTATGTTTAATTAAACATTCTTTAAAATAAAAATAAACTACATAGGATAAGAGAATTGCAGATATAAGATGAAATGCAACAATTTTATTACAACTTAAGAGAATTCCTGCTAGGCTAAGAATTAAGATTAGTGAATAGACTTTGAGGTTTTTGACTTTTAAGGTTAAATAAGCAAGTATTGAAATTCCAATTATATAGAAAAACATATAGGAATATAGCCCCATTAAGCTTAGCGAGACTATTTCATTAATATTTATAGCATCCATTGATTCATTAACTTCACTTAAAAGAAATAAGTTAATTAAAGCCCAAATAAAATATGAGGCTGATATAAACCCAAATCCTATACCAAAAGCTTTACTTGATTTTTCATGATATATGCTATAAACTTTCAAAGAATAATAAGCTACTGCAAATGTAACTAGGGTAAAGATAATTTCCATTGCAATATCATAGCCAAAAAACCATTTTGGCACCATATATAGTTGAGTCATATATTACAGGCGGGTTAATTGTTTTTAAGCCTTATGAAGGATAAATCCAATAATTGATAAGTTTTAAATAACCTTGTTTAGATTAACAAATTATGGAACCTGAAGTAAGTATAATAATCATAACTAAACAAGAAGAGAAATGCCTTCCTAGACTTTTAGCTTCAATAAAAAATCAAACTTTTAAAAATTATGAAGTAATTGTTTCTGATGCACAATCTACTGATAGAACACGTGAAATAGCAGAAAGTTATGGATGCAAAATTGTTGAGGGTGGTTTGCCAAGTACTGGAAGAAATAATGGAGCAAGGGTTGCTAAAGGAAATATTTTAATTTTCTTTGATGCAGATGTTTCAATTCCTAAAGATTTTTTAAAAGAAAATATTAAAGAATTTAAAAGGCGTAATTTAGCATGTGCAACTGCAATATATGTCCCAATTTCCCATAGGATTGATGATAAAGTTATAATGTTCTTGTATAATTTTTGGGCACGGATTATGGAGCCATTTATACCTTATGCAGGAGGAGTCTGTATAATTTCAAGCAAAGATGTCTTTAAAAAAACAGGAGGATTTAACGAGAAATTGATAATTGTTGAAGATAATGCTTTTGTTAGATCTTGCACTAAATTTGGAAAATTTAAGATTTTAAAAGGTGCTCCGCTTTTTTATGATGTTAGAAGATTAGAAAAAGAAGGAAGATTAAGATTAGTCTTGAAATATTCTTATCACGGGGTATATAGAATTCTTTTTGATGATCCATCTAAAGCCCCATTTAATTATGTCTATCATGGAGATGTAGAAGTAAAGAGGGGTAAATCTTTTGATGACCAGGATTTTCAAAGAGTAATTAATAAGATTTAAATAGAATATTCTAATTAATGTTTTGAATAAAATGAATAAAATTGTTAAAAATAAATATCTTGATGCATTGTTTAAGTTAATGCTTTTATCTGCTATTATTCATGTAGCTATTTTAATAATAAAATCAATTATAAGTTTTAATCTTTATCCATTGAATTTTTTCCAGATACTTGAGATTACTTATTTTTTCCCATCATTAGCAAGTGGATTAACAAGCCTTGTTATTTCATTTATCACTATGGTAGTTATTTATTTAATAATTCTTAGATTTTTTACTGATAAATAATTTATATTTGCATAAACTTATTAATAATTTTTGAGAGTTCTTTAAAATTATTTAAAACTATTATATGGTTAGCATTGTCTAAAATAATTATCTTCGAATTCTTTAATATTTTTGAAATGTTTTCTGAACCCGAAATAGGGAATATCGTGTCTTTTTTACCATGAACTATCCAAGCAGGGGTTTTAATAGTTTTAATGTATTCTTCATAGTCTACTTCATATGATTTTATTGTTGAGTAAATGAAACTCTTTAAACCGGTATTTTTTATATCTGCATACATTCTTCTTAAATTCCAATCTCCAGTATTCTGGTAGTTTTTATAATTAACATGGTTGCCTTTTTTCTTTTTATTAATTATTAATACTAGTTTTATTGTTTTAATAAAAGAAAGAAGTAATTTTGAGAATTTAATCTTGTTTGGTGCATAATGCGGACTTATTAACAACATAGAGTTTACTATTTTTGGATAATCTTTATGAAACTGGATTGCTATTAAACTGCCTAATGAATGGCTTATTATGTTTGTTTCTTTTATATTTTCTTTTTTTAGTATATTATAAATATCCTCTGAAAATTTTTTAAATTCATAATCTGAAATATTCTCTGGTCTGAATGACTTTCCATGCCCCCTTAAGTCTAAGGAGATTATATTATATCTATTTTTAAAATAATTTTCATATTCATTCCATGCTGAAGAACTTCCACTTAGCCCGTGAATAAACAAAATATTTTTCCGGTTTTTGTTGAATTTGTTCTTTTTATAGAATATCTTTGAGTTTAGATAATATTCGTTCATTTTACAAGCGAATAACATAATTTTTCAAGAGTTTCAGCACTTCTTTTTATATCATATTCTTTGATATTTTTTAAACTGACTTTTGACATTTTTTTCCTTAATTTATCATTTTTTAACAGCTTTAATATTTTTTCAGCTAAGTCTTTTTCATCTTTTGGTTTAAATAGAAGTCCATTGCCTTGAACAAAATAGCGCGAAGCGCTTTCTTCTGCATTTGCAATTATAATTGGCAGTCCGCATGACATTGCTTCAAGAACTACCATTCCTTCTAATTCAGCAATTGAAGGTAAAACAAAAATATCTCCTAAACTAAAAGCCATAAGAAGTTCTTTATCAGAAACTAGTCCATAAAATGTTACATCTTTATTTATATTTATTTTTTCTGCAAGAGATTTAAGTTCATCAATAACATACCCTCCACCTACTATGTTAAAATGGACATTTGAAAATTCTTTTTTAACTTCCGGTATTGCATTGATTAATGTGCTAATTGATTTTTCTGGACTTAATCTTCCAACATATAAAACTTGTTTTTTACTTATTGGGACATTATATTTTTTGACAAGAGGAGTATAATTTATTTTTTTGAATTTTGAGGTATCAACTCCATTACTTAAAACAAATGTTTTTATTGAATTATCATATTTTTTTATTTTTTCTTCAGAGAATTTGCTAGGGCATAATAAAAGATCTGTTTTTTTGTATATACTTATAATATATCTATAGTATAAATCATTAAACTTTTTATTATGGAATATTTTTGGCAAATGCAAAAAGATATTTTCTGGTTGACTATGAGAATGAGCCATAATTTTAATTCCTAATTCTTTTGCACATTTTACTGCAGATATGCTTAGAGGCGTTGGAATTGGGATATATAAAAGATCTATTTTTTCTTCCTCCATTATTTTTTTAACTTTTCTTTTTGAAGGTAATGCAAAACGTAGACTGCCTTCAAACTTGGGTATTTTGATTGAAGGAGATAGCCCATAGAGTTTCATTCCATTATACATATCAATTTTCTTTGTATCGGGATATTTTGCAGATAAAATAATTACTTTGTGCCCTCTTTCTTTTAAAAACCCTCCAAATCTTAAAATAGATATAAATGACCCGCCTATTTGATGGGTTGCTATATCACAAACTATTAATATATTTAATTTTCTCATTTTCTTAGAATTAATTAAATTTTTACCTTTAAATATTTATTTAATTAAATACTTACCAAAATCCTAAAACTGTCTTTCTTACTTTTTTAGAAAGTAAAGGGAGAAGTGAAAATCCAGTCATTAAAATAGTAGCTATAAAGAAATGCATAGACCATAGATTTTCAACACTTTTGATAAAATAAACAGTAATTATAACTCCCGGGATTATCCCAATAACTGTTGCAAATAAATAATCTCTGAACTTTACTTTTGAAAATCCTGAAGCAATATTAATTACTTCATAGGGGATTAATGAGGATATAAGTCTTAAAAACAAAACTGTCAAAAAACCGTGTTTTTCAAGCTTATTGTTATATTCCCTAAGTTTATCTGTTTTTTCAATAAATTTCTTTTGGATGAAATCTCTTCCAAAATGTCTTGCAATGTAAAAAGAAATAATTGCCCCTATGACTAAACCTATACAACTAATAGCAACTGCCCAATAGAAATTTAAAAGTAAAGCTGCAACTGCTACAGGTATTGTAAATATAAATCCTATTGATGATGCTATAATAATCATTATTAATAAAATAAGTGGCCCAAAATATCCAAAGTTGCCAATATAATCTGAAATTTTATTAATATCAAAATTGGATTCTATAAACCTAATAATAAAAATTGAAATAATACTTATTACCATAACAATTAAAATTAATTTTACAAAAAACCACTTCTTTTGTTTATTCATGAATTATATTGTAAAATTTTATTTATAAATCCTGCTCTTATTAAAAGTAAAGTATATTTTGAGGATAATTTATTAGATAAAATGTGACTACTTTTTAAGGTATTCATAGGCACTATGTGCGGCAATACATCCTTCTGAAGAAGCGGTTATTGCTTTTTTAAGGGGGTTATTAGTAACATCTCCTGCTGCAAAAAATCCTTGGATATTTGTGCTCATTGATTTGTTAGTTATTATTTCTCCTTTTTCAGTAGTTTTAACACCTATTTTCTTTGCAATTTCTGAAAGTACCACATGCCCAACATCAATAAAAACCCCGTCAATTTTCAGCTCTTTTGAATTATTAAATTCTTTATCTAATCTAATTGTATTAACTTTTGTATCTCCTAAAATTTCAATAACATGAGATTTTGGAATTATTTCTATATTTTTTGCAGATTTAATTTGTTTTAATATAATTGGCTCGGGATGAATCTCTTCTTTTTTAGAAATTAAATAAACTTTCTTTGCTGTCTGTGCAACAAGCAAAGCTTCTCTTGCTGCAGTATTGCCAGAACCAACAACTGCAACTATTTTTCCTTTGTAAAAATAGCTATCACATATTGCACAATAATGAACTCCTTTATTTTTGAATTTCTGCTCTCCAGGAACATTAAGTTTTTTCCATTCTGTTCCGGTTGCGAGGATTACTGATTTAACAGAGAATTTTTCTTTTTCTGTTGAAACAATAAAAGATTTTTTATTTTTTTCAATTTTTTTAACATTTTCATTGATAATTTCTGGCTTATAGTACATTGCTTGCTCTTTTATTTTCTCTATAAGTTCAACACCTGGTATTTTAATAAATCCAGGATAATTTTCAATATTTCCAGCTTTTATAACCATTCCTCCAATCATTTCATCAAATAAAACTGCATTTAATTCAAATCTTTTTGCATAAATTGTAGCTGATAACCCGGCTATACCTCCGCCTATTATTGCTACATCAAACTCTTTTTTCATTTTTAGGTAAGGCATCAAATCTATTTAAATTTAGTGTATTTTAAAAAGTACACACTATTTATATTAATGATTTAAATGAGCCATAAAGTATCTAAAAAGCATGTGATTAAATTTTCGAGTCTTGTTTTATTAATTGCATTATTTGTTGTAATTATTATATATTTTAATGCTATGCAGTATGTTGCCCCTAATTATTTACAGGAAAAAGTTAAAGAATTTGGAGCCTTTGCGCCATTTGTATTTATTATTATTTATTCAATTGCTACAATTTTTCTAATTCCTGGAACAATTTTAATTATTGGCGGAGGGTTATTATTTGGAACTATTCTTGGGACAATTTATTCTTTAGTTGGTGCAATGATTGGTGCAATAATTGCCTTTTTTATTGCAAAAATATTGGGAAAAGATTTTATTGATTCTCTTTTTAATACAAGGTTTTCAAGATTTAAAAAATATTATTATGGAGTTCATGAAAACGGATTATTAACTGCTTTTTATTTAAGAGTTATACCAATAATGCCATTTACAAGCATAAATTATGCACTTGGGCTAACTAAAATTAAGTTTAAAGATTATTTTATAGGAACTTTTATAGGAATAGTTCCTGCAACAATTGTTTTAGCTTATTTTGGTGAGTCTCTTGCTTCATTTAATTTGATAAATATTTTAATTTCAATTTTTCTTCTTATTATTTTAATATTTATTTTTCCAATTTATTGGAAGATTAATAACGGGAGAAAAAAGAGAAATTTTGAATGTAAATAATAAACCTTTAAAATAAATGATATATCTACCAAACTTAATTAAGTAATTAAGTAAATACACTATACTGGTTTGTGCTTCGCAAAACCTTCCTACTTTTTATGTTAGTTAATTAATGATTAATATGTTTATGACTAAGTAATCATTTTAAATATACATTTTTCATCTTTTTGATTAAACTTTTTTAAAAGTTGAGTATCTATTAAATACATATCTTTTTATGTAAAATCTGGTTTTTAGATTTAAAATTCTTAATTATATAATTATTCTACTTCAATTTCCATTTTCCAGGAATTCTTCTCACCTGAGATGTTTTTGCTGATTATTTTAAGAGGTTTTTTAAATAAAGGGCAGTTTAGAACAAAAGTTTCAAATTCTCCGCCTTCGCCTGCTGGATTGACTTTATATTTTTCTTGAAGCGCTTTTACGTCTTCAATAAATTGCTTATTAATTTTTCTTCCAAGCCATGACTTGTCTAGGGGGTATGCAAAAACTCCGGTGATTATAACATCAAATTTGTTTTCTATTAATTCTTCAAGAAGTTTAATTTGATTTTTCTGCCATAGAGGGTTTACACATTCAATATTTAATTTATCACATATTTTTTGTATTCTACTTGCTTGATAAACTGATGCAAGAGCGCCTGTAATAATTCCTTGAATTTTATACTTTTGAATAGCAAGCTTAATTGTCTCCTCTAAGTCTTTAAGTTCATCTTCTTTTTTCCCTTTTGTTTTACCAATTATTAATGGAATATCCATAACTTTTGATTGAACTTTAACTTTAGAAATTGAAGGAGTATGAAACATATAACTTTCTTTATTTTCTGAAAAAATACTTATTAAACAGGAGATTTCATTTTTATTTTGTTTTGCAAGATAACCTGCATATGTAGAGTCTTTGCCTCCACTGAACAAAAGTGCGAGCTTTTTCATATAATTTAAGAGAAAAATAACATTATAAAACTTCGTAAATCCCTTTATGACGAAAGTATTAAAAACTCTTAGCTCCTTAATAATTTATGAAATTAAAAGGAAGTGTGACTGAGAAAAATTTGTTGAAGGCATTTGCTGGTGAAAGTCAAGCAAGAAATAGATATACTTATTTTGCGTCAGTTGCTAGAAAAGCAGGTTTTGAACAAATCTCTGCAATATTTCTTGAAACAGCAGATAATGAAAAAGAACATGCAAAAGTATTTTTTGATTATTTAGAAGGAGGAGATGTTGAAATTTGCGCAACTTATCCTGCTGGAAAAGTTGGAAATACAGAAGAAAATTTATTAGCTGCTGCAAATGGGGAAAAATTAGAATGGAGTAAAATTTATGTTGATTTTGAAAAAACTGCGAGAAGTGAAGGGTTTAAAGAAATAGCTGAATCCTTTAAACAAATTGCAGAAGTTGAAGAGCAACATGAAAAAAGATATAGAAAGTTACTTGAAAATATTAAATCTGGACATGTATTTAAGAGAGATAGAGTCGTTAAATGGAAATGTAGAAACTGCGGATATGTTCACGAAGGCAAAGAAGCGCCTCATGTTTGCCCAGCATGTAAACATGCACAATCTTATTACGAATTAAAAGAAGAGAATTATTAATTTTTTAACTATGGAAATAAAACAAGTGTATAAATGTGAAATTTGTGGAAATATTATTGAAGTTTTATATGTGGGAGGAGGACAATTAGTTTGTTGTGGACAACCAATGAAACTTCTTGAAGAAAATACAGTTGATGCTTCAAAAGAAAAACATGTTCCGATTATTGAAAAAACTTCTAATGGTGTTAAAGTAAAAGTTGGTTCTGTTGAACATCCAATGGAAGAAGAACATTACATTGAATTTATAGAAATAATTGCAGATGATATTGTTTATAGAAAATTTCTTAAGCCTGGAGATAAACCAGAAGCAGAGTTTGAAGTTGAAGCTGAAAACATAGAAGCTCGTGAATTATGTAATATTCATGGGCTGTGGAAAAGTTAAATGAAGAATGTGGCTTGCTTCGCAAAATAATATTACATTATCTGAAAATTGGTGTCACATGTTTTAATGTCTGAATAGAATGTTTAAACTGGCATACTTTACTATAACTTATTAAAATTTGGCAAGGATATTATTATATTAAATTATTTAGAATTTTTTACATTCTCTCCAAAACCTTAATTCTCTCAGCTAAAGGAGGATGTGTTGAAAATAAATTCTGGATTTTGCTTCTTTCAAAAGGATTATCAATAAATAAAGGAGCAACAGCTTTGTTTATTTTTCCTTTTTGCTCAGGTTCGTTTTCTTTTCCAATTTTCTTTAAAGCGTCTATTAAACCAGTTGGAGTTCTTGTTAATTTAACAGCGGTTGCATCTGCAGAATATTCCCGCTTTCTTGAAATTGCTAATTGGACAAGAGAAACTACAATCGGTGCAAGAATTGCAAGTAAAATACCTACTAACATAAATATTGCACCAGATTTATTATCGCTGTTATTATCTCCTTTAAACCATAAACTTCTTAAAAACATTTCTGAAATAATTGCAATCATACCAACAAGAACAGCAACTAAAGTCATAAATCTAATGTCATAATTTCCAATATGACTCATTTCATGTGCTATAACTCCTTCTAATTCTTGTTTATTTAATTTTTCTAAAGAGCCTGTTGTTACACAAATAACTGCATGTCTTGGGTCTCTGCCTGTTGCAAATGCATTAATATTTTTATTATCCATAACATAAACTTTTGGCATTGGCATTCCAGAAGCAAGAGCCATTGATTCAACACTATTGTATAGCTGACGATATTTTGTGTGATCTGCTTCAACAGCACTAACAGAAGCTAAAGCAAGTTTATCAGAATAATAGTATCCTACCCAAATATAAGATATTGAAATAATTATTGAGAAAATCATTATAATTGTAAAATAGCTCGGGCCCATTGCCATACCAATTATATAACCAAATACCATTAAAACAGCTAAAATACCAATTAAAAGAAAAACCGAGTTTCGTTTATTTCTTGCAATCTGTTCATAGAAAACTATTCTTTCTGGCATGTTTTATTGAACAATTGTGGATTTATAAAAGTTTATAAACTATCAAAAAATGGAAAATTACATGAATCGAGAAGAATTATTTGAAAGATACAAACCAATTGTCGTTCCAAAAATTGTACTTGGAAAAGCATTTAATGCAGTGCCCCATTATATAGCTCCTGCAAAAGGAAATTTATCTGAAACTCCGGTATTTTGTCTTGAAGATATGAAGGAGAATAGATATGTTGCTTATTTAAGAGGATTAAATAAAAAAGATGTTAAACCTGACAGAGAGTATAAAATGATTGTAAGAGGGCTTGGAAGTCTTGAAAGTGAGATATGTGTTGCTTTTTTAGAAGAACGTGTTGAAATTGACAATCTAATTCATGTTCAAGCAGAAGAAAAACATGATACAACTGATAAGCTTGTTGGCAAATTTATGCATTATCAAGTTTTTATTGATAATTTTAATATTTTAAATGAGGTAGATGTTGAAAAAGGAAATTATATTTTTGGAAAAGCTTATCACATTGGCGGACGGGAAAAATGCTTTATTGATTTAATGCCTATATCAGTTGTTAGTGAAGAAAGATATTTGAAGCATAAAAATAGAATTTTCAGATAAAATTAATCTAAAATTATTACTTATTATTAATTGTTTAAACTGGCAATGCTTAACTTAAACATATTATTTCAAGTTCTTCTTAAGCACAAACCAATATAATGCATTTACTAAATATATTCAATCTCTTTAGTTTTTAGAAATTAACTTTAGGGGTTTTTCTTTCTTCTGGAGCTATTTCAATAAATGGTCGCTCTTTAACTGAGAATATGCTTGCGAATAATTTTCCAGGGAATACTTTTATTGAATTGTTGAAATCTAATATGCTATCGTTGTAGTATTGTCTTGAATATGCTACTTTGTCTTCTGTTGCAGATAGTTCGGTTTGTAATTGCAAGAAATTTTCATTTGCTTTAAGATTAGGGTAGTTTTCTGCTAATGCAAATATTGATTTTAATGCTCTTTCTAAGTTGTCATTTGCTTTAACTTTTGCTTTCAAATCGCCTGCAGAAATAAGTGCTTTTCTTGCATTTGTTACATCGGCTATAATTGATTTTTCATGCTTTGCATAACCTTTAACTGTTTCAATTAAATTAGGTATTAAATCAGCTCTTCGTTTTAATTGAACATCAATTTGAGCAAGGGCATTGTCTATTCTATTACCCTTTATTACAAATTTATTATAATAAGCAATAAATATAATTACAATTAATGCAATGATTAATAATGGGGCTAACCATAAAAGTAATGCTACCATGTTTTATTATAACAATAAGTGGTTTATAAATTTATTTGTTTTATTTAATTTATTTAGAATAATTAACTATTTTTCATGTTCGGGAAACGTTTAAATATCTTCTATTGCTAAATTAATTGTAAGCTAAACATAAAAAAATACCATTATTAAAAAAATGAGGAATAGAGGTAGAAAAAATATAATTAGCATTAGCCGTGCTTTTAGATTATCTGCTTTATTTTTATTTTTTGCAATATTTATTTTATTTAGTTTGAGTTTATTATAATTTATATAAACTGATTAATTATTATCTAATTATTATTAGCATTATTATATAAAAACTTTAGATGTGTAGATTACTAAGGTTATGATAACTTGCTGGCAATAGGTAAAATTTGCTTTGCAAATTTTAGGAGCCAGCAAGTATTTAGCGCGAGCGTTAGCGAGCGCAATTTGATTCTAAATTTAATATATCTAAATTTTTAATTAATCAAAAACCCCTTTTGGTTTTTTCTCAAGGAGGTTTTTCTCATTGCCAAAATAAGCAGAAACAAATGAACTTAGATTATTCATATAATTAAGAGTTTTTCTGCCATAATCGTGGGTAATTTCCAGAGTTTTATCATCTAAATCAAATATTTCTCTTAGTTTTTCATCACAGGTATTAGCTAAATTAACCTCTTCGCAAGCTTGATAGCAAGCCCATGAAGTTGAATAAAAAATAATTGCTGCTTTAGAATATTCTTTTTCAAGAGATTTTTCAGCTTCTTCTATAAACCCATCTCCAAGTTCCTTAAGAATTTTATGTCTTTCTTGATAATCCATTGAAAATAGGATAAAAGAGAGTTTTTAAAAATTATTATACAATGAAATATAGATTTAAGCGCTTTTTATAAGATTTTTCAAGAATTGCTGACTTCTTTTTATTTTATAATAACGATAATATTTTGGTTTCAGAGATATTTTATAGATTATTCTTTTTTTAATAATGTTAATGTCTTCTTTTTTTGGTTTCCAGTTATTTAATTGATTTTTATTAAAACCTTTTAATAAAACTTGTTTATTGGTTTTAAATCCCCGTTTTTTCATCTCTTTTCTAAGAAGCTCATGTCTGTTCTTAAGATAAATAATTTTATCTTTGAAAAAACAAATATGCCCTATACCTAGACAATATTTTTTAGGTATTTTTGAGTTAGGATATTTTTTTGCATTTGCCACTAATATTAAAATTTCACTATATTCTGCAATTAAATGCTGGTCTGCGAGTTTTTTTGGATTAATGAGATTTATTCTTACCATTAGATTAATAGGGACTTCTAGATTTTATACCTTTGGATATTTTTATAAACTTTGAATTACTTAATTATTTGATTATTATGACAAAGAAAAAAGAGATTAGGGGAAATAAAATAAAAGTTGGTAAGTTTGTTTATTGGGCTCCGAGAATTTTATCTATATTATTCATTATTTTTTTAGCAATGTTTTCTCTTGATATTTTTGATTCCTGCACTGGATTTTTAGATTGTGCTATTGGATTGTTTATGCATAATATCCCTTCATTGATTTTACTAGTTGTTTTATTGGTAGCTTGGAAACGCGAATGGGTTGGAGCAGCTGCTTTTATTTTTGCTGGAGTTCTTTATACCTTGATGATATTAATAAACTTACCAAGCAATGGATTTGAATTGTATATGATAACATATCCATTTATAATTGCAGGACCTGCAATATTTATTGGAATATTGTTTTATTTAAATTGGAAAGCTAGGAAAAAGATAAAATGATGCTTTTATTTTAGAAAAAGGAAAGATTATTAAATAAATGTTTCAGATAGAAGATTATGTCAGAAGAATTGTATAAGGCAACAGGGGAAAAAATTTTGGCATTAGCTGATATTAAAGTAAATGGGACTAGGCCTTGGGATATTCAGGTTCATAATCCGCAATTTTATCAAAGAGTTCTTTCACAAGGTTCTTTAGGTTTAGGAGAGTCATATATTGATGGTTGGTGGGACTGTAAACAAATTGATGAGATGATAACACGAATTTTAAAGGCAAATCTTTCTAAAAAAGTGATAAGTCCTGCTTTAATTTTGGTATTTTTAAGAGCAAAGTTGACAAATCCTCAAAGGAGAAAGGCATTTGAAATAGGTGAAAAACATTATGATACTGGGAATGATCTTTTTTTAGCAATGTTAGATAAGAGAATGGTTTATACCTGCGGATATTGGAAAAATGCAAAAGATTTAAATCAAGCTCAGGAAAATAAATTAAAATTAACTTGTGAAAAACTTAAATTAAAACGCGGAATGAAAATTCTTGATATAGGATGTGGCTGGGGTAGTTTTTTGAAATATGCATCAGAACATTATGGAACAATTGGTGTGGGGATAACAGTATCTAAAGAACAAGTAGAACTAGCTAAATCAATGTGTAAGGGATTTCCAATTGAGATTAGGTTACAAGATTATGCAGAAGTAAACGAAAAATTTGATAGAATTGTTTCATTAGGAATGTTTGAACATGTTGGGCATAAAAATTATAAAAAATATATGGAGGTTGTTGATAGGTGTCTTAAATCTGAGGGGTTATTTTTATTGCATACAATTGGGAGAAAAAGAAATGCAGGAGGTACTGACCCTTGGATTAATAAGTATATTTTTCCAGGAGGAGAATTGCCTTCAATAGAACAAATATTAAAATCTTCAAATAAATTGTTTACCTTAGAAGATTGGCATAATTTTGGGATTTATTATGATAAAACTCTTTTAGCTTGGAATTCAAATTTTCAAAAATCTTGGAATAAATTAAAAGATAATTATTCTGATAGGTTCAAAAGAATGTGGGAATATTATCTTCTTTCATGTGCAGGAGCGTTTAGATCAAGAGATATTCAGCTTTGGCAGATAGTTTTCTCAAAAGGAATAGCTGAAGGTTATGAGAGTGTTAGGTAGAAGATTAATATAAAAAGGATTTATTTATATTTTTCCCCACTTGACTTTTTTCCAAAGTCTTTCATTAATAAAGAAAAATATAATTTTAATTAAAGTTAATCCAAGAGCAAATTTTATTGAGAGAGCAAGATTTCCATAAACTATGAAAACAGCTATTAATGTTAATACAAATGAAAAAATTTCCTAAATAATTCCTTTAACTAAACTGCGTTCATATGTTGATGGCATTATTCCTCTTTGTAATTTTTTTCTAATATAATATATAATCTAATCTTTTTAAACTTATTAGCCTTCTTATGATATACCTTTAGAAATAAAATGTAGAGGAGTTTTATTACATACTATTAGTTCAATAATTAATACAGTTATGCCTATTCCTAATCCTGCAAATAAACCAATTAAAGTTTTTTCCACTGCATAACCTATTAAAACTCCGGAACTTGTGAATTCTAAAATATTTCTTGCAAAAACCCAGGTATTTTTATTTTTATTCTTTATTGTTTCAAAAGTATCATTTATTGCGCTAAATAAAATTAAAGCGCCAAAAAGCCCGCCAAAAGCTTTTGATACTTTTCCTAATTCAGAATCTTTAGCTAATGTCTCTGTAGAATACTTTGCATTGTTTAAACTGTCTTTTCTTGCATCATCTATTTGTTTTTTATCAAAGTTTTGTATGCTTTTGTTTACTTCTTTTGTTTCCCACTGCAACATAATATTATAGTTTTACTTACTATATATAAGACTGCTACCGTAAATGACGGCGACATAAACGCTATATTTTTATACTATATTTTTCTTAATTAGTTATGGAAATAAATGATTTAATTGTTTTTGGAATGACTAAAACAGAGGCAAAGATTTATCTGGAGATATTAAAAGTCGGGGAAACTGCTATTGGTTTGATAATTCAGCTAACTGGTTTGCATAGGGGGACAGTTTATAACTCAATTGTTAATTTAATAGAAAAAGGATTTGTTTCATTTATAGATAAAGAAGGAGTAAGATATTATAGGGTTTCTGGAGACAGAATTTTTAAAAATATAATAGAAAGCAAAGAAAAAGAAATTGTTAAAGAGAAAAAAGAGTTAACTAAATTTTTTGAAGAAATGAATAATATTCATAAAGACAAGAATAATCAAGAGGTTCAAGTTTTTTATGGAGTAGAAGCTTTCAAATCTAATTTTATTAATATTTATGAAGATTGTAAAAGAGAGAATTGTGAATATCTCTTTTTAGGAAAAGGAGGGGTAATGCAAGATGCTGTTGGGGCAGGTTTTTATAGATATACTCAAAGATTGAAAAAGAAAATGAAAATAAAATGTAGGGTTATTTTAGATGAGGAAAATAAAAAGCATTCTTATCATAAATATGTTTTTGGAAACGTAAGACACTTAACTACCAAACTTCAGTCTCCTGTAAATTTCTGGATTTATCAAGATTTAGTTTTAATGGTTTTGTTTGAGTCTAATCCATTAACAACAATTAAAGTTAAAAGCAAATCTTTATCAGATAGTTTTAGAAACTATTTTGAATATCTTTGGACAATTTCAAGAAAATAAAATCATTTCTTAACAACTTTATCTTCTTTTAATCCATATTTTGCAATTAAGAAAACTACAAATGCAATTATAATAAAGTTAATTATTGATGCTAACAAAGCTCCCCATGATATAACTATTAGACCAATTGTAAATGTTGCTGTTTGCCAAGCTCCTCCTGGAATAAATGGAGTTATTATTGGCATAATAAGATTATTTACTAATGAATTAATTAGAGAAACTGAAGCTAGCCCAATTATTAATGCAACTGCTAATCCAATTACTTTATACTCTTTTAAAAAATCTTTAAATTCAGATAATAATCCCATTTTATATTAAGGATTAGCTAGTTAATAAATCCTTTTATATAAATTACTTTTATTTTTATAATTTTATTTTCAGAAAGCTTTTTAAACTAGAAAATAGTAGTAATAATATAAAAAGATGGTGTTTGATAAAAAAGAAAAAGAAGTTTTGGAAGGATTCAAGGATTTCTTTTTAATTTTTGGTATTGTAATGGTTATTTTTGGATTGTTATTAATGTTCTTTCCAGTTTTTGGAACAATTGCAATTGAGTTATTATTAGGATTAACTCTTTTAATAATTGGAATAGTTGGAATAGTTGTTGGATTTGTTGCAAGAAAATGGAAAGGTTCTTTGTTTATGCTTATAACTGGAATAGTTTGGTTAATTGTTGGATTATTACTTTTACTTTATCCATATAAATCAATTATTACACTTACACTTCTTATGGGTATATTATTAATTTTAGATAGTTTCTTTGAAATGGGAAAATCATATCATTTGAAAAGTAAATTTTGGAGAAAAGTAATATTTATTGATGGATTTTGTGCACTTATTCTTGGAGTATTAGTTATTATTGGCTGGCCATGGGATGCTGAATGGGCAATTGGATTCCTTTTTGGAATTAGTATTCTTTTCTCAGGTATAGCTTTAATTGGACTTTCATCTGCAGTTAAGAAAGCAAGTAAATAAATAATCAACATTGAAAGGAGGTAAAATATAAATGAATAAACCAATATTCTATATAGGGCTAGTAATTCTAATTATTGGAATTTTTGCAGGAGTTTTTAGTATCACAACAACTCAAAGCCAATTCTTTGGACTTTTTAGCACAAGTACTACAACAAATCCTTATGCAGTTTATTCTATTCCTTCAATGATTACAGGAATAGCATTAATGGTTGTAGGGTGGTTTGTTGGAAATAAAAAATAAGATTTATTTTAATTTTTTTATTTATTTTTTATTTATTTTTTTAATCCTAAAAAAATCCGCAACATAAATGTTGTGGTTGTTGTTTGTGTGAATTTTTTTGATAATTAGGCATAGGAACGATATAGCATACATCTATATACTTGAACTACTTCAATATAATAGGTTAAAAATGAATAAAAAAGCAGTAACAAGTTGGTTAATTTGGGCATTAATATTTTTAATTGTTGCAATAGTCGCTGCTGTATTTGGATTTGGACTTATTTCAGGAGTTTCTTTAACAATAGCAAAGTGGTTAGCAATAATTTTTGTTATTTTGTTTATAATTTCAGTAATAGCCCATACAATAAAGAGAGCTTAAGTATTCATTGTATTCTTAAATAAAATGGAACAAACAAAAGAAGATAAATTAGATGAAATAAAAAATTGTATAAATCAAAAAGATAGTTTATACTATATACATAAAAAAGACGCAGAGGCTTTTGAACAAGAGAGCAAAGCAGAGGGAAAAGGGACAATACCTATAATGACTTATGGAGATTATATAATTTATTTAAAAGCAGAACATTCAGCTCTTCCAAAGATTGATTTATCTAAGTTTAATTATACTTCAGGAACATTTGAGAAAAAATGGGGACCGGATCATAAAACAATTATACTTACACCAAACCACTCAAGTATTAGAAAAGTAGAAATAGAAATTCAGGGAATAGATATTCATAATATGAAATTACTGCCAGATAAAACGGGGGATGTTATTGAAGATACTGCTAAAATAAAAATAACAAGACATTATAGGTTTGCTGAAGGAGACTCTGAAAATAAAGAAGATTCTAGTTCAGCCTCTCCTGGCGAAACTGAAGCTAGATAATTAATATAATCAAGAACAATATGGCAAATATACAAAGAACAAAAAATGATATGGCAACAATAGACAGAAGAGAAATTGCAGATAAAGTAAAAAGAGATAGTAGAATTTACAACGATAACTTAACTATAGAAAGAAGAAATAAAGCAGATAAAATTATTGAAGAGAGTAGATTAAGAAATGATGAAATGACTACTAATAGAAGAAAAATGAATGATAGAAATCCCTGGAGAACTTTAGCAATATGTCTTTTGATAATAATTGCTTTGGCAATTGGAGTTTTTTATTTTTTTATTAATTAATAATTCTATCTAAAAATTTAATATATCCTTATAATAAAGCCCCTGATACTAATAAACTTCCGCCCATAATTAATAGGAAAATTCCAACAATTATATTTAATTTATCTTCAGATATCTTATTTGCTAAAACAGAAGAATACATTGCACCAATAACTCCTCCAATACATCCAATTAAAGCAGGAATTAATGGAAAAGGCATATAAAAATAATGTATAGCTCCTCCAAAAAGAGCAAGGAACAGCATTATTAAGACAGATAAGCCTATAGCTTCATGAGTTTCATAATTCAAAATTAAAATTAAAACACCTAATAGCAATAATCCGCCACCACCACCAAAAAATCCACAAACCATTCCAATAATTAATCCAAATAAGACTGAAATCACCATTTTATATTTTTTAAATATTTTATTTACTTTTTTATGGGTATTTGATGAGCTAGATTTTTTCTTTGTAATAAATTTAAAGCCAATAAAACATATTGTAACTCCAATTAATATTTCTAAAAGATTAGAAGGAACTTGAACAGAATAATAACTTCCCATAAAAACCCCTATTAAAGAAGAAATTAATAATGGTATAAATGGTTTAAATTTTATTTTTATTTTCCTATTATACACAGAAAAGGCTATTATGCATGAAAAGACATCAACTGTTAATGCTACACCTACTGCCATATAGGGAGAATAGCCTGCTAAAAGAACAAGCATTGGGATAAAGATGTTTGTTGCACTTCCTCCAGAAAAGCCGGTAAAGATTCCTGCAATAATACCTGCAAAAAGAATAATTAATAATATGAATATCTCCATATTAAGTTTATGTTTTTTTATTTTATAAACCTTTTAGTTCAATTAGTTTTAATCTAATTCTTAATGTCCTCTTTTATTCATCATACATTGAATAATCTATTGTAAGCTCTTCTCCCTTTTTTATATCTCTTAAAGTCTTAAAGACTCCTTCCTGAGGAGAATAAACATTTGGTTCTTTAGAATCATTCATATAATAAGAAATATTAATTCCATTTAGTCCAAATTCAGGAATCCAATAATTTCCCTTTTCATCAGCCCAGAAAAAATCTTTTATCATTGAGCGTATTTCTTCATTCATTTCAGCAAATTCATTCTGATTTACTTTTACCCACTTTTCCTTTCTTATTCCTTTAAAAGGGTCTGTTTCTTTTGGGATATCTCTTATTGCAACAACTCCAACTCCGTGTATCTTAGAAAGAGCAATTCTGCAGTAAGTATTGCTAAGATTTTCAATTACTTTATTATTTTTCATTTTTGTATATTAGATATATATAATTTATATTATTAGATTATAAATCTTATCTTATTTAAAATAATCTTAAGGATTAATGTCCCTAACTTTTTCTTTGGGATATTATATTTTAATTATAAAGAATAAAGAAGAATAATATATATTTTTCCAAAGAATTTAAATATAAAGTTTTAATTGATTAACTAGAGGTGCAAAATGGAAAAAATACAATATCTTGGTTTTTTAGGTTTTCTTGGATTTCTGGGATTTTTAGGAGTATATAATCCTTGGAATTACTTGAATTTTCTCTTTTTTCTTCAGTTCCTAAATTTCTTACCAAGAAAGTCAAAGAAAAAGTAAAATATTCTCTAAATAAAGCATTTGTTATGAGCAAACGAGGATTTGAACCTCGGTCTTTTCCTCCGCAAGGAAATATTCTATCCAGACTGAACTATTCGCCCAAATGCTTTTGCTCGGACTGAACTACAGGGGTAATTTAATTAATGAAAAAGTCTTTAATAAACTATTTAAATTGCAGGTTCTTGGATATAATATGAATAGAACAAAAATAAAAGAGACATTAAAACACCTTCGCTCTGCGCATGCAGATGAGTTAAAGATGGCAAATTTCTTTGTAAAGGCTGAGGAAATTGCAAAAAGAGAAAATATGTCTTCAGCAGCTGAGTTTTTTAGAAATGCTGCAAAAGATGAAAAAAGACATGCAGTAGAAATTGAAAAGGTTCTTGAAGAATTGATTGAGTAATATTTAATGGAAATTAATTATAATAAACTGGCTGTGTATGTAATTGCAACTGCATTAATTGTTACTATCTCAATTGTTTTTTATACTTCTATGGGAAATAATTCAAATAAAATTATAACTGAAGATGATTCAGCTAAAGCAGTAAGAGAATATTTTAATGCATGGGATAAAAAAGATTATGGAAAGATGTATCAATTAATTTCAGATGGTTTTAAAGATAATGAAACAACTGCAAAAAATTTCTTAATATATAAAACTTATATGAATTCGCAAGATGTAAATCGAGTTAGAACTATTGAATTAATGCTTATTGATAAAGAAGATTCAGTGGCAAGAATAGAATATTCAATTGAATTGATTAGTAAAAAAGGACTTATAACTCCATTAAATGAAGAGTTTACCTTAAAATATTTTCCTAATTCTACAATTCCAGGATGGAAACTTATTCATCCATATGGAAATTTTGTGGATAACTAAGATAACTATAACTTACAAAAAACATCTTGTTGAAAATGTAAAAACATACATTCGCTCTGCTCATTCACTAACATATATTATAGTATGATTAATAGGTTTACATAGCTTAGAAATTTGTTTTCTATTATCTTTACATAATAAACTATTTAATGTCTATTTTACAATTTATCTAATGGTAACTTACATTGATGTTCATTGTCATATTGATAGATATGAAGATGAAAAAATAAAAGGAATAATTGAAAGAGCGAGAAAAGCAGGAATTGGAATTATAATAAATAATGGAAATAATATTGATAGAAATAAAAAAATACTTGAAATGTTTAAAGATTATAATGAAGTTAAAATTGCACTTGGAATTTATCCTACTGAATGTTTAGATTATGATGATAAAAGAATTGATGAGGAAATTAAATTTATAAGAAAAAATAAAGCAAAGATTGTTGCAATAGGAGAAGTTGGGATTGATTTGAATGAACGCGGAGATATTGAGAAGCAGAAAAAAAATCTTGGAAAGTTTGTTAAATTAGCAATGGAGTTAAATAAACCAATAATAATTCATTCACGAAAAGCAGAACTTGAAACAGTTGAGTTTCTTGAAGGATTTAAGTATAAGAAAATAATAATGCACTGCTTTTCTGGAAAAATGTCTTTAGTTAAAAGAATATTAGATAATGGGTGGTATCTAAGTATTCCTGCAAATGTAAAATATAGCGAGCATTTTCAAAATGTAATTAAAATTGCACCTATTGAACAGCTGTTCTGTGAAACAGATTCTCCTTGGTTACATCCTGATAAAGAACTTAATAATGAGCCGGCAAATGTTATTGAGAGTTATAAGAAAATTGCAGAGATTAAGAAAATGAAGTTTGAAAATGTGAAAAATAAGATTTTTGAGAATTATGAAAGGTTGTTTTTGAGTAAATAGTTTAGATTAGTTTATCTTTGCAAAACTGCGTTACAACAATCATTAAATATAAGCACTTCTTTGGATAATCATGGAATATAATGATTTTGTAAAGAAATTTCGAAGTTATACTGAAAAAGAAGGTTCACAAGTGAGGTTTGTAGGTGCATATAGCTTAGAAGAAACTTTAAAGAAAATTTATGCAAATACAAAAGGAAATATTACTGATGAAGATGTTGAAAAGTATTTTTTAGGTTTTGAAGGAGGATATGGTGCTGGTTCTCTTGATGGAAAAAGACAACTTGAATCTAAAATATCTCGTCAAAATCAGGAAATAAATCGCTTAACAAGTCTGTCTAGACAAAGAGGGCATAAGGGGTAAAAAACCTATAAATCTAAACTTTTAAAAAAATATCTGGAAATTATTAAAAATAAGTTATATTCTAATAAGATTTATTTAAGTATATTAATTAAATGACATTAAAACCAGGCAGATTTTTTCTCTGAAAAAATCCTATTGTATATTTACTTAATACCCTTTCTTAATCTTTTTCTAAAAATGGGTAAGCTTTATAAACATTAAGGGGTTTTATTGAATATGAGTAATAAAAATAAAGGGAAGTTTAAGATGACTAAAAATATGAAGAAGCTCGAAGAGTTACTTATTCAGGTTGGATTAAGAATTGCTAAGCGAGGAGAAGGTGCGCTATTTGTAATTGGAGATGTAGAATATAAACCATTAATTGAACAGCAAGTTCCTCCATTTAATGCACTTAATAATCCTAAACTGCTTGAATCACTTGCTTTAATGGATGGAGCAGTTATTCTTGATAAAAGCGGATATGTAAAAGCATATGGAGTTATGATAAAAAGCAGAAAAGCATTTAAGAATTTTGGAACAAGACATAGTGCAGGACTTTCTGCATCTTATGGAGAAAATTTAGTTGTTATAATTTCTGAAGAAGATAGGAAAATAAGAATTTTAAAAGATGGAAAAATGGTTATGCAGATTGATGCTTTGCAGAAAAATGTTGAAAAGTCTGTTCCAGAAGCTGTTAATATTCTTGAATCACTTGGAGCAGGAACTGTTGGAACAATTGGAACAAGTTTGCTTGTACCTACATTAGGAATTGCATTTTTGCCTGGAATTGTTATGTTTGGTTCTGCTTATTATTTAATAAAACATATTGGAAAATATATTAATTTTAAAAGATAATTATCAAAATTTTACTGACACTACTTAAAAATTAATTTTTGAAAAATTTTATTTTTTCCGACGGAAAAAAATGTTGTATAAAAATATTTAAATACTCTAATATCTAAAAAAGTGAGGTAAAAATACAATAAGGGGTAGATTACAAAAACTTACATACAATATCTTGTAGGTAACTTTATTTGTATTTTTAGATTAAAAAGAGAAAATGATATGTCCACATTGTCAGCATATTGAAACAAAGGTAACTGATAAGCGAGAGTCGAAGGGTGCGACACGAAGAAGAAGAGAATGTTTGAAATGTAGTAAAAGATTTACAACTTATGAAAGATTTGAAGAAATTGATAAATTTGTGATTAAAAAAGATGGTAGAAGAGAGCCGTTTAATAGAGATAAAGTATTTTTAGGTGTTATTAAAGCATGTGAAAAGAGAAATATAAGTCATGATCAAATTGATGAGGTAATAAAAGCATTGGAAAGTGAAGTTATAAAAAATGAAAAAGAAATTTCAACAAAAAAAATCGGTGAATTTGTTATGAATAAACTGAAAACAATTGATAAAGTTGCATATATTAGATTTGCTTCAGTATATCGCGATTTTGAAGATATAAATGATTTTAAACAGGAGTTAAAAGAATTATAAATTTAATATGGAATTAGAAAAAATATTAGAAAGTCTTGAAAAAAGAGGAATAACAAGAAAACAACTGCCAAAAGCAGTTCAAAAAAGAGAGGGGCAGTTAGTTGAATTTAATGTTAATAAAATTTATAATGCAGTTTATAATGCTGCAGAAAGTGTTGGTGGGCATGATGAAGATAAAGCATGTGATGTTACTGCAGAAGTAATTAAAAGGTTAAATGGAAAGAGAAATGGGGTTGAAACTGTTGATTCTTTAAATGAAATTACTGTTAATACCTTAAATGATATGGGTTATGATGGAGTTGCTCATGCTTTTCATGATTATTCTAAAAAAAGAAAAATAGTTAGAGATACTTTAGGTGTTGTGGGTTCAACAAAGGGAAAAGGTTCAACAGATAGTTTTCTTATGGTTTCATCTTTTTCAAGTGAAGCTTCAAGTGGTTGGGATAGGAATAGAATTGTCCGTTCGTTAATTGATGAATCTGGAATAGATTTAGATTCTGCAAAATCAATTGCTAAGGTTGTTGAAAATAATATTGTTTTATCTCAGTTTCCAATGGTTACAACCCAATTAATAAGAGAACTTGCACATACTGAAATGCTAAAAAGAGGGATGGTTGAAAATGCAGGAAAATATCAAAATTTAGGAATACCTCAGTCTGATTTAGAAAATATATTATTTTCAAAAAATAAAGAAAATAGTAATATCCAGGCAAATAATCCCGAAGCAGTTGCATTTAGTATTTCTGGAAGAATGAGTAAAGATTATGCATTAAATTCTTTGTTTACTAAGGATATTGCAAAAGCTCATACTGCAGGTGAAATTCATCTTCATGATTTAGATTTACCATTTAGAGTTTATTGTTCTGCTCACTCGCTTGAATATTTAAAAAAATACGGATTAAAACTTGATAATTTGCAGACAGCTTCTTCTCCTGCAAAGCATACAGAGGCTTTGACAGGGCATCTTAATACATTTTTTGCAGCAATGCAAGCATATTATGCAGGTGCTTTAGGAGTAGGTTATACAAATATATTTTATTCAACATTGCTAAAAGATGATTTAGATGAAAAAGGAATGAATAAAATTGATTTATTGCATAATAAAAATGAAGAGCTTAAAGGAAAAATAGTAAAATTAAAAGAAGAAGGTAAAGATGTAAGTTTGCTTGAAGAACTTGTTGCAGAAGAATCATTTAAAATTATTGATTATAAAAAAGAGCCGATGAGTATTCTTACTGATGATGAAATTGATGGTTTTATGAAACAAAGAGCACAAGAATTAATTTATGCATCTTCACAAAATGCATTTTCTCGTGGCGGGCAGACACTATTTATTGATTTTAATATTCATACCGGTGTTCCACATTATATGAAAGATACTCCTGCAATTGTTCCTGGGGGAAAATATGCTATGGTTCGAGATGGAAAAAGAGTTTTATTAGATGAGAGGAAACTAGAAGAGAAAACTGCATCGGGATATAATTTAATTGAATTAGTTGATGGAAATGGAAGAGTTGTTATGAAAGAGAAAATTGAAGAAAAGCATGGTATGAAAAATCTTATTCAAGAATGGAATTTAAATGAAGGGGAAAAGCCAGTTGTATATGGAGATTATGATAAAATTTCAAAAAGATTTGCAAAAAATATGCTTAAAGTTTGGGAAAGAGGAGACAGAGATGGACAGCCATTTGCATTTCCAAAATGTGATTTTCATGTAAGTGAAGAAACATTTAGTGATCCTGAACAGGAAGAGCTTTTGAAATTTGCAACTGAAATTGCAAGCAAGAATGGAAGCCCGTATTTTATTTTTGATAGAGATGAAGTTACTTTAGCAGCTTGTTGCAGATTAAAAACTGCAATTGAAGATAATTATGTTTTGAAACATCCTGAATCAATAAGGTTCTGCGGTTTTCAAAATGTTACAATAAATATTCCTCAGGCAGCATATAGAGCAGGAAAAAATGGAAAGAAAAATCTTGAGGGATTTTTTGAAGAGTTGGATAAGACAATGGATATTGCTGTTAAAGCTCATTTGCAAAAAAAAGAATTTATAAAAACTTTACAACAGCCTGGATTACCTCAGTGGCAGACAGGAAAGCCAAGTGCAGATGGGCAACCGTATATTGATTTAGATAAAGCAACTTATATTGTAGGAACAATTGGATTAAATGAAGCTATTCAATATTTAACAGGAAAAGAGTTACATGAACTTACAAATGAAGAATTTACAGATTATGCTTTGAGAACAATTGCTCATATGAATGTTAAAGCAAAAGAACATGGAAAAGAACATGGCTTGAAATTTTCAATTGAAGAAAGCCCTGCAGAGTCTGCTGCAAGAAGATTAAGTAAAATGGATTTAACATTATATCCTGAATCAAAAGAATTTGTCCAAGGAAATATTGCAGAAGATAGAACTTATTATACTAATTCAATTCATGTAAGAGCAGATGCACCTGTTGATTTAGTTTCAAGAATTGAAATGCAGAGTAAATTTCACCCTGCAATTGAATCAGGTGCTATAATTCATGCATTTATTGGAGAAGAAAGGCCAGATAACCAGAGTATTTATAATTTAGTTAAGAAAACTTATGAAAATACTCAATCTGCTCAATTAACTATAAGTCCGGAATTTACTGTTTGTAGAAGTTGCAGTAAAACTCATAAAGGTTTAGTTGATACTTGTCCAGAATGTGGAAATAAAGATAAAGCTACATTAAAAGGGATGACTAGAATTGTTGGATATTATAGTTTTATTGATAATTGGAATCCATCAAAGACAGAAGAATTAAAAGCAAGACAAAGAGGAGATTATGGAGTTATTAATCAGCAAAATCAACCAATTGAAATGCCTAGTCTTAAAAATGCAAATGGAAATGTTCATGCATATATTATTGGAAAAACCGGATGTTCGGTTTGTGAGAATTTAGAAGAGAATTTAGGAAAAGCCAATAATAGATTAGAAAAAGATGGATATGGTTTTGGAATAACTACATATAAAGCTGATAAAGAAGATGGTTTGACAAAGGCAATGCTTGCAGGAATTAATTTATCTAAAGTTCCTTCACTTGTTATATTAGATGAAAATTCTAATGAGATTTACAGGAATGAAACAACTTATAGAGATGGAAAGGCAAAACTTATAAAGGGTTCTGAAGTTGAACAAGCTATAAGGAATTACTATAGTGCAAAATGAAAGTTAGTCAATATCTCGGTTTATCAATGATTGATTATCCTGAAAAGCTTTCTGCAGTTTTATTTACAGGAGATTGTAATTGGAGATGTAATGCTTGCCATGGAAAAGAAATTTTAGAAAATATAGATAATTATTCTGAAGAAAAAATATTTAATTTAATAGATTTAAAGAAAAATTGGATTGATGGAGTTGTTTTATGCGGTGGAGAGCCAACACAAGAACCAGATATTGTTCATTTTATAAGAAAATTAAAAGGAAGAGAATTGCTTGTTAAACTTGATACAAATGGAAGTAATTATTCGGTTCTTCAAGAGCTTTTAGATGATAAATTAGTTGATTATGTTGCTATGGATGTTAAAGGGCCGTTATATCTTTATGATAAAATTGTTGGCAAACATGTTGATTTAAGAGATGATGTTGAGAAAGGAATGTCAATTGTTCCGAGATTTCCCAGATATGAATTTAGAACTACAATTGTTCCGGTTATAAGAGAAAATGAAACAAGATTTCTTAATCCAGTTGAGATGATGGATACTGCAAGATGGATGGTTGATAATACGCAAAGCAATGAGCATAATTATTATATTCAGAAGTTTGTTCCAAACAAAGGTAAGTTAATAAATAAAGAGCTAGAAAGTTTCCCAGAAACTCCTGTAAAATTAATGAATGACATTTATAGTGCTGTTAAAGAATATTTGCCCTATGTTAAGGTGAGGTAAAACTTTATTTTTAGTAAATAATCAATATAGGTTTGTGCTTTGCAAAACCTTTCTAATTATAATATGTTTAAGTTAAGCATTGCCAGTTTAAACAATTAATAATAAGTAATAATTTTAGACATTAAAAATTATTGAATAATTTTTGAGGTGCTCAAGAATAAAATTCTTGACATGCGCAGATTTCTTAATGAGGAGAGTAGTGCGGTAGAGAACCTTAGGTTCTCTGCGCTTTTTATTAAACTTTTTTCTAAAAAGTTTACTTATAATATATAATATACACCTATACAATAATAATCTATAAAAACCATTAAAATTATTGTCTTTTATGATTAAATTAAAAACAGAGGTTTTATTGTTTAATATGTTTTGCAGAGAAGATTTTGCTAAAGAAGGGATTGTTTATAGTGACCTTATAAATTTAGAAAGAAGAATTGACAATAAACTAAAAAGAGAAAAGATAAAAGAGTCAGTATATACAGATATTTCAAGAAATGAAGTTGGACATGTGATTGAGCTTTACCCTAAGTATTTTTCATGGGATTATCGCTGCGATTATGATAAAGTTATTCGCGCGCAGAATTCAGATGAATATTATTCAGACAAGAAGCATAAACTGGAGTTTTATTCTGATGTAGTTCCAGAAAATATTTCAGACATTGTTTTAGGTGTTATTAAGAAGATGCCTAAGAAAGTTTAATTTCTATTTCTAAAAGATTTCTTCTCCGAAAAGCTTAAAAACTCAGTTGTATAAGTGTATACAATGGAAAACATATTACATTATCCTCAGTTAGACTCAATTTTAATGGTTGAGAAGATTATTCAAGAAATGGACGAATATCCTACAAGAATGGAATTATGGAATGCTCTGCCTAAAAAAATGCAGTATCAAACCTTTAAATTAATATTAAATTATTTAGAAAAATCAAATAAAATAATGTTTAATAAAGACAAGATAATTTGGATATTCCCTAATAATAAAAAATTGAATGAGTTTATTCAAGGAGCAATAAGTGTCTAATGGAAAAAGAGTTTATTGTTCAATTATCTCCTGAATTGTTTAATGTTAAAACAAGTATTGAAACAGAATTACAAAAAGGAAATAAAACAAATGAAAAACTTTATTCTTTAATTTTAAAGTCAATTGAATTCTTAAAGGAAAAACGAACAGGACTACCTATTTCAAAAAAACTTCCAATATACAAATATTATGAAAGTAAATATGGAATAACAAATCTTTTTATGATTAAATTAACTTATGGTTCAAGAGGATTTTATACAAATGTTTCTGGCGGACAATTTAGGGTTCTTCAAATTATTCTTGAAGTTGAGGAAACTCATAAAGGATATGAAAGAAAAGGAAATTATTAATATTGTAATTTTATTATATTATAGATATTTATTTAAACTCAATTATCAAAAAATATTAATAAAAAGAGAAGATGAAAATTAAAATCAAGTTACTAAAAGAGAATGCTATTATACCGAGCTATGCAAAAGAAGGAGATGCAGGCATGGATTTGTTTTCAACTGAGAAATATCTGGTTAAAAAAGGTGAGAGAGTTTTAGTATCAACTGGGCTTGCTGTTGAAATTCCAATAGGTTATGAAATGCAGGTAAGACCGCGAAGCGGGCTTGCTCTTAAAAAAGGAATTTCAATTGTAAATACTCCGGGAACAGTTGATTCAGGTTATCGAGGAGAAATTGGAATTATAATTATTAATCACGGAGAAGAAGATTTTGAAATTAATTCTGGAGACAAAATTGCCCAAGCTGTTTTAAATAAGATTGAAACTGCTGAAGTTGAATTGGTAGAGGAGCTGAGTGAAAGTGAACGAGGGGCTGGAGGGTTTGGAAGTACAGGTGTGAAAGGGTAGGAATAGAATAAAGAATCTAAACTTTTAGAAAAAGTTTAACAAAATATTTGAAAATAATAAATATAATATATTTAATATTATGATTAACAAAATTAGTAAAAACTTAATTATGATAACCTATTAGAATTAGGCAAAGATATGACATGTTTTCTAAACTTACCCTCTAATCTGTTTCATCATAGCAAAGTATCTGTCAATGTCCATTGAATAATGCTTTAGGTGTACGCCAGCTTCTTGAAATAATTCTAGGGTTAAAGAATCTGGCTCTTTGTAAATTTTGTCATAAAATACTTCATGAATTCCGTTTGCAACAATTGATTTTGCACAACTTGAACACGGATAATAGACAGAATATAAAGATGCTCCAATTAAATCCTGACGTGAGATTTGATTCATTGCATTAATTTCTGCATGAACTCCTCTGCAAATTCCTTTGCCTTTATCATCAAATTCAATTTTTTCTCTATCTTTTCTGCATCCAACACTAAAACAATTTTCTATTCCAGGAGGTGCGCCGTTATATCCTGATGCAATTATTCTTTTATCTTTAACAATTACAGCTCCGGTTTGAAGATGTAAACAGCTTGAACGAGTTGCAGATGAAAGTGCAGCAAACATAAATGTATCGTGCCAATGAGGTCTTTCTCTTTTCATATTTGAAAGATAAATTTAGGGTTTTAAAGCATTGTTATGGTGAGAAAAAGTAAATAATAATTATTAAAAAGATTACCCTGCGTAAGGAACCAAGTTTCCTTAACGCATCAACCTCCTTAAGAAAAGTGAAAAAGAAACTCATTCAGGAGTATATTAATTTAGAAATCTGGTGTCACATTATTAAGTTAGATTAATTAGTTTATATAATTTTAATCACGTATGACTTGCCGATAGGCAAGCATTTAGCGCGAGCGTTAGCGAGCGCATTTATTAAATAATATATTTTTATTTAAATTTTACAAATGTAACCAAACTATATTTTATCCATTCAAAACTTCTTCTAAAGGGCGGAATATTTGCATTTTATTAAGACAGCCGTGCTCTGAGAACTCTACAATAGAATTGCTCATGCCAATTCTTTTTGCTGTTTCATCTAAATTCTCTTCTTTTTCAAGAAGATTACAATAAGTTACATTGTCTCCTAAATCATCTTTATATAATGCTTTGTGATGGCAAGATTGGCAACCGCCCTCTGAAAGATGCCTATAATTATTAATTATTTCTTTTGCAGCTGAAAAATCAACTTTATTTAATAATCTTGGTTCATGATGTGAGTGTTCTGCAACATCTTCGTTTTCAATTATATTAAGAATGTTTTTTAGTGGAAGTTGTCCATAGTTTGCATTAAGAAGAGATAAATCTGTTCTAATATCATCAAGAAGATATTTTATATCGTCTTCTGAATGAATTTCAGTGCCTTTTGGAATGTATTTTATTAAATTGTATAATACCATTTTATTTAGTTTTTATTATTTATTTTATTTAGGAACTCTTGCAAGTTTTGATGGGTCTGGTTCTGCATCCCAGGATTTTGGCCAGCTATCCCATTCTGCAGGATAATTATATGTTTCTAAGTTGTAACCAAGTTCTTTTAATTTTGTGCTTGATTGATTTAAGCCATGGCCTTTTGCTTCTGCATCTGATTGAGCTGCTACTAATTTTTTTAAATATATTGGGTCTCCTGCTTCCATTCCCATATATGAAAAATATTCATTAAGGGGCATACTTCTATTTTTGTATGATTCTTTTTTCATCTCTCCTATTTGAGTTTCTAATCCATCTCTATCAATATATAATCCATATAAATGCAATGAACTTGAACGATCAATATATGCCCCTAATTTAATTGGAACATTTAGTATATCTGAAACTTTTGCTGCAAATAATTTCTGTAATTCAACTTGAGCAAGATTATTTTCATTCCAGGCTTTTAGCAAATCACGGCTTCTCCATTCAGTAATATAATTTAATGTGATATCTCCTTTTTTATCTTCTAAAAATCTAATATTTCCTCTCTGAAAACAAGGAGGATCTTGTTGTTCGGTAATAATATCTTCACCCGGACGCCAGATTGTAAATTGATAATCTCTACCTGTAATTTTTCTTTTTTCATCCCAGTCGTGTTTTATCCTTTTAAATATAAATGGCAATTGATCAACAAATCTTTCATTGTATGTGTAACCCCACCATTCAGGATGTTGTTCATTTTTTTTCCAGTGATTATGAATTCCGTGAGTTACTTCAAGAATATACTGCATAACTCCTCTTGCATCGTCGTGAACAGCTAAATTATAAACTTTTGGTTCACTATCTGGATTTTTAACTCTAACAGTTATATCTGCATCATAACCAAGAGTCATTCCTGGGCGATGTTTAGGTGTTTCAACACGAGCACCATAATCATGACATGCAATAATTGATTTATATGAAGCTTCTGCTAAATTATCTGCTTCAATAGAAATTATAGGAATTTTTCCATCACCACGAATGTCAGCTTGTTCAGGAAGATTTTTTTCAGCTCTCTTTTTCATTTTACTTTCAGCTTATTTTTGTTTATAAAGATTATTGCAGATTAAAATAGATGTTTGAAGTTGTTATAGAATAGAAAGCTTTATATATCAATTGATATATAAGTTATTATGGAACAAGAAACAATAAATCCTATAGCAAGAAGCCCTACACTTGAAACTGTTTCAATGGTGGAAAAAACTATTAATGAATATAGTGGGGAGTTTAATAGGACAGAATTATGGAAAAAACTGCCAAAAAAAGTAATGTGGCAGACTTATTTAGTTATATTAGATTATTTGCAAAGCATAAATAAAATTGCAATAAGCAAAGAAGGGATTTTAGTTTATATTTGGAGTCCTGAAATTGCTAAAAAGTTTATGAAAAGAAAAAGATATTAACATTAAAATGAAGATAATAAAATCTTGTCAAATTATATTTGCTGATGACAAAATTGAAAAAGAGTTTAATGATTTAGATGATAATCAAAAAAATAATGGGCCACTGCACCATAAATGGTGCAGTTTGTGATAGGCCCTTGTTTTTAGGATGCTCGGGAATTAAAACATTAATCTCTGAACTACATCATAAATGAGGTAGTTTTAATTCCCTACATAATGAAATTAAAAAATGGATAATTCGTGCCAAAGAAGATATTAAGCAAAATGCTTTTTGTGGAATACCTATCCCGAAAAGATTAATTCCAAAAGATTATATCCAAAAATATGGAATAGCTAATCTCTGGAAATATGATTTGCCTGATGGTTGGAGACTTGTTTATTCTATCACAACGCCTAACAAAGTAGAAATTATTTCTATAATCTTAGAGTGGTTTAATCACCCAGAATATGAAAGAAGATTTCATTATAAGTAATAAACAGACAAAAGTGGAAGATTTAAAAAACAAGATTTCATAACTTATATTATACAATGGCTCCGTAGCTCAGCCTGGTTAGAGCACTGGCCTTTTAAGCCAGGTGTCGGGGGTCCAAATCCCCTCGGAGCCATTTAGCATATTGTTTTACAATATGCTGCTAATGTTTCTAGGATTTGCCCCCTTATACAAAAATCAAAAAGTCTTTGAATGTTCTCTTAGACTTTTAGATTCCCAAAAAATCTCTTGTGAATTTTTTTAGGATTTACATTTTGTAGGCACTCAAGAATTTGGATAATTCTTGGTGACTTCACTTCTAAGAAAATTGAAGTGGTCCAAATACTTAAGTTTCTTTAAACTTAAGTTGCCAAAAATCCCTAGGATTTTTTAGCACCCCTCGGAGCCATTTAGTTCTATCAATCGATTTTTAACCGAAAGATTTAAAAGGGAACTTTTGATATTATTAATTATTGTAAAGTCCAAAGTCAATCAACCCCTACTTTACCCTCGATAAAATAAATTAATAATTTATCTAACTATGCACATACTCCAGCCAAAACATTCAAAAATTAGCAAAAAAGAAGAAGATGAACTTTTAGTTAGATTAAATATTTCTAAAACACAATTACCAAAAATGAAATCAAATGATTCTGCACTTCCCGAAGGGGCTGTTATAGGCGATATAATTAAAATAGAAAGAAAAGATGGGGATGAAATTTTTACTTATTTTAGGGTTGTAATATAAAATGGCTGAAGCATTAAAACTTAATTTAGAAGATACTGAACATTTGATTACTAGAAAGTATCTTGCTGAAAATTCACTTGTTGAATCAAATTTAACTTCTTTTAATAATTTTATCGATAAAAGAATGCAAGAAATTGTCGACGAGATATCTGAAAATATTGAACAAGATGAAATTGAAATAAGACTTGGGAAAATTAAAGTTCAGCAACCAAATGTAATTGAATCAGATGGTTCAACAAGTGTGCTTACTCCTGCAGAAGCAAGATTAAGAAACTTAACATATTCTGCACCAATATTTCTTGAATTATCAATAAAACAAGACGGACAAGTTGAAAATCAAGAAGTTGAAATTGGAAGAATTCCAATTATGGTAAAAAGCAAGGTATGTAATCTTCAAGGAATGTCAAAAGAAGAATTAGAAGCAAATTATATGGATCCAAGAGATCCTGGCGGATATTTTATTGTTAATGGAAATGAAAGAATTATGATTATGACTGAAGATTTGGCTGCAAATCAGGCATTTGTTGAAAATTCAAAAGATAAACCTATGTTAAGATTATTTTCTTCAAGAGGAGCATATAGAATCCCAATAACAATAACTGAATCAGCTGATGGAATTTTGGAAGTTTCATTTAGCAGATTTAAAAATATTCCTGCAGTTGTTTTAATGAAAGCTTTAGGATTGTTAAAAGAATCTGATATTGCTAAATACATAAATAAAGAAACTGATAGTGTTATTGTAAATCTTTATGAATTTGCAAAAATATCTTCATCAGAAGAAGCAATGATGATGATTGCAGAAAAAACAAGTGTTCAGGGAACAAAAAAGGAAATTTTAGATAGGATTAAGCAAAGACTTGATTCTTATTTATTGCCACATATTGGATTAAAAAAAGAAAAAAGAGTTGATAAAGCAATAACTATCTGTAAATTAATAAGACAATTTTTAATATTCAAAGAAAATCCTGAATTAAAAGTTGATAAAGATCATTATGCAAATAAAAGAGTTAGATTGTCAGGAGATTTATTATCAGATTTATTTAGAGTTAATTTAAATATTCTTGTTAGAGATATAAAATACTCTCTTCAAAAGACAATAAAGAGAAAAAAATTCTACAGTATTAAGACAATTGCAAAATCAACATTATTTTCACATAGAATAAAATCCGCAATTGCAACAGGAAGTTGGATTGGAGAGAAAAAAGGTATTACTCAAAATATGGATAAAACAAATTATCTTTCTATACTTTCGCAACTTCAAAAAGTTTCAAGTACATTACCTGGAGAGCAGACAAATTTCCTTGCAAGAACTTTACATCCAACACATTATGGAAGATTCTGCCCTGTAGAAACTCCTGAAGGAACCGAAATTGGACTTAGAAAAAATTTAGCATTAATGGCAAAAATTTCTACAAGATTATTATCTGATGAAGAAGAAATGATTAAAGAATTTGAAAAAATGGGATTAAATAAAGATACAGGAAGAACAGACATATTTTTTAATGGAATATTTATTGGTGCAACTGATAATCATGAAAAGTTTGTAGCTGAAGTTAGAGAAAAAAGAAGACAACAAAAATTGCCAGGAGAATTAAGCATAAGATATAATCCTGAACTTGAAAAAGTTATAATTTCAGGAGATACTGGAAGAGTTTTAAGACCTTTAATTATTGTAGAAAATGGTGCATCAAGATTAAAAGAAACCCATATGGATCAATTAAAAAGAGATGAATTAAAATGGGATGATTTAATAAAACTGGGATTAATTGAATATATTGACGCATCAGAAGAAGAAAATGCTCTTGTTGCACCTATAAAAGAAGATTTAACAAATGAACATACTCATTTAGAAATTGATAAAATTGTATTTGTTGGCCCTGCAACAAGTCTTGTAAGTTTTGGAAATCATGACCAGTCATCAAGACTTATTAGAGGAAGTAAAACACAAAAGCAAGGATTAGGATTATATGCTGCTAATTATTTATGTAGAGTTGATACAGATGTAAGTGTTTTACATTATCCAACTCAACCAATTGTAAGAAGTTTTATTTATGATGCACTTAATGTTTATCCTTCTGGACAAAATATTGTTGTTGCAGTAATGACTTATGAAGGATATAATATGGAAGATGCTCTTGTTATTAATAAAGCAAGTATTGATAGGGGATTTGGAAGAAGTACATTCTTTAGGCCGTATACTTCAGTTGAATTAAATTATGCTGGAGGTTTGGCTGATGAAATTGTAATACCTACAAAAGATATTGCAGGTTATAGAACAGAAGAATCATATAGATATTTAGAAGATGATGGAGTGGTTTATCCTGAAGCAAATATGAAATCAGGAGAAGTTGTAATTGGAAAAACTTCACCTCCAAAATTCTTGTCAGAAGCAAAGGATATTAATATAAGAGCAAAAAAAGAAAGCAGCTCAGTTATTAGACAAGAAGAAAAAGGAATTGTCGACGGAGTTTTCCTTACACTTGATGAAGAAGGAAATAAAATTGTTCAAGTAAGAACAAGAGATCCTAGAAATCCAGAACTTGGAGATAAATTTTCAACAGCACATGGACAGAAGGGAGTTATTGGGGCAATTGTTCCTGAAACAGATATTCCATTTACAGCAAGAGGAATGAGACCGGATTTAATATTTAATCCTCATGGTATTCCTGGACGTATGACTGTTGGATATTTGCTTGAATTAGTTACTGGAAAAATTGGTTCATTAAGCGGACAAATTATGAATGGAACTTCTTTTGATAAAAGAGATATTAATGCTCTTGAAGGCCAATTGAAATCAATGGGCTTTAGATATGATGGAAAAGAAACAATGTATAATGCAATAACTGGAAAAATGATGGAAGCTAAAATTTACATTGGAGATATGTATTATATGAAATTGAAATATATGGTAAGTAATAAAATGCATGCTCGTGCTTCAGGTAAAGTTGCGCTTCTTACAAGACAACCAATTGAAGGAAGGTCAAGAGGAGGAGCATTAAGATTAGGGGAAATGGAACAGCAAGCATTAGTTGCTCACGGAGCTTCATTATTATTAAAAGAAAGATATGATTCTGATAAAGTTATAATCCATGTTTGTGCTAAATGCGGAAGCTTAGGAATCCAAGATACTTTAAGAAATAAAACATATTGTCCAATGTGCAATAGCACAGAAGTTGATGATGTTGAAGTTTCTTATGCATTTAAATTACTTGCAGAAGAATTGCTTGGACTTCATGTTATTACAGGGTTTGAATTGAAGAATAAGTATGAGGAATAAAAACCCCAGCAGGTTTTTATGAATCCGGCAACCAACGACAAAGGACATCTCCTTAAAGAGAAAATAAGAAAACAAAAACAAAAAAATGACAAAGAAAAAAATATTAATAAGAAATGAAGAAACAACAAGATATGGAAAAATAGTTGTTACTCCTGCTAATGATATATATCAAGATTTAAGAGAGTTATCTGCTAAATTTAATGGAGTAGCAGCAAATGAAAAACATATTAGTGATGGAGTTAGGATTGATAGAGATTATATGGATATAATTGGAGAGGCTCAAGAAAAAACTTGGAAAAGAAATTATTCAAGGAGAAATGAATAAAAATGATGAATAAAAGAACAAGACAAATATTAAATATGGAAGTTGAAGAAAATGAAAAGATAAACGAAGTTTTAGATTCATTGGGAATTGGAATAATGCCTAATATGCTCCAAACGAGGAAAGGTACTGATTATTATAAAAAGGAATTAGGAATTTCAAATTCATCATTAATTAATCAAAGAACTTATATTCCTTATTATGGAAGTAATGTTCAAGATATTGGTGCAAGAGCTTCACTTGAGTTAAGAGGGAAAAAATAAAATGGCAATAAAAAAACAAATCAAGGCATTGAAATTCAGCTTACTTAGTCCTGAACAGATTAAAAAAATAAGTTGTGCTAAAATTATTACTCCTGAACTTTATGATATGGATGGATATCCTGTTGATGGTGGTTTAATGGATTTAAGATTAGGGGCAATTGATCCAGGAGTAAGATGTAGAACTTGTGGAGGAAGATTAAAAGAATGTTTAGGACATCCAGGAAGTATTGAAATGGCAAGGCCGGTTGTTCATGTAAAATATGTTCCGATTGTTTATTTATTTTTAAGAAGTTTCTGTGATACATGTGGAAGAATTTTACTTGATGATGAAAATATTAAAAAATTAACTCCTGCTCAAAGATTGAAAAAATCAAAAGATGCAAAAAAATGTCCGCATTGTAATACAATTCAAGAAAAAATCAGAATTGAAAAACCAACAAGTTTTATGCTTGGAAAGAAAAGAATATTCCCACCAGAAGTTAGAGAAATTTTAGAAAGAATTACAGACGATGATTGTAAATTAATTGGAGTAAATCCACAAACATTTAGACCTGAATGGGGAATTTTAACTGTACTTTTAGTTCCTCCTGTAACTGTAAGACCAAGTATTACATTAGAATCAGGAGAAAGATCAGAAGATGATTTAACTCATAAACTTGGAGATATTATTCGTTCTAACCAAAGATTATGGGAAAATTTAAATGCAGGAGCTCCAGAAGTTATTATTGATGATTTATGGGATTTATTGCAATATCATGTTACAACATTTTTTGATAATACAATATCAAGAATTCCTCCTGCAAGACATAGAAGCGGACAGCCTTTGAAAACAATTACTGAAAGAATTAAAGGTAAAGAAGGAAGAATCAGACATAACTTGGCTGGAAAAAGAGTTAATTTTTCATCAAGAACAGTTATTTCACCTGATCCTTCATTGCAGATAAATGAAGTTGGAGTTCCTTATGAAATTGCTGAAGTTTTAACTGTTAATGAAGAAGTTACAACATTGAATTTAGAATATCTTAAAAAATTAATTATGGCTGAACATTATCCTGGAGCAAATTATATTGTTAGACCTGATGGAAGAAGAAAGAAAATATCTCCTGAATTAAAATCAGAAATAATTGAAGAAATAAAACCAGGATATTTTGTTGAAAGACATTTACAAGACGGAGATATTGTTTTATTCAATAGACATCCAAGCCTGCATAGAGGAAGCCTTATGGCACATTATGTTAAAGTTCTTCCATATAGAACATTTAGACTTCATCCAGCTGTAGCATTCCCGTACAATGCAGACTTTGATGGAGATGAAATGAATGTTCACGTGCCTCAAACAGAAGAAGCAAGAGCAGAAGCAAGAATTTTACTTGATGTTAATAATAATTTAATGAGTCCAAAAAATAATACAAATTTAATTGGAACAATTTCCGATGCAATCACAGGAAATTATCTTTTAGGAACAACAAGTGTAACAAAATCAGAAGCACAACAGTTATTGTATAATTCTGGAATTATTGCAGATATAAGCACTAAGATGGTTGAAGGAAAGCAAGTTTTCTTAAATATATTCCCTAAAATAAGCAAATCAATCTCTGATGAAATTTTGAAAAGTAATTTAACTGATGCTTATACCTTTGGAGTTGAAAATGATAAAATAACAAAGATGATTGATAAAGAATTAGGAAGAGAAGAAACAATGAAAGCAATTAAGAAAGCATTTACACTAGGTACAAGCTATTTATCCAAAAGAGGATTTACAATTGCTCTTGAAGATCTTAATGTTAATGAAAAAACAAAAAAGATGACAAAAGAAATTATAAAAGAAGGAGAAGAAAAAACAGAAGCAATAATTAAAGCATATAACAGCAAGGAATTAGAAATTATTCCAGGAAAGACAGATATAGAATCAAGAGAAATTAAAATCTTACAGGCTCTAAATGAAATTAGAACTAAGATTGGTAAAGCTGTTAAAACAGAATTCCCAGAAGAAAATCCAGTTAATAATATGATTATGTCAGGAGCAGGAGGAAATATTTTGAATATTACTCAGATTGCATGTTCTGTTGGACAGCAGTCATTATGGGCTCAAAGAATTAGTTTTGGTTATAAAGATAGAACATTATCATTTTTTAAACAAAATGATTTGTCTCCAAAAGCAAGAGGATTTATTTATTCTTCATATATGGAAGGATTAAAGCCTTATGAATTCTTCTTTAATGCAATAACAGGAAGAGACGGACTGATGGATACAGCATTGAGAACTCCAAAATCAGGATATTTATATAGAAGATTAGCAAATGCTTTGCAAGATTTGAGAGTTGAATATGACCATACTGTAAGAGATGCAATTGGACAAATTATCCAATTCAAATATGGAGATGATGGTATTGATGTTGCAGCAGCTCATCTTAAAAAACAAGTATGTCCGGGTGAAGCAATTGGTATAGTTACTGCTCAAAGTTTTGGAGAACCTTCAACACAGATGGCATTAAATGTATTCCACTTCGCAGGAGTTCAGGAGATGCAGATTACATTAGGACTACCAAGATTAATTGAAATATTTGATGCTCGTAAAACTCCATCTACACCTGCAATGGAAATTCATCTTGAAAAAGAATTTAATGAAGAAAAAGAAGCTAAAACAATTGCTGAAAAAATTAAAGAAGTAAGATTAAAAGAAGTAATTGATGAAGCAAATATTAATTTCTCTGATAAGAAAATTGAATTTATAATAAATAATAAAGCATTAAAGCAAACTCATATGTCAATTAATACTGTATCTGAAAAAATTTCTGATAAAGGATATAAAATACATATTAAAAATGATTCAATAGTAATCAGCACCCCTGATTTAGGATTTAAAGAAATCTATAAATTAAAGGAAAAATTAAAAGAAACAATAATTTCAGGAATAAAGGGAATAAAGCAGATATTAATTGTTAAAAGAGAAAAAGAATATGTAATTCTTACAAGCGGTTCAAATCTTGCTGAAATAATTAAGTTTAAAGGAGTTAATGGAGAAAAAACAATTACAAATGACTTGTATGAAATGGCAAATGTATTTGGAATTGAAGCTGCAAGGCAAACAATAATCAATGAAATAAACAAAGTTATTGGTTCTCAGGGATTAGACATTGATGGAAGACATCTTAAATTAGTTGCTGATGCAATGACTGTTGATGGAGAAGTTAGAGGAATGACAAGAATGGGAATAATTGCTAAGAAAAGTAGTATTCTTGCAAAAGCAAGTTTTGAAACTCCAATTAAACATTTTGTAAATGCAACAATTAAAGGAAGCAGAGACGAATTATTAAGTGTAATTGAAAATATAATATTGAATCAGCCAGTGCCTGTTGGAACTGGATTGCCAGGATTATTTGTAAAAATAACTGGGCCTTTAGCTGAACAAAAGAAAAAGTAGATTCTTAATATGATAAAAACAATTGATATGAAAGTTATGAGGTACATTAATTTGTTCTCAAGAATAAGCGGAATTAATCCTAAACATTGTTTTGTATATAATTCAAATGTAATTTTTATTGTTTCTGAAAACAATTTATCAAAAGCTATTGGTGAAAATGGAAGAAACATAAAAAAAATGAGTGAAATAATAAATAGAAAAGTTAAAGTTGTTAATGCACCATTAAGCTTAGGAGATGCAGAAAAATTTATTTCAACAATTATTTATCCTGCGCAGATGAAAAGTGTGGAAATTAAGGATAATTTTCTTATTATAAATGCAGGACAGCAGAATAAAGCAATGCTTATTGGAAGAAACAAAGCAAGATTTGAAGAAATGAGACATATTGTTAAGGATTATTTTGATAAAGAGCTGAAGATACTTTAAGAATTGTAAAAATTATGATTAATTAATCTAATAATACCTTGCCAAACTTTAATCACAAAATAACTTTATAGCCTATATTTTTTAATAACATAATATTAAGTTTTCTTCAAAAATTTGCAATTAACTGCGACTGAAATTTTAAATATATTTATACTTTGCTCTTAATGCTTTTAATCCTTCAGAAGAACAATGGTAGAAATTTGAATTATTTATTGTAAGAGTTTTTAAATCATAGCTTTCTTTTTGACAATTGTTTACAACCGAACTCATATCTGAAATAAGGTTATCTTTATTTAATTCATCTCGTGAGAAATTTTGATTTGGATTTGATAAAAATGCTTCTGTGCAGTTTTTAACACATGAAATATCTGGCAAAAGCTGAGTTTTATTTTGATAATTTTGCATCTTTAAAGGACAGCTATATTCACAAGATACTGTTGTGTAAAAACCCTTTTTGTAATTTAGAATTGAATTTTCATGCCCTTGTTTTTGAAGATAATTATTCAGGAAAAAACCTCCGAATAATAAAACAATTGCAACAATGACTGTGATGAAAAGCATATTTGTTTTTTTATCTTTTATCTTTTTTTCTTTAGCCATAATTTTTTTAATTTTATGTATTATATAAATCTTGTGAAAGTGAGATTTAGGGTAAAAAAGAGATAATAGGTAACATTTAAAAAGCGAAATTTATTGATGACAATATGGGTTTAATGAATGCTAGAAAAATAATGAAAAGAACTAGAAAGTTCAGATGGAAAGACCATCAATATAAAAGCAGAACTCTTAATTTATATGCTAAAGCAGATCCTTTAGAAGGAGCTAGTCAAGCAAAAGGACTTGTAACTGAAAAAGTTCAAAAAGAAGCTAAACAGCCAAATTCAGCAATGAGAAAATGTTGCAAAGTTCAGTTAACTAAAAACGGTAAAGTTGTAACTGCATTTATCCCTGGAAATCTTGCTCAAAAGTTTATTGATGAACATGATGAAGTTTTAATTGAAAGAATTGGGGGTAAACAAGGAAGAACAAAGGGAGATATTCCTGGAGTTAGATTCCAAGTTATAAAAGTTAATGATCAACCTTTAAGATTATTAGTTAAAGGAAAGATAGAGAAAGGAAGAAGATAAGATGGAAACACAAATAGAAACTGAAAGAAAAGAAGAAGCAAAAGTATTTGATTTATATGATATAAACGAAGTTATTGTTAAAGACCCTGGCTTGAAAAAAGCACTTAATCTTGATTATAGACTTGTTGTTAAATCTCATGGAAGGATAAGAGAAAGATTTGGAAAAGCAAATGTTAATATTATTGAAAGACTTGTAAATACAATTTCAGTTCCAGGACATAGAGGTAAAAAACATAAAGTAATAACAAACTGGGCTACTGGAAAATATAATACCAATATGAAAATGGTTCTTGGAGCATTTAAAATAATTGAAGAAAAAACAAAGAAAAATCCTATTCAAGTTTTAGTTGAAGCTATTGAAAAAGGCTCTCCAATGGATGAAGTTACAATGATTCAATATGGAGGAGCTCGTTATCCTCAAGCTGTTGATTGTTCTCCAATCAGAAGAATAAGTTTAGCTTTGAGAAATATTGTTCATGGTGCTCAAGACAAATCTTTTAATAAAAAGAAAACATTTGTTCAGACACTTGCAGAAGAAATAATTGCAACTGCAGCAGGAAGTGGAGACAGCGTTGCTTTTAATAAAAAGAATGATTTGGAAAAACAGGCTGATGCAGCTAGATAAACTTTAATTTTAAGTAAAATGCCAAAGAATGGAGATACTATTAGAATAGATGGAAAAAACCATAGTATGCCAAGAATTTTTGTTAGTCTTCTTGATAATCTTGAAGGGTTAGCAAATGTAGAAGAAGTTGTAATGGGTCCATGGATGCAAAGAGGTTATTGCGAAAATATGGAAATTAAAATCAAACATTATAATGATACTACAAGAACTTTTAAGGTAACTGCTCGTCATGAAGCTTATTTACAAAATATTTTTATAAGAATTAAACCTGATTCTAAAGAAGAAGTTGAAGGATATATTAAATCATTATATTAAGTTCATTCTGGAAAATATTGATATTATTAGATAATATAACAATCTTAATAAATAAGGGCTTTCAAGGTATTTAATGGATGATAGATATGTAAGCCCGCTTGAGAGAATTTCTATTGGATTTGGAGAGGCATTTAAATTTACAAATACACTTAAGGTTAGTTTAGGGGCAGGAGCTTTTTTTGGAGTTGCTTTGGATATTGTAAATTATGCTGTAAAAAGTGGATTTGTTGAAAGTGAATTTTCAAATAAAAATGTTTCTTATGGAGATGCTTTTTTTAAGGGTTTGATATTTGGTGTAGCAGTTGGTGCAGCAGGGCAATTTCTTGATAACTTTACATATGGTTTTAAAGATGCTGCAAAAATAAAATACTGGGAGGACAATCGGGAAATACTTAATCAGGGAAATGATTTATACAGATGTGGAGAATATTCTGAAGCTCTTAAAAAATATAATCAAGTATTATCTTATGATTCTGATATTTCTGAAGCATATTTTAATAGAAGTTTAGCAAATTTTTGTTTAGAAGATTATGAAGCTGCTCTTAAAGATATTGAAAAATATGATAAGCACAATAAGGGAAGAGAAGAGGATGATTTTAAAGTGTCATGTTTTAGAACTAAAATAGAACAGGCAGTATGTGTTCATAGAACTTTTAAAGAAGAATTAGAATTAAATCGAATTAAAACTAAACAAATACAACAGACAAGAAGAATTGAAACTAAACCAATACAAACTTTAAAACAGACTGAAAGAAAACCCTCCCGAACTGAAAGAAATATTAGTGAGGATTATTCTCAAAGTCATGAAAGAGATTTAAATCCGCATCATGATTCTAATGATGGTGGAGAAACTTATGATTTCTCTGATAGTAATGGAAGTGATGGTTCAACTGATGATAGCGGAGGCGATGATAGTAGTTCTGATAGTGCTGGAGATGACGGAGACGAATAAAGAATAGATTTTTAAATAACCCCTTACAGAAAAATAGTAAGATGGAAGAAGAAATAAAACAAGGTATTGGATGGAATGGAGAACCTATTAAAGAGATATATGTTGGTTTTAGTAAAGTTGGAGAAATAAGAGAAGAAGGAGGAAATCAAGTAAGATATGATTCTTGGGGAGTTGTTGAGAGTGTAACTAAAGAAGAACATAGATTAGAAGGAAAATCTAATGTAACTTATGATAATAGAGGTAATGAAAAATATAAAGAATCAGAAGCACCTTCATTTTTTAATTTTGGAAAACCAGATATAGAAATTAGAGATTCTAATGGACATATAACTTCAATTAGAAAAGAAGAATCTGGTTCTCGTGGTAGAGTTTACAACACTTATGATAATGATGGAAATCTTATTCAAAAGTCCAGTGAAAATTATTGGACCGGAAATAAAACTATAAAATCTTTTACACCTCAACAAAACACATCTAGTGAGAATAAATCAGCAAGTTCAAGTTCATCAAGCTATAGAAGCTATTCACCTAGCTATTCAAATCAATCATCAGGGAATAGTTCTCAGATGACTGAAACTCAAGATTCAATATTTGGACCACTGTTTATAGTTGGATTTCTTTTAGGCATTTATTGTTTAGTTAATTTTACTTCAGATGAAAAAGATAAATCTAAAGAACGTTCAAATTCTCAAATAGTCCAAAAATCAGGCAATACTCTTTCAGATAAAGTGAGGCAAGGTTATGGTTATTCTTCAAGTAGTAATGAGCAAATTTTAAGAAATAATAATTCAATTGAATCTAAAGTAATTAATTATGTGCCTCGAGATGAAGATTTTAATATAATTAATAAAGCTACAGGGCAAGAGCCCTATGTCTCTCCAATAAATGTTGGAGTATTTAAGAAAACTTTTGATAAAAAAAATTCTGAAGGATTATTAGAAACTCTTAAAGAAAATATGGAGATGGAACCGTGTTCAGACGGAAAAATCTATTTTAAACCTGTTAATAAATATTATACTCAAAATAAATCTAAAAATCTTGAATTGATACATATGGGAAGGACATTATCTCTTAATGGAAATGAATTAGTTAAAATAGTTAATAAAGAGAAAATTATAATAAGATCGAAAAAAGGGCAGGAAGAATTCATTCGATGGGGCGATAGTAAATATTATATTAAAGAGGATATTTGTTTATCTATTAACTTAAACAATAAAGAGGCAGATTTAGTAATAATTAAAGATTCTGATTTTTTCTAAATATCCAAAAGTAGTTTTTATCCTATAACGCAACCTTTAAAAACTACTTTTATTAAAATGTATTATTAGATGTTATCTTTTAGGTAATATTCTTGATGTAATAGTAAACTTAAAAAATCAAAAATGGCGCAAGAAGAAAAAAAACTTACAAAAATTCAGAGGTTGACAAGCAATCAAAAGAACATTAGAAATATTTGTACTAGTGCACACATTCATCATGGCAAGACTGCTTTTACTGATAATTTACTTGCTGCAGCAGGAATGATGGCTGCAAAAAATGCAGGAAGTTTAGAAGAAGGAATGACAACTTGGCAACATGCAGATGAACAAGAAAGATTAATGACTGTTGATGCTGCAAATGTTTCTATGGCTCATGAGTTTAATGGACAGGAATTCTTAATTAATTTAATTGATACTCCTGGGCACGTTGATTTTTCTGGAAATGTTACAAGAGCTATGAGAGCCATTGATGGAACAATTGTTTTAGTTTGTGCATCAGAAGGAATTATGCCTCAGACAGAAACTGTTTTAAAACAAGCATTAAGAGAAAGAGTTAAACCTATATTATTTATTAATAAAGTTGACAGACTTATTAAAGAGTTAAAAATGACTCCTGAACAAATGCAGGAGAGATTTATAAAAATTTATCATGATTTTAATAAATTAATTGAAAGAATTGCAGAACCAGAATTTAAAGAAAAATGGCAGGTTGATATTAATGAAGGTGGAGTTGCATTTGGAAGTGCAAGAGATAATTGGGCGCTTTCTATACCTTTTATGAAGAAAAAAGGAGTTACATTTAAAAATATTTTTGAATTATATAGTATGACTGAAGAAGAAAGAAAAGAATGGACATGGAAAAACGCTCCTTTGTTTGAAGTTATTCTTGATATGGCAATTAAACATTTACCAGATCCGGTTGAAGCGCAAAAATACAGAATTCCAAGAATTTGGAGAGGAGATTTAGAATCTGATTTTGGAAAAAGTCTTCTTAAATGTGATGCAAGCGGACCATTAGCATTTGTAATTACAAGAATTGTAATTGACCCTAGAAGTGGAAAAGAAATTTCTGCAGGAAGATTATTTTCAGGAACATTAGAACCTGGAATGGAAGTTTATCTTAATATGGAGAAGAAAGCTCAAAAAATTCAGCAAGTTTTAGTTTACAATGGAATTAAACCTGAACAGGTTGATAAAGTTCCTGCTGGAAATGTTTTAGCAATTGCAGGAGTTATTTCAGAAGTTGGAGAAACAATAACTTTGAAACCAGAAACTCCATTTGAAGAAATAAAACCTATTTTTGAACCAGTTATTACAAAAGCGATTGAACCAAAGAAAATGGTTGATTTGCCGAAGCTAGTTGAAGTATTAAGAAAAGTTGTAAAAGAAGATCCTAGTTTAAAAGTTGAAATTAATGAAGAAACAGGGGAAAATTTAGTTTCAGGAATGGGTGAGTTACATTTAGAGATTATTGAAAATAGAATTGTAACTGAAAAAGGATTAGAAATTAAAACTTCTCCGCCAATTGTTGTTTATAGAGAGACTATTACAAGAAAATCAAGAGCAATGGAAGGACGTTCACCTAATAAACATAACTCATTTTTCTTAACTGTTGAACCTCTTGAAGAGGAGGTTTATGAAGCTATTAAAAAAGGAGAAATATCTGAAAGAAGATACAAGAAAAGAGATGATAATATGTTCAAGAAACTTTCTGAACTTGGAATTTCAAATGATGAAATAAGAAATTATAGAGATATCTATAAAGGATGTGTTTTACTTGATGATACTAGAGGAGAAGTTCATATGGTTGAAGTTATTGATTTGATAATGGATTCATTTGAACAAGTTATTGATGCAGGGCCATTAGCAAGAGAGCCATGTATGAAGATGAAAATAAGAATTGCAGATATTAAACTTCATGAAGATGCTATTCATAGAGGGCCTGCACAAGTTTATCCAGCTGTTAGAGATTCTATATCAGATTCAATGAAAGATGCAGGAGTTGCATTATTTGAACCATTACAAACACATCTTATTGAAGCTCCATCAGAATATATGAGTGCAGTTACAAAATTAGTTTCAAGCAAGAGAGGACAATTAATTGATGTTCAACAAGATGAAGTTGGTGTAAGAGTTAAAGCAAAAATTCCGGTTGCAGAAATGTTAGGCTGGAGTTCAGATTTAAGATCTGCAACAGAAGGTAGAGGAGTTTCATCTCTTGAAGACCAGATTTTTGAAAAGATGCCAACTGAATTACAAGCAGAAGTTGTAAGAAAAATCAGAAATAGAAAAGGTTTGGCTGAGAATCAGTAGTTTTAAAAATAGAGATAATTCTAAGAATTAGTTAAAATGGATAATCATTCAGAAAAAATTCGAGAAAGATTAAAGGAAAAATTTCCTTTTGTATATGATAAAATTGAAGATAGAAATTTTAAAATATGTTATGAAAGATTATGGCCAATTTATGAAAAGTTAACAGATTATGTTAATGTTGAAAATCCTCCATTGCCTCCAAATTCTGATAGAAATATTAGTGAAAAAGATTTTATGATGCTTGAAATGGATGTTGATAGTATGTATTTTGTTTCATTTGATATTTTTAAAGCATCTGTTAAATCTCTTGGAGATTTAGTTGGTTTACTAAGAGATGAATTAGGAAAAAAGTAGTTTACATTCAATAATTATATAAACTCAAAAATTGTTTCTTTTTTATGAAATTAACTGTTATTATAAGAAAAGGTGAAAAGCAGTATGTTGCTTTATGTCCGGAATTAGATGTAGTTAGTCAAGGCTATTCAATTGAAGAAGCAATTATTAATCTTAAAGAAGCAATTGAGCTATATATTGAAGTTAATGGATTTCCAGAAGAGTTTAATGGTGATGAGTTAATGTATATATTAAAATGAGTAAAGCAAAGATAAATCTTAAAATAGATGCAGAATCAAAAAAAGAAGAAAATATTTGCCCAGAATGTAAAAAAGGAAGATTAATCATTGAAACGAGATATAAGCCCGGATTTGGTCATAAAACTATATTCAAATCTTTTTGTCCTGTTTGTGGATATACAATTAAAAAAGTTATATAATCAAAAATAAATTTGGATGATGAAAAATATAAATTAAAATGGCTAAAACCCTAATTGATGATTTAAAAGCAAAAGATTTTTGTTCTAATTGTGGAAGGCGAACTGAAGTAATTTGTAAAGGTCGTTCTATATGGACTGGAAAAGATTGTGGAATTTCATTATGTTCAACTTGTGCTAAAAAGTGTAAAAAGTGTAAAAAATATTATTGTCTTAAACACATAGATAATCATAATTGTATAAAATGAAAATAAGTAAATTAGTAGGAGAAAGTATTGCTGAACTTCTTCTTATGTTTGTTGCAGTTTACGCTGTAATTTATGTTCAAAAGTATGCACCAATTGATAACCTTAGTAAATATCCTCTTTTAATACTAATGTTTATTACAATATTAATAGTTTTGATATTCAGAATAAAATTAAATGATAATAAGTAGATTTTTACACAAAACTACGAGAATATCAGTAATTACACATTAAATTAATTAAATCTTGAGTTGAATAAACTTTAATTTTATCCTGCTCTTTAATTTTTTTATCATTACTCCAAATAGGGCATTTTAGCTTTAAAGCTAATGCAAAAGTTACTACTTAAAAAGATAACAAACCAATACCTTTAAAAACCTCTTCTTAATCAGTTAAAAATGACAAAATTAGAATATAATCATATGAATGAAGTAATGGAATTTTACGAGAAGAGAATGGGAAACCTAATGAAAAGTTTCAAAGCATTGCCATGTGGGCATTTTTCAAGAGTTGTAAAATCACTTACTCCAATACCTCATAAAAATCATTATGAAGAATTTATTGAACAATATGTTCTTTCAGCTGAATCTCTTTACGATTATTTCTGCATGCTTGAAGAAAACAAGGATTTTAGAAATGGAGAGTTTTCAAATGCTTTAGGGTATTTTCCTGATTTGGGTTTTAAGTGTGAAGATGGTGCAAGAGGATATATTCGAGAATCAAAGAAAAGATTAGAAGATAAAGGCGATAAATTAAAAAATATTCTAGATAAGATAAATAGAGATAGAAAGTAAAACAAAAAGTTCATGTGTGATATTTTCATCAAGTTAAAGTAGCAATAGAAATGCAAGTACTCAATTTTCACTACTTATTTCTGATAAATTAACTTTATTAATACAATATATCATATCAAAATAGTATATATTAAAATATACTGTTTGAAATAGGTATTATATAATATGTTATTTTCAATAATAGCTTTTACGATATCTTATTTCTCATAATTGATTGAAAGGAGGTTTAAAAAAATGAAAGAAAAATTAATGGTTTCGTTAATATTGGCGATGCTATTCTGCATGCCGTTTGGTTTTGCTATAACTTCTCAAACAACTACAACTGCAGGAGTTAATGTTGGTATTGTTGTAACACCGGGAAATTCTGCACCCGAAATATGGCAGAATTATAATGAAAGGCAACTTCAAGATACATTTGGAAACCCATTAACAAGAGCAAATAATTATGCATTTACTGGAGAAAAAATAAAATGGCAGGTTTTAGTAAGAGATCTTAATGGAAAAGATGATATAGCTTCGGTTCTTGGAACTGTTGGACCAAACCAAGGTTCTGGAAATTCTAAAGAAGTTGGTTGTCTTCGTTCATTAACACAACCTGAACAGCAAACAACAATTTCTTGGGCAGGAGGATTAATCTTTAATCCAAAGACAGATGTTATTTATAATTGCCTTTTAACAGTTGAACCAGGATTCTTAGGAGAATATTGGGCTCAAGTTGTTGCAACAGATAATGTAGGAGGTAAAGATAATGTAAGAGAAAATAGTTTCTTTTGGTTTAACCCCTCAATTGCTTTGCAAGTTTTAGATGCAAATAATGGATTAGTATTTACTGAGAAAGGAAAAGCTTTAGGAGTAGTAACCCCAGGAAATACAGGATATTCTCAAAGTATTAGACTAAAAAGTGCAGTTGCTACAGGTAGTGGAGTAATTTTAGATGTAGAAATAAAAGGAAAAGACTTTTATGACTCTTCATCTTCTGGAACAGCATGCCCTACATCAAACCAATTAACATTATCTAATTTCAGATACTTTGCTACAAAGGGAAGTTTCTCAACAAAGACAAGTCCTACAAAAGACTCTGAAGGATATGATACAATAGGATATACCTATGCTGATTTAATTAAAGGAGCAGGAGCAGAAGCATCTAAATTTAGTGAAGGAACAGAAGCAACTTTAACATTTAAATTAAATTTGCCTAATCCTTGTGCAGGAAACTTTGTAAATAGTGGTGGCTTTGAATTCCAAGGAACAGCAATCTAAAAAGAATTTTTTTAATTATTTTTTATTTTTAGATTTTTATATTTAAATAGATAAAAACTTAAATAATGGAAAAATCAATAAGTAAATATGAAAAATAAATATATAATTTACTTACTGGTATTTTTATTTATGATTACTAGTTTACATGAAATGTCTGCTATGGGCACTTTAGATACTGCTAGAGTAGGATTTGTATTAAATATTACAGAGAGCAATATTTTAGAGTTTGATTTACAGAGCACAAATGAGGATAATTATACGATCCAAGTAAATGTAATTCCTAAAAATCTTACAAATATTGAAAATAATCAAGACTATAATTTTTTATTATCAATAACTAATTCAAGTTATTTATTAGAACCAAATAATAAAGTTAAATCTCATATAGTGTTAAAAATAAACAAACTTGGGAAATATGAAGGAGACTATTTAGTAGAATATTCTGAATTAAATTCTTCTAAAAAAGTAGGACTAAATGCCCATATCCAAATTTTAGTAATTGAAGATGAACATAAATCTTCTGGAATAACTGGGGGAGTAATTGGCACTAATTCTATAAATAAGTCATTTATTTCGATAATTATATTTTTTATATTGGGACTAATTATTTTGACAATAATTGTATCAATTAGGAAAAAGAAGATTGAGAGACAAAAAATATATGGTTATTAAATCAAAAACATTTATATCCTGCGACTATCGTCTTGGGTATAAACATTTCTTGAAAAAGAAAGCAATGTTTATATAAAGAGAATCAAAGATTCTCTAATATAAACTTTACAAAAGGCAAAGAGAATAGTAAAGTTTATAAACCTAAAATTTAATCAGATAATATATTAAAATGGCAAAACAAAAACCAATATTAAATGTTGTGTTTGTAGGGCATGTTGATGCTGGAAAATCAACTACTATCGGTAGATTAATGTATGATAGTGGTAAACTTCCAGAACAGGAATTACAAAAATTAAAAGCAGAAGCTCAAAAACACGGTAAAGCTGGTTTTGAATTTGCTTATGTTATGGATAAGTTCAAAGAAGAAAGAGAAAGAGGAGTTACAATTGATTTATCTTACCAAAAATTATTAACACAAAAGTTTGAAATAACAATTATTGATGCTCCTGGACACAAAGACTTTGTTAAAAATATGATTACTGGAGCTTCTCAAGCAGATGCTGCATTCTTAGTAGTTGCTGCTAAATCTGGAGTAGAACCTCAAACAAAAGAACATTTATGGTTGTTAAAAACAATGGGTGTTTCACAATTACATGTTATAATCAATAAAATGGATGATATTGCATATGATGAAGCTAGATTTAATAAAGTTAAAGAAGATGTTATCAATGAATTAAAAGCTGTTGGATACAAAGCTGATGATGTAACTTTCTTGGCTGTTGCTTCACTTCACGGAGATAATATTGCTAAAAAATCTGAAAAAATGACTTGGTATAAAGGACCAACTGTTCAAGAAGATTTAGATAATTTCAAAGAACCTGAAAAACCAACAAATTTACCATTAAGAATGCCTATTCAAGATGTATATGAAATTACAGGAATTGGAACTGTTCCAGTTGGAAAAATTGAAACAGGAATAATGAAAATTGGACATAAAATTGTTATTTTACCTGGAAGATCTGGAAAAGGTATTCCTGGAGAAATAAGAACAATTGAAATGCATCACGAACAATTACCTGAAGCAATGGCAGGAGATAATGTTGGAGTTAATATTAGAGGAGTTGGAAAGAAAGATATGGCAAGAGGAGATGTAATCTGTGACGCTGCTAAACCAGCTACAATTGCAGAAGAATTCACAGCTAAACTTGCAGTAATCAACCACCCAACTGTTATAGCTAAAGGTTATACACCAGTATTCCATGTTCACACTGCGCAAGTTCCTTGCCAGTTTATAGAATTAATTGAAAAATATGATCCTAAGACAGGAGCTGTTGCACAAGAACATCCAGATTTCTTAAAGAATGGAGATGTTGCAAAAGTTAGAATTAAACCAATAGGAAACCTTGTTCTTGAAAAGCAAGGAGATAATCCTCATATGGCAAGATTCGCAATTAGAGATGCAGGAGCAACTGTTGCTGCTGGAATTTGCATTGACCTTGTTCCTAAAAAAATCTAATTAAAATAAAAAGAACCCAGGTTCTCCTTATGACCTCTCCTAATATATTCTAATTACTATGGAAAATCAAAACTATCAAACTGAAAATGAAGCAGATTATGTTAGTCTTGACTTTAATCCAATAATGAGGAAGGCAGTTGATCATTTTTATAGAAAACATTTAGTTCTTAATGAGAAAGCTGAAGAAAAATAAAATATATAATTTTATAAAGTCCTTATTTCTCTGGAAAAAATGGCAATTGAAGAAGATTTAATGGATACCACACTTAACATAAATATGAAAGCAATGCATGCAATGCAAGAAGTTACAGAAAAATATGAAAAGTGGATTTATATAACTGCAAAAGAAATTGTTAAAAGAAAGAATAGATTTACAATTCAGCCAGAAGATATTATTGAAGCTGCAAAAAGAGATTACAAATATCAACAATAACTTAAATTTTTTCTAACAATAATATTTATATATAGGACTATTTATTAAATTAAAAGGATAAAATAAAATGGTGCTTACAAGGGGACAAATAGAAGAGGGTTTGAAAAATAAAGGAGACTTTGTAAAACTTGATGTTTTAAATCGATATTTGCAACAGGCAGATAGTCTCGATATTAAAAAATTTATTCTTTTAAAATTAGTTGATATATATCAAGATAGGAATTTTCTTTTAGATGCTGCAAAACACTTAGATGCAGCTGCTGATTTAGTGATAACTTATAGAGAAAAAATTGATTTATATATGAAAGAAACAGAACTTTATGTTAAACTTGGACAATTTGATTTAGCAGATAGAATCTATCAGAAAGCTTATGCATATGGAAATATGAGAGAAAAAGCTGAAACACAGGCTAAATATATTGATTATTATATATTTCAGGCAAAAAGTAATGAAAAAGAGCAAAAGCACAGGAAAGCTGTTGAAATCTATGAAAAATTATATTCTATGCCTCAAGCAGATGAAAAAAGAATGGAATTTAAGAACAAACTCTTAGAACTTTATGGCAAATTAGGCAGGATAAGAGACCAAACAAGGTTAGCAAGCAAAGTTGAGCCAAAACCAGAAGAAAAGCCTAAAATAATGCCTGGAAGCTTTGAGGATTTAGGGATAAGAAAGTACTAATTCTAACCTAAAAAACTTTCCGAAAGTTTTTTAAATTCATTAATTCATAGCTATATATTAGAAATATATCACAGAGTAGATTAGTTAGAACCAAAGTTTTAACAATTCATATTCACATTTACCTTTATTTAAGGAACAAAAACATACCAAATAAATCATAGATTTATTTAAGGTAATTCGAAAAAGCTCGAAGAATATTTCTAATATACAGAAAACAATATACTTTGTTTTCTACATATAAAATTGTAAGGAGGAAAAAACAAAAAATGGCAAAAATAAGTCCGGTATCAATAAAATATATGATACATGCAAAGTTTGAAGCAATTGGGCCAGTTGAAAAGCCCGACGTAATCGGAGCTCTATTTGGGCAAACAGAAGGTTTGCTAGGTAGTGAGCTTGAAATAAGAGATCTTCAGAAAGAAGGAAAAATCGGAAGAATTGAAGTAGAAACTGAATCTTCTGGTGGAAGAACAACTGGAAAAATCTACATTCCAACAGCATTAGACCAGTCAGAAACAAGTTTAATTGCAGCTGCGATTGAAACTATTGAAAGAGTTGGTCCAACAGAAGCAAAAATTACTGTTGAAAAAATTGAAGATGTTAGGGGAAATAAGAGAGAATACATAATTGAAAGAGCAAAAAAATTACTTGAATCAATTGATGGTTCTACAAGTTCTAAAGAAATTTCAAGCAATTTGAAAACAGCTTCAAGAGCTTCAAAAATCCAAGAATACGGAGAAGAAAAGCTTCCTGCAGGTGATTTATCTGAAGAAGAAATAATCGTTGTTGAAGGAAGAGCTGATGTTGTTAATTTACTTGAAAATAGAGTTAACAATGTTATCGGTATGAATGGAACAAAACTTCCCAAAGAAGTAATTGAACTTACTAAAACCAAAAAAATTACTCTTTTTGTCGACGGAGATAGAGGTGGAAGATTAATAGCAAAAAATGTTATTGAAAATGCAAGCATTGATTTTGTTGCATTTGCTCCAGATGGAAAAGAAGTTGAAGAACTTAATGGGAAAGAAATTTTAGCTAGTTTAAGAAAGAAAATTCCTGCAAAGGAATTTTCTTCTTATTCTCGTTTTGATCTACCTCAAAAAGAATATGATAAACCTAAAGAAAAAGTTTATGAAAAAAAAGAAGTTAACAAGGTAGATTTAAGAAAAATATTGCATGAACAAGTTGAGAATTCTGATAAAATATTCTTAATTGATGATAATTTAAGAATAATAACAAGTTTTTCTAAAACACGAGCAGGATATGAACTCTCAAGAGCAAGAGGAGTTCCAATAATCGCAGTTGATGGAAAAGCTACTTTACCAATAATAAAGTCTGCTGAGCAAATTGGATGCAGATATATTGCTGCAAAGAACTTTATTCAAGTTGATACAAATATTGAATTTATTAGTTTCTAAAAAATTAAAAAATCTAAACTTTTGAGAAAAGTTTAATCAAAAGCGCAGGAAACGTAGTTTCCTACCGCACTACCTTCCTTATTAAAAACGATACATCTAAATATTTTACATGATTAAAATTTGTGTAAATATATTTTACTTAGAACTATTTTAACATAATTAACCTATTTCCTTAATATAATTATCTTTAAATATATGGGAAAATGTTGGATATTATTAAAATGAAACATATAAAAGAGATATCACGGGAAAAAAGTATTGTGAGAAACAGTTCTGAAATTGATAATCAGAGATTGGAGAGGGAAATTGGACATAGGGGGCTTATAGCTGAAGAAGGTGAAAGACAATATAATTTTTTTTATAGAGCTACTATGGGAATTGGAACTGGATTTGGTTTTGTTGGAGATGCGCTTAATTATTGTAAAAGCCAGATTTCTCGAGAATATTTAAGTATAGAAAGAAACCGCTACTGACTATTTCTTAATTTTTTAAGATATTTATAAATAGAATTTGATTTTTTATCAGATATCTTTTTAATTTTAGGAAGTGGAGAATATTTATGAGGTTTTAAAATTATTAGTTTATTTAGTGTTCTATAATGAAGCTCTTTTCTGCCTCTATCATCTCCAATTTCAACCTGATAAACATTATCATCATAACCTTTTTTTAGAATATTGCAATGACACCAGAAATTATGGTCATCTTCTATAATTGCTTGATAACCAAGATTATCTTGTATTACTTTCCTTTTACTTGCGATATCATCTTTAAAAAAGATTTGCTCAAGTATCATAATATAATTATCCCTTGATAATATTTAAAGTTTGATATATATTTTTTGTATAAGAATAGTGATAACAATGTCTTATGAGACAAACATTTTTAAAGAATTTATTCTATATTTATAGATGAAAAAAGAAGGTGGAAAAGGAAAGTTAATTTTAGGAATTATTATTTTAATTGTTTTAGTTTTAGCAGTATTTTTTACATTTATTTATACCCCTAAATGTAAAGATGTTTCTTGCTGGGAATCAAAACTTAAATCGTGCAGTAAAGCAAGCTATATGAATGATGCTAAAGATATTACTTGGCAATATAAAATACTTGGAAAATCTGGAAATAAATGCCAGGTTTATGTAAAAGCTCTTGAAGTAAAACAAGGTTTAACAAGTGCAATGATTCTTCAAGGCAAAGATATGAAGTGTTTACTTCCTTATGGAATTATTGCTTCTCCTGAATCAAATCCAAATTTATGCAATGGAATATTAAAGGAAGAAATGCAGACCCTTATAATTCAAAAACTTCATCAGTATATTTTACAAAATATTGGGACAATAAGTCAAGAGCTTTTAGGTATTGAAGAAATTGCTGAAAATGAAACTGCACATAACTTTACTGCTTAATTTACTTCTTAGAAAGCTTTAAATAGGATAACTATTGAGTAGTTACATGAAAAAAGAATCAGAAAACATTGTTGTTGTATGTGCTTATTGTAATGCAATAAACCTAAATAATAGTGAAAATCCTAATTGGAAATCAGTTAATAATAAAGATTATGAGCATGTAATGAAAGAATATGGATATGTTTTAAGTCATGGTATGTGTGAACCTTGTTTTAATGTTGAAATGATTAAGCTTGAAAATGATCATGCTTCTGAAATGAAAGTAAGAGATATGGGAATTGTTGAGAAAGTTTTAATAAGATAAAATGGAAACTCAAAGAAGTTTAAATAAAAAACTGGAAAATTCTAGAGAAGTTAGTCAGGCAATTGAATTGGGAAGAGGAAATTATGAACATTTAGATGATAGGTTTGGAGATGCTGCTCAAATAAATAATGATATGAAGGAACTAATTAAAGAAATTGATGAAAAATATCCTTTTCCAGAAGAAGTAAGAAAACCTGATTTTTATGATGTTTTTAGAGAAAGTGGAAAAGTGGTTTATGAAGGTTCAAAAAAAATTTATGATAATCTTTATCATGCAGTGCTTGGAGCGGTTCAAGCACCATTTGTATTTCCAACATTTTTAAGAAAAAGTGGTGAAATGAGTGATATAGTAGATAAATTAAGAGGTCAATGGATTAGAGATTCTTCAGGGAATTTGGATTATAGAAGAGAAGCTACAGATTTAGATCAATATAATTTTTTTGGAGCTTCTTCTGGAATTCTTTTTACAGGGTTAGGACTTGCTGGTGCAGTAGTAGGATTTACACCATTTATACCCGTTGCTGCAGTTTTATTAACAACAAATCTTGCAAGCGGAGCTTATGAAATTTATAGACATTCAAAAGACAGAGTGATGAATAAAAATAAAATATTAGAAGAGCAAATAAATGAAGAATTAAAAGAGATTTGAAGGTATAAAAATGTTTAAGGAATCAAGAGAATAGAAAGAATTAAAAATATACATTAGGTAATGATATTATGAAAAATTATGAGTACGAAGAGGACTTAGATATTTTATATATTAAGAATAATTTTAATAATGAAAAGGTTGTTGGTAACTTGGTTTTTGGAAGTATGATTATTGATATAGGTGAAAGTGGAAAAGTTTTAGGAATAGAAATAGATTGTGCTTCTAAATTATTTAGTTTTCCAGCAGAACAATTGAACAAATTAGAAATAGCTAAAATACAAGTAATGAGAGTAGGAAATATGTTAACTTTAGGAATAGTATTAGCAACACAAATAAAAGAACATACATTTCAATTTGTAATTCCACAAGAAACAAGTAATGTTCCTATTGTTTGTTAGGTTCTCTTTTCATCCACTTTTTAACTTTTTTTCTTAACTTTTTATCTTGTTTTGTGTAATCAAAATAAGCGTTAAAAAATTTAGGAGGTGTTTCATCAAGATAAAAGCATAAAACTAAGTGTTTTGTCTCTTCTAATTTATAAATAAAAGAATATTTAAAACCATTCCTAGCTGGTCTTTTAAAAACATTAACTATTTTATCAAATTGAGGATATATTTCTTCAATAATCTCAAGTTCAACAGCATGTTTTATGTAACTATTTCTATTATAATATGGATGAATTTTAAAATCACTAAATTTTCTATTTTTTATAAATTCAATCTTTTCTTTTTCCTCTTCTTTTGTTAATGGAATGTCAATTTCGTTACTTTCCATTCAATTATTTAGCAATAAAAGATTATAAAACTTTGTAAGTATCTAAGTATAATATAGTTAGATTTTTTAACTTGCTCTTTCTTATTTAAATATGGATATATTATTTGGGCCTGGAGGACTTGGAGGTGTAAAAGAAGCTATTGGAAATCTTGAAGAGTATCATAAACTTGGTTTGCGAGCATGTGAGATTGAATTTGTTTATGGAGTTTATATTAAAGAAAGTGAAACTCGTGAAATTCGCGAGACTGCTGAGAAGTTAGGAATTGAATTAAGTATCCACGCACATTACTGGATAAATTTAAATTCTGATGATAATAAGAAAGTTGAGCAAAGTAAAAAAAGAATTCTTGAGTGTTGTAAAATTGGTGAGAGGTTAGGAGTTCATAGAGTTGTTTTTCATCCCGGATTTTATGGCAAGAAAAGTAAAGAAGAAACTTATGAAAAAATTAAAAAAGAAATTATTGAATTGCAAGAAGAGATAAAGAAAAATAAATGGAAAATTAAACTTGCTCCTGAAACAACTGGAAAGATTAATGTTTTTGGAACTGTTGAAGAAATATTAAATCTTGTTAAAGATACAGGATGTTCATTTACAGTAGACTTTGCTCATTTACTTGCAAGAAGCAATGGTAAAATGAGTTATGAAGAAATGGTTGAAGATTTTAAGGACTTTAAAGAACTGCACTGCCATTTTTCTGGAATTAATTACGGATTGAAAGGTGAAAAGAACCATATTAAAACACCTAGAAAAGATTTGGAAGAATTAATAAAATTATTGAAAAAAAGCGGGAAGAAAATTATTATAATTAATGAGTCTCCTGAACCTGTTGAAGATTCGGTTGTTGGGTTGGGAATTTGGAAAAAATTAAATTGAAATAAGATTATAACTAACCTGCTCGCCTTCGGCTCGCAGGTTTATGCTTGCCTATCGGCAAGTTATTATATTATCTGGAATCTATGCGTCTAAAGTTATTACATAATTAAAATTTATAAAAAATTAATGATTAAAGTTATGATAATGTGATGTGGAGATTACTTATGATATAATTTATTTGCGAAGCAAATATCTTAGAAATTTTAATCTCCTCGTTCTTTGATAACTCTCTCACAAAGTCCGCAGGACTTTCTTTCTGGGCAGACTCCGTAGATAACACCCTGAGGATAAACATATTTTCCAATTGGGTTTCCTGATTCTCTTATTTTTGTTGCTATTTCATTTGCGCGGTCTCTTATTTCCCATTGAGCTTCGTTGCATGTTCTTTTTCCAATTGAATGAAGAGCATTCCAACCATCAACATGAATTAAATCATAAATCATAAGTGAATGAGGAGCGAGTAAAATAGAATCAGTGTATGGAATACCTCCTTTAACTGTAAGGCGATTTGCTAAATTAACAAGTTTATTATGAACTGTATTCATTTTATATTCATATCCTGCTTCTTTAACTTTTGGAGGAACAATTATATAATTTACTTCTAATGCCCGATAAATTGATTCTACACTTTGGTTCCAGGTTCTTTGTCTTGTAGCTTGATGAAATGCATTTAAGCTTAAAGGAACTAGAAAAGTAAAATGAATATGTTTAAGATTAGCAAGATAAGCTTCATCACCTTCAATAGCTCTTTTAACTTCTTCCTCTGAAATTGGAATAGAAGATGAATCTATTAATCTTGATTTTTTATATTCATTATTCATGTATGACTTGATTGCTAATTTTTGGATTAAAGAATTTTCTTTTGCAAAAAGTTGAGAAGAAGGTCTCCAGGCTCTGACTTCGTAGCTTCTTTCTCTTTGTTTCATTATATGTGGAGAAACATCTGAAGCAAGTTCAATCATTGAATCAACAATTTCTTTATTTATTTTTGGCACTGATTCACTTGAAGCCATGTGATGAAGATGCATAAGTTCTCTTGGGTTTCCTAGTGTTTGAATATTTGTTCGTGTTGCAAGAGGAAGAGGATATCTTGCATCTTCTGCAGGAACACCTGCTTTTTTTGCTTCTTCATAAAATTCAAATGCAGCAGACATTGCATCAAACACTTCATTATTAAACGGACTTTTTTTTATTGATTCAGGAACATAAAAACCGCGGTTTGCATCTGCTCTTCTTAGTGATTGTTGGAGATGCGATAAATATTCTGGAAGACATAGGAAAAGAGTTGTTGCTCTTGGCAGGTTTTCAATTGAAAATACAAAGTTTCCTTGGTCTAAAACCGAGCCGTGTCCGCGCCCACTTGTTTCTTTACATATTTTTTCTAATTTTTCTTCTCTTTCTTTTTCTGGCAGCCTATTAATTTCTTTTAGAAGTTCATAGCTTGATTTTTCTTCAAAACAACCTAAAGCTCCTGCAACACAAAAATCATCTACTCCTAGTTTTTTACTAATTGCTACTTTATTAGGAAACTGAGTATAGCCTAAAAGAGTTACTTTTATTTTCTTATCATCTAGTTCTGTTTGAAACATGAATCAATCATATTTTAACTATTTAAAAATAAGAGTGTTATAGGTTATATGTTTTAAAATAGATAATTTACTTTAACTGCCAGAAAAACTTTTTCTCATATCAAGTAAAAGCCACTTATTCATGATTGGTTTTGCTTTTAGAATTTTGTCTGAAATTGGCTTTTTTTCTTTTAAAGATTTTTGGATAATTTGGAGCGGAACAATTGAAATTTTATAATTTCCTTTTTCAATTATTTTTGAAAGAGACATAGAAACTGCTAAAACTTCTACTTTTTTATTTTCAATGCTTAAAATATAAATTCCTCTGACTTCTTCCAGATAATTTTCAAGCAATTTCATGATGTCTTTTTTAGTGTTTTGCGGGTTGTTTAAAACTTGAACACGAACTTCTGCACCTAAAAATGATTTTGGAAGCAAAACTCCTGCACTATTTCCAACTTTAATTGCCCGACGGTAAAAACCTTTGTTTGTTGTTTTTTCCATAGTTATAACCATGTTATAACCCTATATAAAACCTTTCATTTAGTTACTATCTAGTGGTACATGTATTTGTTGTCACCATAAAGTTTATAAAGTGCCTAAATATATCAATTTTAATCTAAATTTAAAATGAAAACTAAAGTGATAAATTCCAAAATGAATGCAAAATTTATTTTGGTTTCCTTGATAGCAGTTTTATCAATTGCTATGTTGGGTGCGTTCGCAAGTGCAGCTACAAATTCATTAGATCTTGCAGGTGAATACTTGCAGATAGATGGTTTGGCGTACACTGGAGTTAATGCAGTTGTTGCTGGGGACACTGTTCCTGTAACACTAGATTTCAGAGCACTTGAAAATGCAAGTAATGTACAAGTTTCAGCATGGATTCAGGGGTATAGAAGCGACAGAGTTGAAAAAGACTTTGCTGACTTAATCTCAGGAAATGACTATAGAGATAGATTCTCTCTTGTTGTTCCATCAGATATAGAACCTGAAGAAGAATTAACTCTTTATGTAAGAGTTGAATCTGACAGCGGAAACTGGGAAAATGCATATACACTTAAAGCACAAAGAGAAGCAAACAATCTTGATGTACTTTTAGTTGATATGGATTCAACTGCGAAAGCAGGCTCAACAATGGCTATTGGTGTAGTTGTTAAAAATATGGGAAGACACTTATCTGAAGACACATTAGTAACTGTTAAAATACCTGAAATGGGTATTTCAAAAACAGCTTACTTCGCGGATTTATATCCACTTGATGACTGTTCTTCTGATAGTTGTGATAGAGAAAATTCTGCCCAAGGCAGACTTTACTTAACTCTTCCATCTGACGCAAAGTCAGGAACATATAAGGTAGAAATATCTGCATTAAACGCAGACACTGAAACTACAGTTGTTAAGAACTTAGTTATCTCTGAGACAGCAACTGAAGGACAAGCATTAGCTAATCCTTCAAGTAAAACTTTCTCAGCAGGTGAAGAAGTAGCTTACGAACTTGTTCTAGTTAATTCTGGAAGCAAGATTGCAATCTACAACCTAGTACCTGAAGCATCTGACTCATTAAGCGTAAGCTTAAGTGATGTTGTTGCAACAGTACCAGCAGGTTCAAGCAAAGTTGTTAAAGTGTATGTAAAAGCAGATAAAGAAGGCACATATGGATTTGCAGTTAATGCAATTTCAAGTGACGGAAAAACTACTAAGACTAACTACAGTGCTACAGTAAAGGGTCAATCAGTTACAAACAATAACATAGTTGTATTAACTATTGTTCTTGCAATTGTGTTTGTTGTATTGGTTACAATCCTTATTGTATTGCTAACAAGAAGACCTCAAAAAACCGAAGAATTCGGAGAAAGTTACTACTAAATTTTTTTTATTTTTTTTATTTTTTTCTTTTTTAACTTTCCCGTTTCTTCACTTATAATTATTTAAAATGAAACATATTAGTAAAATAACAACAGTAATACATGAATTAGAAATTGACAGAGTAAGAGAGATTACAAAGGTAATTGGAATTACAGCATTAATGTCTGGAGCTGGAGGGAGTATTGCTTCTAAAAATATTAATCCTTTATTTGTTGGAATAGGTGGAGTAGTTGGTGCTTATATTACTAAAAACTCTATAGAGAAAAAAATAAATAAAGAATATGAAAAAAATATTGTTCGGGAAGCTTACAAACAAAAAAGTGATGATTGTTAAGTAAATGTACAATATGATTTTTTCAGACGAAAAAATCTGCCTGATTTTTATGATGTTTAAACTAAGTATAATTAATTAAACAAGTTATAGATTAATATTAACTTTAGATTCCACATTTCTTGATATATTATGATTTTTAAGTCTTCAGACTGATTATTTTACTTAAACCGCTATTCATTGATACACCATAGATAACATTAGCCCCTGAGATAATAGAATCATTGTGGCTGATAATGATGTATTGTCCTGACTGAATATATTTCTTTAGAAGATTTGCTAAAAGCTCTGAGTTTCGCTTGTCAAGAGCTGCGTCAATTTCATCTAAGATATAGAAACAATATGGCTTATATTCTTGAATTGCAAAGATTAATGAAAGAGCTACAAGAGTTTGTTCTCCTCCTGAGAGAGAGGTGACATCAAAGTATTTGCCCTGAGCAATTTTAATAGTTATATTAACTCCTCCTGCAAAAATATCTTCTTTATTTTCTATTTCTAAAAATGCTTTTCCTTTAACACTTAACTGGCTGAAATTTCTTGTAAAGAGCTCATTAATTGAATCAAATGTTTTCATAAATGTCTTTTTCTTTTTTATATCAATTTCGTGAATAATTTTAAGTATTTCATCACGCTCTTTTTCAAGCTGGGCAACTTTCTGAGCAATATTTTCATATTCTTGCTTAATTTCATCATAGGTTTCTAATGCTCTTAGATTTACAGAACCAATTGTCATAAGTGTCTGTTCGCTTTTCTGAAGACGTTCTTGAAGCGATGGAACACTTCCTGGAAGTATTTCTATATCTGTAAATTCTTTGAATTCGTATTCTAATGATTCACGAGCAGCAGAAATCTTTGCAATATTAATCTTAAAATTATTAATTGCATCATCTACACGGCTTAATGCATTTTGCTGATTTACTAAGAAAATATTCTTCTGCTTTATTTTTTCTTGAAGTGTGGTTCTGTCTTCAAATAATTTCTTGAATTTTTCAGATAATAATCTTGATGCTTTATCTTTTTCATCAAGTTTCTTTCCGTTTTCTTTTAATTCATGCGATAATCTTGCAACTTCATCCTGAATTTCTTTTTTATCTTTAAGTATATTCTTTACAACATTCCGTATATTTTCCATTTCTCTTTCTTTATATAATATAGATGTATCAAGATTTTCATCAGTTCTAGATGATATTTCTTGCATTTCAAAAAATAGCTTTTGATATTTTTGTTCTATTGTATCTTTATCTTGAACTCTCTTATCAATTTTAAGTTTAGTTTCTTCAAGCTCGTTTATTTCTTTTTTAATTAGCTTTTCTTCTTCCATTAAACGCTTCATCTGCTCTTTTTTATCTTCAATATTTTTCAATTTAACCATTTCAGCTTGCTTTTCAAATATTCTTTTTTGTGAATCTTGTATGCTTAATTTTATTCCTGAAAATTTAGAATTTAAATCTATTAAGTGCTGATGCATACCATTTATTTCAGATTCAAAATGTTTTATTTTATCATCTGCATTATTTAATACATGAGTTACATGAGATTCTGAAAGCTTGCTCTGGCATAGGGGGCAAGTGTCTGATTTAGGCATTTGAGTTTTCAATCGTTTATTTCTTTCTAATTCTGATTCTGCAACTGAAATTTTCTTTTCAATTGACAGCTTGCCTGCATTAATTTCATCAATATCTTTTGAAAATTTTTCTATATTTGCTCTTATTTGAGTTATTTCAGAATTGCATTGTTCAATTGTTTGATTTGAAGTATTTTCTGAAATTTCTCTTATCTGATTAAAAATAAATTTTGATTCATTCTGTGCTTTTTGTTCTAATCTTTCTTTATCTCTTATTCTATCTCTTATTGCATTTAATTCACTTTGAGTTGAATATAACTTTTCTCTTTCTTCTTGAATTTTTTCAAGTTCTTGCTTTTTCTTTTTCAGCTCTTCCTGACGCTTTGACATTAATGGGCTGTTTTTCTTAAGAGTTTCAAGTTCTTTTTCATATTCCTGAAGATTTGTTTCTAATTCACGCTTTCTGATTTCATTTTCAGCAAGTTTCTTCTCATAGTTATCTTTTCTTGCTCTATCTGCTGCAATTTTAACATTTAAATCAGTAATTTCTTCATTTAATGATTCTCTTTCAAAACCAGTTGTTTTTTGAATATATTGATTTATCTCATTGATTTTATTTTCAATAACATTAATTTCAGAATTAATTTGCTCTATTTCACTTTTTATTTTTTCCTTATATTTCTTGTCCCTGCTTATTTCTTTTTCAACTTCTGCAATTTCTTTTACTTTTTCTTCAATATTTCTATTGATTATAGAAGCTTTGCATTGTTTTACTGTTTTTTCAAGTTCTTTAAATCTAAGTGCTTGCTTTCTTTCTTGTTCAAGATTTTTAAGATAAATTGTTCTTTCCCTAAGAACTGCATTAACTTCTTTTAATTTTTGTTCGGTTTTTTCAATTTCTGAAAGAGATTTTTCTTTTCTTGATTCGTAAATTGAAATTCCTGCAACTTCTTCAATAATTTCTCTTCTTTCTTCTGGGCGCATTTTAATTAATCTTGCAATTTCGCCTTGAAGAACAAGATTAAATCCGTTTGGGTCAATTCCTGCCTGAGCTAATAATTCTAAAATTTCTTGTCTAGTTTTTGTTTCATTATTAATCTTATAAATTCCTAAACCATTTCTTCTAACAATTCTTTTCAAAGTTACTTCAGAGCTATCTATTGCAAATGATTTATCTGAATTATCAAATACTATTTCAACAGATGCTTCATGAGCAGGTTTATGTTCATGACTTCCTTGGAATAGAAGATTGGCTGCTTTAGCTGCTCTCATACTCTTGATGCTTAATCTTCCTAAAACAAAGCAAAGAGCATCTGTTATATTTGACTTTCCAGAGCCATTTGGACCAATAATTACATTAATCCCTTGATCAAAGGGTAATTCTGTTCTACTTGCGAAACTTTTGAATCCATGCATCACCAGCTTTTTAACATAAGCCATAATAAGATATTAATTTTTGAGTGTATTTAAAGTTTCTTTTAGTTTTGTGTAAGTGAAGATATGGAGAAATAAAGGTAATTAAGTAAATGCACAATAGGATTTTTTCACAGAAAAAATCTTCCTAATTTTTACATCATTTACTTAAAGATTAATAAGTTATTATTAACGTTTGATTAAATAATTTATAGATAGACTATAGTTCTAGATTATATTAATTAGATAAATTTTTATTGCATATATTTCACAATAACAATTCTTTTAAAGGGTGAAAAACACAAAAGAATATGGCAAGAGACAACTTTTTAGAAGAAGAACATGAAGGGCTTTTAGCATATTTAACAGAATCTGATAAAAACGGAGGAAAGGCAGAAGTATTTGAAAATCTGGGTAATTATGTTCGTGCAAGAGAAAATGACAGATTATATAGCCAGGTTATTTTCCCTCTTGGAAGAGTTGATAATACGACAAAGGAATTTTTAGTAGAATTAACAGATTATTTAGAAAATCATATTCCAAATGTATATGAAATCCATTTAACTCCAGAAAGATTCTGCAGTAAAGAAGGGCCTGTAAAATCACATGGAGATTTAATTGTTCATTTAGACACTACACGGCAAGTTAATTAAGGCAAGTTTTTTAAAGTGATAAAGTTGCTAATTCTATGATAAATTCAGTTAATCCAATTGACAAGGCGTATAATCCAAATAGAATAGGATATTTAGTTTTACCTTATTTAATTGAAAGAGTAAATAAAACTGAAACGATAAAAGTTGAAAGAAGAGATTTTAAGGTTCATGAAATTCAAGCAACTTATTATCCTGGGCTTGAAAATAGAACTGGGGAAAGATTGAATGTGAAAGTGTGAACATTTTTATACTGGATATTTTTTATTTTATCATGCTAATTTTAGGAATAGATGATGCTGGAAGAGGGCCGGTAATAGGTCCGATGGTTCTTGCAGGCTGCCTTATGACTAAAGAAGTTGAAAAAGAATTTCTTAAAATGGGAGTTCGTGATTCTAAAACACTTTTGCCAAGAAGAAGAGAAAAACTTGCTGAAGAAATTAAATTAAGAGTTACTGCTTTTGAAACAGTTATAATACCGGTTAGTGAAATTGATGGACAGGACAATGATGGGTTAAACCTTAATCAAAGAGAAGCAATTGCTTCTGCGCAAATAATTAATAAATTAAATAAAGAAATTAAAAATGCTGATAAAATTCAAGCAGTTATTGACTGCCCTTCTACAAATATTCCTGCATGGAAAGAATATGTTGAGAAATTTTTAATTGGAAGAGCAAATGTAACTGTTGTGTGTGAGCATAAAGCAGATGCAAATCATGTTGCAGTTTCTGCTGCAAGTATAATTGCAAAAACTACCCGAGATAGAGAAATTGAAAATTTGAAAAAAGAAATTGGAGTTGACTTTGGTTCAGGATATTCAAGTGATCCGGTAACAAGAAAATTTGTTTATGAGCAGTATGACAAATTCAAAGATAAAGGCATATTCAGAGAATCCTGGGGCACAATAAAAAAACATAAAAGCCATAAAATCCAGAAGAAGTTGTTTTAAAGTTTATTAATTTTATATTTTAATTCTTCATAATTTCTTATTTCTTCAGTAATATCTTCAATAGAACCTAATTCTTCATATTCTTTTAAAGAGTCTAATTCATCTTTTATATATGCAGGAGTATTTTTCTCTCCATTTAACAACTTATCGCTACTCAACCCTACTTCTTCAAATTGCTTTAATAATATAACTGCTTCTTTAATATCTTCAACACTTCTAACTTTTCCAGATTTAATATCTTCGTCACTTATCTCTGCTGTTTGATATTCTGATAATTCATTTCTTAATTCATCAAAACTTTTATCATAAGATTCTATAAATTTGCTTATAATAACTTTATATCCTTCATTTAAAGCCACAAGTCTTTCTAATTTTTCATCTGCATTTAATCCTGATGGAAGATTATTAAGCTCAGAATATGCTCTTTGCAATTCATTTGAATTAATCAGTGCCTCAATCTTATTTTGTTTTAATGCAGAATAATTCCTATTTGAAAATATTTCCATACTATATTTTGGATTTAAAGTTTTTAAATATTATAATGATGCAATATATCTTTTCTTGAAGTTTTTCGAAGGCTTTAAAAATGAGTTAATACTCGTAATTTTAGCAGAGTGGAGCAGCCTGGAGTGCTCGCAGGGCCCATAACCCTGAGGTCGCGTGGTTCAAATCCCGCCTCTGCTATTTCTATTTTATTTGGATTTGAACCTTCAAATACTTTATTTTGTATTAAAAATAAAGTTGCCAAAAATTATTTATAATTTTTTAGCACCCGCCTCTGCTATTTCTATTTTATTTAAGAAAAAGTTTATAATGTATGATTTTATTCAAGATTATATTAATAATAAGGTAAAATAATAAAATGAGAGAAAGAATTAAAGTTGTTAAAGAAAGAGTCAAAACACATTCTTCAAAAGAAGGTGCAACTATGAGATATTTTTCAAAAGATTTTAGAGATTTTTTAAAAGAATATAGAATTATTACTTTGGCAATTGCAATTATTTTAGGTGGAGCAGGAAATCAGTTAATTAAATCTCTTGTTGATAATGTTATTATGCCTATGATTATTCCGGTATTACCTTCTGCAAAATGGGAAGATGCTGTGTTTACATTTGGTTCAGTAAGTATAAGATGGGGAGAATTCTTAAGTGATATCATTTATTTTCTAATTATAGCCTTATTTGTTTATTTCTTGTTAAAACTAATAATTAGAGAAGAAAAAAAGTAATATTTATATATGCATGATTTTATTTGTTAGTATGAATAAAAAAGAAAAAACTTCTAATGCAGTTATACTTAAGGTTAAGGTTATTGGTGATACAGAAGTTCCAGAATATGTTTATAACAGTGATGTGGGGTTTGATTTAAAGGCTAATGAAGATGTAGAATTTGCTGCCTGGGAAAATAAGGCGATTAATACTGGATTAATATTTGAAATACCTAAAGGTTATGTTGGATTAATAAGAGATAGGGCAGGCTTTGTTACAAAAATGGGTATGCATACAACTGCAGGCACAATTGATTCAGCTTATAGGGGGGAGGTTTCAGTTGTTCTTATTAATGATTCTGGAGAAGATCAAATTATTGAAAAAGGAATGAGAATTGCTCAGATGATTTTAGTTCCTGTAAAAAGAGCAAAAATTATTAAAGTAGAAAAACTTGAAAATACCGAAAGAGGAGAAAAAGGATTTGGTTCAACTGGAATTAATGAAGAACTTGATAATTTAGCCGGTGAAATTGAAGATTTTGTTAAATCAAATAAACCTATTAAAAAAAAGAAAAAATGAAAATTTCAGAAGTAATGAGCAAGGCAGTAATTGCAGATGAAAGTATTAGTATTAGACAAGCTGCAAAAATAATGTCTGATAAAAATATTGGAAGTTTGATAATTACAAAGGACAATAATATTAAAGGAATTTTAACAGAAAGAGATATTCTAAAAAATCTTGGGAAAATGTCCTCAAAAGTTAATTTGGTTATGAGTAAGAATGTTATAACAATTAACTCTGAAGAATCAATTGATTCTGCTGCAGATTTAATGGCTCAGAATAAGATAAAAAGAATACCAGTAATACAAGATAAAAAATTAGTAGGAATTATAACTGTAACTGATATAATTGCGCATAGTAAGAATCTTAATGATTATTTTATGTTTAATTAACAATAAAGAGATTGCTAAAAATTCGCTATCTAATCATATCAAGCTAGGTGGTATTCGCGAATTTTTTCGCTTCGCGATAAGCAATCTCTAATTACATTTTGAGTCGTAGCAGAGCTACGAAGTATTAAACTCAAAATGTAATAAAATATAAGATTATTAAACTAATTAAAATCTGTATAATAATGCCAAAATTTCTACTAACATCTCTTTGTATTTTTGCATGGAACTTTAAATAATTATTAAAATATTTATTATTCTTTAATTTGCTATAATATCCAATTTTAATCATATCTGGAAGAACTGCAAAAAAACCTCCAATTAATACTCCTATAAGATTAAATTGATAATAAAAAAAGATAATTGCAGAAATACCTAATATGCCGTCAACGGCCCTCAATAAAAATGTTGACTTTTTTATTTTTGCTTTTCCACTTTTAATAAAATCACTTTTATCAAAATGCCCATCCCAATGAGGAATCATATCTAAAAGGAAATGAGAAATAAAAGCTAATAAACTGATTAAAATAAGAGAATTTAAGCTTTTACCAATAAAAATTCCTGCTAGAGCATGAATTAAATAAAACATATTTTATTTAGTTAACAGAGGTTTAAAAAATATCTTATTCAAAGTTATAACCGCAGTTTTTGACTCCCCAGATTTTTTGGTCTAATTTGTCAAGCGGAAAGTCTTTATGACAAAGCCAGGGACGGTCATCATAAACTTTGCATAATTTTGTTTCTGTATCAAGAAATTTACAACCTTTGCAACATTGTCCGCACTTCTTACATTGGCCTATTCTTTTATTTAGTTTATTAATTATATAATCTTTATCTGAAATCTGCATAACTTGCCTTCTGATTCGATTTGGAAGTTTAAGCAATTGACTCATTTTAATTAGTGGACAAATTAACATATAATCTTTAGTCTATTTAAATTAATTGATAAAATATTATTTGTAAATAACTATACAAAACATTTTAAACCAAAAAAAACAAAAATTATTATGCCAAGATATAAATCTTCTATAATTGCTGACCCTAAATCAGATTCATGGGATTTTGCAACTAAGATTTATAATAAATTAAAAGAAAGAGATGGAGAATTTGAGTTAAATCCAGTTAATGTTACAAAATTTAGAGATGGAGAAACTAAAATTCAAATAAGAAATAATGTAAGAAGAAGAAGCTGCTATTTTGTACATGATTCAAATAAAAATCCTTCTGATTGGTTTCTCCAATTGTGTTTAGTTAATGAAACACTTAAAAATTCTTCAGCACATGAAATTATTGATGTACTTCCTTATTTAAAATTTGCAAGACAAGATAGAAAAGATGCTTCAAGAGTTCCAATCAGCGCAAAGGTTGTTGCAGATGTTATTGGGTTATATGCAAATAAGGTTTTAACTTTAGAAGTTCACAATCCTTCAATTCAAGGGTTTTATTCTATACCTTTTGATGGATTATATTCTTTTCCAGAAGTTATTAAACATTTGAAAAATGATCATCCTAATTTGTTAGAAGATATTGTTATTATGAGTACAGATGCAGGAGGAGCTCCAAGAACAAAAGCTTTTGCAACTCGTATTGGAAAAGATGAAATTGCAGTAGGTTATAAATCAAGAAAAAAAGCAGGAGAAGTTAGTAGTTTGAAGATACTTGGGGATGTTAATGGGAAAAATGTTTTAATAATTGATGATATGATTGATTCAGGTGGAACTCTTGCCACAGCAGCAAAAAGTGCAAGAGAAGCAGGTGCAAAAAATATTTCTACTTATTGCACACACGGGCTATTTACAGAAGGCATTGATAAATTTAAGGAATTTGATTTAATTATGGTTGGAGATGCTTATATAAATCCAATTATTAAAAAAGATAAAAGATTTGAGATTGTTCCTTTTGCACCGTTATTTGCAGAGGCAATATATCGTATTCAAAAAGGGGACAGCCTAAGTGAATTGTTTGACTAAAGAACAATTAACTTTATTTTCAAGATTTGAAGATATCCAATTTATACGAGATTGAAGTCTTTCAATAGTTTTTTTAATATTTTTTTCATTTGCAGGGCTTAATGAACTTGCATGATTAAGAACTCTTTTCCAGCTTTCTTCCTGAACATTTTTCCAATATTCTTTAGTTTCAACAACTGGATGTTGTGGCCCATCAAATGCATATCTCCAGTGATATAAAGTTACAGAACCTTCTTCATATTGAATTGTAAGTTCCCCATGATTTGCTTTAATAATTTTACATAAGACTAATGAAGAAGGGGACTCATGAGGCTTCAAATAATCAAAATATAATTCTTTTTCAATTAAATCATTACCCTCACTATCTTTTGGAAATTGCAGGAATACTTTATCTTTTTTTCCTTCTCTATAAATAAGTTCAAGATTTCCTCCTTCAATTATGCTTCCGCAATTTGGAGACATTAATTTTTCTGAATTTGTCATAAAAATCAATAAACCAGTTATTTTTAAAGATTATTATTGTCTTTTTAATGTGCCTCGTTTCATTCTGCATCTTCTACATACTCCTTTCGAAGATCTTTTACAAGCACCGCATCTAATTTTTGCCATTTTGTTTTATTTTCCTTTATATTATTTATAAATTGGCTGTTATAAAGGTTATGTTTAAAAAAATAGGAACGCCCTACGTGCGTTTTGACTTCGTATTATAGAAGTTTTACTTATGTCAAAACTTCGTTTACTTCCATTTCTTATCACTAAAATATTACTTAAATGAAAGTAAACGCCCGGACCAGGAATTGAACCTGGAAGCCCCACAAGGAGGCGTGGATTAGCAATCCACTGCAATACCGTTATGCGATCCGGGCAATATAATAAATATAAAAATAATGTGTTTAAAACCTTATCTGTTAATCAATTAATCCAATGCAATACCGTTACCTTGAACTCATAAGAGTTTGAGGGACAGGAATTTTCAATTCCTGTATGCGATCCGGGCAATATAATAAATATAAAAATAATGTGTTTAAAACCTTATCTGTTAATGAATTTTAACTATTATGGTTCTTGACATTTTGCCTTGCCTAAACTAAAATATATATCCTAGCATATACTTGTTTTTATACAGCTGGCAATATAGACTTTTATGGTCTCTAAAAAAGAAACCAATAAATTTGTACCAAAAGAAATTATTATTCCTAATTCAAAATATCAGCTTTCTGTAACTAGACAAGACATATCAAAAAGAAAGAGAAGCTTACTTGAAACAGCTGCTGAAGAAAGCCCGGTAATCTATGATACTCATTTAAGAGAATTTGTTATTAATTTAAGGGGGAAAAGAGTTGCTGTAAATGAAGAAGAAGTATATGAAGAAGAAACAACTAAAATTCCAGATTATCTTATACCCAGAATTGAAGTGAATTTCCAAGAAAGTGTTTTTCCTAATAATTCTTTTTTAAAAGAAGCAAGAAAATTTTATTTTAACCGACTAAGAAAAGAATGGATGGATGAAAAACTAAGAGACCTCGCAACAGGTTTGCAGGGAACATTAAATAATTATCTTTATGGCATAATTACTAATTCAGTTAGAGACTTTAATATTGAACATAATCGAAGATTTAATCCGGAAAGAATAAATGAATTGGGCAAATATGTTACAAACGAACTTTTAACAATAAAAAAACCTGGAAAAAAGTGATTTCTATCGATATTCAATAGATATTTAAACTAATAATTTGTATATATTATATTATTAAAATCAGGTGAAAGGAGGTAAAATGGCAAAAAGTAGTATTATAGGAAAACTTGGAGGCTGGGCATTTTTAGCCGGAGTTCTTATTGCTTTGATTGTTGGAATATTTAATCTATCAGCTGACCCCATTTGGGTTTTAGTCCTAGTTTTAATTGGACTAGTTGTTGGATTTTTAAATATCACCGGTAAAGAAGCAATGCCTTTCTTATTATCTGGAGCAGTTTTAGTAATTGTAAGCTCTCAAGGAAATGCTTTACTTAATACAGTTCCTTATTTGAGTGGAGTATTTGTAGCATTACTAGCAATATTTGTTCCAGCTACAATAATTGTAGCAATAAGAAATGTTTGGGGATTAGCTAAAAATTAAATTTTATTAATTTTTTCTTTTTTTCTTTTTTATTTTAATACTTCTCCTGCTTTCATATACCACATATATAAATCAAGTTTTGCAGGAGACATATGCAAATCTTCTGCAAGTGATTTAAACTTACTTTCAATTTCTAAATAGTTCTTTTTATTAAGAGATTTTGGCTTTTCTTTTAGATAATTATTTTCAACCATAAGATTAAGTATATGCCTATCAAGAATTGCAAGATTTGTATAACCTACATTTCTTAAAAAATGTGATGCTTCTTTATATCCTAATCCTTTAATATTTTTAACAAGCCATTCCCTTGCTTCAGTTTCTCCTAAATTTTCAATTAAATTTTTTATTTTATCTTTTATTTCTAAATTATCTCTTGCGCAAATAATAAACTTTGCTTTATTATTATGAAAACGATGTTTATTTACTCTTATTGAAGTGCTTAGCTCTTTTTGAGAATATTTTGAAAATCCTTCAAAACCTAATTGATTTTGAATATTTATTGCAGTTCGAGCTTTTGAGTTTGCAGTAAGTATACAAAAGCACAATTCTGAAAACCAGTCTTGATAATCTTTAGTTTTAAATTCTTGGAATTGTTTAAGTCGATTTTCAACTATGTTTTTAATATTTGTTTTTTCAAGTTCTTTTATTTCCTGGATTAGAGTTTTTTCGTTTACCATGTGGATAATAGGATATGAAGCTCACTATTGAGATAAATATAAGTGTTGCTATAATTGAATATTTATATGCAAGATTGTTAAACTGGATAAATAACATAATACCTGCAATAATTAAGGAGGTTATCCAGATTATTTGAAAATATAATCTACCTATACCTATTTCTTCCTTTGTAACAGATTTTAGAAAATATCCAACAGGTATTGCTAAAAGTACTATTAAAAATGATACTATAAATGATGTTATATCCATTATTTTTATAATAAAATTCAATATTTAAACTTGATTAATGAAAAGAAACCTGCCATTGTTCTGGAACATCTATCTGAATTGTCTCAGTGTAATTTTCTGAAGAAATTGATAAACTATGCTTTCCTGATGGGATAAAGTCTTTAATGTAAATATAACTCTGTTCAGTTGGTTTAATTGATTTTTGAGAAATAATTTGCTGGTCAATATTATCAATTTTAATTTGAATATTTGAAATAGTTTTATTATTTAAGTTTTTGACTGCAAAACATCCATTAAGAAAATCATCATTTGTTGGAGGAATAATCTTAAGTTGAGGAGAGATTTTTGAAGTATTTTGAGTAGTTGTATTGAGAATAACATTTCCAGTTACTTTTCCATTAAATAATGTAAATCTTAGAATTAAAATAGCAATTATAATTATGAAAATAAACATTAAGATAATTAGTACTTTTTTTTGGTTATTCATAAACTTGGGATAAAAATGAGGTTTAATAAACTTTTGATAATTTATTTGTATAGAAAAAATTAAAAACAAAGTTTGTTCAGTTGGTTAATGAAACATTTGGTTTTTGCAAGGCATGGAAACTATGATTATGACGGAGATGAATATCATATAAATGGAAATGGAAGAGAAGAAATGAGGAATTTAGCAAGATTAATATTAAACCTTGCAAAACCGGGTTTTTACATTTTATCTTCGCCTGAAGAGGTTGCAATTGAAAGTGCAAAAGTTTTAGCAAGCACAATTGGGCTGAGATATATTGAAGAATCTCCTGAGTTATGGTCTGGAAATCTTGCTCCTGGAAGTGCAAATTTTCTTGGAAATCCTGAAAGGGCGCATAAACTTGTTGATAAATTAAGAGATAAAGCAAATACTTTGATATTAGTTTCTCATCTTGAACTTGCAGAACAATATCCTCGTTATTTTCTAGAAAATGAGATGAAACTTGAAAATATAAATGGTGTGCTAGAACCAAAAAAAGGCGAGGCAGTTTATTTTGACTTGGAAAATAAGAAGTATCAGATAATTCCTGAAAGGAGAAAATGAAAAATAGATATAAAGTTGAAGGGGAAAATGGAGAATATTTAGAAGCAAGGCTTATGGAAGGTGCTGATAGAAAAATTAAAATTATCTATAAAAATCAGAGAGGAATTCAAGAAGCCATTTATAAAAATGGAGAGGAAATTTCTGCAAAAACAAAAATGATTGATGGTGCTCGTCTGCTTAGAGATCCTGAAGGAAATACTTTTCTTAGTGGTTATTTAGTAGCATATAATAAACTTGGGCCAAGTTTAAGAGAACAAATTCCAGGAGATTGGTATGAGGTTTTAGGCAGATGGCTTGCATTAAGGAGAGTTTAGTTTTTGCCTGTCTAACCAAAAATTCAAAGGGAGATATAATCCAAAAAAGGGGTAACCTTGTCTTGCATCTGGGTCTAAGACAAATTTAAACCAAGCTTCTTTAGAGCCTTCTGTTAAATTTAATTTAATAGTTTTCATTGATTTATGTAATCTTGTTTCACCAACAAATTCAATAGGAGAATATTTTAAGAAAGGATTTAAGTTTCTATCTAGGTAAAAATCGGAAATTTCTCCTATTAATTTTTCTTTTTCAGAAAACAAAGACTTTTTTATAATATCATATTTGTTATCTAAAGCAATACATACTCTATAAGCAGGATTACCTTTTATTCCAAATGTGTGAAAACATAATTCGCTTTTTCTGAAAAATTCAGGACTCAAATATGCTTTATTGTCAATAACTTGTAATGGTTTCATTGGGAAATCTAGGGGTTTTGGTTTAAAAAGATTAGTATTACGTAACATATATAAATCATAATTGTTTAAATAAAATATGGATAAAAAAGAGATTATAATTAAATTAATTAGATCAGTTTGTTTAGCGATTGTATTTGGGTTTATTATATTAATTTTATCAGGATTATTTATATCAACTGTTAATCAGAATAAGTTATTAGAGAAACCCGAGTTTATAAGTTGGATTTCTGCTGTTTTATTCTTTTTTGTAATCATATTTGTTCCATTACCTAAAAACAAGAATAATTTATTTGCAGTTATAAGATCAAGTTTTATAACTTTACTTATAGATTATTTAATGTTTGTTGGTGGAAGACAAATTCAAGGATTAAGTATTGAAATTGTTTTAGCTATATCTACTCCCTTATTGTTAATTGCATTAATTTTATTTTCTTGGAAATAGGAAAACAATAAAAAGCATTTATTCTTAGTTTTTTTATGTTATATCTAATCGGACTTGGACTTGACTTACGAGGAATATCACTTCATGGTAAAAAGATATTGAAAAGTGCGAATATTCGAAAAATATATTTGGAAAACTATACAGTTGATTTTCCGTATACTAAAAAAGAGCTTGAGAAAGAGTTGAAAATTAAAGTTGTTGATGCTGGCAGAGATTTTGTTGAAAGTGAGAAAATTGTTGATGAAGCTATAAAATCAGATGTTGTTCTGCTTGTTTATGGAAGTCCTTTAATGGCTACAACACATATTGCTTTGATAAATAAAGCAAAGAAACTTAATGTAAGATATAAAATTCTTCATGCAGGAAGTGTATTTGACGGAGTTTTGGAAAGTGGTTTGCATGCATATAAGTTTGGGAAAACAATAAGTTTACCTAAATGGCAGAAAAATTTTGAGCCAGTAAGTTTTATTGATACTATAAAAGAAAATAAATCAATTAAAGCACATACCTTGTTATTAGTTGATATTGGGTTGAAATTTGAAGATGCGCGCGAGCAGATGAAAAAAACAGAGTATAAATTCTATAAACTTATTGTTTGTTCACAGCTAGGAACAAATCGTGAAAAAATATTTTATGACAATTTAGATAAAATTGATGAAAAGAAAGTTAAACAGCCGTACTGCATAATTATTCCTGCTGAACTGCATTTTTCTGAAGAAGAGAGTTTGAAGAGTGTTATATAGAAATATTTAAATATTAAATATTTATGAAGATTTTCATGACAAATAGTCTTCAAGTTATAACTGAATGCAGTAATGCAACATTGTATGTATGGGAAAAAGCCCAACCTTTTAATTTTGATTATTTAACTTTTATTCTTGGTGGAGTTCGTCCACCAAAAGATGATGAGTTAGCAGGACATATATTTGGAAATCCAATATATTGTACTGATGATTTTAGAATTTATCCTTTAACAAAACAACAAGATAAAGAAACAGAGAGAAGGTGTCAAGGATTGAGTGAAAGAATGTGTGAAGAATTAAAAATGTATTACCCTCATTTTAAAACATTTAATCTTGCAAAAAGATTGGAAAAATATGATTTGTCTTTACCAGATCACGAAATTACTTTTCTCACACGAGGAGTTTTTAATACTAATAATATAAATCTTGAAAAAATAAAGGGAGTTGCAGCTCATCTTTTTGTTTATAATAGATTAGATGTTTTAGCTGTTCCTGGTTCAAGTATAGAAGAAAACCAGTTAATTGCGTCTGACGATATTGCTAAAAAATTAGGGATAGAAATTTTTTGATAAAAAATTTGAGATTGTTAAGTAAACATACCATAATGGTTTGTGCTTCGCAAAACCTTCCTTATTTTACGCTGGAGCTACTAAGTATAAATTATTTTAATTAAAATATACTCGTTTTAATTTATTTATATTGATTAAATAATGTGACATCAATTTACAGATAAATATAATATCAGTTTTGTGAAAACAAAACTGCAATCCTTAAATTTTTATCTCCCGCCACCACCGCCGCCACCTGCTCCTCCACCACCTGCTCCACCCATTCCTCCGCCACTGCCTGCTGCTGCACCACCAAAATTTGAGGTGCTATAGGCAGTTGTATTGTAAAATGCGGCGTATTGAGTTTCATTAATTACTCTCCACTCTCTGAATTTTTTAATTACTACTGCACCAACACCTAAAGCTGTTGCATAAACTAGATGCTGCTGCCAGAGTTTAATTGCTTCTGGTGGACAGGTTTTCATCGATGAAAAGGCATTTAGATAGTGCTTGAATCCCTGCCATTTTTGATATTCAATATAATAATCTTTTTTGAATTTGATAAAGATTGAAGAGAGATTTGATGCAAAAAGAGTAATAAATAGTGAAATAAACAAAAGAATAATTAGTGGGATAAAATTAATTTCAGTTAATGCAAAAAATAAAAATGATAATGAAAATAAGGCAATCATTGAAAGAATTATTATTGTTTGCCCTTTTTTATCAAGATATTCTTTGCTTTTTTTATCAATTGTTTTTGCTAAACTTTGATATTCTTTCTGAAGTTCAAATTGTTTAGTAAATTTGATTGTATTAATCATTTTTTTAACTGAGAAAAATCCTTCAGAGTCTATTTTAGATTTGTCTCCTAGCTCAATTATTTTTTCTATATAAGAAATAAAAGCAAGTTCAACTTCATCTAACTTTTGCTTATTATATTTTAATAGTTTAATATAAACCTCTTTGTCAACTGCTTTTAATTCAATTATTTTTCTTCTATTCATATCCATTATCATTGCTGGGAAAAAGTTATTGTTAATTTTTCCTAATGGATGAGTAAACATAGTTGCAACTTCCCAAGCTTTTCTTTCATGTAGGGAATTTTTAATTCCCGAGCATCCAAAAAACGAAAATCCATCGTTTTTTTGATTTGGATACATGCTAAGCTCTTTAGGGACATCAAGATAAGATGTTTCTCTGCCCCAGATAAACCATACTAAAAAGAATAAAATTGCTGGGAAAAATGAAAAAATTATAAATAATATAAAAATAAATATGCTTGTAAATTCAAAGTTGCTCTTTTGAATTATATTAAACTGAGAGATGTCTTTTTCATTATAAGGAATATAGATTATTACATATTCATTTGGGAAAAATATATCCTTTGTTATTGCATCTCCTGAAACAAAGAAATTATTGTTTTTAATAAGAAGTTTATGTTTATCTGGAGAATATGCAACAAACTTTGTATAGTATTTTCCATTTATCTCAAAAAGATTTTTGTTATTGACAATAAAAGAAGATTGGATTGTATAATCCTGAGATTTTTTAAAACCTAATTGGTTTCCGAATGTGCATCCGTATTCATTGATTTCTGTGTAAGGCAAAGACTTTTCAGATGTAAATGTTTTATCAAATGTAAAAAGCCCTGAATTTTGTGTATAAACATATGGGGTTCCTTGTTGACAACTAACTGATGTTAATTGAATATTCTCAAAATTACTTGGGCTGACAACAACCGGAGTTATAAAAGTCCTGAATAAAGTATGGTAGTCTTTATTTGCATTAAATGTTAATTTTTCCTGAACATTATTGCCATTTATTGTCAGCTCGGATTTATAGAAATTAAAGCCTGCTGAAAAAAAGATGAAATAAAATAAACTTAATATTCCTAATAAGATAAAAATTGCAACAAATATTGCTACTGCTCTTGATTCTTTCATAGGAAATTAAGAGAAACATAGTATAATAATGTTTTTACTTATACAATTTTTATTATATAAAAAAGATAATTTTATAAACTACTTAGTTATTAATTATTTATGGGAATAATTACAGGAACTTTTGGGTTAATTATTGGTTTACTACTTATTCTTTTACCAAAGCCAATGAGTAAGTTTTTTGTGTCAGCACGTACTGGTATGTCAGTTAGAAAAAAAGAAGGAAAATTGAAAGCAGGTTTAACTAATTCTTTAGCAAATAGTATGGGTGAAAAAAGAGCAGTAATTCTTATGAGATTAATTGGAGTACTACTTTTGATATTATCAATCTTTGCATATATGAGTCCTAATGCTCCTTAATTTTTAAAAATTATAATTGTCTTATTTTATAACAAATCAGATACATTAAATTTAATCTCATCACTAAATTTAATTAATTTTCCAGCATATATGTCAATATAAGAATATTCTGCTCTAATTATGATTATATCTGAAGGAATAACTGGAGCACAAGTTTCTTTGCCAGAACAAATATATTGTTCAACACCTTCTCTTTTAATTATTATATTTGGCTGTAAATTAAAAAATGGAACTTTAATATTATTATTTAATCCAAAAACATCTAAATTTTCAAAAATAATAAATTTTCCTTTTGACCTTTCTTCATCATGAAATCCAGTATAGTTAATTTTAATTTGCGTAGGTTGTTTAAATTCTTTGACATCTATTATCCCATTGCCATTTAAATCAGACCAACCTAGTTCTCCCCTACAAACATCTAAAGTTGCTAGAGAAGTATCATTACCACTACCATCTTTTGTGCTCATAAGTCCAGTAGCCCATTGTAGTTGGCCCCCTCCAATAGTATATAAATCTCTACATCCAAAATTATGCGCTAGTTCATGGGCGATTGTTGAAGAATATTCATCACTGAATACTTTTGTTAAAATTGGTCTTCCTGCACAGGCCGGAGCCTCACTACACAGATTATGTTCAGGATTATATACTACAATTTCATCATAAAAATAAGGATTAATATTACATAACTGTGCTGACTTGTTTAATATTTCGTCAGGAATTAATTGTCCTTCTAAACCAAGATCATGTATATTGAAATTACCAATTATAGTCCAATCAAAATTGATAAAATTATCTGATTCATTTAAATATTTTGCAGCAGCATTATCATAAAATCTTTCAACTTCTGAAGTAAGCTTAGAATAATTTTCTTTTTTATTGAAACATGGAGAATTATCTGTTTTAGCATTGGAACTTAAGATTACTAATAATTTTTTATTCCCTATAGCAGGATCTCTAACTACTGAATTTCCTTGAAACATGCGGTTTATACACATACCATCTACACATTTTCCGCTATCACAATCATTATCAGAACAACACTCAAATGAAGGATAGAAAATATTATTACAACATTTTGCAGTCTTATAATCATTATTATAAAAATTATAAATACGAGCAGTTTCATCATGAAATGTTGCTGGAAATTTTATTCCAGAGCATAATATATAACCTGAATTTGATTCAACTTTGATGGTATAATCTATAAATTCCATTCCTGTTTCATTTAAAATACCTAATTCAAAAAATACTCCACTTCCAAACAAATTCTCTTTTATAGCTCTAAGAGTCATATTAAATTGTTTTTTTTCATTAGGATTAAGATGAAGTATATAATGTTTTAATACATTTTCTAAAGAAAATTCGGAGTTAACAATTTCAAAATAAGTTGCCGGAATGAAATGGGAGAGATCAAATTCATAGGCTACAGATTTTTTATTTTCTATATAAAATGAAAAATTAAATTCATCACCAACTGAAATTTTTGAAATGTATGGATTTCCCTTGATTTTAATATTTTCATCCTCAAAATAATCTCTTCTGGAAAAAGGAACATAATTGGGATTCCCATTACATAAACCCTCAATAATAACTCCTGGGCACTTATACTCTGAAACTGGTTCTGTATTATTTTGTGTTTGATTCTGGTTATTTTGATTTGTATAAATAAACCAATTAAATACCTGAGATTTTTGATCTATTTCTGAACCATAATCTGAAAAAGATAATTTTGCAGAAATTAACTTGTTTTGTTCATCTAAAATTTCTAGTAAATTAACTGAATAAATAGGAGGGGTTTTATCTTTGACAATATCATCTCCAATTAATTGCTTAGCTGACCAAAATTGTTTTTCTACACTTTTCAATCCTTCTCCCAAATATATATACCCTCCTCCTGAGTTTAATAAAAATCTTTTATCTCCATTTGAGCCTTCAACTTTCAGATATTCTTCACTATTTCTAAGAACCTGTCCGTTTTTCTTTAAATTAAAAACGGCATGTGTAACTTCCAAATTATTTGATTCTCCTAAAAGTCCGTCTGCCCAAGTAATTTGTCCTGGGCTTGATTTAGTTATATTAAATACTTCTGTAGACAAAATTTCAACTTCATCAAAATCATATCTTACTAATTGGTCTATAGGGGGAGTAATAGGTGTTTCTGTAATTATTTCTTTACAAATTCCAGAAATACATTGTTTTCCAGAATTACAACTAATTATAAAACTCCATTCGTAACAATTATCTTTGTCAAAATTACCACAAATTCTATATCCATTTTCAGAACATTTTTTTAATCCTTTGGCAGAACATTCATCTTTGCAATTAGCAGGATTGCTTGTTAAAGTTATATTATGTTGAATAGAATCATCAATTTGTTCAATTCTTGTAATATTTTGTAAATCTTCTGGCTTATCTGGGGGATGGAAAAAATATGGCCAGATAAATAAAAAGAATAGAGTTAAAACAATGGCGATTAAAATAAATAGAATAATCAGGAGAACCTTTATCTGCCCTCTTTTTTTAATCATAATTACATTACTTGATTTGTGTTTAAAACACTTTCTATAAATTCTCAGCACTTCTTCTCAAGATAATTAACTAAATGTGCTAAGCTTTGCTTGTCTAAAGGGTCGCAGTCGCGAACTTTAGTAATACCATGACTTGCGGCATATTCACACAGATACTTTCCATTAACTATCATTTCAGGTGAGAAATTAATTATCATTACATCATTAATTGCTTCTGCAACTCTTTTAGAAACTTCTCTTATTCTAATTTCTGAACTATCTAAATGACTAAAAAGATCAAATAATCTTTCTGATTCAATTTCTTTTGTTTTATCAGGATAGCCTGTAACAAATGAAACTTCATATTTTTCTTCTTCAAAACGTCTAGCTATTTTAAATGGGCTATGTCTGGCAGGGTGATAAATTCCAATTAAAAGATTAATTTCATTTTGATTTGATTTTTGTTCTTTTGGCTGTTGTTTCTTTCTTTGCATTTTATTTTAATGGGTATGGGGTTTAAAAGATTTTATATAAAAATTGTAATAATTAACTTTAAAAACAGGTAGTTTATGATGGTTGTATGATGTTCTATGGGCTTAAATAAAAAACCAAACAGCAGCAGGGAAAAACAACTGGAAAAATGTGAATATAAGGGAATTGAACTAATTGGATATAGAGATAGCGAACATCATAGGTATTATCCGCCTAAAAGAATGTTAGAAATTTATAAACATTATGAAACACTTTTAAAATGCAGGGATTATAAAACAGCTGAATTTTTAGAAGATAAAAATCATTATCCGGTAACATGGATGAATTATGTGATTTCTGGTATTATAACTGGTTCTGAAAATGGAAAAGCAGAAGAGCTCGTAAATAGGTTTAGATATAGAGGATATAGTGATAACTGGCTGAAAAAAGGCAAGGAAGATAATGGGAAAGTTAATAAATCTGAAAAACGAGAATAAAATAGAATGTATGACTTTAAACAGATTGAAGAAGAAGCTGGGAAAATATTGAAGAAAAAAGATATTGAAAAAGCTGTTAAGAATGATAAAAGCCGGAAGAAATTATTTAGTTTTCTTGAAGGACCTCCAACTGCAAATGCTCCGCCAGGATTGCATCATCTAGAAGTTAGAACTTACAAAGATATAATTAACAAATTTAGATATATGCAAGGCTATAATGTGCCGAGAAAAGCTGGATGGGACTGTCACGGACTCCCGGTTGAAGTGCAGATTGAAAAAAAGCTAGGATTGAATAGTAAGAAAGACATTATAAAACACGGAGAGGCAAAATTTATTAATGAATGCAGAGAAAGTGTTTTTTCATATATTCAGGCATGGAATAAATCAACTGAAAAATTAAATTATTGGATTGATTTAGATAATCCGTATGTAACTCTTGATAATAATTATATTGAAAGTGTCTGGTGGTCTTTGAAACAGCTTTATGATAAAAAATTATTATATGAAGCTCACAAAGTTGTTCCGTTTTGTCCGAGATGTGAAACGCCTTTATCAAGTCATGAAGTTGCTCAGGGATATAAAAAAGTAAAAGAAGATTCTGTAATTGTTAAAATGAGATTAGCTTCTGGGGAATATTTATTAGTTTGGACAACAACTCCGTGGACATTGCCATCTAATTTAGCTATTGCAGTTAATCCAGATATGGAATATGTTTATGTTGAAGAAAGAGAAGTTTATATTGTTGGTAAAGAACAAGCAAATAAATTATTTGAAGAGCCAAATATTATTAAAACAGTTAAAGGAAAAGCATTAATTGGAAAAAAATATACTCCGTTATTTCCGTATTTTAAAGATAAAGATGCTTTTAGAATTATTGGTGGAGATTTTGTAACAATTGATGATGGAACTGGTTTAGTTCACATGGCTCCTGCATTTGGAGAAGTTGACTATGAAGCGTGTAAAAAAGAAAAATTGCCATTTGTGCAACCAGTTGATCAAAGTGGAAAATTTACAAACGAAGTACCAGACTATGAAGGCAAATTTATAAAAAATGTAGATAAAGAAATAATAAAAAGATTAGAAGCAGAAGAGCAATTGTTTAAAGTTATTCCTTATGAACATGATTATCCTTTTTGTTGGAGGTGTAACACGCCGTTAATGTATTATGCAATTAAGTCGTGGTTTATTAGGGTAACTGCATACAAAAAAAGACTAATTGAATTAAATAAGAAAATAAACTGGGAGCCTGAAAATATTAAAGATGGAAGATTTGGTGAATGGCTTTCTAATGTTAAAGATTGGGCATTATCAAGACAAAAATTCTGGGGAACTCCGTTACCTGTTTGGAGATGCTCTTGTGGAAATGAAGAAATGATTGGAAGTGTTGAAGAATTGAAAAAAAAGGCTGTTGGAAAAATAAATGATAAACAAATTGATTTGCATAAGCCTTGGATTGATGAAATTAAATTCAAATGTAAAAAATGTGGAAAAGAAATGAGCAGAATTCCGGATGTAATTGATTGCTGGTATGATTCTGGTTCAAGTTCATTTGCGCAATTTCACTATCCATTTGAAAATAAAGATGAATTTAAGAAAAGATTTCCGTATGATTTTATTTCAGAAGCTATAGACCAAACAAGAGGATGGTTTTACACTTTACATGTATTATCCACAATTTTATTTGATAATATTGCTTATAAAAATGTAATTTGTGCTGGGCATATTGTTGATGAAAAAGGAGAGAAAATGAGTAAGACAAAGGGGAATATATTAAATCCAGATAATGTACTTGAGCAAGTTGGTGTTGATGCTACACGTTTAGAATTCTGTGTTATTGATGCTGGAAGCTCAAAAAGATTTGGAATAAATATGGTTAAAGAAGATGTTCTACCTTTCTTAAATATTTTATGGAATACTTATCAGTTTTACAAACAAATTGATAATGAAAAAAAAGCTGAGATAAAATTAGAAGATAAATGGATTTTATCAAGATTAAACTCTGTTATAAAAACTACAACAGAAAGTCTGGAAAATTATAAAATTGAGCGCGGATTGTCAGAAATAATTGAGTTTATATCAAATGATTTTTCAAGAACTTATATTAAAATAATCAGAGATAGAGAAGATAAAAATGTTAAAAAGGTTGTTGGAGAAATTTTAGATAAAATATCAAGAATTCTTGCACCGTATGCTCCAAATATCACAGAATCAATACATAAAGACTTTGGAAAAGAATCAGTGCATTTGTCATCGTGGCCGAAAGTTGAAAATGGAAAGATAAATGAAGAACTTGAAGAAGATTTTGCAGAGATGTTGAAAGTAATTGAACTTGGACTTGCTGAAAGAGATAAATTAAAGATTGGTTTAAAATGGCCTTTAGCAGAAGTAATTGTTTATACTGAAAAGAAAATACCTAAAGAACTTTATGGTATAATTGCAAATCAATTGCAAGTGAAGAAAGTTAAAATTGAGAAAAGTAAAGAAGAAAAAGTTGAGTTTAATACAAAAATAACTGAAGAATTAGAAGCAGAAGGCTATGCAAGAAATATTTCAAGGCAAGTTCAGAGCTTAAGAAAGAAAATAGGGCTTGTAAAAAGCGATTTAATTGAACTAACCCTTATAGCGGACAAAAAAACAATTAATCTTATAAATATGCAAAAAAAACTAATTGAAGAAAGAACAAATTCTAAAAAAATTATAATTTCAGATAAAAGTGAGCAAATTAATAATTTTGCCGACGATAAGATTGAAATCAAAAATAACCTTATCAAAATATATATTAGAAAAGTTAGATAAATTCACCATTAACCCTTAGTAAGAAGTGAATTTCTTTAGTCATTCGTAAGAAATACTATTAAGAAAACATTTAAATATACCCATTGATTAAAAATAATGAATATAATTATAACAAGGTAAAAAAATGATTGTCAAAGAGGAATTTTTAGGAAGGTTAAGAAAGATATTTGACCTTAATCTCTACGAAGTGAAAGTATGGACTGCTCTATTATCTAGGGGAGTGTCAACTGCAGGTGAACTTAGTAATATCAGTGATGTTCCAAGAAGTAGAACTTATGATATTCTTGAAAGCTTAGAGAAAAAAGGATTTATTGTAATGAAATTAGGGAAACCTATAAAATTTGTTGCTTTAAAACCTGAAGAAGTTATTGAAAGAGTTAAAAGAAATTTAATGGTTGATGCAAAAGAGAAAAGCAGAAGACTTGAAGAACTTAAAAGTGATGATGTTTTAAAAGAACTTGGCACATTATTTACTCAAGGAGTAAAGTTTGTTGAACCAAGTGATTTGTCTGGAAGTTTAAGGGGCAGAACAAACATGTATAATCATTTAGATATGTTAATTGCTTCAGCTGAAAAAACAGTTACCGTTGTTACAACTGCTGAAGGATTGAACAGAAAGCTTGAAGCATTAATGCCTTCATTAGATAAGGCAAGAAGAAGAGGAGTTAAGATAAGAATTGCTGCACCTATAACAGAAGCAAATGAAAAATATGCAAGAGATTTAGCAAGGGTTGCTGAAGTGAGAGCTGTTAAGGGATTAAATGCAAGATTTTCAATAATTGATGGTGAACAAATAATGTTTATGCTTTTAGATGATCAAAATATCCACCCAAGTTATGACGTGGGTGTTTGGATAAATACACCATTCTTTGCTCGTTCTCTTGAGCAAATGTTTGAGCTTGCTTGGAAAGATTTCAAGCCTGTAAAAGCAAAGAAGTGATAAGATTTCTAATAAAGTTAAGTAAATTAAGTTAATAATATCTTTGTTAAACCTAAGTAAAATTTATTAAAAAGATTACCCTGCGAAGGAAACCAATGGTTTCCTACTTACTCAAAACTTTGCTCATCTAGACCTTTGCCAAACCTCGCAAAATTTCTCGGCTCTACCTTCCTTAAGAAAAGTGAAAAAGAAACTTGCTCGGGAACATATTAATTTGGAAAATGAATGTCACATGTTCAAACTTTGATTAATAGTTTATTTATATTTTAATTATATAATAGCTTTATATATAGATTATTCATACCATACAATATCAGTTTTATCCAGAATTGTCGGGATTTTTTCTATTAAGATATAAAGTTACAACAATTGCCATTAAAACAACTGTTACAATATTTCCTATAAATGCTGTGAGTATTGAAAATATCTGGCTTAAACCCATTGGGCAAATATCTCCATATCCAATTGTAAAAAATGTTGCAGCTGAAAAATAAAAATAATTATGCGAGATACTTTGATCATTTGCGATCATTTCTGGTTTAAAATTATCGCTACAAGTCCCATAGGTAATATATCCTAATCCAAGATGCTCAATTTGCATAAAAGTAAGAGAAATTAAAAACAAAATTCCAAATATAAAAATGGCATAACTTAAAAGTAAAGAGGTTAAATTTTGGGCATTAAATAGCTGATTAAATGGACGGTGTATAAGATAAATAAATATGATTTTTGCAATTAAAAGAACAGAATAAGCTCCAAGAATTAAAATAATTGGAATTAATAATATATTTAGAATACTTTTTACAATTGTAATATTTGAAAAATTTGAACTTATAAAGAAAAAAATTCCAAGAGTAATAAAAGTATAAATTAATTTAAGAATTGGCCTATCAAAAAATATCTTATTAAATCGGGAAATATGTTTTTTCATCTCTGTTGATTTAAGGATTAGGCATTAATAAAAGTTTCTAAGAAATATATTATAAGGGTTTGTGCTTTACATTTCTTGATTATAATTACATCTCTTCCATTGTTTCAATTCCTAAAAGATATAAAGAATTCTTTAAGGTATTTCTAAATGCCTGAACTAATCTTATTCTAAATGCCTCATTTTTATCATTTATTACATGGCATGAATGATAGAATTCATTAAATATTTGGGCTAGCTGAAAAGAATAATTTGCAATTGAACTTGGATTTAAATTTTTCTCTGCATTTTCAACAATTTCAGGAAATTCTGCGATTTTTTTAATTAATGAAACTTCTTCTTTTGAAAGTTCAGGAATATCATATTTTATTGCTTTGTTTTTTGATTTTTTTAATATTGATGAGGCTCTTGCATAACTGTATTGAAGGTAAGGGCCTGATTCTCCTTCAAAATTTAAAGAATTTTCCCAGCTAAATACAATATTTTTATCATTATCATTTCTAAGCATTGCATATTTTATTGCACCAACTGCGATTTTTTTTGCATCTCCTTTTGTTTTTCTTTTCTTAATTTCTTCTTGAGCTTTTTTTATAGATTCCTCATAAAATTCTTCTAATAAAACCAACTCTCCACGACGGGTGGACATTTTTTTAGCCCCTTCATCTGTTTGAAGAAGAACAAATGAATAATGAACAACTTCAGGTGCTTCATGTCCCAGAATTTTTAGAGCTCCTTTAACTTGTTCAAAATATAGTTTTTGATCTTCTCCAAGAACCATTATGTTTCTTCCGTGCTTCATTTTATCAATTGTATAAGCAATATCTCTTAAACCATATAATCCAGTTCCGTTGCTTCTTGCTAAAACAAAATAAGGAGCTTTCATTTTATTAATTAAATGAGTATTTGACTGATCTAAAACAAGACGTCCGTCTTTATCTTCAAATAATTTTCCGGTTTTCTTTATTTTTTCAAGAATTTCTTTTGATGCATGACCGACATATTGTGATTCATAATCAAAAGAATCAAATTTAATATTAAATTTTTCAAAAATTTCTTTTTGACCGTTTACGCAGATATCTACTATTTTTTTAAATAATTCGACTGTTTTTTTGTCTTTTGCTTCAAATTTTTCAAGGATTTCAAAAACTTGTTTTTCTATTTTTGGATCGTTTTCAACTTTCTTTGCAATTTTAATGTAATTATCAAGCATGTCTGAAAATTTATCTTTTGTCTTGAAAATTAATGCCAGCATTGCAATTTGCTTGCTTACATCATTTACATAATAATGAATTTCAACTTTATTTCCCCTAAATTTTAGAATTCTTACAATTGAGTCACCGATTATTGAATTTCTTGCTCTTCCAACATGAGGCGAGGCATTTGGATTAACACTTGTATGCTCAACTAAGATTTTTTGTTTTTCTTTAGCAGAGCCAAATTCAGGAGATAATGCTTTGGAAAGTAATTCTTTAACAAGTATTTTTTTATCTACGAAAAAATTAATATACGAGCCTTTTGCTTCAACTTTTTCAATGTCTTTTGGCAGTTTTTTATTTAGCTCTCTTGTAACTTCTAAAGCAATTTCAACTGGATTTTTTTTCAGTATTTTTGAAAGAATAAAACACGGAAAAGCATAATCTCCCATTTCTTGATTTGGAGGGATTTCAATTAACTTTTCAACTTCTTCTTTTTTTAGTTTAAGCTGTTTTGAAAGCAATTCAACAATGTTTTGTTTCATAATATTGAGAGAAAACCCAGATTAATAAAGGTTTTTGATTCAGAAGATATAAATCTTTATAATCTTGAATTTGTAATTTAATATTGATAGAGATAATAACTTATGATAGATTACTTTTTTGAATCAGAAGCAGATGAAGAAGAATATATGGAAATGTTTGAATGGCCGCAATTTCGGACTCTAAAACTTTCAGAAGATAAGAAAACAAGAAAATATATTGATAGGTATGGAAGAGTAATCTGTGATATAAAGAAAAATATTAATCAATATATTGGTGGAGAAATAGATACTTATCATTAAAAAATAAAAATAAAAAATAAGGAAGATTTCTTATGTAAAGTAATCGATAATTGCAAGGATTAATCCCAAGATTGTTGTTAAAACAACAATCCATCCAGCAACCATTGCAATTGTTGTGCCACCAAGCCATATAGGAAGTGTAAGTGTTCCTTCAATCATTGCAAATGCAACTGATAGAGAAACAATAACTCCGGTAAGCCATGCAACAAATCCAAGAGCTTTATGAATTATCTTTGAATTCTTTGCCATTTTTCCCCCTTTTAATTAATGTTATATCGAGGAATTACGAGTTTATAAACTTTATTCGTCAATATTTTCAATAATATTCTCAACATTCCTTGCAACATGTTTTATTACTTCATCATTGCTAAGTTGGGGATTGTTTGACTTATGCTTTATTGCTTCAGAAGCTCCGGCAATAACTGCCATCTTCATTTTTGAAATTTCTTTTGCCATTTTAATACCTCTTTGTCATTGCTAATTAAAATATTATTTATTTAAATATATCGGTAATAAAATATTTAAGCAGTTGGACGAGGTGAACCGCAGGACATGCAGAATTTATCTTCTTCACCTATGATATTATAACATTTCATACAAATTGCCTGCTTTGATTTTTTTTCAAATTTTGTTCCGCAACTTGGGCAGAACTTTGCATGTGGCTCAAGCTCTTTTTTACATGCTTCATTCATACAGAATATTGGCTCTCTTTTTTCAAGAGTTGCTTTATATCCTGGACGTGATGAAACTAGCTTTGAAAATGCATCCTGCATTGAATTATCTTCTTGATATTTTCGTAAATCTAAACAGCTACCCATATCTTTTTTAATCCTCTTATTTAATTTATAGTGAATAGAATATGCGGTTTTTAAAGATTTTGTATCTTAAATCTGATTTATTTTTTGGGAGTTGTTTATGATATTATCAAATAATAGATTATTCTATTCACTTAGCATTAATAAGTTATATTATATTTAATTAATAATTTAGTTTATATCTAAATATACATTATCGCGTCGTTATCATTATATATTTTTTGAGATATTTTTATTAATTCGCTTTTTTTAGTGGTAACAATATTGTATATTATTACAATAATGTTTAAAAAGGGTTATTTAATAAGGTATAAATGAAAACTTCACGAAGAGATTTTCTGAAAGGTGCTTTAGCATTAGGAAGTGCTAGTCTGCTTAATGCATGTCCTTCACCAGCTGAACTGCAGATTGGGCAAAAAACTTACAATGTTAAATATAATTTAGATGGTGAAACAAAAGATGTTGCAACAAGACTTTATTACCCTATGGATAATAAAAAATACCCTCTTATTGGATTTTCACACGGATATTTTGCTTCTCCTAAAATGCATGATGATAACTTAAGAGGTATTGCAAAAAAAGGATATTTTGTTGTTGCTCCTTCACATAATGATTATGCAAATGTTGAAACTGACAATTCTCTTTGGCAGGTTTTAGGAAATTTCACTGAAATTTTTGAAGATGTTGATAATGTTTATAATCATGTTAGACAAATTCCAGGTTTTGAAAATACAACATATCAACAACTTGCAGCTATGTTTTTAGATAAAATACTTGGTGGAGAAATTGATAATCCTGAACTTATAGATATATTTAAAGATGTTTTCAAATATAGAGTTAGTGAAGTTGATTCTTCTTTGAATTTTGCACTTGGATTGAATAACTCGGATTTTTATGGAAGAATTGATAAAGATAATATTGGAACTCTTTCACATTCAATGGGGGGATATGGAACAATTGAATCAATACTAAATAGGGGAGATATAAAATCTGCTGCTTTAATGTCTTCTGTAAGTAGTTTATCTGATATCAACAAGATTACAATTCCAACTGTATGGCAAACCGGAACATATGATAATGGCGCATATCCTCCAACTGTTAAAGCTTATAATAATGTTCAAGGAGAAAGTTCATTTGTAAGTTTCAAAGATGTTGGGCATTTAAGTTTCTGTAAAGAGGGTGTTGCATTGCATGAATTAATAAGAGTTTTAGGATTGCAGGATTATTTTACTTCAATAAATCTTAGAGGATTGCTTGGAAGCAAAGCTGGTGAAAAAGTTTTCACAGAAAATGATTTTAAAGCTTGTATAGATTATGAAGGCAAACTTGAGGCAATTAATGAATCTGTTAAATGTTTCTTTGAAGACAATCTTAAATCAAAGGGCAATAAAGCTGATTTTATGGAAGATTATGGCTGGAGAGTTAATGAATTTTATCAGAAGTAAGTTAATATAATAATATATGGATATTTATGAAAAACTCACTTGAATGGAAAGTTAATTTATGTAAAGCAAATAAAAAAATAATGCAATTGTCTAGAGAAGAAATTCAAAAAATTGTTGACGAATATCCCACTATAAGAAAAATCACAGATTTATTACTTCCTAGATATGATTATCAAAAAGCAGAATATAATATGGCTTGTAGATTTGTTAAAAAATATTAAATTAAGTAAATAATATATCTTCACCTGATTTTTATGATGTTTAAATAATATATTATGAAGTTTACATAAATTATAATCATGTAATAATTTTAGATTCAACATTTTCTAAATAATTATGATAACAAGTTTTCTTCGAAAACTTGCACTCTCCCACGAGCCGAGCTTGCGAGGCGAGTGGGTTAAGATAGTTAATTTATTAAATGCTTAATTATTAGATTAAACATGGCAGAGAAATGTGAAATATGCGGAGAGAAAATTGAAGAGACTTTTCTTGGAAAACTTAATGGAACAACAGTTAAAGTTAAAAAAAATACAAAGACTGGACTTGTTTATGTTTGTAATTCTTGCCAAAAAGAACATGGAGATAAAGTAAAAGAACTGGCTAATAAGTAAATTAGTATCTCCTGCAAGCCGAGCTTGCGAGGTAAGTGGGTTAAATAAATGCACTATATTGGTTTGTGCTTCGCAAAACCCTCCTGATTTTTATGATAATTAATATAGATTAATAAGTTATAGTTAAATATTAGAATTTAATATAATGTGGGAGACTTGAGCACATTCAAATAACATATATAATAATGATAAATTGGATGTGGGAGACTTGAGCACATTCAAATAACATATATAATAATGATAAATTGGATGTGGGAGACTTGAGCACATTCAAATAACATATATAATAATGATAAAT